>NZ_JAAN01000034.1 GCF_000559025.1 Luteimonas huabeiensis HB2 | reverse complement strand
TCCTTAAGATACAAGGGCTGCTTTCGGGCGACGTCGCCGTCAGCGCGCCGCGGTGCCTGCGTCGGCGATCCGCGGCGGGTCGATCTCGAACAGGCGCAGCGGGGCGCCGTCGTCCAGGCGCAGGTCCAGCGAGCGCTGCAGCGCGTCCAGGGTGCGCAGGCGGCCGCACAGGGCGCGGGCGTGCGTCTCCAGCGTGCCTTCGCGCGCGGCGATGTCGCGCTCGAGCTGCGCCTCCATCTTCTCCATCCGCCGCTCCAGCCGGCCGGCGCCGCCGGTGAAGGCCATCCACAGCGCGCGCGCCGGGGTGATGCCGGCGGCCATCGATTCCGCCGCGGCCTCGATCTCCGCCTCGAACGATTCGCCGAAGGCGTCCGGGTCCCAGGTGCCGCGGCCCAGGCTCTCGTCGATACGGACCAGCGCGCGCTCGCGCAATGCGCGGAACCCGCGCGCCTGGCGCTCGCCCGACAGCGCGCGGGCGGTGTGCTCGAGGGCATCGAAGGCGATGTGCACGCTCTCGCGCGCGATCGCTTCCACCTCCGGCAGCAGGCCGCGCGCCTGCGCCTCCATCGCGCGCAGGCGCGCGGCGTCCTCGGCGCCGACCTCGCGGCGCGCGCCGTCCAGCCACAGCGCGCCGTCGCGGATCTCCACGCGCCGCGGGCGCGCGTCGTCGCCGTCGAGCCGGATCCCGGCCGCGTCCACGCGCAGCGCGTAGGGGGTCTCGATGTTGCAGTCCTGCGTCGGCGCATCGCTGGCGGCGGCGGACGGCGCGAGGACGGGGGCGGCGATCAGCAGGCCGGCGAGCAGCGGGGCGGCGAGGCGAGGCATGGGCGCGGTTCCTGCGGAGGACACGGCCAGCATCGCGCCCGCGCGGCGCCGGGCCACGGCCCGGAAGTCATGCCGTGACGATGGTCATGCCGCGCGCTGCACCGGGGACGCCGCCGCGGCCCCGGTCGCCGCGGGCGCGGCGGCGGGCAGGTAGCGATCGAAGCACATCGCCACCGTGCGCAGCAGCAGCCGCCCGCGCGGCGTGGCCTCGATGCGATCCTCGCCGACGACGACCAGGCCGTCGTCGGCCAGCGGGCGCATCCGCTCCAGCGCCTGCGCGAAGTAGTCGGCGAAGACGATCCCGTGCTCGGCCTCGACCGCGCGCGGGTCGATGCGGCCGTGGCACATCCACTGCTGGATGACCGCCGCGCGCAGGATGTCGTCGTCGTCCAGGCGCAGGCCGCGCCAGGTGGGCAGCCGGCCGGCGTCCACGCGGGCCTCCCAGGCGGGCAGGTCGCGCGGGTTCTGGCTGAAGCTGTCGCCGACGTGGCTGATCGCGCTCACCCCCAGGCCCAGCAGGTCGCTGCCGGCGTGGGTGGTGTAGCCCATGAAGTTGCGGTGCAGCGCGCCGCGCGCCTGCGCCAAGGCCAGTTCGTCGCCGGGCAGGGCGAAGTGGTCCATGCCGATGTAGACGTAGCCGGCCGCGCACAGGGTGTCGATCGCGCATTGCAGCAGGCCCAGCTTGGCCGCCGGCGACGGCAGCTCGGCCTCGTCGATCCGGCGCTGGGCGCGGAACATCGCCGGCAGGTGCGCGTAGCTGTAGACCGCGATCCGCTCCGGCCGCGCGACCAGTAGGGTGTCCAGGGTGCGCCGGAAGCCGGCCAGGGTCTGCCGGGGCAGGCCGTAGATCAGGTCCACGTTCACCGAGCGCATGCCGTGGCGGCGCGCGGCGTCGATGGTGCCCAGGATCTGCGCCGTGTCCTGCAGCCGGTTCACCGCCCGCTGCACCGCCGGGTCGAGGTCCTGCACGCCCAGGCTGATGCGGTTGAAGCCGATCGCCGCCAGCGCGGCGACGTCGGCCGGCTGCACCAGCCGCGGGTCGACCTCGATCGAGAAGTCGCGGTCGGCGCGCGCGCTGAGCCCGAAGTGCGCGCCCAGCCGCTCCAGCAGGGCGCCGAGCTGGCCGGGGTCGAGGAAGTTCGGCGAGCCGCCGCCGAAGTGGACCTGGATCGTCTCGCGCGCGCGGTCGAACAGGCCCGCGGCCAGCGCGATCTCCGCGTTCAGGCGGTCCGCGTAGGCCTGGCCGCGGGCGCGGTCGCGGGTGATGACGCGGTTGCAGCCGCAATAGAAGCACGGGCTGGTGCAGAAGGGCACGTGCACGTACAGCGACAGCGGCCGCGCCGGGTCCGCGGCCTGGCTGCGCGCCGCGGCCTGGCGCAGGTCGGCGGCGCCGAAGCCGTCGTGGAAATGCGGCGCGGTCGGGTAGGAGGTGTAGCGCGGGCCGGGCCGGTCGTGGCGGCGCAGCAGTTCGAGGTCGACGAGGGGAGCGGTCATGGCGCGCAGCGTGCGCGCGGCCGGGCGCGGGCGCATTGCGCCAGATCAACGCCGAAGGTCTCGGGGCGGTCGGATGAAGCTGCTAAAGTCGCCAGCGGACGACCTAGGGACGGACAGTGGCGTGAGCGCGGTACTGCAGGATTCCGGCGCGGCCGAGGCCCCGGACGACGAGGCGCGGATCGTCGCCGCGCTGCTCGAGCGCGGGCGGCTGAAGGAGGCCGACCTCGGCCGTGCGCGGCGCCTGCACGCCGAGGCCGGCGGCAGCCTGCTGGCGCTGCTGGGCCGCCTGGGCCTGGTGTCCGAGCGCGACCACGCCGAGACCTGCGCCGAGGTGCTGGGGCTGCGGCTGGTGTCCGCGCGCGACCTGCCCGATGCGCCGCCGGAACTGGTGGAGGGCGCGCAGCCGCTGGCGCCGCGCTTCCTGAAGCAGTTCCACCTGTGCCCGGTCGGCGAGCGCGGCGGCCGGCTGCAGGTGCTGATGGCCGATCCCTGGGACGGCTACGCCCGCGAGGCGGTGGCGCTGGCCACCGGCTGCGAGCCGGAGCCGGTGGTCGGGCTGCGCTCGGAGATCGACGACCTGGTCGAGCGCTGGTACGGCCAGGGCCGCAGCGCGATGGGCGCGATCGTGGAGACCGCCGACGGCGACGCCGGCGGCGACCTCGACGACGTCGAGCACCTGCGCGACCTGGCCTCCGAGGCGCCGGTGATCCGGCTGGTGAACCTGGTGATCCAGCGCGCGGTGGAGCTGCGCGCCTCCGACATCCACATCGAGCCGTTCGAGAACCGGCTCAAGGTGCGCTACCGCGTGGACGGCGTGCTGATCGAGGGCGAGAGCCCGCCGGCCAACCTGACCGCGGCGGTGATCAGCCGCATCAAGATCATGGCCAAGCTCAACATCGCCGAGCGGCGCCTGCCGCAGGACGGGCGGATCATGCTGCGGGTGCAGGGCAAGGAACTGGACCTGCGCGTTTCCACCGTGCCCACCGCGCACGGCGAATCGGTGGTGATGCGCCTGCTCGACCGCGAGACGGTGGTGTTCGACTTCTACCGGCTGGGCTTCACCGACGAGTTCCTGCCGCAGTTCCGCAAGGTGCTCGAGCAGCCGCACGGCATCCTGCTGGTGACCGGCCCGACCGGCTCGGGCAAGACCACCACGCTGTACACCGCCCTGAGCCAGCTCAACACGCCCGACGTCAAGATCATCACCGTCGAGGATCCGGTCGAGTACCAGATCGAGGGCATCAACCAGATCCAGGCCAAGCCCGCGATCGGCCTGGACTTCGCCAATGCGCTGCGCTCGATCGTGCGCCAGGACCCGGACATCATCATGATCGGCGAGATGCGCGACCTGGAGACCGCGCGCATCGCGATCCAGTCCGCGCTGACCGGTCACCTGGTGCTGTCCACCCTGCACACCAACAACGCCGCCGGCGGCATCACCCGCCTGCTGGACATGGGGGTGGAGGACTACCTGCTGACCTCCACCGTCAACGGCATCCTCGCCCAGCGCCTGGTGCGGCGGCTGGAGCCGTCGCACGCGCAGCGCTACGAAGCCTCGCCGGAGGAGATCGAGAAGTTCGGCCTGCGCCGCTTCGTGCCCGAAGGGCCGGTCCACCTGTACCGGCCGCGCGCTTCCGAGCTGGCGCCCACCGGCTACCTGGGCCGGACCACGATCGTGGAGTTCCTGGTCATGAACGACGCGCTGCGGCGCGCGGTCATGCGCCACGCCGGCATGGGCGAGCTGGAGCAGCTCGCGCGCGAGGCCGGCATGCGCACCATGTACGAGGACGGCATCGTCAAGGCGCTGCGCGGCGAGACCACGATCGAGGAAGTGCTGCGGGTGACGGAGGAGGCATGACCCTCTACCGCTACAAGGCGCTCAACGCCCGCGGCGAGGTGCTCGACGGGCAGATGGAGGCCGGCAGCGAGCACGAGGTCGCGCAGCGCCTGCAGGAGCAGGGACACCTGCCGGTGGAGGCGCGGCCGGCCAGCGAGGGCGGCGGCGCGCCGACGTGGCGCACGCTGTTCCGGCCCAAGCCCTTCGGCGGCCAGCGGCTAGTGCAGTTCGTCCAGCAACTGGCGACCCTGCTGGCGGCCGGGCAGCCGCTGGACCGCGCGCTGACCATCCTGCTCGACCTGCCCGACGACGCCGCGGCGCGCAGCACCCTGGTGGACGTGCGCGATGCGGTGCGCGGCGGCAGCCCGCTGTCGCAGGCGCTGGAACGGCAGCACGGCACCTTCTCGCGGCTGACGGTGAGCATGGTCAGCGCCGGCGAGGCCGGCGGCAGCCTGCACGAGACCCTGCAGCGGCTGGCCGACTACCTCGAGCGCAGCCGCGCGCTGCGCGGGCGGGTGATCAACGCGCTGATCTACCCGATCATCCTGCTGCTGATGGTCGGGCTCTCGCTGCTGTTCCTGCTGGGCTACGTGGTGCCGCAGTTCGCGGCGATGTACGAGAGCCTGGACGCCGAGCTGCCGTTCTTCACCCAGCTGGTGATCGGCGCCGGCACCCTGGTGCGCGACTGGTGGCTGCTGCTGGTGGCGCTGCCGGCGCTGGCGCTGTGGTGGTTCGACCGCCGCATGCGCGATCCCGCGTTCAGGCTGCGCTTCGACGAGCGCCTGCTCGGCGTGCGCATCGCCGGGCCGCTGGCCGCCAAGCTGGAGACCGCGCGTCTCGCGCGCACCCTCGGCACCCTGCTCGGCAACGGCGTGCCGCTGCTCGCCGCGCTCGGCATCGCCCGCAACGTGCTCGGCAACCGCGCCCTGGCCGCCGACGTCGATGCCGCCGCCGAGGAGGTGAAGGGCGGTGCCGGCCTGTCCATCGCGCTCGCGCGCGGCAAGCGCTTCCCGCGGCTGGCGCTGCAGATGATCCAGGTCGGCGAGGAATCCGGCGCGCTCGACGCCATGCTGCTCAAGACCGCCGACACCTTCGAGCAGGAAACCGCGCAGGCGCTGGACCGCATGCTCGCCGCGCTGGTGCCGACGATCACGATGGCGCTGGCGACGATCGTGATGGTCGTCATCCTCGCCGTGCTGATCCCCATCTACGATCTCACCAACGTCATAGGCTGAGCCCATGGATTCCCGACCCGATCTCCCACGCCTCCCCATCGCCGCGACGCCCCGCGCGCGCGCGCGTCTTGCCCCGTCCGGTACGCGGCGTGCCCGCCAGGGCGGCTTCAGCCTGATCGAGATCATCCTGGTGGTGGTGCTCATCGGCGGCATCGTGGCCTTCGCCGCGACCCGCATCCTCGGCGGCGGCGACCGCGCCCGCGTCAACCTGGCGCGCGCGCAGGTGCAGACGCTGGCCGAGAAGGTCGAGAACTACCGCATGGACACCGGCCGGCTGCCGAACGCGCTCGGCGATCTGGTGACCCAGCCGGGCGACGCGCCTGGCTGGCTGGGGCCCTACGCCAAGGCGGCGGAGCTCAACGATCCCTGGGGCACGCCGTTCGAGTACCGCGTGCCGGGCGATGGCCGCCCGTTCGACATCGTCAGCCTGGGCGCCGACCGCGCCCCCGGCGGGGACAGCGTCAACGCCGACATCCGCGTGGAGTAGGCGATGCCGGGGCCGCGCCGCGCGGCGCCGGCCGCGGGGTTCTCGCTGATCGAGATCCTGGCGGTCGTCGCGTTGATCGCCGTGGCCAGCCTGCTGGCGGTGGGCGTGTTCGGCAACGGCATCGAGCGCATGCAGCTGCGCTCGGCGGTCCGCGAGGTCGCCGCCAACCTGCGCCACGCGCGCGCGCTGGCGATCGCCACCGGCCGCCCCCAGACTTTCGCCATCGATCCCGCCGAACGCACCTGGCGCGCCGGCCCCGACCGCAGCGGCCGCCTGCCCGAACGGCTGCGGGTGGAATTCACCGGCGCGCGCGAGGTGCAGCCGCGCCCGGGCGAGGGCGCGATCGTGTTCTTCGAGGACGGCGCCTCCACCGGCGGGCGGGTGAGCCTGGTCGCGGCGTCGGCGCGCTGGAACGTGGACGTGGCCTGGCTCACCGGCGAGGTGCAGGTGCACCGGGGCGAGGCGCGGCGGTGACGAGGGCGATGGGCCGGCAGCGCGGCTACACCCTGATCGAGGTGCTGGTCGCCTTCGCGGTGCTGGCGCTGGCGCTGGCGCTGCTGCTGGGCACGCTGTCGGGCGGCATCGGCCAGGTGCGCTGGGCGGCGGACGCGGGGCGCGCGGCGCTGCACGCGCAGTCGCTGCTGGCCGACGTGGGCGTGGGCGAGACCCTGCAGCCCGGCCGCAGCGAGGGCGTGTTCGACGAGGGGCGCTACCGCTGGTCGCTGGAGGTCGCGCCGTGGACGGACCCGGCATCGGCGCCGGCCGCCGCGGTCGATCCCTTCGCGCCCACGCTGCTGGCGCTGCGGCTGACCGTGCTGTGGGGCGAGGGCGGGCCGCGCGAGCGGCTGCAACTGGAATCGCTGCGGCTGGTGCAGCCGGGCGACCTCGGCGGGGTGTCGCCGTGACCGCGGTTCGGCGCCCGGCGGGCGGCACGCGCGCGCGCCAGCGCGGCTTCACCCTGCTGGAGGTGCTGCTGGCGACCGCGCTGCTGGCGGCCGGCCTGGCGCTGGGCTTCGCCACCCTGCAGGCGTCCACCGCCACGGTCGAGCGTGGCGAGACCCTGGCGCGCGACAGCGAGCGCATGCGCGCGGCCTCGACCTTCCTGCGCCGGCGCCTGTCCGGCGCGCTGCCGATGGCCTTCGAGCACGACGCGCAGACCGGCCTGGCGCTGCGCTTCGACGGCGAGGCGGACCGCATGCGCTTCGTGGCCGAGCTGCCGGACTACCTCGGCCGCGGCGGTCCGTCGCTGCACGAGCTGAGCGTGCGGCGCGACGGCGATGACCTGCAGCTGGCGGTCGCCTTCACCAGCGTGGTCGGCGGCGCCGCGTTCGACGAGCGCCAGCCGCACCCGCCCGAGCCGCTGGCGCGCGGGCTGCGCTCGGTGCGGTTCAGCTACCGCGGCATCGACGCCACCGGCGCGCCCACCGCCTGGCTGGAGCGCTGGGCCGGCGCCGACGAGCTGCCGCTGCAGGTGCGCATCGAGATCGCCGACGCGCGCGGCGCCTGGCCGCCGCTGCTGGTCGCGCTGCCGCAGGGCAGCGGGCGGATGACCGCCAGCGCCGGACCGGCGACGCCATGAGGCGCGGCGCGCTCCATCCGCGCGCCCGCGGCGCCGCGCAGCTGCTGGTGCTGTGGCTGATCGCGCTGCTGACCGCGCTGGTCGGCGCGTTCGCGCTGTCGGCGCGCATCGAACACCTGCAGGGGCGGGTGCTGTACCAGGGCGTGGCCGGCGAGCAGGCCGCGCGCGCCGGGCTGGAGTACGCGGTGGCGAGGATGCTCGACCCGGTGCCGGAACGGCGCTGGCTGCCCGACGGGCGCGAATACGCCTGGCGCTTCGCCGGCGCCGACATCGCCCTGCGCCTGGTCGACGAGTCCGGCAAGGTCGATCTCAATGCCGCACAGCAGCCGTTGCTGGCCGCGCTGCTGCGCGCGGTCGGCGCCGAGCAGTCGCAGGCCGAGCGGCTGGCCGGCGCCATCCTCGACTGGCGCGACCCGGACGATCTCGGGCAGGCGCTGGACGCGGCGGAAGACCCGCAGTACGCCGCCGCGGGACTGCCCTACGGCGCCAAGGACGCGCCGCTGGAGAGCATCGGCGAGCTGCAGCAGATCCTCGGCATGACGCCCGAGCTGTACGCGGCGCTGCTGCCGCACGTGACCGTGCATTCGGGCCTGGCGATGCCCGATTCGCGCTTCGCCGGCGCGCCGGTGCTGCAGGCGCTGGGCATGGACCCGGAGCAGGCGCTGCAATCGCGGCGATCCGCGCCGGGGCTGCCGGTGCCGCCGGAACTGCTGGGCGGCGGCACCGGCACGTATAGTATCGACAGCCGCGCGCGGCTGGCCGACGGGCGCGAGGCCGTGCTGCAGGCGGTGGTCCGCGTGGGCGGCGGCATCTCGCCCGGGGCCGCGTACACGATCCTGCGCTGGAAGGAAGGAGCCTCCGCATCCGATGCATCGTCCGGACCCTGACGCCCCGGCGCGCGCGATCGGCAACCGCGCCGCAGTCGACGCGACACCGCTTGGACGTACACTTCGGCGGCACGGAGCGCGCGACGGCGCGCGCCCGCCGCCGGGGATCTTCGCAATGATGCGCTGCAGCTGATGGCCGCCACCGACGACATCGCGCCCGCTCCGGGGTTGGGGCGGCGCCTGGGCGAGGCGCGCGCGCGGCTGTGGCCCGGCGCGGTGTCCGCCTGGCGCTGGTGGACCGGCGCGCTGGCCAGCTGGCTGCCGCTGCGCATGCGCGAGCGCCTCGGCCTGCTGCCGCAGCGCCTGCTGCTGCGCCGGCAGGGCCCCGGGCTGGCGCTGGCGCTGGAGCGCCCGGACCAGCTGCGCGCGCTGGCGGTGCTGCCCTGGCACGAGGAGGCCCCCGACGCGGGCGCGTTCGCGCGGGCGCTGACCCCGGCGCTGGCCGAACTGCCGCGCTGGCTGGTGCTGCCCGCGAACGCCGGCCTGCGGCGGCCGCTGCGGCTGCCCGGCGCGGCCGCCGAGCGCCTGCGCGACGTGGTGGCCTTCGAGATCGACCGGCAGACGCCGTTCGCCGCCGCCGACGTGGTGTTCGACGCGCGCGTGCTGGCGCGCCGCGACGACGGCCAGATCGATGCCGAACTGGTGGTGGTGCCGCGGCGCACCCTGGACGAGGCGCTGGCCGCGCTCGGCGGCGTCGCCGACACCCTGGCCGGCGTGGACCTCGACGACGGCCGCGGCGGCGCGCTGGGCATCGACCTGCTGCCGGCCGGGCGCCGCCGCCGGCGCAGCGATCCGTGGGGCCGCTGGAACCTGCTGCTGGCCGCGATCGCGGCGCTGGCGCTGGCCGCCGGCCTGTGGCAGATCCTAGACAACCGCCGCGCCGCCGCCGACGCCTTCGAGCGCGAGTCGCGCCCGCGCATCGAGCAGGCGCGCGCGGCCTCGGTGGAACGGCAGCGGCTGGTCGATCTGATCGAGGGCATGCGTTACCTGGAAACCCAGCGCGCCGGCCGGCCGACCATGGTCGAGATCCTGGACGAGATCACCCGCCGGCTGCCCGATTCGACCTATCTGGAGAAGCTCGCGGTCGAGAACGATCGCCTGCTGCTGATCGGGCTGAGCAACGAGGCCTCGGCGCTGGTCGGGCAACTGGAGGGCTCGCCGCTGTGGCGTTCGCCGGCGCTGACCGGCGCGCTGCAGCCCGATCCGCGCAACCGCCGCGACCGCTTCACCCTGACCGCGGAACTGGCGGTCGCCGCGCCGGCGCCGGCCGCCGGCGCCGCGCCGCCGCAGACGCCAGGAGCCCCCGATGCGGACGGCTGAGGCCAGCGCGCGCGACCGCTGGATCGCGCTGGGCATCCTGCTGGGCCTGCTGGCGCTGGCCTACCTGCTGCTGGTGCACCCGTGGTGGACGGTGCCGATGCGCGAGGCGCAGGCGCGCATCGACGCGCTGCAGCAGCGCGACCTGCGCGCGCGCGCGGCCCTGCAGCAGCAGCCGCAGATCCAGCAGCGCATGGCCGAGGTCGCCGAGCGCTACGCGCGTACCCCCGGCTTCCTGCCCGAGCGCAGCCCGGAACTGGCCACCGCCGCGCTGGTGCAGCGGCTGGAGGCGACGGTGGCCGAGGCCAGTCCCGGCAACCGCAGCTGCGCGATCATCAACCGTTCGCCGATCGCCGGCGGGCGCCAGCAGGAACGCTTCCCGCGGGTGGTGGTGCAGGCGCGCATCCGCTGCGGCTCACCGGAACTGGCCGCGGTGCTGCACGCGCTGGAGAGCGGCGTGCCGCGGCTGTTCGTGGACAACCTCAACATCCTCTCGCAGCGCCATTTCATGGCCGCCGAGAGCCCGGAGCAGGGCGTCGGTCTCGACGTCAGCTTCGATCTCTACGGCTACCTGCAGCCGCCGGAGGCCGCCGATGCGCCTTGAGGGAGTCGGCGCCACCACCGGCCTGCTGGCGGCGACCGCGCTGTGGGCGGTGCTGGTCTGGGTGCTTGCGCTGTTCGGGCTGGCCGGGCGGGTGGCGCCGCTGCCCGACGACCCGAGCCTGGCCCAGGCCCTGCCCGACGCGCCCGAACCCGCCGCCGAGCGGCTGGGGCCGCCGACCCAGTACGCCGAGATCGGCGAGCGCCCGCTGTTCGCCGAGGACCGGCGCCACCGCCCGTTCCTGATCGACGGCAACGGCGAGGAGGTCGCCGCGCCGACCTTCGACCTGGTGCTGACCAGCGTGCTGATCGCGCCCCCGCTGCAGATGGCGATCGTGCAGCCGCGCGACGGCGGCGAGCCGCTGCGCGTGCGCGTGGGCGAGTCGCCGCGCGGCTTCGGCGGCTGGACGCTGAGTTCGGTGGCGCCGCGCAGCGCGCGCCGCCCCCGCCGCAGGCCGTCGCGCAGGCGCAGGCGCAGGATGCCGCGCGCGGCGCGCAGGCGCAGGCGTCCGCGCAGGCCGCGGCGGACGCCGCCGCGGCCGCCGACGGCGCGCAGCGCGCCGAACCCAGCCCCGAGAGCCAGGCCGAGGCGATCCGCCGCCGCATCGAGGCCCGCCGCGCGCGCCTGCGCGCGGAACAGGCCGCCCAGCAGCAGAACCCGTAGAGTGCCCGCAATGACGCGAACCTCCCGAGCTCCCTTCCTCCACGCCCTGGCGATCGGGCTGCTGGCGACCCTGCTGGCCGCCTGCGCGACCGCGCCCATGCCCGACATCCGCCGGGACGGCGCCGCGGTGCCGCGCGCGGCCGCCGCCGTCGAGCGCGAGCCGCTGGAGGAGGACGATCTCGGCCCGCGCGCGCAGATCCGCCGCGGCACCCAGCAGACCATCAACCGCTCGGTGGCCGCCTCGGCGCCGCCCAACCTGGCCGGCACCTCCGGCGAGGCGACCTTCAACTTCGAGGGCGAGTCCGTGCACGCCGTGGTCAAGGCGGTGCTGGGCGACATGCTGGGGCAGAACTACGTGATCGCCCCGGAAGTGCAGGGCACCGTGACCCTGGCCACGCCGCGCCCGGTCAGCCCGGCGCAGGCGCTGAGCCTGCTGGAGATGGTGCTGGGCTGGAACAACGCGCGGATGATCTACAGCGACGGCCGCTACAACATCGTGCCCGCCGACGGCGCGCTCGCCACCGGCGCGGTCGCCCCGCGCACCGGCGGCGCCGCCACCGCGCGCGGCTTCGAGGCGCGCACGGTGCAGCTGCGCTACATCTCCGCCACCGAGATGGAGAAGGTGCTCGAGCCCTACGCCCGGCCCAACGCGATCGTCAACGTCGACAACGCGCGCAACGTGATCACCGTGGCCGGCACCCGCGGCGAGCTGGAGAACTACCTGCGCACCATCGAGATCTTCGACGTCGACTGGCTGGCCGGCATGTCGGTGGGCGTGTTCCCGCTGGAATCCGGGCGCGCCAGCCAGGTGGTGGCGGACCTGGAGAAGGTCTTCGGCGAGGAGAGCAACTCCCCGGTCGCCGGCATGTTCCGCTTCCTGCCGCTGGAAGGCGCCAACGCGGTGATGGTCATCACCGCGCAGCCGAGCTACCTCGACGAGATCCAGCGCTGGCTGGAGCGCATCGACGGCGCAGGCGGCGAGTCGCGGCTGTTCTCCTACGAGCTCAAGTACATCAAGGCGGCGGAGCTGGCCGAGCGGCTGGCGCAGGTGTTCGGCGCCGGCGGCCGCCGCGGCGGCGAGGGCGGCAGCGCCTCGCTGATGCCCGGCACCAGCCCGATGGGCCTGGGCGGGCAGAACCTCGACGAGCGCCGCGACGGCGCCTCGCTCACCGGCAACGACGGCATGAGCGGCGGCGGCAGCGGCTTCGGCGGCACCAGCGGCGGCTTCGAGGGGCAGATGTCGCTCAACCCGCAGCAGCAGGGCACCGCCAGCGTGACTCTGGAAGTCGACGGCACCCAGGTCGGCGTGTCCGCCGTGGACGAGACCAACACCTTGCTGGTGCGCGCCACCGCCGGGGCGTGGAAGTCGATCCGCGAAGTCGTCGACCGGCTCGATGTGATGCCGATGCAGGTCCATATCGAAGCGCAGGTGGCGGAGGTCGCCTTGAACGGCGAGCTGCGCTACGGGGTGAACTGGTTCATCGAGAACGGCGGGCAGCAGGAGTTCGGGCTGCCGAGCCTGAGCCTGCGCGACAACCCGTTGCTGCCGCGGCAATGGAGCACCTTCGGCGGCAACATCATCGGCTCGGGCGAGCGGCGCGGCGTGTCCTGGACGCTGTTCAAGAACGATGCGGCCGCGATCATCTCCGCGCTCGACGAGGTGACCGACATCCGCCTGCTGCAGACGCCCTCGGTCTTCGTGCGCAACAACGCCGAGGCGACCTTCAACGTCGGCAGCCGCATCCCGATTTCCTCGGTCAGCGTGAATCCGATCTTCGGCAGCACCGACAACGCGATCAGCCAGGTGCAGTACATCGACACCGGCATCATCCTCAAGGTGCGGCCGCGGGTGACCAAGGACGGCATGGTGTTCCTGGACATCGTGCAGGAGGTCAGCTCTCCGCTGAGCGAGCGCGACGCCAACGGCAACGTCCGCATCGACACGCGCCGGCTCAAGACCGAGGCGGCGGTGCAGACCGGCGACACGGTGATGCTGGCCGGCCTGATCAGCGACCAGAACGAGCGGGGGTCCACCGGGCTCCCGGGCCTGAGCCGCATTCCCGTCATCGGCGCCCTGTTCGGCCAGCAGCGCAACCGCAACGAGCGCACCGAGGTCATCATCCTGCTGACCCCGACCATCGTGCGCGACCCGCTGGAAGCCCGCCGCCTGACCGACGAGTACAGCCGGCGCTTCCAGGCGCTGGAGCCGCTGCGGCAGCAGGAGGCCCGCCAGGCGGAGCGCCAGCGCCGCCAGGCCGAGCGCGAAGCGGCCGACGCGGCGCGGCGCGGCGAGCCGGCCGGGGCCGGGACCGACGGGGTGGAGTGACGCGCGCGGCATGAGTCCATCGCCGCCCATCGTCCTGCTGCCGCTGGGCGCCGACGACGACGCCCTCGACGCCTGCCTGGCCGCGCTCGACGCGGGCACGCCGCCGGGCACCCGGGTGTGGCTGGCCGACGACGCCTGCGCCGGCCCGCGCGGTCTGGCCATCGTCGAGCGCTGGCTGGCCGGCACCGCGCTGCAGGCCGACTACAGCCGCCGCCAGCGCGGCATCGGCGAGGTCGCCCACCTCGACGAGGCACTGGCGGTCTGCGGCGAGGCCGACGTGGCGGTGCTGGCGCCCGACGCGGTGCCGGCGCCGGGTTGGCTGACCGAGCTTGCGGCCTGCTTCGAGCGCGACGCCTCGATCGCCACCGCCACGCCCTGGTGCAACGCCGGCGAGTCCGCGGCCTGGCCGCGCATCGGCGAGATCTCGCCGGTGCCCGACGACCTGGCGCGGCTCGGCGCCGCCTGCCGCGGCCTGCCGCCGCTGCACCCGGAACTGCCGGCCGCGGTCGGGCACGCGGTGCTGCTGCGCGGCAGCGCACGGCGTCGCGCCGGCGGGCTGGACGCGTCGAGCTACGCCTCCTGGTACGCGGCGCTGATCGACCTGTCGCTGCGGCTGTCGGGCCTGGGCTGGCGCAACGTGCTGTGCGAGACCGCGTTCGTCGCCCGCGGCGGCGAGGGCGGCCCGGCCGACGGCGACCTGCCCGCGCTGGCCGCGCGCTGGCCGGACTGGCACGCGCGCATCGCCGGCTTCCTGATGCGCGACCCGCTGCACGAACCGCGCGCGGCGCTGCGCGCGCGCTACCACGCGCTGGAGCGGCCGCCGGCGCAGCACGAGCTGTTCCAGGCGACCCCGGCAGCCGAAGGCGGCCCACCCTCGTCCCGCTCCCGTTCCGCGGCACAGGAGGAGGCCGCCTGCGGTGCAGGCGATGGGGCGCGGGCAGGCACCGTCGCGCCCGGGCCCGGCGACGCTTCGCCCGGCGAGGACGCGCCCCGATGAGCGCGAACGTCCCCGATGCCGCCGGCGGCATCGCCGCGGTGGTGGTGACCTACCAGAGCGCGTCCACCATCGGCGAATGCCTGGAGCGGCTGCGCGCGGCGGCCGGCGTGACCCAGATCCGCGTGGTCGACAACGGCTCGCGCGACGGCACGCTGGCGCTGGTGCAGCGCCACGCCAGCCTCGATCCGCGCGTGCGCTTCATCGGCAATCCGGACAACCCCGGTTTCGCGGTCGCCTGCAACCAGGGCGCGGCCGCCAGCGACGCGCCGTGGCTGGCCTTCGTCAACCCCGATTGCCTGCCCGGCGCGGACGCGCTGGCGCGGCTGCGCGAATACGCCGCCGCGCAGCCGGCACCGGCGTTGCTGGGCGCCGACCTGGTGGACGAGGCAGGCGAGCGCGACGGCGCCGCGCGCCGCCGCGACCCCGACTTTCTCGCCATGCTGCGCTCGCCCGCCGCGCGCCGGCTCGATCTGCCGGTGGACACGCGCGTCGCGCTGCAGCCGGTGGACGCGGTGTCCGGCGCGCTGATGCTGATGCCGCGCGCGCTGTTCGCGCGCATCGGCGGCTTCGACACCGGCTACCGCCTGCATGCCGAGGACCTCGACCTGTGCCGGCGCGCGCGCGAGGCCGGCGCGCTGCTCGCGGTCGCCAACGACGTGCGCGTCGTGCATGTGCGCGGCGTGTCCAGCCGCTCGCGGCCGCTGTTCGTCGAATGGCACAAGCATCGCGGCCTGTGGCGCTATTTCCGGCGCTTCGAGGCGCCCCGGCGCAGCCCGGCGCAGCGCGTGGCGGTCTGGCTGGCGATCTGGTTGCGCTTTCCGCTGGCGGTCCTGCGCCAGGCCGCGCGCTGAGGCGGATTGAGCGCGTAAGGGCGATCCTTCCCTAGCCTGCGGAACCCATGCTGTCTTTCCATTCCCCCGCACGCGGGGAGCACTCTGTTTTCCCTTCCCCCGCAAGCGGGGAGCACTCTGTTTTTCCCTTCCCCCGCTGTATAGACCGGACACAAGGTGGACACCTGTTCGGAGACATGGTGGACAGGTCATGCGAGGGCTCGCCCCGCGTTCACCTGTCCGGTCGCGAGGTCGATCCTGGCGATGCGGCAGGTGCTCCAGTAAACCTCGTACTGCCCGTCCACCCCGGTCGGACGGATCGCGACGCGCTCGCCCACGAACGCCTTGCCGACCCGCCAGGCTTCTCTCCGCCAGCTGATGCGGCCATGCGCATGCACGGTCCGCACGACGTCGCCATTGCCGTATTCAGGCGGGGCCGGATGCTCGATGTAGTCGCGCGAACTGGGGCGATAGCGGTTGCTGGGCACGTCCATGCCCAGCGACTCGTGCGGGCGCTGCTGGTTGTAGAGAGTCCGCCAGCCATCGAATGTCCGCTGGGCGCGGTCGAGATCGATCAGGGGCGTGAGCTGCAACACCTCCACGTCGAGCGTGCGATGGAAGCGTTCGTCCTTGCCCTGGGTCTGCGGATGGAACGGCCGCGAATGGCCGACCCGGATGCCCTGCCGCATCAGCCACAGGTCGAGCCGGGTGTAGTGCATGCCGTCGGCGCCCCAGGGCGCGCCGTTGTCCATGGTCATCCGTGCCGGCAGCCCGTAGCGCCGGAACACGGCGATCAGGTGCCCGATGACGGTCTCGCGCGTCTCCTCGCCGCAGGCCTGCAGGGCCAGGGCATAGCGGGAGTGGTCGTCGAGCACGGTCAGGGGATGGCACCGCCCCCGAAGCATCGGGACATGGCCCTTGAAGTCCATCTGCCACAGATCGTTGGGCGCGGCATGCTCGAAGCGCTGCCAGGGCCGGGCCGCCTGCGAGGCGGCCGGCGAGATCAGGTCGTGACGCCGAAGCACGGCATGCACGGTGCTGACCGCCGGCATCGCATGGCCCAGCACCTCCAGCCGGCGGGCCAGCTTCCGCGCGCCCCAGGCCGGATGCTGCGCACGCAGCTTCACGACCTCGGCCTCGACGTGCGCCGCACAGCGCCGGGGCGTGGTCTGCGGCCGTCGGGAACGATCCGACAGCGGCTCGCCCGAGCGCGCCCGCTCCAGCCACTTGTAGCCCGTCGTGGGGCTGATCCCGAACCGCCGGCACAGCTGCCGGACGTTGGCGCCCTCCTGCTGCGCCAGCCGGGTGAACTCCTCTCGTAACGCCATCGTCGACACCTCCTGCCACGGCATCGCCCGCTCCTGTCGGACCAAATGCCAAGCTTGAATGTGTCCACCATGTCCCCGAACACCCGTCCACCATGTATCCGGTCTATACACCCGCAAGCGGGGGAAGGTGCCGAAGGCGGATGGGGGCAGGCAGCAGGCGCCCAGAGAGCCCTTGTATCTTAAGGACT
>NZ_JAAN01000033.1 GCF_000559025.1 Luteimonas huabeiensis HB2 | reverse complement strand
CCCCGCCGATAGGCGGGGGGTTTTTCTTTGCCTCCCGTCAACTCAGCGCTGGAGAAACTCGGCAGCGCGCGATCGAGCCCGCTCACGCGCCCACGCGGACGCCTTCCCCCGCGAGCGCGGGAGAAGAAAGTGCAAAGTGGCGTACCGATCGCTCGTCCGGTGCGGACGAGTGGGTGCTGCCTCGACGGGCTCAGAGCACCGTCGGCGGCTCGGTGCCGACGATCACGACGTCGGCGGGGCGGCGCGCGAACAGACCGACGCTGACGACGCCGGGAATCTGGTTGAGGGCGCGCTCGGTCGCGACCGGGTCGACGATCTCCAGCCCGTGGACGTCGAGCACCCAGTTGCCGTTGTCGGTGGTCACGCCCTCGCGCCAGACCGGCTGGCCGCCGGTCTGCGCCAGCACCTGCCGGGCGACCAGGCTGCGCGCCATCGGGATCACCTCGATCGGCAGCGGGAAACGGCCCAGCACCGGCACCTGCTTGGCGGGATCGATGATGCAGACGAAGCGCTCGCTGGCCTCGGCGATGATCTTCTCGCGGGTCAGGGCGGCGCCGCCGCCCTTGATGAGGCGCTTGTGCGGATCGCACTCGTCGGCGCCGTCCACGTAGAGCGGCAGCGGGCCGGCGGCGTTGAGATCGAGCACGGGGATGCCGTGGGCCTTCAGCCGCTGCGTGCTCTGCTCCGAACTGGAGACCGCGCCCTCGATGCGGTCGCGGATGCGCGCCAGGGCGTCGATGAAGTAGGCCACGGTGGAACCGGTGCCGACGCCGACGACGCTGCCGTCCTCGACGAACTCGATGGCCTTCTCGCCGGCCAGGCGCTTGCTTTCGGACATGTCAGGCCTTTTCCAGCGCGAGCAGGATCTTCCACTGCGCGGGCGTCACGGGCAGCACCGAGAGCCGGCTGCCTTTGCGGATCAACGCGAACTCCTCGCCGAGATCGTCGGCGCGGGTGCGGATGAGGTCGAGCGGGATGGGGCGCTCGAGGCGGCGCACGAAGCGCACGTCGACCAGGAACCAGCGCGGTTCCTCGCGCGTGGCCTGGGCATCGTGGTACTTGGAGCGGGGATCGAACTGGGTCGGGTCCGGGTACGCCGGCGAGGCGACCTCGGCGATGCCGTAGATGCCCGGCACCTTCGTGTTGGAGTGGTAGAACAGGACCCCGTCGCCGACCTGCATGCCGTTGCGCATGAAGTTGCGCGCCTGGTAGTTGCGCACGCCGGTCCAGGGTTCGGTGCCGACGCGCTCGAGATCGTCGATGGAAAAGTCGGTCGGCTCCGACTTCATGAGCCAGTAGCGCTTGCGTGCGGTCATGCGGCGGCGGGCATCAGGGTTTCGGATTCGGTGCAGATCGCGTCCATGGGCACGTCCCACGGCGCTTCGGGCAGGGCCTCGACTTCCTGGACGGCATGCGCGGCGCCCACCAGCCACGGCGGCGGCGCCGCGTCGAGGCGGTCGGCGAAAGTGCGATCGTACCAGCCGGCGCCCATGCCCAGCCGGCGCCCGCTGCGGTCGAAGCCGACCAGCGGCGTCACCACGAGCGTCATGTCGCCGGCCGCGAGCAGCGCGCCCGGCCCGGATTGCGGCTCGGGAATGCCGTAGCGGTTGGCGGCCAGCGGGTCGCCGGGCCGCCACGGCGCGAAGCGCATGCGGCCGTCGTCGTGCAGGACGGGCAGGCAGTAGACGACGCCGCGCGGCAGGCGCAGCTGCCAGACGTGCAGGGCGACCTCGCCGTCCATCGCCCAGTAGCCGGCGACGTAGCCCTGCTGCGGCGCGAACGGGAGCGCCAGCAGCCGTTCGGCGACGCGCTCGGCGGCGGCGATGCGCTCCGGCGCCGACAGCGCCTTGCGGCGGTCGCGCAGCGAGCGCCGCAGCGCGGCGCGCTCGGCGGACGTGGGCGGGCTCGAGGAATCGGACATGCGCGCATTCTGGACGAGTGCGCCGGGGCGCGGAACCCCGCATGCGGCGCGAAGCCGGGTGCGGATGCGGCGCGGGCGCGGCGGAAGCCGCGGCGCTGGCCGGGCTTCCGCCGCGCCCGCGCCGGAAATCAATACGTCCTCCGCCATGACGATGCGCGCGAAACGACCTTGAACCCGGGGTTCAAGTGGGAACGCTTGGGATCCATCGGGCTTTCCGCACGGGGCGGACTTGCACACCCGGATTCCGTCACGTCCCCGAGGTCGTCATTAAGGGACAAGGCGAATGTTTGCGCGCGCCGTCGACACAGCAGAGGACGCGAGGGGGAGTATAGCGCGCGTTCGCCGTCGCGCACGTCCGCCGGTCGGCGCCGGCAGGGGACGTTCAGGACGCGCCGACGCGAGGTTCAGTCGAGGCTGTCGAGACGGCGCTCGAGCCGGTCGAGCACGCTGCGCAATTCGCGCTCGCGCGTCTCGTGTAGGGCGCGCAGCTCCTGCAGTTCGTAGGCCAGGTTGAGCGCCGCCAGTACGGCCACGCGATCGACCGCGGCCATGCGGTTGCTGCCGCGCACCTCGCGCATCTTGCCGTCGAGCACGCGCGCGGCGGCCAGCAGCGCATCGCGCGCGTCGGCGGACACGCCGACGGTGTACTCGCGGTCAAGCACGCGAATCGAGACCGGCTCGGTGCTCACGTGTGCTGTTCCAGCGATTTCAGGCGCGCGATCATCGCCTCGACCCGCGACCGCGCCTGCTCGTTCTTGGCCAGCAGCTGCGCGCGTTCGCTGGCGAGCTGCTCCTGCTGCTGCCGCAGGCTGCGGTTTTCCTCGGTGAGCCGCTGGATGCGCTCCACCAGCGTCTCGAGACGACCGGCGAGGGCGCGCAGCTGGGCGACGGGATCGGGCGGGTCCATGGCGGCACGATAGGCAGCCGCCGGAACCCGGTCAAGGCGGCGTGCGGCGCCCGGTGCCGGGCGGGAGCGCCGCACCGCGCCGGTCGCCTCCGGTCGCGCGAGCGCATGGAAGGCCGCATGCGCTCGCGCGGCGCACGCCCTAGACTGTGGCGCCCACCGCGGAGCGATGCCGTGACCGACGAATCCCTTCCCGCGCCCGAGGCCGTCGAGGACTCGATCCGGCGGCTCGGCCTGGCGACGACGCCGGCGGAGCTGCACGGCGCCGTGAGCGGCTGGCTGGCCGGCGGCGGCGACCAGGCGCCCGGCTGGCTGGGCCGGCTCCTGGCCGATGCCGAGTCGGCGGAAGCCGACGACACCCTGCAGGCGCTGCGGGCGGCGACCGCGGCGCAGCTGGAGGACCGCAGTTTCGGCTTCGCGCTGCTGCTGCCAGACGCCGACGCCACGCTGTACCAGCGCAGCGCGGCGCTGTTCGAGTGGTGCCGCGGCTTCCTGGGCGCGTTCGGTCTGGCGGCCGGCGAGGCGCCGGGGCTGTCGGAAGAGGGCCGGGAGGCGCTCGGCGACCTGGCCAAGCTCGCCGCGGCCGCGCCGCAGGACGGCGGCGACGACGAGGATGAGAACGCGCTGGCGGAGATCGAGGAGTTCGTGCGCGTCGCGGCATTGCTGCTGCACGGCGACTGCGCGCTCGGGCGCCGCCACCGCCAGAGCCTGAACTGAGGACCGCCGATCGCATGAGCGCCCATGCCGGAATCCCCGCCGCGACCTATGCGCGGCGCCGCCGCCAGCTGATGCGCATGGCCGGGCCCGACGCCATCCTGGTCCTGCCCGCCGCGCCCGAGCGCGTGCGCAGCCGCGACACCCACTATCCGTACCGCCAGGACTCGGATCTCTGGTATCTCACCGGCTTCGAGGAGCCCGATGCGGTGCTGGTGCTGGTGCCTGGGCGCGCGCACGGCGAGAGCCTCCTGTTCTGCCGCGAGCGCGACCCGGAGCGCGAGGCCTGGGACGGGCCGCGCGCGGGGCCGGAGGGCGCGGTGGATGGATTCGGCATGGACGATGCCTATCCGATCGACGATCTCGACGAGATCCTGCCGGGCCTGCTGGAAGGCCGCACCCGCGTCTACTACCACTTCGGCCGCGACACCGAATTCGACCTCAAGCTGATCGGCTGGCTCAACCGCGTGCGCGCGCAGGTGCGGCTGGGCGCGCAGCCACCGCACGAGTTCCTGGAACTGGGCCACCTGCTCGACGAGATGCGGCTGTTCAAGTCGCGCGAGGAACTGCGGCTGATGAAGCGCGCGGCGCGGATCAGCATGGAGGCGCACGCCGCGGCGATGCGCGCGGTGCGCCCGGGGATGCACGAATACGAGCTGCAGGCCGAGCTGGAGCGGGTGTTCCGGCGCCACGATGCGGTGCCGGCCTACGAGAGCATCGTGGGCGCCGGCGCCAACGGCTGCGTGCTGCACTATCGCGCCAATCGCGCGCAGGTGGCCGATGGCGACCTGGTGCTGATCGACGCCGGCGCCGAATACCGCGGCTACGCCGCCGACATCACCCGGACCTTCCCGGCCAACGGCCGCTTCGGCCCGGAGCAGCGCGCCCTGCACGACCTGGTGCTGGCGGCGCATGCGGCGGCGATCGCGCAGGCGCGGCCGGGCGTGGCCTACGCCGCCCTCCACGATGCCGCGGTCGCCGTGCTCACCGAGGGGCTGGTGCGCCTGGGGCTGCTGAAGGGCCGGCCGGCGCGGCTGATCGCCGGAGGCGACTACAAGCGCTTCTATCCGCACAAGACCGGGCACTGGCTCGGCCTGGACGTGCACGACGTCGGCGACTACCGCATCGACGGCCAGTCGCGGGTGCTGGAGCCGGGCATGGTGTTCACCGTCGAGCCCGGGCTCTACATCCCGCCGGACGCGCGGGGCGTGCCGGCGGCGTGGCGGGGGATCGGCATCCGCATCGAGGACGACGTGGCGATCACCCGCGACGGCCATGAAGTGCTCACCGAAGGACTGCCGCGCAGCGCGGAGGAGATCGAGGCGTTCATGGCCGCGCGCTGACGGCGGCGCACAGCGCGCGCCGCCGTCGCGAGCGCGGGGTCAGCCGGCGCTGCGCGCGAACTCCTCGCGGGTGAGATTGCGCGGGGCGCCGTCCTCGGCGACGACCAGGTCGTCCTCGATGCGGATGCCGCCGTAGGGGCGCAGGGCCTCGACGCGGTCCCAGTCGATCTCGCCGGCGTGCTCGCTCTCGCGCAGTTCCTGCATCAGCAGGTCGGCGAAGTAGATGCCGGGCTCGTTGGTCACCACCATGCCGGGCTCGAGGGTGCGGGTCAGGCGCAGGTAGGGGTGGCCGTCGGGCTTGGGGATGGTGCCGCCGGCGTCGGAGGCCGCGAAGCCGCCCACGTCGTGGACCTGCAGGCCGATGCCGTGGCCGATGCCGTGCGGGAAGAACTTGGCGCTGACGCCCGATTCCAGCGCCGATTCCGGCTGCATGCGGATCACTCCGGCCTCGCGCAGCACGCCGGCCAGGGCGAGGTGGGCGTCGAGATGCACCTGGCGATAATCGGTGCCGGCGCGGAAGCGGTCGTTGAGGTCCTGCTGCACGCGGTCCACGGCCTCGATCAGGGCCTGGAACTCGCCGCCTTCCTCGAACGCATGGGTGCGGGTGATGTCGCAGGCGTAGCCGGCGTGGGCGGCGCCCGCGTCCACCAGCAGGCTGCGCAGCGGCTTCGGCGGCACGCGGTCGAGCTGGGTGTAGTGCAGCACCGCGCCGTGCTGGTTCAGGGCGACGATGTTGTCGTAGGGCAGGTCGTGCGCGTCCTGTCCGGCGGCCTGGCAGTAGGCCAGGTGGATGCCGAACTCGGAGGCGCCGGCGCGGAACGCGCGCTCGGCGGCGCGGTGCGCGCGCACGCCGCGCACGGTGGCCTCGCGGATCATCTCGATCTCGTAGGGCGTCTTGTAGGCGCGGTGGTAGTCCAGGTAGGCCAGCACCGGCTCCGGGTTGTTCGGCACGAAATCGCCCAGCGCGCTCTGCGCCTCGCCGAGGATCGCGCAGCGCGACGCGTCCCGGGGCAGGTGCTGCAGGGCCTCCTCGGCGCTGCGCACGACGGTCACGTCGAAGTGCTCGACCCAGATCCCCGCCGGCGCCTCCGGCACCACGTGCCAGTAGTCGAACGGCTGCAGGTAGATCAGCCTCGGCCGCTCGCCCGGCGTGGCCACCAGCCAGCTGCCCGGATTGCGGGTCAGCGGCACCCAGGCCTTGAACTGCGGGTTGGCCGCGTAGGGATAGTCGCGGTCGTCGAACACCTGCCGGTGCGGCGTGCCGCTCGGCACGACCAGGGTGTCGAAGCCGCCGCGTTCCAGGGCGACGGCGGTGCGGCGCTGCAGGGTGGCGAGGTGGTCGGCGTAGAGGGAAGCGGTGTCTGCGGTCATCGGAGCGCGGGCGCCTGTGGGACGAGTGAGCGCCCATTGTCACGCATTCGCCACGCGGCTGCCGGCGGCCCCGCGCTCAGCCGGTGGCGCGCACCCACTCGCGCAGGGCGCGCGCCTGCGCCTCGTCCAGGGCGATGAAGCGCAACCCGGCCCAGACCTGGCCGGGCGCGCCGGCCGCCGCGCTCCACAGCAGCTGCGCGCCCAGCTCGAGCGCGCGCGGGGAGGCGCCCGGCGTGGCGGGCGGCAGGGCGAACCGGAGCTGGTACAGCGCGTCCTCCACCAGCGGCACGCCGGCGATCAGCAGCATGCCGGTCTCGGACAGGTTGCCGATGCGGCCCAGGCGTTGCTCGGTCATGGCGTCGATCACCTCGATCAGCCCGGCGACCTGGCGCCTGGGCGCGCGGCGGTATTCGGAGCCGGCGGGGGCGGTCATGCGCGGGGCGCCTCGTCGCCGCTCTGTTCGCGCAGCGCCTTCAGCGCCGCTTCCCAGGCGCGGTCCACCGGCAGGCCGCGCGAAGCCTCGACCACCCGGGCCTCGCCGCGCGCGAGCTGCCGCGCGAGGGCGTGGAGCGTGGGCTCGGCCACCCGCTGGCCGCGCTGGTTGACCAGCAGCGCATGGCCGGTCTCGGGACTGAACCAGGACAGTCGCCGCCGTGCCACCGCGCCGTCCGGGCCGACATCGAAGTCGATCCAGGCGCCGGCCGGCAGCGCAAGTAGGCGTTCGTACTGCGTCCGTTCCTCCGGCGTGAGATCGGCCCCGCTTTCCGTGGGCGGCGCCTGCACGGCGCGTTCCTCGCCCAGGCGGGCACGCGCCGCCAGCGCCAGGGCGATCTCCGTGCGCGCGGCGGCGTCGGCGTCGTCGCGACCGGCCAGGAGCGCGGCGATGGCGCGGGCCTCTTCGTCGTGGTAGCCGACCTGGCCGAGCGCGGCCTCGACGTCGGCGGCCAGCGCCTCGTCGGCGGCGCCGGTGGCGCCACGGGCGACGATGCGGCGGGTCGCCGCCAACTGCGCGCGCCAGGTCGCGGAGTCCTCGCCCTGCCGCAGCAGGGTCAGGGTCAACACGTCGCTCCAGGCCTGCGACAGCAGCGTCCGCACCAGCGGCGGCAGCCGCTGGCCTTCGGTCTGCGCGGCGACGACCGCCTCGGCGCGACGCCTGGCGATCTCCAGCTTCTCCTTGCCGCGGGCGGCCTCCACGTGGCGGCGCTCGGCGGCGGCGGCGCGGCGCGCCTGCGCCTGCAGGTCGGCGTGCAGCCGCGCCTGCGCGCGCTCGAAGACCGCCGGGTCCTGGTCGCGTTCGGCCCCCACCTCGGCCACCGCGCGCTGCAGCGGCCCGATCAGGTGCGGGTCCAGTTCGCCGGGCGGCAACCAGCGCGCGGCGCTCTCGGCCACCGTGTCGAGCAGCCGGCGCGCGGGGTGGTCTGCGCGCAGCAGCGCGGCGCGGTCTTGCAGCGACATGCGCAGCAGCGGCAGTTGCAGGCGGCGGATCAGGTCCGCGGTGGGCGCGTCGCGCCGCAGCTCGCGTTCCAGCCAGGCGTAGAGCAGTTCCAGCAGCGCGAAGGTGTCGCCATCCTCGGGCGAGAGCGCGGCCGGGGCGCCGCCGTCGGCGGCCTGCGCCAGGATGTCGCGGCGGAGCTCGCCGATGCCCGCGGCGCCGGTGGCCTCGCGTCGCGGCTGCAGCGCGCGCAACGCGTCCAGCAGCTCCGGGGTGGTCAGCATGCGCGCAGCGCCGGCGCCGCCGCCGGGCGCGGCGCCGGCGCCCGCGGCAGGGCGCCGGGCGGCCAGCAACTGCCGCAGCAGGGCCAGCGCGCCGGCCGCGCCATCGGCCACTGCGCCGGCGGCGGGCTGGCCGAACCAGGCCGTGTGCGCCCGGCCGCCGGCGGCGCGCTCCTGCGGGCGGTCTCCCTCCGCGTCGCGCGGTCGCGGCGTCGGCCGCGCGCGGATCGGGACGAAGGTGAGCGCCGGCAGGATGCCGTCGGCGATCAACTGCTCGTTGACGCGTTCCAGCAATTGCGGGTAGCCGCTCATCACTTCGCGCTCGAAGCCGCGGTAGAGCAGCAGGCGCGCCTCGTGGCCCAGACCGAGCGGCGCGACGGCCTCGCGCAGGTCGCGGCACAGCGCGTGCGGGCCCAGCGGCAGGCGGGCGGCGTCGAAGGCGGGCTGGCCGGCCAGCACGCCGAAGCGGTGCCCGAGCAGGTGCAGGGGCAGGGCGGCGCGGCGCTCCTGGCGCGCGGCGATCTCGCGCAGCACGGTGACCTCGTCGGTCTCTTCCACCTCGACCAGGCTGAGGTTGCGGAAGCTGACCTCGCGCGGCGCGGCGGCCGGTGCGGGCGGCGGCGTGCGGATCGCCGCGAGTCCGGCTTCCAGCGCGCGCAGGAAGCGCGGGATCAGCCCGGCGCGATCCAGCCGGAGCTCGCGCAGCGCGGCGGCATGCGCGGATTGCGCGGCGGGCGCGCGCGCCAGCTCGGTCAGCCGCAGCAGGTCGCGCTCGAAGACGTCGAGCGTGCGGATCAGGCCGCGATCCAGCTCCGCCTCGGCGGTGCGCAGGGTCCGTTCGAGCACCCGACGCACGCGCGCCGGCAGCGGCGCCGTCGCCAGGCGCTGCGCGCCCGGCGGGCCGGGGCGGGAGGGATCGGGCGGGGCGGGGTCGGCAGAAGGGGCGTGCATCGATCAGGCGTCGTCTTCCATGAACAGCTCGATGACGTCGTTGCCGAAGCGGCTTCCGAGCGCGGTCGGAAGTATGCGCTCGGCCCTCGCTTCCAGCCAGCCGCGCGCGATGGCCTCGCGCAGCGGTCGCTCGATGGCGGTGCGCGGCAGGCCGGTCCGCGCCTCGAAGTCCTGCAGCCGGAAGCCCTCGGTGAGCCGCAGCGCGTTGAGCACGTACTCGAACGGCCGCCGCGCGGGCGGCACGAAATCGTCGCCGCCGATCGCCTGCGCGGTGCCGGCCGCGGCCAGCCAGGCGGTGGGATGGCGCTGTTTCCAGCGCCGCAGGATCGAGCGGTCGTGGCCGAGGCTGATCTTGCCGTGCGCGCCGGCGCCGATGCCCAGGTAGTCGCCGAAGCGCCAGTAGTTGAGGTTGTGCGCGCACTGCCGGCCCGCGCGCGCGTAGGCGGAGACCTCGTACTGGGCGTAGCCGGCCGCGGCGAGCGCCGCCTGGCAACGCTCCTGCATGTCCCAGGCGCCGTCCTCGTCGGGCAGCCCGCCGGGCGGGCGCGCGGCGAAGACGGTGTTGGGTTCCAGGGTGAGCTGGTAGTGGGAGATGTGCGCCGGCGCCAGCGCCACGGCGCGCGCGACGTCGGCCTCGGCCATCGCCAGGTCCTGGCCGGGCAGCGCGTACATCAGGTCGAGGTTGAGGTTGTCCAGCCCGGCGTCCTGCGCCAGTTTCACCGCGCGCTCGGCCTCGGCGGCGTCGTGGATGCGGCCCAGCCGGCGCAGGCAGCCATCGTCGAAGCTCTGGATTCCAAAGCTGATGCGGTTGACGCCGGCGGCGCGGTAGTCTTCGAAGCGGCCGTGCTCGGCGGTGCCGGGATTGGCCTCGAGGGTGATCTCCAGGCCGGGCGCGAAGCGCAGCCGCGCCGAGGCGCCCTGCAGGAAGCGGTCGATCTCGGCGGCCGGGAACAGGCTGGGGGTGCCGCCGCCGAAGAACACCGAGTGCACGGTGCGGCCCCAGGCCAGCGGTAGGTCGTGGTCGAGATCGGCCAGCAGCGCGTCCACGTAGGCGGCGTAGGGCGGCGTGCCGCGCGCCTGGTGCGAGTTGAAGTCGCAGTACGGGCACTTGCGCACGCACCACGGCAGGTGGACGTACAGCGACAGGGGCGGGGGGATCAGCACCGCCCTATTGTAGGAGCGCGCCCGCGCGCGAACGCCGTTCGGCGGCCGGCGCGTTCAGGCGCCGCGTTCGGCCGACAGCCGCTCGCGCAGCCGCTGCAGGGCGATGGCGCGATGGCTGATGTGGTCCTTCAACGTGGGGTCCATCTCCGCCGCGGTCAGGCCGTGCGCGGGGTCGAGGAACACCGGGTTGTAGCCGAAGCCGTTGGCGCCGCGCGGGGTCTCGACGATGCGGCCCTCCCAGGTGCCCTCGGCGATCAGCGGCTGCGGGTCCTCGGCATGGCGCAGCAATACGATGACCGCGTAGAAGCGCGCCGAGCGCCGCGCCTCGGGCACGCCGCGCAGGGCCGCGAGCAGCTTGGCGTTGTTGGCGGCATCGTCGGTCGGGCTGCCGGCGTAGCGGGCGCTGTACAGCCCCGGCGCGCCGTCGAGCGCATCGACGATCAGGCCGGAATCGTCGGCCAGCGCCGGCAAGCCGGTCGCGGCGCTGGCGTGGCGCGCCTTGAGCAGCGCGTTCTCGACGAAGGTCAGGCCGGTTTCGGCCGCGTCCTCCACCCCCAGCTCGCGCTGCGGCACGATGCGGTAGGGCAGGCCGGCCAGCAGCGCGCCCAGTTCCCGCAGCTTGCCGGCGTTGCCGCTGGCCAGCACCAGGGTGCCGGGGCCGGGCAGCGCGCTCATCCGTCCAGCGCCGCGCGCTGCGCGGCGAGCAGCTCGCCGATGCCGCGCTCGGCCAGGCCGAGCAGGGCGTCGAGCTCGTCGCGGCGGAAGGCATGGCCCTCGGCGGTGCCCTGCAGTTCGATGAAGCCGCCGCCGTCGTTCATGACGATGTTCATGTCGGTGTCGCAGGCGCTGTCCTCGGCGTAGTCGAGGTCGAGCACCGGCACCCCGCGCCACAGCCCGACCGAGACCGCGGCGACCGCGCCGAACAGCGGGTCGCGCTTGATCTCGCGCCTGGCCAGCAGCCAGCGGGTGGCGTCGGCCAGGGCGACGTAGGCGCCGGTGATGGCCGCGGTGCGGGTGCCGCCGTCGGCCTGCAGCACGTCGCAGTCCAGGGTGATGGTGCGCTCGCCGAGCGCCGCGCGGTCCACGCAGGCGCGCAGGCTGCGGCCGATCAGGCGCTGGATCTCCAGGGTGCGCCCGCCCTGCTTGCCGCGCGCGGCCTCGCGGTCGCTGCGGGTATGGGTCGCGCGCGGCAGCATGCCGTACTCGGCGGTCACCCAGCCCTCGCCCTTGCCGCGCAGGAAGGCGGGCACCCGGTTCTCGACGCTGGCGGTGCACAGCACCCGGGTCTGGCCGAAGGCGATCAGCACCGAGCCCTCCGCGTGGCGGGTGTGGCCGCGTTCGATGCGGACCTCGCGGAGCTGGTCGGGGCGGCGTCCGCTCGGGCGGGCGATGTCTTGCATGGCGATGGGGGACCTGGGCGGCGGGAGAGTCTAGCAGGGGCGCGGCCGCGCCCCGGGGCGGCCGCGGCGATGGCATACTGCCCGCCCGCCGGAACCGACGCTCGCGCATGATCCGAAGCATGACCGCCTTCGCCTCCGGCGAGCGCGCCACGCCCTGGGGCACGCTCGGCTGCGAGCTGCGCGCGGTCAACCACCGCTACCTGGAACTGGCGGTGCGCATGCCCGACGAGCTGCGCGCGCTGGAGCCGCTGCTGCGCGAGCGGGTCGCGGCCAGGCTGTCGCGCGGCAAGGCCGACCTGACCCTGCGCCTGCGCAACGGCGAGGGCGCCGG
Source organism: Luteimonas huabeiensis HB2 (assembly GCF_000559025.1). Taxonomy (GTDB): domain Bacteria; phylum Pseudomonadota; class Gammaproteobacteria; order Xanthomonadales; family Xanthomonadaceae; genus Luteimonas; species Luteimonas huabeiensis. Next base: position 114,892 of record NZ_JAAN01000033.1, on the reverse strand, counting down.
CGCGCTGGAACTCAACCAGCCCGTCCTCGACCGGCTGGCGGCGCTGGCGGCCTCGCTGGAGGGGCGTTTCCCGAGGCTCAACACCGGCCTGGCCGAGCTGCTGCAGGTGCCGGGCGTGCTGCAGGCGCGCGCGGTCGATCCGGAGGCGATGCAGGCCGCGGCGCTGGCGCTGCTCGACGCGGTGCTCGACGACTTCGTCGCCGCGCGCGAGCGCGAGGGCGGCAAGCTGCGCACCGCCATCGCCGAGCGGGTCGACGGCATCGCCCGCATCGCCGGCGAGGTGCGCGCGCTGGTGCCGCGGATCCGCGAGGGACAGCGCGCGCGGCTGGAGGCGCGGCTGGCCGAGCTGCCGCAGCCGCTCGATCCGGGGCGGCTGGAACAGGAACTGGTGCTGTCGCTGCAGAAGCTCGACATCGACGAGGAGCTCGACCGCCTCGACAGCCACATCGAGGAGATCGGCCGGGTGCTCGCCCAGCGCGAGCCGGTCGGGCGCCGCCTGGACTTCCTGCTGCAGGAGTTCAACCGCGAGGCCAACACCCTGGGCTCGAAGTCGGTCGACCGCCGTACCTCGCAGGCCGCGGTGGAGCTGAAGGTGCTGATCGACCAGATCCGCGAGCAGGTGCAGAACATTGAATAGCCTGGCATGGGGATCGGCGCCCCGGGCCGGGAACCCGCGGAAGCAACTACGATGGCCAACCCGCTGAGCGACGACCGGGCCCCCGCTTTGTCCACTCCCGCATCCTCACTCCCGGCGCCCGGCCCGGGCCGCGGCACGCTGTTCATCGTCGCCGCGCCCTCGGGGGCCGGCAAGTCCAGCCTGGTCAACGCCTGCCTGGCGCGCGATGCGTCGATCCGGCTGTCGATCTCGTTCACCTCGCGGCCGCCGCGGCCGGGCGAGCGCCATGCCGAGCACTACCACTTCGTCAGCGCCGAGGAGTTCCAGGCGATGATCCGCGCCGGCGAGTTCTTCGAGTACGCGCAGGTGCACGGCGACTGGAAGGGCACCGCGCGGCAGTCGGTGGAGCCGCAGCTGGCGGCCGGGCACGACGTGCTGCTGGAGATCGACTGGCAGGGCGCGCGGCAGGTGCGCGAGAAGGTGCCCGAGGCGGTCAGCGTGTTCATCCTGCCGCCCTCGCGCGCCGCGCTTGAGGAGCGCATGCGCCGCCGCGGCCAGGACAGCGAGGAGGTCATGCGCCGGCGCCTGGACGCCGCGCGCGAGGAGATGTCGCACTACGACGAGTTCGACTACGTGGTGGTCAACGAGGACTTCGACACCGCGGTGGGCGAGCTGTGCGCGGTCTTCGCGGCCAGCCGCCTGCGGCGGCCGCTGCAGGCGATCCGGCACCGGGCGCTGATCGAGGCGCTGCTGGCCGAACCCTGAAGCGCCCCTGTCGCAAGTGCTTGATTGCAAAGGATGCGACTTGCTCAACCCGGTGCGTCTGGCCTAGACTCGCCGGTCCTTCCCTTCTTCTAGCGAGCGGCCCCGAGGCCGCCGGGAGCCCCGATGGCCCGCATCACCGTGGAAGACTGCCTGCAGGTGGTCGACAACCGTTTCGAACTGGTCATGATGGCCGCCAAGCGCGCGCGCCAGCTGGCCAACGGCGTCGAGCCGCAGCTGGACAACAGCGAGACCGACGACAAGCCGACCGTGCTGGCCCTGCGCGAGATCGCCGCGCGCCGGATCGACAACGACTACATCGAGGCCGTGGACAAGGCCGAGCGCGAGCGCAAGGAGCGCGAGGCGCTGGAGTGGGCCGCGGCCGAGGTGGTGGCCGATGACGATCTGTCCAAGGGCGACGACCTCTAGCGTTCGCGTCCGGCGCCCGTGCGCCAGCCTGCGAGGACGGCCCCGCCTGTGCGGGGCCGTTCGCGTTCGTGCCCGCGGCGACGCCTCCCCATCGCGCGGTTTTTCGCCTAGGCTCTGGCGATGACCCCGCACGCGCCCACCGACACCGCGCTCGTTCCGGTGCCCTCCGACGACGCCGTCCCGGAGTACATGCGCGCGCTGGAGCGGGCGACTTCCTACCTGTCCGAGGACCAGCGGCAGGTGCTGCGCCGGGCCTGGGCGGTGGGCGCGCAGGCGCATGCCGGGCAGACGCGCAAGTCGGGCGAGCCCTACATCACCCACCCGGTGGCGGTGGCCGGGGTGCTGGCCGAGCAGAAGGTGGACCTGGAAACCCTGGTCGCCGCGATCCTGCACGACACCATCGAGGACACCTCGCTCACCGCCGAGGAACTGGCCAGCCAGTTCGGCGAGCAGGTCGCCGGCCTGGTCGAGGGCGTGACCAAGCTGGACAAGCTGCAGTTCAGCAGCCGCCAGGAGGCCGCCGCCGAGAGCTTCCGCAAGATGATGCTGGCGATGGCGCGCGACCTGCGCGTGATCCTGATCAAGCTCGCCGACCGCCTGCACAACATGCGCACCCTGGGCGCGCAGTCGGTCGAGGCGCGCGAGCGCATCGCCCGCGAGACGCTGGAGATCTACGCGCCGATCGCGCAGCGGCTGGGCATGAACCTGATCAAGGCCGAGCTGCAGGATCTCGGCTTCAAGGCGCTGCACCCGATGCGGCACTCGGTGCTGCAGAAGCGCATCCGCGCCCAGCCGCTGGTGCGGCGCGAGGCGATGTCGACGATCGAGGCGCAGCTTGCGCAGCGGTTGACCAACGAGGGCCTGCAGTACCGCCTGGTGAGCCGGGTCAAGTCGCCGTGGAGCATCTACAACAAGATGCAGAACGAGGGGAAGACCTTCGACCGCGTCATGGACGTGTTCGGCTTCCGCATCATCGTGCGCACCGTGGCCGACTGCTACCACGCGCTGGGCGTCGCGCACTCGGTGTACAAGCCGCTGGACGGGCGCTTCCGCGATTTCATCGCCATCCCCAAGGCCAACGGCTACCAATCGCTGCACACGGTGCTGTTCGGCCCCTACGGCTCGCCGATCGAGGTGCAGATCCGCACCGAGGACATGGACCTGATCGCCGAGCGCGGGATCGCCGCGCACTGGGCCTACAAGCACGGCGGCAGCCCCACCAGCGCGCAGACCCGCGCGCACTCGTGGATCACCAGCCTGCTGGAGTCGCAGCGCGCCACCGGCTCCTCGCTGGAGTTCCTGGAGAACGTCAAGGTCGATCTGTTCCCGGACGAGGTCTACCTGTTCACGCCCAAGGGCGACATCCTCTCGCTGCCCCGCAACGCCACCGCGCTCGATTTCGCCTACGCCGTGCATACCGACGTCGGCAACCACGCGGTGGCCGCGCGCGTGGACCGCAAGCTGGTGCCGCTGCGCACGCGCCTGGCGAGCGGGCAGCAGGCCGAGATCATCACCGCGCCCTCGGCCCTGCCCAAGCCGCAGTGGCTGGAGTTCGTGGCCACCAGCAAGGCGCGCACCGCGATCCGCCAGCAGCTCAAGCAGCTCGAGCACGAGGACGCCGTGCAGCTGGGGCACCGCATGCTCGACCGCGCGCTGGAGGACCTGGGCAGTTCGCTGGAACGCATCCCGGCCGCGCGGCTGGAGGGCTACTTGGGCGAGCTGCGCTATCCGCGGCTGGAGTCGCTGCTGGCCGACATCGCGCTGGGCAACCGCATGCCGGTGCAGGTCGCCCACGCGCTGGCGCAGACCGCGGCCGGCGAGGGCGAGCGCGACGGCGCGCGCCACGGCGAGAAGATCCTGATCACCGGCAACGAGCGCGGCGTGATCGCCTTCGCCAACTGCTGCCTGCCGATCCCCGGCGACGAGATCATGGGCTACCACACCGCCGGCAAGGGCATCGTGGTCCATCGCCTGGACTGTCCCAACGTCGCCGAATACCGCAAGTCCCCCGAGCGCTGGGTCGATATCGGGTGGGACCGCGAGGTGTCCGGCGACTTCAACGTGGCGCTGCGCATCGAGGTCGAGAACCGGCCGGGCGTGCTGGCGCAGGTGGCCGCGGCGATCGCCGAGGTCGATTCCAACATCGAGGGCGTCGAGTACCTGGAGCGTGACAGCAACGTCGCCGCGATCCGCTTCTCCATCGAAGTGCGCGACCGCAAGCACCTGGCCGACGTGATCCGCCGCACCCGCCGCCTCGGCGTGGTGCTGGCGGTGCAGCGCCTCTAGGCGGTATCGACGTCGGCCTGCTTCCTCCGCAAGCGGAGGGCATCTCGTTTTCCTTCCCCCGCAAGCGGGGGGCATTCTGTTTTTTCCCTTCCCCCGCAAGCGGGGAGCATCCAGCTTTTTTCTTCCCCCGCAAGCGGGGGAAGGTGCCGAAGGCGGATGGGGGCGCGCCGCAGGGAAAGCCGCCCTCATCCGGCGCTGCGCGGGAGAAGGGACGATGTGCGCCCGCTTGCGGGAGAAGGGACGACATGCGCCCGCTTGCGGGAGAAGGGACGACATGCGGCGGCGGTCTCGCGCACGGCGTCGATCACCAGCTCGCCGTAGCGTTCCAGCTTGCCGGCGCCGATGCCGCCGATGCGGCCCAGGGCGTGCAGGTCTTCCGGGCGCTGGCGGGCGATCTCGCGCAGGGTGGCGTCGTGGAAGATGACGTAGGCAGGCACGTTCTGCTCGCGCGCCAGGCGCGCGCGCAGCGTGCGCAGGGCCTCGAACAGCGGCCGGTCGGCCGGGTCCAGATCCGCCGCCGCGGCCGGCCGCGCGCCGGAGGCCGCGCGCTCGCGACAGGCGGGCGCCAGCTTGCGCAACTGCACCGCCTGCTCGCCGCGCAGCACCGCGCGGCTGGCCTCGGTCAGGCGCAGCGCACCATAGCCTTCGGCGTCCACCGCCAGCAGTCCGTGGGCGACCAGCTGGCGGAACACGCCGCGCCAGGCGCGCGCGTCGAGTTCCCCGCCGACGCCGTAGGTGCTCAGCCGGTCGTGGCCGAACTGGCGGATCTTCTCGTTGTCGGCGCCGCGCAGGATGTCGATCACATGGGCGGCGCCGAAGCGCTGGCCGCTGCGGAACACGGCGCTGAGCGCCTTCTGCGCGGCCACCGTCGCATCCCAGCTCTCCGGCGGCTGCAGGCAGTTGTCGCAGTTGCCGCAGGGCCTGGGATAGTCCTCGCCGAAGTTGGCCAGCAGCACCTGGCGCCGGCAGCGCATGCTCTCGGCGTAGCCGACCAGGGCGTCGAGCTTGCGGTGCTCCAGCCGCTTGCGCTCCTCGCCCGAATCCGACTGCTCGATCATCTGCCGCAGCAGCACCAGGTCGCCCAGGCCGTAGCACATCCACGCCTCGGCGGGCTCGCCGTCGCGGCCGGCGCGGCCGGTCTCCTGGTAGTAGCCCTCGATGGACTTGGGCAGGTCGATGTGGGCGACGAAGCGGACGTCGGGCTTGTCGATGCCCATGCCGAAGGCGATGGTGGCCACCACCACCACGCCGTCCTCGCGCAGGAAGCGGCGCTGGTGCGCCGCGCGCAGGCGCGCATCGAGCCCGGCGTGGTAGGGCACGGCGTCGATGCCGTGGCCGGCCAGGTACTCGGCGGTCTCCTCCACCTTGCGCCGCGACAGGCAGTAGACGATGCCCGCCTCGCCGCGGTGGCTGCCGACGAAGTCCAGCAACTGGCGTCGCGCGTTGTCCTTCTGCACCACGCCGTAGCGGATGTTGGGGCGATCGAACGAGCTGACGAAGCGACGCGCCTCGCCCAGCTGCAGACGCTCGGCGATCTCGCGCTGGGTCGGCGGATCGGCGGTGGCGGTCAGCGCGATGCGCGGCACGTCCGGCCAGCGCTCGTGCAGCACGGTCAGCTCGCGGTACTCGGGGCGGAAATCGTGCCCCCATTGCGAGACGCAGTGCGCCTCGTCGATGGCGAACAGCGCGATCCGGGCGCGGTCGAGCAGCGACAGGAAGCGCGGCGTGAGCAGCCGCTCGGGCGCCACGTACAGCAGGTCCAGCTCGCCGTCGCGCAGCGCGCGCTCGACCGCCTGCGCTTCCTCCGCGTCCAGGGTCGAGTTGAGATAGGCCGCGCGCACGCCGAGCTGGCGCAGCGCCTCCACCTGGTCCTGCATCAGCGCGATCAGCGGCGAGACCACTACGCCGGTGCCCTCGCGCAGCAGCGCGGGCACCTGGTAGCACAGCGACTTGCCGCCGCCGGTGGGCATGAGCACCAGAGCGTCGCGGCCGGCGGCCACGTGCTCGACGATGGCGGCCTGCTCGCCGCGGAAGTCGGCGTGGCCGAAGACGCGCTGCAGGATCTCGTGCGCGTCGGCTGGAGAGGGGGAGAGCATGCGACTAGGATACCGCCGACGCGTCGCAGCCCCGGGGATCGGGAGCCCGGCGCCCGGCGGCGCGAGCGCGCCGGGGTGCATGCGCCGGTCGGACCCGACGCCGCCGTCGCGCCGGAATCCGCGCCGGTGGCGGGACGCGAGCCGCCGCGTCCGCGCGGCGTTGCGAAAACGCGACGCCCCGCGGCCGGTCGGCGCGCGGGGCGTCGAGGCGACCGGAGCATCGCGCCCCGGCCGCGACCGCATCACTGCAGCAGCGAGCGCAGCATCCAGGCGTACTTCTCGTGGGTCTGCAGGCGCTGGATCAGCAGATCCTCGGTCGGCTCGTCGTCGCCGTCGTCGGCGATCTCGATGGCCTCGCGCGCGCTGCGGCACACGGCCTCGTTGCCCTGGACCAGCTGGCGCACCATCTCCCGCCAGTCCGGCGCGGTCTCCAGGCCCGGCTCCTCCTTGATCGAGGACAGGGCGATGAATTCCGCGTACGAGCCCGGCGCGTTGTAGCCCAGGGCGCGGATGCGCTCGGCGATGTCGTCCAGCGCGTTCCACTGCTCGGTGTACTGTTCCTCGAACATGTTGTGCAGGGCGTTGAACATCGGCCCGGTCACGTTCCAGTGGAAGTTGTGGGTCTTGAGGTAGAGGGTGTAGGCGTCGGCCAGGAACACCGACAGGCTCTGCGCGATCTTCTTGCGATCCTGGTCGGGAATGCCGATATCGATGGCCGGTGCCGACGATTCGGGCGCCGGCGAGGCGACCGGCTGCGGCGACCGGTCCGCGGACTTGCCGGACTTGCCGGACTTGCCCGCCTTGGCGGGCGCGGCGGCGGACTTCTGCTTGGGGGTCTTGCTCTTGGCCATGGGCGGCTCCGTTCGTTGTCTGGGCTGCGACCACGATAATGTGGCCTTCGTAGCGTACATGTGACTGGCAGGACGCGATTGCAAGCGGCGATGAACACCCCACTCCAACCCGAGCGTCCCCAGCAACGCGTCCGCCCCGACGAGGCGCAGGCGCGGGCGCGCCGCGCGATCGACGGCGCCTTGTCGCGCGATCGCGGCCGCCTTCATGGTCTGTGGTCGCAGTGGCGCGCGCGGCCCGGCGACGCCGCCGCGCGGGAGGCGTTCGAGGCCGCCCTGGCCGCCTCGGTCGCCGCGCGCGAGGCGCGCGCCGCGGCGCTGCCGTGCCCGCAGGTGGACCCGGCGCTGCCCATCGCCGCCGAGGCCGAGCGCATCGTCGCGCTGATCCGCGAGCACCCGGTGGTGGTGATCGCCGGCGAGACCGGCTCGGGCAAGACCACGCAGCTGCCCAAGCTCTGCCTGGCCGCCGGGCGCGGCGCCGCCGGCACGATCGGCTGCACCCAGCCGCGGCGCATCGCCGCGCGCGCGGTGGCCCGTCGCGTGGCGGAGGAGCTGCAGACCCCGCTGGGCGGGCTGGTCGGCTTCCAGGTGCGCTTCAACGATCAGGTCGGCGAGCGCACCGCGGTGAAGTTCATGACCGATGGCATCCTGCTGGCCGAGATCGCCTCCGACCGCTGGCTGTCGGCCTACGACACCCTCATCATCGACGAGGCCCACGAGCGCAGCCTCAACATCGACTTCCTGCTGGGCTACCTCAAGCGGCTGCTGGAGAAGCGGCGCGACCTGAAGGTGATCGTGACCTCGGCGACGATCGACACCGAGCGCTTTTCGCGGCACTTCGGCGATGCGCCAGTGGTGAACGTGGAAGGGCGCGGGTACCCGGTCGAGGTGCGCTGGCGGCCCCTGGGCGGCGCGCTCGGCGGCGCCGGAGGCGAGGCGGCGGAGGACGGTCCGGTCTCGGTGCTCGACGGGATCGTCGCCGCCTGCGACGAGATCATGCGCGAGCGCGGCACCGGCGACGTGCTGGTGTTCCTGCCCGGCGAGCGCGAGATCCGCGATGCGCACCAGGCGCTGGAGCGGCGCAAGTACCGCCACACCGAGGTGCTGCCGCTGTACGCGCGGCTGTCGGCGCGCGACCAGGACCGGGTGTTCAATCCGGGCCCGTCGCGCCGGATCGTGCTGGCGACCAACGTCGCCGAGACCTCGCTGACCGTGCCGCGCATCCACTACGTGGTCGATCCCGGCCTGGCGCGGGTCAAGCGCTACAGCCCGCGGCAGAAGCTCGACCGGCTGCACGTGGAGCCGATCTCGCAGGCCGCCGCGGACCAGCGCAAGGGCCGCTGCGGCCGCATCGCGCCCGGTACCTGCATCCGCCTGTACGACGAGGCCGATTTCCTCGCGCGCCCGGCCTATACCGACCCGGAGATCCGCCGCGCGGCGCTGGCCGGGGTGATCCTGCGCATGCTGTCGCTGGGGCTGGGCGAGGCCGCCGGTCGCGGCGGCGGGCGCCGGCGCGGCCGGACGCCCGACGCGCCGGCGAATCCGCGGCTGATCGAGGACTTCCCGTTCGTCGAGCCGCCCGATGCGCGCGCGGTCGCCGACGGCTGGCAGCAACTGGCCGAGCTGGGCGCCGTGGACGGCGAGCGCCGCCTCACCGACATCGGCCGGGCGATGGCGCGGCTGCCGGTGGACGTCAAGCTGGCGCGGATGCTGGTGGCCGCGCAGGCCCACGGCTGCCTGCGCGAGATGCTGGCGATCGCGGCGTTCCTGGGCATCCAGGACCCGCGCGAGCGCCCGGCCGACCAGCGCGCCGCCGCCGACAACGCGCATGCGCTGTTCGCCGATCCGCGATCGGAGTTCGTCGGCATCCTCAAGCTGTGGGAGGCGTACCGTGTCGCGCACGAGGAATCGACGCAGTCGCAATTGCGGCGCTGGTGCGACAAGCACTTCCTCGGTTTCCTGCGCATGCGCGAATGGCGCGAGCTGCACCGCCAGTTGAAGCTGCAGTGCGAGGAGCTGGGCTGGTCGGAGCGACCGGCCGAGGCGGCGCCTGAGCAGGGCGGCGCGGCCGCGCGCGCCTACGCCGCGCTGCACCGGGCGCTGATCGCGGGTCTGCCGACCCAGCTCGGCCAGCGTGGCGACCGCGGCCAGTACGAAGGACCGCGCGGGCGGCGCTTCCAGCTGTTTCCGGGCTCCGCGCTGGCACGCAAGCCGCCGCCGTGGGTGCTGTCGGCCAACCTGCTCGACACCGAGCGAGTCTGGGCGCTGACCAACGCCGCGATCGAGCCGGACTGGGCGATCGCCGAGCTGCCGCACCTGCTGGCGCGCCGCCACTACGACCCGCGCTGGTCGCGCGCGCAGGGGCGGGTGATCGGCAGCGAGCAGATCGGCCTGTTCGGGCTGGTGCTGGCGCCGAAGCGGCCGGTGGACTACGGCCGGCTGTATCCCGAGCAAGCGCGCGCGCTGTTCCTGCGCGACGGCCTGGTCGCCGGCGAGATCGACCTGCGCGCGCCGTTCCTGGCGCGCAACCTGGCCGTGCTGGCGCAGGCGCGCGAGGAGGAGGCCAAGCAGCGCCGTGCCGGCCTGGTGGTCGACGAATCCTGGATGGCGCAGTGGTATCACGACCGCATTCCCGCCGGCATCGTCGATGCGCGCGCGCTCGACGCCTGGTGCCGGCGCGCGTCCGAGGCCGAGCGCCGCGCGCTGGAATGGACGCGGGACGACCTGCTGATGGGCGAGGAGAGCGACGCGGCGCGCTTTCCGCCTGTGTTCGCGGTGGGCAACGCGCGGCTGGAGGTGGTCTATCGCTTCGAGCCCGGCGCGCCGGACGACGGCATGACCCTGCGCCTGCCGCTGCACCTGCTCAACGCGCTCGACCCGTCGCGGCTGTCGTGGCTGGCGCCGGGCTTCGTCGAGGACAAGGCGGCGGCGCTGATCCGCGGCCTGCCGAAGGCGCTGCGCCGCAATTTCGTGCCCGCTCCGGACTTCGCCCGCGCCTTCGCGCAGGCGCATCGCGAGCCGGAGGCCGATGCGCTGACCAGCGCGCTGGCCCGCTTCCTGCGGCGGCTGACCGGCGTGGAGATCGCCGCGACCGACTTCGACGAGGCCGCGCTCGAACCGCACCTGCGCATGAACCTGCGCCTGTTCGCTGCCGACGGCCGCACCGTGCTCGCCGAATCGCGGGACATGGAGGCGCTGCGCGCGCGCTTCGGCGCCGAGGCGGACGCCGCCTTCGCCGAGCGCGCCGCCGAGGGGCTGGCGCAGTCCGGGCTGACCGCGTTCCCGCAGCGGCCGGTGCCGGTCTCGGTGCCGGGCGCGGGCGGGATCGTCGCCTATCCCGCCCTGGACGACGACGGCGACAGCGTGTCGCTGGCGGTCTATCCGGACGCGTCCGAGGCCGCCAGGCGCCACGCGCGCGGGGTGCGGCGCCTGCTGCGCCTGGCGCTGGAGCCGAAGCTGCGGCAGGCGCGCAAGCAATTGCCGGTGCCGTCGAAGACCGGCCTGCTGTACGCGGCGATCGAGGCCGGCGCGCCGCGCGCAGACGTCGAGCGCGGCGGCGACCCGCTGCGGACCGACCTGGTCGAGGGCGCCTTCGAGGCGCTGGCGGCCGACGGCCTGGAGGCGATCCGCGATGCCGACGCCTTCGCCGCCCGCCGCGAGGCGATCTCGCGCGCGCTGTTCGCCGAGGCGACCCGCCGGCTGGCCCTGGCCGAGGAGGTCCTCGACCGTGTCGCCGAGATCCGCGGCCGCCTGGAGGGCGGACTGATGGGCTGGGCGCGCGGCAACCTCGACGACATGCGCGCGCACCTGGATGCGCTGGCGCCGCCGGGCTTCCTGCGGCAGGCGCCGGAGGCGTTGCTGGCGCAGATGCCGCGCTATCTCAAGGCGCTTTCGCTGCGCGCCGAGCGCGCGCTGCGCGATCCGTTGCGCGACCAGCAGCGGATGCTGGAACTCAAGCCGTTCGTGGATGCGTTGCGCGAGGCCGAAGCGGCTGGCCGCGCGGACGCCCCCGAGTGGCGCGCGTTCCGGCAGGACATCGAGGAACTGCGCGTCTCGCTGCACGCGCAGGAACTCGGGGTCCGCGGCCAGGTGTCGCCGAAGCGGCTCGCGGCCGCGCTGTCGCGGCTGCGCGCCTGACCGGGGAACCGCCGCCGAAAACCGTGACCGTCGGCGCCGATGGCCGCGTCCGCAGCGTGCTAGCGTGGTCAGACCCGCGTCGTCTTGCCGGCGCGCGGGCGACGCGGCACCGGCGCCGGATGCGCGGCGCGCTGCCTTTCGGGCCCGTAAAACGATCGGAGGGAACCATGAAGATCATCGCATTGGCTTGCACGCTCGCGCTCTCGGCCTTGCCCGCCGCCGCCGCACTGGCTGCCGGGCCGCCGGCCATGCCCTGCACGGCGGAGACGGAGGGCGAGCATCAGAACGTGGTGTATCCCCGTTACTACGAGGTCTTCCTGTGCACGGGAGGCACGTGGATACCGATCAAGCGCTGCTTCTACGAGAGCGGCGCGGAGTGCATCTACTGGTGATGCCGAGCCGCTCGTGCCATGGCCTTCCGGCACGACGTGGAACTGCGCGCGGCGGCACGGTCGCGCAGGGGTTTCGGCAACTGCGGCGACGTCCCGTTCAAGAAGCACGCCACGTGCTGCGCGGACCTGCTGCCGGGAGGCGCCGTCCGATCCGGCGCCGGGGTGGTGGGACCCCGGAGACCCGGCATACGTGCGGCGTACCCACCCGGCAGACCGGCTGCCGACGGCGTGATGGCGGTATCGTCTCCAGCGCGTGTTGGGTGCTAGGTTAGAACGCGCCGGGTGGCGTGGACGCCGCCCCCGCGCACCCTGCAGGACTGCACGGGCGGCTGGGCATCATCGAACTCAAGGAGAGATCACGATGAAGAAGCAATCGATCAGGGCCGCTCTGTTGGCGTTGTCGCTGGGTTTCGTGGGCAGTGCGTCCGCGGTTCCGGCCACGCCCTGCAACGCAGCGAACGAAGGCGCGCAGGAGTACGTGAGCAACTTCCCCCGCCCCGGAGGGGCGATCTTCCAATGCTTCGGCGGCACGTGGCACCGCGTTGCGGTGTGCGACGACTTCGGGAACTGCATCTGGATCTGATCCAGTCGCCATGCAGGACAGCCGCCTCGCGAGCGCGCGGTGGCTGTCCTGCGTTCGGCGTCACTCCACCCGCTGCACCTTGGCGGTGGTGTTGTAGCCCTCCACCTGCATCCACCACGCGCCCATGAAGCCCGGGCGGATGCGGACCTTGACGTCGCTGCGGCGCACGCCGGCCAGGGTGGCGCTGTCGGTCTGCTCCCAGACTTGGCCGTTCTCGAGCGTGTAGCGGCGGCCCTTGCCGAAGCCGCGGAACTCGCCGGCGATGGCGCTTTCGATGGGCTCCTCGGAACCGAAGTGGAAGAAGCCGCGGTTGCGCTGCACCACTTCCTGCCGACCTTCCTCTCGCGCCTGCTCGGCCGCGGCCGCGGTCTCCTCGCCCACCCGCCGCTGCAGCCAGGTATTGAGGGCGGCGAGTTCGGCCGGGCTCAGCTTGTCGAGGCCGGCGGCGCGGAACTCGTCGGCGGTCATCTGCTCCTGCAGCGGCGGCGCCTGCTGGGCGAGCGCGGCGGAGGATGCGGCGAGCAGGAGGGCGGTGCACAGCAGGCGAACGGGGCGGAGGCGGCGCATGGTCTGTTCCTCGTGGCGACTGCCCGCTAGTGTAGGTCGTCCGCTCCCCGATCCGTGATGCCGTGCCGGTTCCGCCCGTCGATTCTGCCGAAGCCCTGCTTGCGCTGCCTGCGGCGGCCATGACGCCCGCCTTGCGCGCGCTGGTGGCGCCGGCGCTGCGCGAGGCGGCGGCCGCCGGCGGTCCGGCGGAGCCGTGGCCGGTCCTGGCCGACACGCTGCAGTCCCTGGCCCTGCTCAACGCCGATGCCGACGTGGTGGCGGCGGCGATCCTGCACGTGCTGCCGGAGCCCGAGGCCGGCGCCGCCGCGGCGCTGGCGCGCGACCATCCGGCGGTGGCCTCGCTGCTGGAAGGCCAGCGTGCGGCCCGCCAGGTCTGGGCGCTGCACGCCGAGCGCGGTGGCCGCGGCAGCCAGGAGGGGCTGCGGCGTCTGTTGCTGGCGATCGTGCGCGACCTGCGGGTGGTGCCGATCCTGCTGGCCCGCCAGCTCGCGCACATGCGCGCGGCCGCCGCCCGCCCGGAGGCCGAACGCCGCGAACTGGCGCTGCTGACCCGCGACCTGCACGCGCCGCTGGCCAACCGGCTCGGCATCTGGCAACTGAAGTGGGAGCTGGAGGATCTGGCCTTCCGCTACCTCGATCCGGCCACCTACCGGCGCATCGCCGGCCTGCTCGACGACAAGCGTTCCGGGCGCGAGCGCTACATCGAGCAGGTCAAGCGCACCCTGGGCGAGGCGCTGGCCGCGCAGGGCCTGCGCGCCGACGTGGCCGGCCGGCCCAAGCACATCTACAGCATCTGGAAGAAGATGCAGCGCAAGAACGTGCCGATCGGCGAGCTCTACGACCTGCGCGCGGTGCGGGTGCTGGTCGACGACATACCCGCCTGCTACGCCGCGCTGGGCGTGGTGCATGCGCTGTGGACACCGGTGCCGAGCGAGTTCGACGACTACATCGCCCGGCCCAAGCGCAACGACTACCGTTCGCTGCACACCGCCGTGATCGGGCCCGAGGGCAAGACGCTGGAGGTGCAGATCCGCACCTTCGACATGCACGAGCAGGCGGAGCTGGGCGTGGCGGCGCACTGGCGCTACAAGGAGGGCGGGGCGGGCGATGCCGCGCTGGAGCGCAAGATCGAATGGATGCGGCGGCTGATCGAGTCGCACCAGGAGGGCGGCGACGATGGCTCTCTGGCCGGGGCGCTGGATACCGAACTGGTCGAGGACCGCATCTACACCCTGACCCCGATGGGCGAGGTGATCGACCTGCCGCGCGGCGCCACGCCGCTCGACTTCGCCTACCACGTGCACACGATGGTCGGCCACCGCTGCCGCGGGGCCAAGGTCAACGGCCGCATCGTGCCGCTGGACCATCGCCTGCGCAGCGGCGACCGCGTGGAGATCCTCACCGGCAAGACCGCCGAGCCGCGCCGGGACTGGCTGGTGGCGGCCAACGGCTACCTCGCCAGCGGCCGCTCGCGCGACAAGGTGCGGGCGTGGTTCCACAAGCTCGACCGCGAACGCAACGTGCAGGCCGGTCGCGAACTGCTCGAGCGCGAGCTCAAGCGCCTCGGCCTGCAGCAGGCCGATCCGGCGCCGGCGCTGAAGCGCTTCCACGCCGCGACCCTGGACGACCTGTACGTGCTGGTCGCCCTGGGCGACGTCGGCCCGCACCAGGTCGTGCGCGCGCTGGGCGAGGCGGAGGCGGACGCGAAGGCGGCCGCGCAGAAGACCGCTGCGGCCCCGGCGCCCCCGCGCACGCCCCCGCGCGCCCCGCGCCGGACCAGTTCGGAGTTCAGCGTGGTCGGCGTGGACAACCTGCTGGTGCAGATCGCGCGCTGCTGTCGGCCGCTGCCCGGCGAGGCGATCGTGGGCTACCTGACCCGAAGCCGCGGGGTCAGCGTGCACCGCGCCGATTGCGCCGCCTTCGAGCGGCTGGCGGCGCGCGAGCCGCAGCGGGTGCTGCCGGTGGAGTGGGGCGGCACCGGTGGCGCGCACGAGGCCGAGGCCGTGGTCGAGGGCATCGACCGGCGCCACCTGCTCAAGGACCTCACCAACCTGATCGCGCAGGAGGACGCCCACGTGCTCGCCATCCACAGCGAGGGCGCGCGCGGCGTCGGACGGGTGCGGCTGCGGCTGCAGTTGCGGGTGCACGACCACGGTCAGTTCGCCCGCCTGCTGGGCAAGATGGAGGCGATCCCGGGCGTCGAACGCGCCAAGCGTGCCTAGGGTGTGTTAATGCGGACGAAGCGCATCCGCAATACCGGGTCAGCGAAAAGGCGAGGACGCAGCGATCGTCCGCGGCTGCCAGATGAACTTGGGTGGTCCAGCCTCCTCGGGATCGGCCGATGGATTGCGCCGTCCTTGTCGTGCGCCTGTGCCGTCGGGATGCACCTCGACGACAGTGCTGTCGAGGCCGACCGACTCCAGCCGAGTCCTGACCAATTGCTCGGCCTGCAGGCGCGCGAACACGCGATCGATGGTCTGGGTGATGGCAGCAGAGGGGCGGAGATTGTGATTTTGATGCAAAAGGGAAGGGTCTGCTGCAGTGCGATGCTCTATACTGACGTCTTTTGGAAGAAGAGCGATTCGCCGTGATGAGAAAAAATCATGGGCCGGCCCTGGGATTATTGCCACGGGCTGCCGTCATCCTGCTGCTGAGCGCAGGTCTTGCCGCTTGCGGCGACAAAGAGGCGATCGGCGGTCAGGCGTCCGCCACAGGGCAGCAGCAGGTGGAAGATACCTCGGCTGCGGCCCAGAGCGAAGGCCGCAAACTGGCCGGTTATGTGGCGGCTTTTAATGAGCTCTCCAATGAGTACGGTCTCCCGTACCAGGCGGCAAGCTATTTGCGGCAGGATTTCTCCAAGGCGACGGCCAACAGCACGCTGGTTTTCTCCGTATCCAACCTGGATCGACCGCTTGAGAATCTCAAGCAGGCGCGCGGCATCGAAGGTGACGGCTATCAGGACCTCGATGCGATCGCGGACAGGCTGATCGCAGACCTGGATACCTTGTTTGCGCAGCATCGAGAATTGGATGTCTACTATTCTTCCAATGCGTATAAGGACGATGGCGTCGCCAAGGGCAAGGCCGCCGATCCGACGATCCGCAATGCGTTCGAAAGCGCGCTGGCAGCGCTGGATGAGTTCGACGCTGCGCTGGAGGGTCATCTCGATGAGCGTCGCCAGGCCGAGCTGGAAAAGCTGAAGGGCCAGGGCGACAAGCTGCCGTATTACGCTCTGCTCAATATCCAGCTCGGCCAGGATCTGGTCGGCGCCCTGGTCGAGCAGAACGCGTCCGGTGAGAAAATGGCGTTCGAGGCCACCGATGATGTGGCCGCGCAGTTGCAGCAGGCGGCTACCGACCTGAAGAACGAATACCTGCGTCAGAAGGAGACGGCTGGCGAAGGGCGTGCGCCCGCTTTTGCCTATGAGCATCTGGCCGGTGCCATGATCGATGTCCTGGCCTATTACCGCAAGCTGAAGCAGGATGGCGATGCCGATCAGATCGGCGGCATGGTGGATGCCTACAATCGTGGCGTGGCCAGCGCCAACGAGCTCTGAGGGTCATTGCGGGGGAGGGGTCGATATTCTTGCGAAACGGAATGTCGGCCCTTTGTCCGATGCCGTCTGCGTATCCATGAAAGGTTTTCGCATCCTCATCTCCATCGTTTCGCACGGCCCTGTCCGCAGCGCCCGCCAGCGCTCGCGCGCGGACCCTTTCGGGTGACGCCAGCGTTCAGTGTTCTCCTCTATGCTGCGCGCGTGATCCGCCGTGCCCGTCCCGAACCCCCGCAGCACCAAGGCCGGCGCGAGCCGTCGTTCGGGGACGACGGCGGCCTGGAGTCGGCCCCGCCGCGTCGCCGTGCATTCGCGGCCGAGCCACCGGCATGGCGACGACCCGTGCCGATCGCGCTGGCGGCCGGCGGTTGCCTGCTGCTGGCGTTGCTCGTGCTGCGGCAGCCGCTGGCCGACCGTTTTTGGCCGGAGACCCGGGCGCAGGCGTTGCGCGAGCAGGCCGCCACCGCGCTCGCCGAGGGCCGCCTGACCGCCGCCGACGGCAGCGGCGCGCGCGAGCTGTTCGAGGCGGCGCTGGCGATGGACCCCGACCGCAACGAGGCGCGCGAGGGCCTGGCGCAGGTGGCGCGCGCCGCGCTGGCGCAAGCCGACGCCGCGGTGCGGGAGGATCGGCTCGACGACGCCCAGGCCGCGCTGGCGCTGGCCCGGGCGCTTTCCGCGCCGAGGGCGGAGGTCGAGGGCGTGGAGGCGGCGTTGCGCGAACGGCAGATCGCCCGCGCCGGTCTCGACCAGGTGCGCGAGCGCGCGCATGCGGCCTATGCGCGCGGCGATCTGTACGGCAGCGCCGATTCGGCGCTGCCGCTGTTCCGGCGCATCCTCAGCCTGCGGCCGGACGATGCCGATGCCCTGCGCGGGCGCGAGGACGCGCTGGCGGTGGTGCTGCAGCAGGCTCGCGAAGGCCTGCGCCAGGGGCGCTACGCGGAGGCGGCGCGCGCGGTCGCGGTGGCGCGCGAGTTCGACCCCGGCCATGTCGATCTGCCCGATACCCAGGCGCGGCTGGGCGAGGAGCGCGATGCGCTGATGCGCCACGCCGCGGCAGATCGCGCCGCCGGCCGCCTGGACCGTGCGGAGGCGCGCTACCTGAAGCTGCAGGAAGCCGACCCGGAGGCGGCGGACGTGCGCGAGGGCCTGCTGCAGCTTGCCGCGGCGCATGCGCGGCGGGCCGAGCGCGCCGCGGCCGACTTCCGCTTCGCCGATGCGGACGCCGCACTGGCCGCGGCGGCGCGGCTGGCGCCTGGTACCGGCGTCGCCGAGGCCGCGGCGCGGCAGGTGGAGCGGGCGCGGCAGTCGCATGCGCGCCTCGAGCCCACGGGCACCCCGCAGCAGCGGCGCACGCGGGTGCGCGCGCTGCTGGCCGAGGTGGCCGCGGCCGAGCGACGCGGCGACCTGCTGACGCCGCCCGGCGACAGCGCCTACGACAAGTTGCGCGCCGCGCGCGCGATCGCCCCGGACGACGTCGAGGTGCGGCGCGCTGCGGCGCGCCTGTTGCCGGCGGCGGTGGACTGCTTCGAGCGCGAACTGCGCGGCAACCGGCTCGGGCGCGCGCGCGCCTGCCTGGATGCCCGGGTGGCGCTGTCCGAGGACGAGGCGGCGCTGGCCGCCGCGCAGCGGCGTCTGGCGCAGCGCTGGCTGGGCGTGGGCGACGAGCGCCTGGGCGCGGGCGAACTGGCGAACGCGCAGGCCGCCTACGAGGCCGCGCGCGCCCTCGATCCGACGCTGCCGGAGCTGGACGGGTTCGCCGAGCGCCTGCGCGCGGCCGCGCCCAGCGGCGGCGGCACGCGGTAGCCTGCGCGCGACCGCTCAGGACGAGAGGAACAGCCGCCGCACCGTCTGGCGCGCGGCCTCGACGGAAAAGTGCCGCGCCACGTTGGCCAGGCCGCCGTCGGCCAGCCGCCGCCACAGCGCGGGGTCGTCGTGCAGCCGCGCGACCGCGTCCGCGAAGGCCTGCGCGTCCTGCGCGACCAGCACGTCCTCGCCGTCGCGCAGGTGCATGCCCTCCGCGGCGATCGGCGTGGCCACCACCGGCTGTCCGTGGGCCATGCTGAGGTTGATCTTGCCCTTGACGCCGGCGCCGAAGCGCAGCGGCGCCACCGCCACCCGGCAGCCGTCCACGTAGGGCGTCAGGTCGGGGACGTGGCCGTGCACGCGCACGCCGTCGCGGCCGTCGCGGGCGAGCAGGTCGGGCGGCGGGTCGGCGCCGATGCAGTGGAAGACGAGCGCAGGCAACCGCGCGCGCAGGCGCGGCCACACCGCGTCGAGGAACCAGCGCACCGCGTCGGCGTTGGGCGGGTGGTGGAAGCCGCCGACGAAGACCACCCCGTCGCGCGCCTCCCATGCCGGCCCCGGGCCGGCGACCCGGTGCAGGTTGGACAGCAGCTCCACCCGCGCCTGCGGCGCGTCCGCCGCGAGCACCGCGCGCTCGGCCTCGCTGACGACCAGGGTGGCGTCGGCGGCGGCCACCACCGCGAGTTCGCGCGTGCGGGTGGATGCGGCGATCGCGGCGAGCGCGCGGTCGCCCTGGACCTCGGCGGCGCGGCGCTCGCGCAGGTAGTGCAGGTCGACGCTGTCGAACAGCAGGCGCGCGCGGGGCGCGTGCCTGCGCAGCAGCGGCAGCAGCGGCGCGGCGACGAAGTGCCGGCTCAGCATCGCCACGTCGAAGCGCGCGGCGTGGCAGCGCAGCCAGCGCGGCAGGCCGCCCATGTAGGGCGCGTACCACGCCTCCACGCCCATCGCCTGCAGCGCGCGGGTGTGGTCGCCGGCGTAGCGGCCGTCGGTGGGCACGAAGGCGACGTGGGCGCCCTCCTCGATCAGCATCCGCATCAGCGCGACCAGGCGCAGCGAGCCGGAATCGCGGTCGGGCCGCGGGGTGGTCTCGTCGACGATGAGCACGCAGCGCTGGCGGCGGTGCACGGTGGCGGGCGTGGGCGCCTCGCCCGGTGCCGGCTGCTGGGCGAGTTCGGCGGCGCGGTGCGCGGCGAATACCGCGCGGTTGCGCACCTGCGCGGCCTTCATGCCGGATCCGGTGTCGGTGCCGGCGCTGGTGCCCTCGTCGTGGACCACCCGCGCAGCCGGCTGGTAGAGCGTGCGCAGCCCGGCGGCACGCACCGCGAAGGCGAGGTCGGTGTCCTCGTAGTAGGCCGGCGCATAGCGCGCGTCGAAGCCGCCCAGGCGCTGGAACAGCGCGCGCGGGATCGCCAGCGCCGCG
The DNA here is from genome assembly GCF_000559025.1 of Luteimonas huabeiensis HB2. Classification (GTDB taxonomy): domain Bacteria; phylum Pseudomonadota; class Gammaproteobacteria; order Xanthomonadales; family Xanthomonadaceae; genus Luteimonas; species Luteimonas huabeiensis. Next base: position 95,400 of record NZ_JAAN01000033.1, on the reverse strand, counting down.
CCGCTGACGTAGTCGGCGTCGCGCAGGTAGGCGTAGCGCGGATCGTCGGGCGATTCGAAGCGGCCGTAGTTCCAGGCGCTGCCGTCGGAAAAGACCACGCCGCCGGCCTCCTGCAGGCGGCCGTCCGGGTACAGCAGCTGGGCGCCGACCAGGCCCGCGCGCGGCACCTCGTCGAGCGTGCGCAGCAGCGCGTCGAGCCAGCCCGGTTGCGGCACGGTATCGTTGTTGAGGAAGACCAGCACCTCGCCGCGCGCCAGCCCGGCGCCGGTGTTGCAGGCGGCGATGAAGCCGCCGTTGCGGGCCTGCCTGTGGTAGCGCAGGCCGCCGATGCGCGGCAGCCGCTCGCCGCTGTCGTCGGGCGAGGCGTCGTCGATGACCAGGATCTCGCAGGCGGCCGCCGGCGGGTGGGCGGCGAGCGCGCGCAGGCAGGCCAGGGTGTGGTCGAGGTGGCCGTAGACCGGCACGATGATGCTGGCCCGCACCGCCGCGCCCGGCGCAACGGCGGGCACGGCGAGGGGGGCGGAGGCATCTTCCGGCGGCGGCAGCCACAGCGCCGCGGCCGGCGCCGGCCGCGGCCGCAGCGCGTTGCGCAGCCGCAGGGCGATGCGTTCCAGGGTGGCCCGCCAGCCGCGCGTGCGCAGGCTGCTCCAGGCCCGTCGCGAGAGACCGAGCGCCCGGGCGAGCCGGAAACGCGCCTCGGCCGGGGAGAGCGGCATCCTGTGGAACTCCAGCTGACTGTGGCGGGGCGGCAGGCCGGCGGGGGAAACCCTGCTGGGCTAGACTGCGGCCTGCCATTGTCGCATCCCGGAGAACGTCCTGCAGATGCCCAGACCTCAGGACTCCATGGCCCGTATCGATTACGACGAAGACGATCACGACGACGACCCCGGACGGCCCGACTGGCGCCGCCGCCTGCTCATCGCCGCCCTGGCGGCGGTCGGCCTGGGACTCGGCTTCCTGATCCCCTACACGATCTATCTCAACCAGCAGGTCAGCCGCCATTTCGGCGAGCTGCGCTGGCAGGTGCCCACGCGCGTGTACGGGCGGCCGCTGCAGCTGTCGCCGGGGCTGGCGATGGACGCGCAGACGCTGAAGCTGGAGCTGGAGTCGGCCGCCTACCGCGAAGGCGACGGCGAGCGTCCGGGGACCTACGCCGTGGCCGGGAACGGCCGCTGGACGATCGCCAGTCGCGGCTTCCAGGACGTGGACGGCGCGGTGGCGCCGCGGCGGATCGAGGTGAGCCTGTCGGGCGGGCGCGTTTCGCGCCTGCGCGAGGCCGGCAGCGGCGCGCGCCTGGAGACGGCCCGGCTGGATCCGGCGCGCATCGCCACGCTGTACGGCCAGAAGCAGGAGGAGCGGCGGCTGGTGCGCGTCGAGGACGTGCCGGTGCTGCTGACCGACGCGCTGCAGGCGGTCGAGGACGACGACTTCGCCCACCACCACGGCATCGACGTGCCCGGCATGCTGCGCGCGGCCTGGGTCAACCTGCGCGCCGGCGAGGCGCGCCAGGGCGGCAGCACGCTGACCCAGCAGCTGGCGCGCTCCGGCCTGCTCGGCATCGGCCGCGAGCAGACCTACACGCGCAAGTTCAACGAGATCCTCTACGCGATGCTGATCGAGGCCCGCTACGACAAGGGCACGATCCTGGAGGCCTACCTCAACCAGGTGTACCTGGGCCAGCGCGGGGCGCAGGCGATCCACGGGGTCGCCGCCGGCGCGGAGTTCTGGTTCGGCCGCCGCCTGGACGACCTGGACACCGAGCACGTCGCGCTGCTGGTGGGCATCATCCGCGGCCCCTCATACTACGACCCGCGTCGCCACCCCGAGCGCGCCAAGGCGCGCCGCGACTTCGCCCTGGCGCGGATGCGCGAGGCCGGGCTGATCGACGCGGCCGAATACGCGCGCGCGGTCGCCGCGCCGCTGGGCGTGAGCAGTTCGCCGGGCACGCTGGCCGCCAACCGGTTCCCCGCCTACGTGGACCTGGTGCGCCGCCAGCTCGCCGCCGACTATCCGGCCGACGTGCTGCAGGGCGCCGGGCTGGTGGTGATGACCGCGATGTCGCCGGCTGCGCAGGGCTACGCCGAGGGCGCGGTGCGGCGCACGATCGAGGCGCTGAGCAGCGAGCGCCGGCCCGCGCTGCAGGCGGGGCTGGTGGTCACCGACGTGCACAACGGCGAGGTGGTCGCGGTCGTCGGCGCCGCCGACCCGACCGAGCACGGCTTCAACCGCGCGATCGAGGCGCAGCGCCCGGTCGGTTCGCTGCTCAAGCCCTTCGTCTACCTGCTCGCGCTGGCGCGGCCGACCGAGTTCTCGCTGGCGACCTGGGTCGAGGACGCGCCGGTGAACCTGGTGCTGCCCAACGGGCGGCGCTGGAACCCGGGCAATTCCGACAACCGCAGCCACGGCACGGTGCGCCTGATCGATGCGCTGGCGCGCTCCTACAACCAGGCCGCGGTGCGCGTCGGGTTGCAGGTCGGCCCGCGCGCGCTGGTGGAGCTGCTGCGCGAGCTGGCCGGCATCGAGGCCGAACCGAATCCGGCGCTGATCCTGGGCGCGGTGGACCAGAGCCCCTATGCCATGGCGCAGCTCTACCAGTTCCTCGCCTCGGGCGGCGAGCGGCCGCCGCTGCGGATGGTGCGCGGCGTGCTCGACGCCGAAGGCCGCGTGCAGAAGCGCTACGACGCCCCGCCGGTGAAGGCGCAGCCGGGCGATTCCGCCGCCGCGCGGCTGATCACCCTGGCCCTGCAGCACGCGGTGACCTCGGGGACGGCGCGGCAACTGGTCAACGACGGCCTGGCGCGGCTGAAGGCGGCCGGCAAGACCGGCACCAGCAACGACGGCCGCGACAGCTGGTTCGCCGGCTGGACCGGCGATCACCTGGCCGTGGTGTGGATGGGCAACGACCAGAACGAATCGACCGGGCTGTACGGCGCGACCGGGGCGATGCGCGCGTGGTCGGACCTGTTCCGGCGCCTGCCCAGCGCGCCGCTGGAAGTCGACGACGCGGGACTGGACTGGCAGTGGGTGGTACGCAACGCCGCCACCGACCCCGACTGCCCGGGGGCGCGCCGGTTCGCCTTCATGCGCGGCTACGCACCGCCCTACGAGCCCTGCATGGCCTATCCGGGTTCGCCCTACGATGCGCCGGGCGCCTACCCGGGCGCCGTGCCGCCGGCGCCGGGCGAGGCCGTGCCCGCGGCGCCGGAGCGCGCCAGCGGCTGGCGCCGGTTCTTCGGCTTCGGCGATCGCGCCCGCGAGCCGGCCGCGGACGCGCCGCCCGCGCAACCCGCGCCCGCCCCCGCGCCGGTCGAATCCACCCCGCCCCCCGAAGGAACCCCGCTGCCATGAAGCCGACCTCGCGCCCGCGCACCGTGCGCACGTGCGGCCTGTTGCTGGCCGGCCTGCTCGCCGGCTGCGCGTCCGCGCCGCCACCGCCGGCGCCCGCCGCGCCGGCGCCGCTCACCGATGCCACCCCCGAGCAGATGGTCGCCGCGATCCGCCAGGCCGCCGGCGACGGGGAGGGCGAGCTCTCGGTGCAGCCGCTGCGCGACAGCCGGGTCGAGGACCTGCGCGAGCGCGCCGCCCGCGAGGAGGCCGCGCGCGACTACGCCGCGGCCGCGGCCAGCCTGGATGCGGCGCTGGAGATCGTGCCGCAGGATCCCGCGTTGCTGCAGGAGCGTGCCGAGATCGCCCTGCTGCAGGGCGAGACGGCGATCGCCGGGGAACTGGCGCAGCGCGCCTATGCGCTCGGCGCGCAGGTCGGCCCGCTGTGCCGCCGGCACTGGGCGACCCTGCAGCAGTTGCGGCTGCTGCAGGGCGATGCCGAAGGTGCGGCGCAGGCGCAAGCCCAGATCGACGGCTGCAAGGCCGGCGTGCTGGACCGCTTCTAGGTCCCGGACGCATGGTGGAGACGGCGCAGGAGACGCCGGAAGCGCCCGTCCGGGGCAGCGCGCTGGCCGCCCGCGCCTGCCAGGCGCTGGAGGACGGCGGCGCGCTGGCGCGCGCGCTGCCGCACTTCCGCGCGCGTCCGGCGCAGCAGGCACTGGCGGCCGCGGTCGCCGACGCCTTCGCCGATCGCGAGGTGCTGCTTGCCGAGGCCGGCACCGGCACCGGCAAGACCTTCGCCTACCTGGTGCCGGCGCTGCTGTCCGGGCTGAAGACCATCGTCTCCACCGGCACCCGCGCGCTGCAGGACCAGCTCTATCACCGCGACCTGCCGCGCGTGCGCGACGCCCTGGGCGTCGGCGCGCGGACCGCGCTGCTGAAGGGGCGCGCCAACTACCTGTGCCTGTACCGGCTGGAGCGCGCCAAGGGCGAGCCGCGCTTCGCCTCGCGCGAGCACCTGGCGCTGTTCCAGCGCGTGGTGTCCTGGAGCGGGCGCACGCGGATGGGCGACCTCGCGGAGATCGAGGCGCTGCCCGAGGAATCGCCGCTGATCCCGATGGTGACCTCCACCGTCGACAACTGCCTGGGCGGCGAATGCCCGTTCTGGAACGACTGTTTCGTGGTGCAGGCGCGGCAGCGCGCGCAGGCGGCCGACGTGGTGGTAGTCAACCACCACCTGCTGCTGGCCGACCTGGCGCTGAAGCAGGAAGGCTTCGGCGAGATCCTGCCCGGCGCGCAGGCCTTCGTGGTCGACGAGGCGCACCAGTTGCCGGAGCTGGCCGCGCAGTTCTTCGGCGAGGGACTGAGCGCGCGGCCGCTGGTGGAGCTGGCGCGCGACGCGATCGGCGAGTGCCGCGAGGTCGACGGTGCGCTGGCGGCGGTGCAGCCGTCGGCGCAGCAGCTCGAGCACGCGGTGCGCGCGTTGCGCGCGGCGATGGAGCCGTTGCCCGCGCGCGGCACGCTCGCCCGCGCGCTGCACGACGGCCAGGTGCAGGAAGCGCTGGAAGCGTTGGCCGACGCCCTACGCGACCTGGCCGAGACGCTGGCGCCGCTGCGCGAGGCGGCGCCGGGGCTGGACGCCGCCCATGCCCGCGCGCTGGAGTTCGTCGCCCGCCTCGATCGCTGGCGGCTGCGGCCCGGCCCCGGCGCCTTCGACGACGAGGCCGCGGCGGCGCCCGAGGCCGCGCAGGATGGCAGCGGGGACAACGACGTGCGGTGGTACGAGCTGTCGCCGCGCGGCTTCCGCCTGCAGCGCACGCCGCTCGACGTCTCCGCGCCGCTGCGCACGCACCGCGAGCAGTCGCGCGCGGCCTGGGTGTTCACCTCGGCCACGCTGGCGGTGGACGGCCGCTTCGACCACCTCGCCGGGCGGCTCGGCCTGGAGGCGCCACGCACGCTGCTGGCGCCCAGCCCGTTCGACTGGGCGCGGCAGGCGCTGTGCTTCCTGCCGCCGCGGCTGCCGCCGCCGGCCGCGCGCGACTACAGCCAGGCGCTGGTGGACGCGGTATTGCCGGTGCTGCACGCCTCCGGCGGGCGCGCGTTCCTGCTGTTCGCCTCGCACCGCGCCCTGCGCGAGACCGCGGCGCTGCTGCGCGGCGGGCCGTGGCCGCTGTTCGTGCAGGGAGAGGCGCCGCGCAGCGTGCTGCTGCAGCGCTTCCGCGAATCGGGCAACGGCGTGCTGCTGGGCGCGGCCAGCTTCCGCGAGGGCGTGGACGTGGTGGGCGACGCGCTGAGCGTGGTGGTGATCGACAAGCTGCCGTTCGCCGCGCCGGACGACCCGGTGTTCGAGGCGCGGCTGGAGGCGATCCGCCGCGCCGGCGGCAACCCGTTCGCCGACGAGCAGCTGCCGCAGGCGGTGATCGCGCTGAAGCAGGGCGCGGGCCGGCTGATCCGCAGCGAGCGCGACCGCGGCGTGCTGGTGCTGTGCGATCCGCGCCTGACCGGCCGCGGCTACGGCCGCGTGTTCCTCGGCTCGCTGCCGCCGTTGCCGACCACCCGCGAGCCCGCGGACGTGCAGGCGTTCTTCGCCGCCGCGCCGGTGGACGCGGCCGAGCCGGCAGGCGAGGGTTTCCCCCAGCTGTGACCCGGCGCGGCCGCCTGCTACGGTGGCCGCAACCCTCCCGTCCGGTCCGCGCCATGAACGCTGCAGTCCAGTTCGGCAGTGCCTCGTCGCTTCAGGCCCAGGCCACCGCGCCGCCGCCGGCCGGCGAGGGCGCGGAGCGCAACGCGGCCTGGTGGAACGGCCTGTCGGCCGACCAGCAGCAGGCCTACCTGCAGGCGCAGCCGGCCGCGATCGGCGCCCTGGACGGGCTGCCGGCCGAGGTCCGCCACGAGGCCAACCTCGCGGTGCTGCGCGAGGACGCGGCCGGTGGCCACGACCGCGACAGCGCCCGCGCCCTGCTGGAGCGGATCGAGAACTCGCACAACGGCCCCGAAACCGAACGCATCCACCTGCTGGGCTACACTCCGCCGGGGCCGGGCAACTCGCCCGACGCGCGCGTGGTGGCCAGCATCGGCAACCCCGACACCGCCGACAACGTGGCCGTCTACGTGCCCGGCACCGGCACCGACCTGTCCAACATCGGCGGCTCGATCGACCGCATGGACGACCTGCGCGCGCAGGCCGAGCTGGTGCCCAACTCAGGCACCACCTCGACCATCGTCTGGCTGGGCTACGACGCGCCCGACAACCTGCTGCAGGCGACCCAGGGCGGCTACGCCCGCGACGGCGCGCCGGACCTGCGCGACTTCACCGAGGGGCTGGCCGAGGCGCGGCAGCACCCGGACGGGCGCACCACCGTCATCGGCCACTCCTACGGCTCCACCGTGGTGGGCACCGCCGACGCGATGGCCGGGCGCGGCCTGGCCGCCGACGACATCGTCGCCATGGGCAGCCCCGGCATGGGCTACGAGGCGCCGGAGCGGCAGGGCTGGTTCGACGGGCCGATGGTGGACAACGTCGGCGACATGCACATCGATGCCGAGCACTTCTGGGCCGGCGCCGCCGCCAACGACCCGGTCACCTATACCGAGGTGCACGGCAACAGCCCGGTCGACTGGAGCTTCGGCGGCCAGCGCATCGGCACCGACGGCGCCTCCGGGCATTCCGAGTACTGGGACCCGGGTACCGAGGCCCTGCGCAACCAGGCCTACATCGTGACCGGGCGCTACGACCAGGTGGACACGGTGCGCCGCCGCTTCGGCTGACGGCGCCCGGAGCCCGCGCTTGAGGTCCCGCACGCCGTTCGCGCTTCGTTCCCTGGCCGCGCTGGCCGCCGCCGGCGCGCTCGCGCTCGGCGCTTGCCGCGCCGCCGACGTTCCGGTACAGAGTGAGCCCATGCAATCCAAGGACACCCGGCAGGCCGCGCAGGAGTTCGTGCCCGAGGTCGAGGCGCTGATCGAGGCGCTGGGCCTGGACCGCGAGAAGTTCTCCGTGCGCGCCAACCGCTGCGAAGGCACCGAAGGCGAGCAGCGCGACGACATCTACACGATCTGGGTCGGCCTGCGCGGCGTGGCCCGCGGCGCCGACGCCGCAAGCGCGCTCGAGCAGGCGCACGCCCGCTGGCGGGCGGCCGGCTGGGAGATCACCCGCTTCCGCAGGCTCGACAACGGCGGCGTCAACGTCGCCGCCACCGACCCGGCCACCGGCAACCGCTACGCCCTGGACTCCGGCTTCGAGCCGCCGCCGCAGCGCTACGTGGTCGGCACGTTCAACACGCCGTGCTACCGCGATCCCTCCGGGCGCGCGCCGTTCGGCGACCTCGGCACGCCGTAGACGCGCGCTCGGGCGCCGCCGCCGCGCTACCCTGTGCGGCCCCGCCGCCGCCCGGAAGCCGATGAGACTGCTCGCGTTCGAGACCGCCACCGAGGCCTGCTCGGTCGCCCTGCTGGTGGACGGCGAGGTGCGCGAGCGCTTCGAGGTGGCGCCGCGCCGGCACGCCGAGCTGGCGCTGCCGTGGGCCGACGCGCTGCTGGCCGAGGCCGGCGTCGCGCGCGCGCAGCTCGATGCGATCGCGGTCGGGCGCGGGCCCGGGGCGTTCACCGGCGTGCGCCTGGGGATCGCGCTGGCGCAGGGGATCGCGCTGGCGCTGGATCGGCCGGTGGTGCCGGTCTCCACCCTGGCCGCGCTCGCCGCGCCGGCGCTGCGCGCGGACCCTGCGCACGGCGTGCTGTCGGCCATCGACGCACGCATGGGCGAGGTCTATGCCGGCGCCTACCGCGACCGGCAGGGCTTGCCGGAAGCGCTCGAAGGCGAACGCGTGCTGCCGCCCGAGGCGGTGGCGCCGCCTGGCGACGGGCCGTGGACCGGCGTCGGTACCGGATTCGCCGCCGCGCAGGGCGCGCTGGCGGCGCGGCTGGCCGGACGGCTGTTGCGGGTGGATGCGACCGCCTTGCCGCACGCGGCGGACACCGCGCGGCTGGCGGCGCGCCTGTACGCCGACGGCGCGGGCGTCGCGCCGGAGGCGGTGGAGCCCGCCTACCTGCGCAACGACGTGGCGCTGACGCTGGCCGAGCAGGCGGCGCGGCGCGGCCCGGGCTGAGCCGCCGCCAGCCTCGCCGCGCCGGGCGATCGGTTGAACTTTCCGCGCTGACGCGCGTCCAAGGGCAGCGGCCCCGCGCCGCCAGCCCCATCGAGGAGCACCGCATGCAGACCGCCGTTCCGCCGCCTTCCCGCGCCGCGCGCACCGCCGCCTGGCTGCGTCGCGAGGCGCTGCCGATGCTGGTACTGATCCTGCTGCTGACGGCGGCGCGCTCCTCGTTCGCCAACCACTACCACGTCCCCAGCGGTTCCATGCAGCCCGCCCTGCAGCCGGGCGACCGGGTGGTGGTGGACATGCGCGCCTACGGCTGGCGGTTGCCGTTCACCATGATCGACGTGGTGCCGGGGCGCGATCCCGAGCCCGGCGAGGTGGTGGTGTTCGATTCGCCCGCCGACGGCACCCGCCTGATCAAGCGCGTGGCCGCGGTGGCGGGGCAGACCGTGGCGGTGCGCGACGGCCGCCTGAGCGTCGACGGCCGCGTGCTCGCCGCGCTGCCGGGGCCGCCGCTGGAGCGCTTCGGCACGCGCGAGGTGCCGCTCGACCTCGGCGACGGCGGCGGCGCCGACCTGCCGCCGCTGGTGGTGCCCGACGGCCAGGTGCTGGTGCTGGGCGACCACCGCGGCGCCAGCTTCGACGGGCGCTACTTCGGGCTGGTGCCGGTGGACGCGTTCTACGGCCGCGCGATCGCGGTCTACCACCGCCGCGGCGACGGCTTCGTCTGGAAGCGGCTGTAAGCGCGCGTCGGGGCCGGTCGGAAAGGGCGCGTCTCAGCCGTCCACCAGCGCGCCCGCCGGCAGGAACTGCCAGGTGCGGGTGACGTGGAGGATGTCGATGTCGTCGTCGGTACGCGGCAGCGGCGGGTAGGGCTCGGCGAGCCGGGCGATGCGCAGCGCGGCCTCGTCGAGCAGCGGGATGCCGCTGGAGCGGATGACCCGCGCGCCTTCCACCGAGCCGTCGCGGCGGATCGCGATGCTGATCACCAGTTCGCCGGCCAGGCCGCGCCGGCGCGCCTCGTCGGGATAGTTGAGGTTGCCGACCCGCTCGACCCGGTCCACCCAGGCGCGCAGGTAGCGGGCGTAGGCGTACTCCCGGGTGCTGGCGGAGACGAACTTGCGCTTGGGCCGGCGCGCGTAGGCCTCCGAGCGCAGGTGGATCTCGGCGGCCAGGCGGGCCATTTCCATGTCGCGCTCGATGCGGTCCTGGCCGCGCGGCAGCAGGCTCGGGTCGGCCTGCGGCGTCGGGTCGGGCGCGGCCGCCTCGCGCTCGCCGCGATGGCTGGCGACCACCCGCGCGCGCGGCGGCGGATGGGCGTCGGGCGACTGCGCGCGCAGCGGCTCCGGCGCCACGCCCGGCGCCTCCTGCGGCGCCACCCCGAGCTGCGACTCGCGCGGGCGCCGCGGCGCCTCGTGCTCGCCGCCGCCCTGGTTGCTGGCCTGGGCCAGGAAGTCGGCCTGCGCCTGGGTCAGCGGGCTGGTGGTCTCGGTCAGCACCACGTCCAGCGTCGGCATCACCGGCGCGGCCTCGTCCAGGGCGAAGCCGATCCCCAGCACCAGCAGCGCGTGCAGCGCCAGCGACAGCGCCATGGTCGCGCCCAGGCGCCCGCGCTCGCCGATCAGGGGCCGGCTGGACGACGTCATGTCGGCGGGAGGGCGGGATCCTGCAGGAAGGCGGGACTCGGGACGCGGGACGCGGGACTCGACGGGCATGCAAGCCGTTGCCGGCCGGATGCAGCCGATCTTCCGGTGCCCCGCTTCATGGCCGGCTTGCGGATTGTTCGCGCGCTTTGTCGAAGTCCCGGGTCCCGCGTCCCGGGCCACGCTTCTTTTCGATGGCGTCGAACATCAGCCCGGCGATGTTGAGCCCGAACTGCGCGTCCAGTTCGCGGATGCAGGTGGGGCTGGTGACGTTGACCTCGGTCAGCCAGTCGCCGATCACGTCCAGGCCCACGAACAGCATGCCCCGGCGCTTCAGCTCGGGCCCGACCTGGGCGGCGATCCAGCGGTCGCGTTCGCTCAGCGGACGGCCCTCGCCGCGGCCGCCGGCGGCGAGGTTGCCGCGGAACTCGTCGCCCTGCGGGATGCGGGCCAGGCAGTAGTCCACCGGCTCGCCGTCGACCAGCAGGATGCGCTTGTCGCCGTCGACGATCTCCGGCAGGTAGCGCTGCGCGACCACCAGGCGGCGGCCGCCGTCGAGCAGCGTCTCCAGGATCACGTTGAGGTTGGGGTCGCCGATGCGGGTGCGGAAGATTGAGCGGCCGCCCATGCCGTCCAGCGGCTTGACCACCGCCTCGCCGTGCTCGCCGACGAAGGCCTTGAGCGCGGCGGCGTCGCGGCTGACCAGGGTCGGCGGGCAGCACTGCGGGAATTCCAGCGAGGCCAGCTTCTCGTTCATGTCGCGCAGGCCCTGCGGATCGTTCACCACCAGCGCGCCGGCGCGCTGGGCGAGCCCCAGGATCTGGGTGTCGTGGACGTACTCCTCGTCCACCGGCGGATCCTTGCGCATCAGCACGACGTCGCCGGGGCCGAGCGCGCGCTGGGATCGCGGTCCCAGCTCGAACCAGCCGGCAGGGTCGTCGCGCACCGTCAGCGGCGCCAGTTCGGCCCGGGCCTCGCCGCCGGCCACCGACAGCCCGCCGGGCACCACGTAGGACAGGGCGTGGCCGCGGCGCTGCGCTTCGAGCAGCATCGCGAAGGTCGAATCCTTGGCGATCTTGATCGACCCGATCGGGTCCATCACGACGACGACGTGCAGGGGCATGGCGGGAGGCGGCTGCGGCGACCGCGCGATGTTAGCAGGGCGCCCGCGGCGGCCGGGCGCGACGGGCGCTTTTTCGTGCGCGCGGTCCGGGCAAACGCACCTTCGCGCTTGACACCGCGCTCGCCAACCGGAGTATAAAGCCGGTTCGCGCGGTGCCGCCGGCTCGGCTCATCGCATCGCGCCCGGGGAATCGACCAGTCATGACGCAGGACGAAAAACGCGCGGGCAGCCTCGAGGGCCTGCGGGTGATGGTGATCGACGATTCGAAGACCATCCGCCGGACCGCCGAGACCCTGCTCAAGCGCGAGGGCGCCGAGGTGGTGACCGCTGTGGACGGGTTCGAGGCGCTGGCCAAGATCGCCGACCAGAAGCCGCAGATCATCTTCGTCGACATCATGATGCCGCGGCTGGACGGCTACCAGACCTGCGCGCTGATCAAGAACAACCAGGTGTTCCGGCACACGCCGGTCATCATGCTGTCGTCCAAGGACGGGCTGTTCGACAAGGCGCGCGGGCGCATCGTCGGTTCCGAGCGCTACGTCACCAAGCCGTTCACGCGCGAGGAGCTCCTCGACGCGATCCGCCAGCACGTCAACGCCTGACCGGGGGGCAGGCAGCCTATGGCACGCATCCTGTTGATCGAGGATTCGCCGACCGACACCGCGGTCCTCACCCAGTTGCTCGAGCGCCACGGCCACCGGGTGCTGGCCGCGCCCAGCGCCGAGGACGGGCTGGAGGCGGCGCGCCGCGAGCGGCCCGACCTGATCCTGATGGACGTGGTGCTGCCGGGCATGAACGGCTTCCAGGCCACCCGCGCGCTGTCGCGCGATCCCGACACCGGCGCGATCCCGGTGCTGATCGTGAGCACCAAGGGCATGGAGACCGACAAGGCCTGGGGGCTGCGGCAGGGCGCCAAGGGCTACATCGTCAAGCCTCCGGAAGAGCGCGAACTGATCGCCCGCATCGACGAGCTGCTCGGCGCCGGCGCATGAGCGGCGGGCTGCGCCAGGGAGCCGGCGACGCGTTCGCCCTGCTGCTCGACTACGAGCGCCGCAGCCTCGCGCACGCGCCGGGGCTGCCCGAGCAGCTGGATGCGCCGGGCCTGTGGCGCGGCGTGGGCTACCGCATCGGCGCGCGCCGGCTCGCCTCCGAGTACGGCGCCGTGGTCGAGATCCTGCCGCTGCCGCCGATCACCCCGGTACCGGGCGCGCAGGCGTGGATGCTCGGGGTCGCCAACGTGCGCGGCAACCTGCTGCCGATCGTGGATCTCAAGCAGTTCCTCGAGGGCGAGCGCACCGTGCTGCACGAGGGCCAGCGGGTGCTGGTGGTGCGCCAGCCCGGCGGCGACGTCGCGGTGACCATCGACGAGCTGTTCGGTCAGCGCAGCTTCCACGAAGACAACGAGGTGCCCGCGCACGCGCTGGCGCAGGGACGCTACGCGCACTTCGTCGAGCGCGCGTTCCGCCTGGGCGAACACGAATGGGGCATCTTCAGCCTCGACCGGCTGGCGCGCACGCCGGAGTTCAGACAAGCCGCGGCCTGACCGCGGCCACGCAACGACGAGGGGGCAATCCATGAGTACCGCAATGGACAACGTGGCCGGCAAGGGTCGCAGGTTCGGCACCAATTTCTGGCTCGCGTTGCTCGCGGTGGCGCTGCTGATCGTGGTCGCCAACACCGGCTTCGCGATCTTCAAGGCCTCGCGCCTGGGCGGCGCCAGCACGGCGGCCTCCAGCCTGCAGGTGAACTCGCAGCGGCTGGCCATCCAGGGCCGCGAGGCGGTGGCCGGCGACGCCGACGCCTACGCTGCGTTCAAGGCCACCAAGGCGCGGATCGAGCAGGACATCGCGCGCCTCAACGCCGACTTCGGCGACACCACCGGCGTCTCCGGCCCGATCGCCACCGTGACCCAGACCTGGGCGCCGCTGGCCGCGCAGGCCGAGCAGGTGGTGGCCGGCGAGCAGGCGGTGCTCGCCTTCGCCGGAAACGCCGGCAGCTTCACCGGCCAGGTGCCGCAATTGCAGGCCCAGCTGGACGAACTGGTGCGGGCGATGTCCACCAGCGGCTCGCCCGCCTCGCAGATCTACATCGCCCTGCGCCAGGTGGTGCTGGCCTCCACCATGGCCCGCCGCGTGGCCGAGATCCAGGCCGGCGGCGCCGGCGCGCAGGTGGCCGGCGAGGCGCTGGCGCGCGACGCCGGCGTGTTCGAGCAGGTGCTGCAGGGCCTGCGCGCCGGCGACGAGGCGATGAACGTGCAGGCGCTGTCCAACGCCGGCGCGCTGGCCGCGCTGGAGCAGTCGACCGAGCTGTGGACGCGGATGAAGCAGGACCTGGACGCGATCCTGGCGGCCGCGCCGGGCGTGTTCGGCGCGCAGTCGGCCGCGGCCGCGCTCACCGCCGGCTCCGACCGCCTGCTGTCCGACAGCGAGGCGCTGTTCCAGGCCTTCACCGCGTTCGGCTCGCTGGCCGACCGCAGCTTCCTCGGCAACATCTGGATCAGCATCGGCTTCGGCCTGCTGACCATCTTCGCCATCGGTGGCCTGCTCTACGAGCTCAACCGCGCCCAGCGCGAGCGCTACGCGACCTCACTGGAGCTCAACAACCGCAACCAGGAGGCGATCATGCGCCTGCTGGACGAGATGGGCTCGCTGGCCGAGGGCGACCTGACGGTCAAGGCGACGGTCACCGAGGACATGACCGGCGCGATCGCCGACTCGATCAACTTCGCCGTCGAGCAACTGCGCAACCTGGTGCAGACGATCAACGACACCTCGGTGCAGGTGTCGGCCAGCGCGCAGGAAACCCAGGCCACCGCGATGCACCTGGCCGAGGCGGCGGAGCACCAGGCGCGCGAGATCACCTCGGCGTCGAGCCGCATCAACGAGATCGCCGCCAGCATCGACCAGGTGTCGCGCAACTCCGCCGAGTCGGCCGAGGTGGCGCAGCGCTCGGTGCGGATCGCGACCAAGGGCGCGGGCGTGGTGCGGCAGACGATCCAGGGCATGGATTCGATCCGCGACCAGATCCAGGAGACCTCCAAGCGCATCAAGCGCCTGGGCGAGAGCTCGCAGGAGATCGGCTCGATCGTGGAACTGATCAACGACATCTCCGAGCAGACCAACATCCTGGCGCTCAACGCCGCGATCCAGGCCGCTTCCGCCGGCGAGGCGGGCCGCGGCTTCGCGGTGGTGGCCGACGAGGTGCAGCGGCTGGCCGAGCGCGCGTCCAACGCCACCAAGCGCATCGAGACGCTGGTGCAGACGATCCAGTCCGACACCAACGAGGCGGTCAGCTCGATGGAGCAGACCACCTCGGAAGTGGTCGCCGGCGCGCGCCTGGCCGAGGACGCCGGCACCGCGCTGGGCGAGATCGAGAGCGTGTCGACCAGCCTGGCCGAGCTCATCCAGGGCATCTCCAGCGCCGCGCAGCAGCAGTCCGCGGCCGCCTCCAACATCACCCAGACCATGGGCACGATCCAGTCGATCACCGCGCAGACCTCGCAGGGCGCGAACCGGACCGCCGAGTCGATCGGCAACCTGGCGCAGCTGGCGGCGGACCTGCGCCGCTCGGTGGCCGACTTCAAGCTGCCGGCTTGAGGCAGGGGCCAGAGGCCAGAGGCCAGGGCGGAGCGGATTTTTGGAGATCGCGAGCGAGATGAGGATCGTGGCTAGAACGTCGACATCGGGACGCCCCTGCGGACGTGCGCGTGCCTTCGCGCGCTGCGCCCGCGCGTCGCGCCCCTGGCCCCTGGTCCCCGGCCCCCGGCCCCTGCGCTCCGAAGGAGCGCCCCCATGACCACCGCGCTGCGCGAGGCGATCGACCATTCCGCGCTGGGCTGGATCAAGCCCGAGCTCGACGAGACCCTGCGCCAGGCGCGGCTGGAGATCGAGTCCTTCGTCGACGATCCGGCCGACGTCCGTCGCATGCGCTTCTGCGCAGGCTACCTGCACCAGGTGCAGGGCACGCTGCGCATGGTGGAGCTGTACGCGCCGGCGATGGTGGCCGAGGAGATGGAGCGGCTCGCGCAGGCCCTGGCCGACCAGGAGGCCGCCGACCGCGACACCGCCTGCGCCACGCTGATGCGCGCGGTGGTGCTGCTGCCCGACTACCTGGAACGCCTGCAGGGCGGGCACAAGGACATCCCGATCGTCCTGCTGCCGCTGTTGAACGAGCTGCGCGCCGCGCGCGGCCTGCCCGGTCTCAATGAGAGCGTGCTGTTCGCGCCCGACCTGCAGGCGCCGTTGCCCGCGGACCTGCCCGCCGCCGCGGCGGTCCCGGCGGCCGAGCGCAAGGACATCGCCGGCGCCCGCGCCGCCGACGTCGCCGCGCGCATGAGCGCGTGGCCCGAGGGCGGCGCGCCGGGCGATCCGGCGGCGCTCGCGCGCGCGATCGAAGCGCTGCTGCCGCTGACCGCCGCGGACGCGGTGCGGCGCATGCTGTGGGTCGCCGTGCGCGTGCTCGACGCGTTGCAGGCCGGCGCCATCGAAGCCACGCCGGCGCTGCGGCACGGCTTCGTCGGCGTGGCCCGCGAGATCCGCCGCCAGTTCCAGGACGACGGCTTCGGGACCCCCGGCGCGGACACCGCGCTGGAGCCGACGCGTCAGCTGCTGTACGCCATTTCCGCGGCCGCCGCCGACCATCCGGCCCTGCAGGAGCTGCGCGAGGTGTTCGGGCTGCACGCGCAGCCCGCCAGCGAGGCCGAGATCGACCATGCCCGCGGCAGCCTGAGCGGGCGCAACCGCGCGCTGCTCGATACCGTGGCCGGCGCGGTCAAGGAGGACCTGCTGCGGATCAAGGACGCGCTGGACCTGCACCTGCGCACCGGCGCCGGCGATGCCGCGGCGCTGGCGCCGCAGCTGGAGGCGCTGTCGCAGGTGGCCGACACCCTGGGCATGCTCGGGCTCGGCGTGTCGCGCAGCGTGGTGCAGCAGCAGCGCGAGGCGATGGCCGCCATCGTCGCCGGCGAGCGGCCGGCCGACGAGGATGCCTTGCTCGACATCGCGGGATCGCTGCTGTACGTGGACGCCTCGCTCGACGACCAGGTCGCGCGGCTGGGCGGCGCCGACGGCGCCGGCGACGAGGATCCGCTGGCCGGCGAGTCGCGCAAGGCGCTCGAGGTGATCGTGCGCGAGGCCATCGCCAACTTCGCCGACGCGCGCCAGGCCTTCGTCGCCTTCGTCGAGACCGGCTGGGAGCACGACGAACTGGTCGAAGTGCCGCGCCTGCTGCAGGAAGTGGCCGGCGCGCTGCGGATGCTGGAACTCGACGAACCGGTCGGGTACCTGACCGGCATCGGCCGCTACGTCGAGACCGAGCTGCTGGCGCGCCGCCGGGTACCGAGCGGGCGCCAGCTCGACACCTTCGCCGACGCGCTGGCCAGCCTGGAATACGCGCTGGAGGCCCTGCGCGAGCGGCGTCCCGATTTCGGCGAGATCCTGGCCATCGCGCGCAACAGCCTGGAAGCGCTGGGCTACTGGCCGTTGCCGGAAGCGGGCGCCGACGCGTCCGCGGCGGCCGCGTCCTCGCCGCTGGACGAGGACACCCTGGAGGCCGTCGCCTCGGTCATCGACCGCGGGCTGTCCCGGCTCGGGCCGCCGCAGGCGCCGTCCGCGCCGCCGCCCGCCACGCCGCCCGCGGCGGGCGCGCCGCCCCCGCCCGCGTTGCCGACGGCGGCCGCCACCGGCATCGCCAGCGGCTTCGAGGCCGCCGGCGACGACATCGACGACGAGATCCGCGAGGTCTTCCTGGAGGAGTTCTCCGAGGAGATCGACAACCTCGGCCGCCTGCTGCCGCCGTGGCGCGAGCGCCCGGACGACCTGGAGCGGCTGCGGCCGATCCGCCGCGTGTTCCACACCCTCAAGGGCAGCGGCCGCCTGGTCGGCGCCAACGCGCTCGGCGAGTTCAGCTGGAAGATCGAGAGCCTGCTCAACCGGGTGCTCGAAGGCAGCCGCGCGCCGAGCCCGGCGGTGGTGGCCACCGTCGAGCGGGCGTTCGCGCTGTTGCCCGCGCTGCGCGATGCCTTGCGCGGCGAGGCCGCCGTGCCGCCGGTCCTGGCCGGCCTGCAGGCCGATGCCGAGCGCATCGCCGCCGGCGACGAGTCGATGCCGAGCGCAGCGCCCGCCGCGGTGCCCGTCGCGGAGGCGCAGACCGACACCGTGCCGCAGGCCGCACCGGCCGACGTCGCGGTGCAGACCATCGCCGCACCGGCGCCTGCGTCCGACGCTGCGCCGGAGGCCGGCATCGCGCCCGCCGACCGCGTGCCGGCCGCGGTGGACGCGCTGCTGCTGGAGATCCTCGACGCCGAGGTGACCGGCCACCTGGCCACGCTCGATGCCTGGGCCGCACGCGCGGCCGAGGCGCCCACCGGGGCCGACAACGCGCTGTTGCGCGCGGTGCACACGATGAACGGCGCGTTCGCCATGGCCGAGGTGCCGGTGGTGAACGCCGCGCTCGGACCCGCCGAGGCCTACGTGCGCCGGTTGCTGGCCGCCGAAGCGGCAGCCAGCGCCGACGGGGTCGAGGCGATCGTCGCGCTGGCCGGGCTGGTCCGCGCGACTCTGGCCGGCCTGCACGACGCGCGCAGCTACGTGCCGCGCTGCGACGCCCTGGCCGCGCGATTGGCCGCGCTGCGCGACGGCCTGCCGGAGCCGGCGCGGGCGCACCCCGAGTTCGACGACGCGGGCTTCGGCGACCTGCCCGCGCCGGCGGGCATCGAGCCCCTGGACGGCGAACTGAGCGCGCTCGACCTGTCCGCCTATGGCGACCTTGCGGACGACGCGGACGCCGAGGCCGAGGCGGCGCTGCGTCAGCTCGAGACGGAGCTGCTGGACGTCGAGCGACGCGACGCGGAACGCTTCGAAGCCGCGCGCCTGGAAGCCGAACGGCGCGCGGCCGAGCGCGCGGAGGCCGAGCGACTGGAAGCGGAGCGCCTGGCGGCGGAGCGGGCGGACGCCGAACGGCGCGCCGCCGAGCGCGCCGAGGCGGAGCGCCTGGAAGCGGAGCGGATGGAGGCCGAGCGAGCCGAAGCCGCGCGCCTGGAGGCCGAACTGCTCGCCACCGAACGCCTCGAGGCCGAGCGCTTCGAGGCGGAGCGCCTGGAAGCGGAACGCCTGGCGGCCGAGCGCGCGGAAGCCGAGCGGCTCGCGGCCGAGCGCGCGGAGGCCGAGCGCCTGGAAGCGGAGCGCGTGGCGGCGGAACGGGCGGCGGAGGCCGAGCGCCGGGCGAAGGAGGCGCAGGCCGACCGCGAACTCACCGATTACGTGGAGACCGAACTGCTGGAAGCCGAGCGCCTAGCGTCCGAGCGCTTCGAAGCGGAACGGCTGGAACTCGCCCGTGCGGAGGACGCGCGGCGCGCGGCCGCACGCGAGACGGAGCGGGCCGAGGCGGAGCGCGTGGCGGCCGAGCGCGCCGAGGCCGAACGTCCCGCCGAGGCGCAGGCCGAGGCCGAGCGCCCGCAGGACGCGGAGCTGGCCGCCCCGGAGGCCGATGCCGAAGGCCCGGTCGGGACCGCGGCGGACGCCGGGCCCGGACCGGTGCCGACCCCGACCCCGACCCTGCCCGACGCGCGCGCCGAAGCCACGCCAGCGGCCGAAGCCGCTGCCGACGCAGGCGAAGGCGCGCAGGACGCCGAAGCATCCGAGGCCCGGGAAGCGTCCGCAACGCCCGAGCCCGCCGCCACGGAGCCCGCCGGCAGCGCCGCCGATGCGGCGCAGTCCACGCCCGTCCCCGCGACCGGCGACGAGTCCGATCCCGAGCGGCCGCTCGACATGGAAGCGCTGGATGCGGAACTGCTCGACATCTTCGTCGAGGAAAGCGTGGACCTGCTGGACCACGCCGACCGCCTGCTCGCGCAGCTGCGCGATGCGCCGGGCGAGCGCGAGCCGCTGATCGGCCTGCAGCGCGACCTGCATACCATCAAGGGCGGTGCGCGGATGGCCGGCATCATGGCCATCGGCGAGCTCGGCCATGCGATGGAGACGCTGCTGGAAGCGGTGGTCGAACAACGCTGCGAACTCGGCAGCGATGGCATCCCGCTGCTGGAGCGCGGCTTCGATCGCCTGCATGCGATGGTCACCCGCGTCGGCGATCGGCGTGCGGTCTCGGTGCCCGAGCGCCTGGTCGCCGCGTTCGACGCGCGCGCCCGCGGGCGGCATGCGGCCGACGCGGCGGGGCCGGAGGTCGTGGCCGAGACGCGCGCGACGCCGGCGCCGCTGGCGCCGCTGTCCGCGCCGATCGGCGACGGCCACGGCCCGGGTCTCGACGACGACCCGCACGTGCCCGCGCCGCAGGAGCAGGTGCGCATCCGCGCCGACCTGCTCGACCGGCTGGTCAACTATGCCGGTGAGGTCGCCATCTATCGCGCGCGCCTGGAGCAGCAGCTGGGTGCGTTCCGCGGCGCGATGGGCGAGATGGAGCAGACCAATGCGCGTCTGCGCGACCAGCTGCGCCGCCTCGACATCGAGACCGAGGCGCAGATCATCGCCCGCTACCAGCGCGAGGGCGACAGCGCCGACGCCGCCTTCGACCCGCTGGAGCTGGATCGCTTCTCCACCCTGCAGCAGCTCTCGCGCGCGCTGGCCGAATCCGCCAACGACCTCGCCAGCCTGCAGGGCACGCTGGACGACCTGACCCGGCAGTACGAGACCCTGCTCTTGCAGCAGTCGCGGGTCAGCTCGGAATTGCAGGAGGGCCTCATGCGCACGCGCATGGTGCCCTTCGATACCCTGGTCCCGCGCCTGCGGCGGGTGGTGCGGCAGGCGGCGGCGGAAACCGGCAAGCAGGTCGCGCTGAAGCTCGACGGCGCCCACGGCGAACTCGACCGCAACGTGCTCGCGCGCATCACCGCGCCGCTCGAGCACATGCTGCGCAACGCCGTGGCGCACGGCCTGGAGTCGCCCGAGCAGCGGCGCCATGCGGGCAAGCCGGAGGAAGGCACGGTGCGCGTGGCGGTGCGCCGCGAAGGCTCCGAGGTGGTGCTGGAGGTCGGCGACGACGGCCGCGGCCTGGACCGCGACGCGATCCGCAGGCGCGCCGAGGCGCGCGGGCTGCTGCGGCCCGGGGCCGCACTGGCCGATGGCGCGCTGGACGCGCTGATCTTCGAGCCGGGCTTCTCCACCGTCGACGAGGTCAGCCGACTGGCCGGGCGCGGCGTGGGCATGGACGTGGTGGTCAGCGAGGTGCGCCAGCTGGGCGGCAGCCTGGACATCGACACCCGCGTCGGCGCCGGCACCACCTTCACCCTGCGCCTGCCGCAGACGCTCGCGGTCACCCAGGCGGTGTTCGTGCGCATCGGCGAGACCAGCTTCGCGGTGCCGATCGCGTCGGTGCGCGGCGTCGGCCGCATCGCCCGCGAGGACATGGCCGCGGCGGACGCCGCCTACCGCTACGGCGGCGAGGACTACGCGCTGTACGACCTCGGCCAGCTGGTCGGCCAGCCGCCGGCGCGCGCCGACGGCCAGTTGCAGGTGCCGCTGCTGCTGGTCGGCGCCGGCGACCTGCGCGCCGCGGTGGCGGTGGACCAGATCGTGGGCAACCGCGAGATCGTGGTGAAGCCGGTGGGGCCGCAGGTGGCTTCGATCCCGGGCATCTTCGGCGCGACCATCATGGGCGACGGCAGCGTGCGGGTGATCCTGGACGTCGCGCCGCTGGTGCGCCGCCACGCCGCGAAGGCGGCGCTGGAGCGCGAGCAGGCGCGGGCGCCCGCCGCGGAGCGCAGGCAGGTACCGCTGGTGATGGTGGTGGACGACTCGATCACCATGCGCAAGGTCACCGGCCGCGTGCTCGAGCGCCACAACCTGGAAGTGGTCGCCGCGAAGGACGGCGTGGACGCGCTGGAGCGGCTGGAGGAGCGCGTGCCCGACCTGATGCTGCTGGACATCGAGATGCCGCGCATGGACGGCTACGAGCTGGCCGCGCACATGAAGTCCGATCCGCGCCTGCGCGGCGTGCCGATCGTGATGATCACCTCGCGCACCGGCGAGAAGCACCGCCAGCGCGCCTTCGACCTGGGCGTGGCGCGCTACCTGGGCAAGCCGTACCAGGAGGGCGAGCTGATGCGCCATGTCCACGAGATGCTGGGCCGGGAGCGCGGCGGTGAGTGAGGCGCGGGCGCGGGCGGTGGTGCTGGCGCGGCCGGGCGAGGCCAGCGCGAAGCTGCAGGACGCCGTGCGCGGCGCCGGCGCGGAGCTGCTGGGCGCCTTCGATCCGACCGCGACCACGGCCGAGGCGGTCGCGGCGCTGTCGCCGCAGGCGGTGCTGGTCGCGCTGGAACCCGCGCTGGAGGAGGCGCTGGACGCCTTCGAGCCGCTGCTGGCGCGGCCCGACGTCACCGTGATCTTCGACGAGGCCGAGCTGGCCGTGCAGCGCACCGGCTGGGACGCGCAGCGCTGGATCCGGCATCTGGCGGCCAAGCTGCATCGGCACCACGACGTGCTGCCGCCCGGCCGGGCGACCGCCGCCGCCGCGCCCGCCGCCGCGGCGCCGGCCCAGGCGGAACCCGGGAGCGAGCCGGCGCCGGGGCCGGCGCGCGTCGGCACCGGCGACGTCGTGGAGGCGCCGATCCCCGAGCTCCCCGCGCCCGACGATCTCGAAATCGTGGACGCTGCCGCCGAAGGTCTCGCGGTCGAGGCGCTCGCGCTGGACGCCGAGGGCGCCGCCGCGGCCTGGCCGCTCGACGAGATCGCGCCGGGCGGCGTGCGCCTGGACGACGTGGCGTTGCCGGACTCGAGCGACGGCGATGCGGCGGCCGGTGCCGACGGCGGCCTGGCCGAACTGCTGCAGGCCGGCGCCTCGTTCGATGACCTGGTGCATGCGGCCGGGGACGATGGCCTGCGGCTGCCGGAAGACGCCCGCGAGTTCCTGGACCCGGTGGAGGCACGCTGGGATGGGGACGACCCGGCGGCGCCGACCGGCGTTCGCGCAGGCCACGGCGATGCCGACGAAGCCGCGGCCGCCGATGCGCCGCACGCGCCCGGTATCGCCGGCCTGACCCTGGCCGGACCCGACGCCGGGCCGCTGGGCACCGCGCCGGCGGCCGCCGACGCGCGGCTGGCCGATCTCGAGCGCCGCATCGGTGCGCTCTCGCTGGCCGACGTGGACAGCTACGGCTTCGGCGCGCTGCAGGGCGCGGTGCTGATCGAGGCCGGCCTGGGCGGGCCGGATCCGGTGCGGCGCCTGCTGGCGGCGATGCCCGACGACTTCGGCCGCCCGCTGCTGGTGCGCCTGCGCCTGGGCGGCGGCCGCTACGACCGTCTGGTGGCGCAGATGGCGCGCGCGACCACGTTGCCGGTCTGCCTGGCCGAACCCGGCGCCGTCGCCGAGCGCGGCACGGTCTACTTCCTGCCGCCCGAGCTCGGCCTGGAGCAGGAGCGCGCGCAGTTGCGCTTCGTCGCCGAAGCGGGCGCCGAGACCCGCCTGCCCAGGGCGCTGCCGGCCGCCGACAGCGCGGTGGTCTTCCTCAGCGGCGCCGATGCGGGGCTGGTGGAGGCGGCCGCCGGCGCGGACTGGGCGGGCGCGCTGCTCGTCGCCCAGTCCCCGGACGGCTGCTACGACGCGGCGGCGCCCGCCGCGCTGGTCGAGCGCGGCGGCATCGCCGCGGCGCCGGCCGACATCGCGGCGCTGCTGGTGCGGCGCTGGACGCCCGGCGCCGACGCGACCGAGATCGAACTCGAGGCTGCTGCCGATGAATGATGCGCCCGCTGCGCCCGCCGAGATCCGCGGCGTGCTGATCCAGATCGCCCAGGCGCGGCTGCTGCTGCCCAACGCCACCATCTCCGAGGTGCTGTCCTACGCCGATCCCGAGCCCGTGGACGGCGCCCCGGACTGGCTGCTCGGGCGCATCGCCTGGCGCGGCTGGTCGCTGCCCCTGGTCGCGTTCGCGCGCATGGCCGGGCTTGCCGCCGACGAGCGCGGCGGGCTGGGCAGCAAGGTCGCGGTGATGAAGAACCTGCGCGCCGGCGACCGCCTGCCCTACATCGCGTTGCTGACCCAGGGCTTCCCGAGGCTGGTCAACGTCTCGGCGCGGACGCTGGAGGCCGACGACGGCGACGGGGCGTTGCCGCCGGCGGTGAGCGCGCGCGTGCGCATCCGCGACGACGCCGCGCTGGTGCCCGATCTGGACGCCGTCGCCGCGCGCGTGGACGAGGCGCTGCGCTAGGCTGGATCCGAGGCTCGGCGCGCGAAAGGCCCCCCTGTCCTCCGCATGCGGGGACCATGCTGCTTTTCCTTCCCCCGCAAGCGGGGGGCACGCGGTTTTTTCCTTCCCCCGCAAGCGGGGCCATGTTTTCTTTCCCTTCCCCCGCAAGCGGGGGAAGGTGCCGAAGGCGGATGGGGGCGCGCCGCAGGCGTGCAAAGCGGCCCTCATCCGGCGGCGGGAGAAGGAACGACATGCCCCCGCTTGCGGGAGAAGGGACGGCAATTCACCCGCTTGCGGGAGCGGGGACGGCTTCGGCGCTGCAAGTCGAATGTCGATACGCGCTCGGCGCCTGCGCGGCAGAAACGCTTGAAGCGAACGGTTCGCCGGCGGAGCGGACAGCGCGCCTAGACCAGATCGCCGAAATGCGCCTGCAGCGCGGCGATCGCGGCCAGGCCGGCGGTCTCGGTGCGCAGCACGCGCGGTCCCAGGCGGATGCCCTCGAAGCCGCAGGCCGCCAGCGTCTGCCGGTCGCGCGGCGACCAGCCGCCCTCGGGGCCGACCGCCAGCACCAGGCGGCCGTCCTGCGGCGCTTCCAGCGTGGCGAGGGTGCGTTCGGCGCCGGGGTCGAGCAGCAGCCGCAGTCCGCCGCCACCGGGCGGCGCCGCGGCCGCCTCGTGCAGCGGGCGCGGCGCCGCGACCGCCGGCAGCCGCGCGCGGCCGCTCTGCTCGCAGGCGGCGACCACCACGCTGTTCCAGTGCGCGAGCCGCTTGTCGGCGCGGGCGCCGTCGAGCTTCACCTCGCTGCGCTCGCTGTGCACCGGCGCCACCGCGGCCACGCCCAGTTCGGTGGCCTTCTGCAGGATCCAGTCCATCTTCTCGCCGCGCGCGATGCCCTGCAGCAGCACGATGCACAGCGGCGATTCGTTGTCCACGGCGCGCCGGGCCAGGATCTCGGCTTCGCCGCCGCGCTTGCCGGCGGCGACGAGGCGGGCGTCGTAGTCGTGCCCGTCGCCGTTGAACAGCACGCAGGCGTCGCCCTCGCGCAGCCGCAGCACCCGCAGCAGGTGCGCCGCGGCCGCCTCCGGCAGGGCGACGCGCGCGCCCGGCGCGAGGTCCAGATCGACGTGGGCACGGGTCAGGCGCACGGGGCGGGCTCCGGCCGCGGGTTCATGCGGTCGCCGCGTCGATGGCGGTGCGGGTGACGTCGGCCAGCAGCGCGAGCTGGGCCTCGTCGATGCAGTAGGGCGGCATCCAGTACAGCACGTCGCCCAGCGGCCGCAGCAGCACGCCGCGCGCGAGCGCATGGCGGTAGGCGCGCAGGCCGGTGCGGCGGGCCGGGTCGAACGGCGCGCCGCGGCGGCCGCCCTCGGCCAGCTCGAAGGCCACGATCATGCCGGCCTGGCGGACGTCGGCCACGTGCGGGTGCGCGCGCAGCGGCGCGGCCAGTTCGGCCATGCGCGCGGCGGTGGCGCGGTTGCGCGCGATGACGTCGTCGGCCTCGAAGATGTCGAGCGTGGCCAGCGCCGCCGCGCAGGCCAGCGGGTTGCCGGTGTAGCTGTGCGAGTGCAGGAACGCGCGCTCGCGGGAGTCGTCGAGGAAGCCGTCGTAGAGCGCCTGCGTGGCCAGCACCGCCGACAGCGGCAGGAAGCCGCCGGTCAGGCCCTTCGACAGGCACAGCAGGTCCGGCTGTATCCCGGCCTGCTCGCAGGCGAACATGGTGCCGGTGCGGCCGAAGCCGACCGCGATCTCGTCGGCGATCAGGAACACGCCGTGCACGTCGCACAGCTCGCGCGCGCGCTTGAGGTAGACCGGATCGTGCATGCGCATGCCGCCGGCGCACTGCACGCGCGGCTCCAGCACCAGCGCGCAGACCTCGCCGGCGTGCTCGTCGAGCAGGCGCGCAAGCGCGTCGGCGGCGTCCTCGGCGTGGCCGGCGGCGCTCTGTCCGTCGCGGGCCAGGTAGGCGTCGGGCGAGGGCGCGAACAGCGCCTCGGCCAGCAGCGGCGCGTAGACGCGGCGATACAGCGGGATGTCGCCGACCGCCAGCGCGCCCAGGGTCTCGCCGTGGTAGCCGTTCTCCAGCGCCACGAACTTGGTGCGCCTGGGCTCGTCGCCGCGATTGGCGTACCACTGGAACGCCATCTTCAGCGCCGCCTCGACCCCCGCCGAGCCGTTGTCGGCGTAGAACACCCGCGCCAGCGGCGCGCGCCCGGGCTGGCGCGGCGCCAGCGCCAGCAGCCGCTCGGCCAGCTCCACCGCCGGCAGGTGCGAGCAGCCGGCCAGGATCACCTGCTCCAGCGTGCGCGCCTGGCGGGCGATGGCCTCGGCGATGCGCGGCTCGGCGTGGCCGAACAGGTTCACCCACCAGCTGGAGACCGCGTCCAGGGTGCGGCGGCCGTCCGGCCCCACCAGCCAGGCGCCGTCGCCGCGCGCCACCTGCAGCAGGGGCAGGGTGTCCGGGTGCTCGCGCATCTGCGTGCACGGGTGCCAGAGCACGGCCAGGTCGCGGGAACGCCAGGCGTCGGCCTCGGCTAGAATGGCGGGATCGTGGAACTGCTCGGTCATCCCCGCATTATCGCCCCGACCGCCGCCGGATGCCGGCGATGACGCGTCGCCTGCCCATCATCCACGCGATCACCGAGCACGACGCCGGCCCCTATCGCATGGAGCGGCTCGACCTGGAGTTCTCCAACGGCGAGCGCCGTCTCTACGAACGCCTGCACGGCCGCGGGTACGGCGCGGTGGCGGTGGTGCCGATGCTCGACGACGACACCGTGCTGCTGGTGCGCGAGTACGCCGCCGGCGTGCATCGCTACGAGCTGGGGCTGGTGAAGGGCCGCATGGATGCCGGCGAGACGCCCGAGCAGGCCGCCGACCGCGAGCTGAAGGAGGAGGCCGGCTACGGCGCGCGCCGGATCGAGGTGTTGCGTGCGTTGTCGCTGGCGCCGACCTACATGAGCCACCAGACCTGGGTGGTGCTGGCGCGCGATCTCTATCCCGAGCGCCTGCCCGGCGACGAGCCGGAGGAACTGGAGGTGGTGCCCTGGCGGCTGGACGCGCTGGACGAGCTGGTGCTGCGCGAGGACTGCTCGGAAGGGCGTTCGATCGCCGCGCTGTTCATCGCCCGCGAGCACCTGCGCCGGCATGCGCGTGGATGACGCGCTGCGCGAGGGGCTCATCGCCATCGCGCGCGACGCCGCCGACGCCATCCTGGCCGTGTACGCCGGCGCGTTCGAGGTCGAACGCAAGGTCGACGCCTCCCCGGTCACCGCCGCCGACCTCGCCGCGCACCACCGCATCCTCGACGGGCTCGCCGCGCTGACGCCCGCCATCCCGGTGCTGTCGGAGGAATCCGCCGACGAGGTGCCGTGGCAGCGCCGGCGCGGCTGGACCCGCTACTGGCTGGTGGACCCGCTCGACGGCACCCGCGAGTTCGTCAAGCGCAACGGCGAGTTCACCGTCAACATCGCCCTGATCGACGATGGCGTGGCGGTGTTCGGCCTGATCCAGCAGCCGGTCGGCGGCGCGCTGTGGTACGGCGCCCCGGGCGAGGGCGCGTGGCTGCGCGAGGGCGGCGCCGAGCGCGCGCTGCGGGTGCGCCGGCCCGCGCGCGCGCCGCTGCGGGTGGCCGCCAGCCGCTCCCACCCCGATCCGCGCAGCCGCGCGCTGCTGGCGCGGCTGGGCGACGCCGAGCAGGTCGCGCTGGGTTCCTCGTTGAAGTTCTGCCGGATCGCCGAGGGTCGGCTGGACGTCTACCCGCGCTTCGGCCCGACCAGCGAATGGGACACCGCCGCCGGGCAGGCGATCCTGGAAGGCGCCGGCGGCTGCGTGCTCGACCCGCAGGGGCGCCCGTTCCGCTACAACCGCCGCGACACGCTGCTCAACGGCGATTTTCTCGCGCTCGGCGACCCGGACCTGCCTTGGCGGTCGTGGCTGCGCGAGTGAGCGGCATGGCCGATTTCTTCACCAGGAGCCTCGACCCGTGACCGATTCCCCGCGCGACATCCGGGCGCTGATCGCGATCATGGCGCGCCTGCGCGATCCCGACGGCGGCTGCCCCTGGGATCTGGCGCAGGATTTCGCCAGCATCGCGCCCTACACGATCGAGGAAGCCTACGAGGTCGCCGACGCGATCGACCGGGGCGACCTGGACGACCTGCGCGACGAGCTGGGCGACCTGCTGCTGCAGGTGGTCTTCCATGCGCGGATGGCCGAAGAGGCGGGCGCCTTCGCCTTCGGCGACGTGGTCGCGGCGATCTGCGACAAGATGGTGCGCCGCCACCCGCACGTGTTCGGTGGCGCCGCCGCGGAGGACGCCGGGGCGGCGACGCGCGGCTGGGAGGCGATCAAGCGCGAGGAGCGGCGCGCGCGCGGCGAGGCCGATGCTTCGGCGCTGGCCGGGATCTCGCGCGGGCTGCCGGAGTGGCAGCGCGCGGCCAAGCTGCAGCAGCGCGCCGCCCGCGTCGGCTTCGACTGGCCGTCGCCCGCGCCGGTGATCGCCAAGCTGCGCGAGGAACTGGGCGAGGTGGAGGCCGAATTCGACGCCGTCGCCGCCGCGCCCGGCGATGCCGCCGCGCAGGCGCGGCTGGAGGCCGAGCTGGGCGACGTGCTGTTCGTCGCCGCCAACCTGGCCCGCCATGCCGGCGTGGACGTCGGCCGCGCGCTGCGCGGCGCCAACCACAAGTTCGAGCGCCGCTTCCGCGCCATGGAGGCCATGGCCGCCGCCGAGGGCGCGCCGCTGGAGGCGCGCTCGCTGCCGGAGCAGGAAGCGCTGTGGGCGCGGGTCAAGCAGGCGGAGGACGGGACATGCTGAAGACGCTCGCGCTGTTCGTCGCCACCGCGCTGGCCGAGATCGTCGGCTGCTACCTGCCCTGGCTGTGGCTGCGCCGCGACGGCAGCCCCTGGCTGCTGCTGCCGGCGGCCGCGGCGCTGGCGCTGTTCGTCTGGCTGCTCACCCTGCACCCGACCGCCAGCGGGCGCGTCTACGCGGCCTATGGCGGCGTCTACGTGACCGTGGCCCTGGCTTGGCTGTGGTGGGTGGACGCGGTCCGGCCGACCCGCTGGGACCTGGCCGGCGCCGGTTTGTGCCTGGCCGGGATGGCGGTCATCATGCTGGGGTCGCGCAACGGCTGACGTCCGGGAGGGGAGATGGCCCGCTCTGACCGCGGTTTCTCGAGTTTCCGCGAGTTCTACCCGTACTACCTGAGCGAGCACGCGCACCCGGTCTCGCGCCGCCTGCATTTCGTCGGCAGCTGGGGCGTGCTGGTGCTGGTCGCGGTGGCGGCCTGGCGGCGCGAGCCGGCCTGGCTGCTGGCGGCGCTGGCCTGCGGCTACGGCTTCGCCTGGATCGGGCACTTCTTCTTCGAGAAGAACCGCCCGGGGGGTGAGGGCGCGACGAGCAGTCGAACCGCCCCACCGCCCCCCACCCGTTCGCAGCGCCGCCGCCCGGCACCGCGCCCGCCCGGCACCATCGCCCCTCTTCCGCGTGCGGGAGAGGGGATGGGGTGAGGGCGACGCGACGAGCAATCGAACTGCGCCCCCCACCCGTTCGCAGCGCCGCCGCCCGGGCACCGCGCCCGCCTGGCACCATCGCCCCTCTCCCGCGTGCGGGAGAGGGGATGGGGTGAGGGCGCGACGAGCAATCGAACCGCTCCGCCGCCTCAGGCCGCGTCGCCGCCCGGATCGGGGGACCACACATCGGATCTCAGGTCTCCAGGAAGATCAGCCATGCGGCGACCGCGATCAGCGCGAAGCCGGCCCAGTGGTTCCATTTCAGCGGCTGGCCCAGGTACCAGCTCGAGAACCAGGCGAACACCAGCAGCGTGATCACCTCCTGCATGCCCTTGAGCTGCGGCGCGGAGTAGACCGCGTAGCCGATCCGGTTGGCCGGCACCATCAGCAGGTACTCGAAGAAGGCGATGCCCCAGCTGGCCACGATGGCCAGCAGCAGCGGCGCGCTGCGGTACTTCAGGTGGCCGTACCAGGCGAAGGTCATGAAGACGTTGGAGGCCAGCAGGAGCAGGATCGGAAGGACGCGTTCGAAGCCGGGCATAGCGGGATCGGGGAGGGGCGGGACGCCAAGCCTAAGCCGCCGGCCGCCTTCACGGCCTCTCCACCCCCGGATCGGCTAGCTTCACAAAGCTGAAGCTCGCTGAGAGCGTCTCATTTCCATCTCCCTGGAGTGCATATGCGCGCAACCCAAGAACCGGGCGGCCTGGTCCTCATCGTCGAAGACAACCGCAACATCTCCGAGATGATCGGCGAGTACCTGGAAGGCAAGGGGTTCGAAGTCGACTACGCGTCCGACGGCCTGGACGGCTACCGCCTCGCGTCCGAGAACAGTTACGACGTGATCGTGCTGGACCTTATGCTGCCGCGTCTGGACGGCATCGAGGTCTGCAAGCGCCTGCGCGAGGAGGCCCGCAAGTCCACGCCGGTGCTGATGCTGACCGCCCGCGACACCCTGGACGAGAAGCTCACCGGCCTGGGCTCGGGCGCCGACGACTACCTCACCAAGCCGTTCGCGATCCAGGAGCTGGAGGCCCGCCTGCGCGCGCTGATCCGCCGGGAGCGCCGGCAGGTCGGCTCCGAGGTGCTGAAGGTGGCCGACCTGGTGCTCGACCCGGCCAGCCTGCGCGCCACCCGCGCAGGCCAGGAGCTGCAGCTCTCGCCGATCGGCCTCAAGCTGCTGACGATCCTGATGCGCGAGTCGCCGCGGGTGGTCAGCCGGCAGGAGATCGAGCGCGAGATCTGGGGCAACAGCCTGCCCGATTCCGACACCTTGCGCAGCCACCTCTACAACCTGCGCAAGACGATCGACAAGCCGTTCGACAAGCCCCTGCTGCACACCGTCCAGAGTGCCGGCTACCGGATCGCCGACATCGAGCAGTCCCCGGCCTGACGGTCGCCTGCTCCGATGCCGCAGGGCCTTCCGAAGAAGCTCCGCCGCGCGTTCAGTCTCCAGGCCGCCCTCGGCAGCCTGGCGATCGTGCTCGGGGTGGCGATCGCGTTCTCGGTCTCGCTGCGTCTGCTGGTGAAGGCGCGGCTGGAGGCGCAGGCGGAGCAGTACTGGTCGATGCTCCAGCGCGATGGCGACGCGTTGCTGCCGCGCACGGCGACGGTGGAGGCGTACTTCGTGACGCCTGGCGGTGAGGCCGCGCTGCCCGAGCGGCTGCGCGGGCTCGAGCCGGGCCGGCACTTCGTGCGCGAGCAGCGCCGCGACGTGCTGGTCGAGCGCCGCGACGGCGGCACCCTGTACCTGAGCATGCAGTTCGACCACGCCCGCAAGGTGCTGTGGACCGCCGCGGTGCTGCTGATGCTCGGCGGGATCGGCGTCATCCAGCTGGTGAGCTGGCTGACCTACCGCATGACCCGGCGCATGGTGGTGCCGGTGAGCTGGCTGGCCGAGCAGGTCTCGCGCTGGGACCCCGGCGATCTCGACGATGCCGCGCTGGTACGCGAGCGCATCCCCGGCGTGGTCGGGCGCGAGGTCGACCAGCTCAGCGGCGCGCTGCGCGTGCTGTCCTCGCGGGTGCAGGCCTTCGTGCAGCGCGAGCGCGATTTCACCCGCGACGCCAGCCACGAGCTGCGCACCCCGTTGACGGTGATCCGGGTGGCCAGCGACGTGCTGCTGGCCGACCCGGAAACGCCGGCGCGCTCGCAGCGCTCGCTGCAGCGCATCCAGCGCGCCAGCCGCGACATGGAGGCGGTGATCGACGCGTTCCTGATCCTGGCCCGCGAGCACGACACCGCGCCCCAGGGCGAGGAGTTCGACGTGCGCGAGGTGGTGCTGGAGGAGGTGGAGAAAGCGCGGCCGCTGCTGCAGGGCAAGCCGGTGACGCTGAAGGTGGTGGGCGATGCCCGGCCGCGTCTGGATGCGCCGTCCCGGGTGCTGGCGGTGATGCTCGGCAACCTGCTCAACAACGCCTGCGTCTTCACCGAGGAAGGCGAGATCGAGGTCGCGATCCACGACGACCGCATCGAGGTGCGCGATTCGGGCATCGGCATGACCCCGGAGGTGCTGCAGCGCGTCTACGACCCGTTCTACCGCGTCGATCCGTTCCGCTCCGGCGGCAAGGGCATGGGCTTGTCGATCGTGCGCCGGCTCGGCGAGCGCTTCGGGTGGCCTGTGAGCCTGGAGAGCAAGCCCGGGCAGGGCACCGTGGCGACGATCCACCTGGCCTGAGCGGGCGCCGCGCGCGCGTCGTGCGTCCCGGCGCGGCGACGGGGCGCGCGGCACGCTTTAGGATCGGCAACGCCGCCCGGGGCGATGTCAACGCCGCCGGTGCCGGCGCGTTATCGCCTTCGTCCTCCTTGCCTCCGGTCACGCATGAGCCAGCCAGCCTCCCCGCCAGCCCGCAGTCCCCGTCCGCGCCGGCGCCCGGCGCGCTGGCCGCGCATCGTCGCCGCGCTGGCCGCCCTCGCGCTGGCGGTCGCGGGCGCCTGGTGGTTCCAGCAGCGCCGTGCCGCCGCCGATGAGGGGCAGTGGCGCACCGCGGCGGTGGAGCGGGGCGACATCCGCGTGGCGATCTCCGCCACCGGTACGCTGAGCGCGATCAGTACGGTCATCGTCGGCTCGCAGATCTCCGGCCAAGTCACCGACGTGCTGGTCGATTACAACGACCCGGTCGAGCAGGGACAGGTCATCGCCCGGATCGACCCCAGCACCTACCAGGCGCAGATCGAGCAGGGCAACGCGCAGGTCGCCGCCGCCCGCGCCTCGCTGGCGCAGGCGGAGGCCACGCTGGCCAATGCGGAGCTGGACTACCGCCGCAAGGCCGATCTCGGCGAGCGCCAGCTGGTCGCGCGCGCCGACGTGGACCTGGCGCGCGCCGCGCTGGAGCAGGCGCGCGCGCAGCGCGATTCGGCGCGCGCGCAGATCGTCCAGCAGACCGCGGCCACCCGCACCACCCAGGTCAACCTGGAGCGCACGGTGATCCGCTCGCCCGTCGATGGCGTGGTGCTGGTGCGCAACATCGAGCCCGGCCAGACCGTGGCCGCCAGCCTGCAGGCGCCGGAGCTGTTCACCATCGCCGAGGACCTGGGGCAGATGCAGATCGAGCTGGAGGTGGACGAGGCCGACATCGGCCAGGTCGAGGTCGGCCAGCGGGTCTCCTTCACCGTCGATGCCTTCCCGGATCGCCAGTTCCGCGGCGAGGTGCGGCAGGTCCGGCTGTCGGCGACCAACACCAACAACGTGATCACCTACCCGGTGGTGGTGGCGGTGGACAACAGCGACGGCACCCTGCTGCCCGGCCTGACCGTGAACGCCGAGATCGAGGTGAGCCGCCGCGACGGCGTGCTCAAGGTCTCCAACGCCGCGCTGCGCTACCGGCCTGCCGATGCGCAGGCGGCCGGCGCGGCGGCAGGCCCGCGCGGCGGCGGCGACCTGTCCGCCGACTTCGCCCGCGCGGCGGAGCCGCTGGCGCTGTCGCCGGCGCAGCGCGCGGAGCTGGATGCGGCGCTGGCCGCGATCGGCGAGCGCGCCGCCGCGCGCCAGCAGGCCGCCGCGCAGCCGCAGGGCCAGGGCGCGGCGGCACCGGGCATCTTCGGGCCAGGACCGGGCATGCGTGCCCCGGGCGGCGCGGCGGCCGACAGCGGGCAGATGCGCCAGCGCATGCTGCAGCGCTTCCAGCAGGATTTCGCCGCCTTCCGCGACAGCCTCGACGAGGACCAGCGCGCGCAGTGGGACCGCGCGCTCAACGCCATCGCCAGTGCGCGCCGCGCGCCGGTCTACAAGCTGGTCGATGGCCGCCCGCGGATGGCGATGGTGCGCATCGGCGCCAGCGACGGCAGCAGCACCGAAATCGCCGGCGACATCGCCGAGGGCGACCTGCTGATCACCGGCGAGCGCGCCGCGCCATGAGCGCCGCACGCGCCGGCGTGCCGGTGATCGAGACCCGGGGGCTGGGCAAGGTCTACTCGCCCGGCACCGAGGCCGAGGTGGTCGCGCTGAGGGGCGTGGACCTGCGCATCGCGCACGGCGACTTCGTCGCGATCATGGGGCCGTCGGGCTCGGGCAAGTCCACGCTGATGAACCTGATCGGCTGCCTGGACACGCCCAGCAGCGGGGCCTATTTCTGCGACGGCGTCGACGTCTCGACGCTGGACCCGGAAGCGCTGGCGGGACTGCGCCGCGACAAGATCGGCTTCGTGTTCCAGGGCTTCCACCTGCTGCCGCGCATGAGCGCGCTGGAGAACGTGGCGATGCCGCTGGGCTACGCGCGGGTGCCGCCGGCCGAGCGCGTCGAGCGCGCGCAGCAGGCGCTGGAATCGGTGGGGCTGGGCGCGCGCGCCTCGCACCGGCCCAACGAACTGTCCGGCGGCCAGCAGCAGCGCGTGGCGATCGCGCGCGCGCTGATCAACCGGCCGCCGGTGCTGCTGGCCGACGAGCCCACCGGCGCGCTGGATTCCAGGACCGGCGAGGAGATCCTGGCCCTGTTCAAGCGCCTGCGCGACGACGGCCATACCGTGGTGCTGATCACCCACGACGCCGACGTCGCCGCGCACGCCGACCGCACCTTCGTCATGCGCGACGGCGAGCTGCACGAGGAACCGGGTCCGGGGATGGGGGAAACGGGACCGGAGACGGCCCGGCCATGACCCGTCCCGCATCGCGTCCCGCGCATCGCCCCGCTTTCCCGAATCCGCGCGCCCCACTCTCGGAACCCCGCTCCCGATGAACTTCTCCGACATCCTGCGTACCGCCTACCACGCGCTGCGCGGCAACTGGATGCGCAGCACGCTGACCTCGCTGGGCGTGATCATCGGCATCGCCGCGGTCATCGTCATGGTCTCGGTCGGCCAGGGCACCCAGGCCGAGCTGGACAAGCTGGTCTCGGGGCTCGGCTCGCAGCGGCTGGACATCTCCCCCGGCGCGCGCCGCGGTCCGGGCGGCGCGCGCGGCTCGGCATCGAGCTTCTTCACCCTGACCGAAGGCGACGTCGATGCGATCCGCGACGAGATCCCCGAGGTGCAGTACATCTCCGGCTCGCTGAGCGGCAGCACTCAGGCGGTGTTCGCGGAGAACAACTGGGCGGCGAGCTGGCGCGGGGTGCAGCCGGACTTCTTCGTCATCAACGGCTGGACGCTGGCCGAGGGCGAGGGGTTCCAGCCGCAGGACTACACCGGCGCGGGCAAGGTCGCCGTGCTCGGCGAGACCGTGCGGCGCGAGCTGTTCGGCGATCGCAGCGGCATCGGCGAGACCATCCGCCTCGGCCGGGTGCCCTTCACCGTGGTCGGCACGCTGGCGCCCAAGGGCCAGGGCGGGTTCGGCCAGGACCAGGACGACGTGGTCATGGTGCCGATGGCCACCGGCCGGCGCAGCCTGCTGGGCGCGATGGGCCTGCCGCCGAAGGCGGTCATGCAGATCGCCCTGACCACCGGCAGCGCCGACGACCTGGGTTACGTGCAGGGGCAGATCGAGGCGCTGCTGCGCCAGCGCCACCGCATCGGCCCCGGCGACGAGGACGACTTCACCGTGCGCAACATGTCCGAGATCATCGCCACCCGCACCGAGACCACGCGGCTGATGTCGCTGTTGCTGGGCGCGGTGGCCACGATCTCGCTGATCGTCGGCGGCATCGGCATCATGAACATCATGCTGGTCTCGGTGACCGAGCGCATCCGCGAGATCGGCCTGCGCATGGCGGTGGGCGCGGGGCCGTCCGACGTGCGCAGGCAGTTCCTGGCCGAGGCCATGCTGATCTCGCTGATCGGCGGCGCGATCGGCATCGCCATCGGCATCGCCGGGGCGTTGCTGGTCGGCCAGACGAGCTCGCTGCCGGTGGCGCTCAACGGCAACGTGATCGCGCTGGCCGCCGGCTTCTCGGTCGCCACCGGGCTGTTCTTCGGCTACTACCCCGCGCGCAAGGCCTCGCTGCTCGACCCGATCGAGGCGCTGCGGCAGTAGGGCCTGCGGGCCTCGCTGGCGGCGCCGCCGATCAAGGGGTCTCGGGCCGGAGATTCGGCGAATCGGCGCCGTCGCCCGCCGGTAGGCCCGGGGCGGTGTGGGCGGTGAGCCAGCCGCCGACCGTCGAAGGCGGGGCCAAAGGATGGTGTTCCAGATACATGGCGATGGTGCCGGCGATGATGGCCGCCGCCATCGAGGTGCCGTTGAGGGTCTGGGTCGCGGTGGGACCGATGTGCCAAGCCGAGGTGATGCCGACGCCCGGTGCGAGCCGGTTCACGCAACTGCCGTGATTGGAGAATACCGCGACCGCGTCGGTCGCCGTGGTCGCGCCCACGGTGATCGCGCCCGATACCCGGGCGGGCGAGTAGTTGCAGGCGTTGGCGGCATTGTTGCCGGCCGGGACCACGGTGGTGAGCCCGCTGTAGATCAGGTTGGTGGTGGCCGTGTCGAGTACCGTCGAGGCCGTGGTGGTCACGCCGATGAGGGCGACCGCCGGCTTCACGTGATTCGCGCGCACCCAGTCGATGCCAGCGACTACGGCGGAAGTCATCGTACTGGTGCTGCAGCCGAACACGCGCACCGGAACCAGCGATACCTCCTTCGCCACGCCCCAGGTGGTGCCGCCGACGAGGCCAGCCAGATGGGTGCCGTGGCCGAGACAGTCGCCGTTGAGGACGCCATCGACCATTGCGCTATAGCCCGGCAGGACCCGGCCGCCGAATTCGACGTGATCGGCGCGGATACCGCTGTCGATCACGTAGGCGCGCACGTTGGCGCCGGTGGCGTAATAGATGTACAGGCCGTCCAGCGGCAAGTAGGGCTGGTCGATGCGGTCGAGGTGCCAGGGCGCGTCGGTCTGGACGGCCGACGGCACGGCGAACCCGTCCTCCTCGACATAGGCCACGCGCGGGTCGGCGAGCAGCCGCCGCACCGCCTCGGGAGCCGCGCGCACCGCCATGCCGCGCACGGCGTGGGCATAGATCCGGGAGACCGTGAGGTCGTGGCGCGCGGCGAGATCGATCGCGGTGTCCTCGACCGCGGCGGCGATCGCGGAGGACCGCGAACCGTCGTCGTCGGCCGGTGCGGGGGCGCCGTCGTCGACAACGTCGTCCTGGAACACCACGATGTAGTGCCCGGGCATCGGGCGCTCGACCCGGCGCAGTTCGGTCGCGAGCGCGGGCAGAGAGAGGGAGGCGGCGACAGCCAGAGCGATCAGGCGACTGGCGAACATGGGGCGATCCTCCGTTCGGGCATGCGCGCCGACGGGCGATCCGCACAGCGCGCCTCGGTTCCAAAGGGGGCGCCGGCGGGCGATGCCGCGACCGCCGTGGGGGGGCGCGGCCACGGCGGCGTCGCGCCGCAGGCGCCAAGGCCGGGGCGGCCGGAGGGGAGGCCGGCCGCCCCGGAGACCGGTCAGCGGGTATAGAGCAGGCGGTTCGGGGAACCGGTGCCGATGCCGGTCAGCACGCCGGTGGTGGCGTTGGTGTACAGCCAGTTGCGCACGGCGGCGGGCGTCGCCGTGGGGTTGGTCTGCAGGTACAGCGCCGCCGCGCCGGCCACGTGCGGGGCCGCCATCGAGGTGCCGCTGAGGATGGCCGAGGCGGTGGGGCTGGTGTTCCAGGCCGAGGTGATCTCGCTGCCGGGCGCGAAGATGTTGACGCAGGTGCCGAAGTTGGAGAACGAGGACCGCGCATCGGTGCGGGTGGTCGAGCCCACCGTCACCGCGTTGGGCACGCGCGCGGGCGAGTAGTTGCAGGCGTTGGCGTTGCTGTTGCCGGCCGCGGCCACCACGGTGACACCGGCGTTGTTGAGGTTGTTGGTGGCGGTATCCAACGCGGAGGAGGCGCCGCCGCCCAGGCTCATGTTGGCCACCGCCGGCTTCACGTGATTGAGGCGCACCCAGTCGATGCCGGCGACGATCGCCGCCGTGGTGGTGGTGTTGCCGCAGCCGAACACCCGCACCGGCACCACGCGCGCCTGCTTGGCCACGCCCCAGGTGGTGCCGGCCACGGTGCCGGCCACGTGGGTGCCGTGCCCGTTGCAGTCGCTGGTGCCGTAGCCGTCGCTGATCGCGGTGTAGCCCGACAGCAGGCGGGAGCCGAACTGGTTGTGCGCGCTGATGCCGGTGTCGATGATGTAGGCGCGAACGTTCGACCCGGTGTAGTCGTAAATGTAGGTCGTGTTGAGCGGCAGGTTGCGCTGGTCGACGCGGTCCAGGCCCCAGGTGGCGTTGGTCTGCGTGGCGGACAGGGTGAAGTAGCCGTTCTCCTCCACGTAGGCCACCCGCGGGTCGTTGAGCAGCTTCTCGATGGCCGCGGGTTCGGCGGTGACCGCCATGCCCTGC
Source organism: Luteimonas huabeiensis HB2 (assembly GCF_000559025.1). GTDB lineage: Bacteria > Pseudomonadota > Gammaproteobacteria > Xanthomonadales > Xanthomonadaceae > Luteimonas > Luteimonas huabeiensis. The sequence goes on along the minus strand of NZ_JAAN01000033.1, from coordinate 57,829 downwards.
AGTGCGTGCGCGTAGACGCGGCCGACCTGGAGGTCGTGGGCCGCGGCGACGTCGACCACGGTGTTCTCGACCTCGGCCGCGAGCGCCGCGCGTTCGGCAGCGGCGTCGGCGCGTCCGGCCCGCGCGGCGAGCGCGTCCTGCACCTGGTTGCGGATGACGTCTTCGTGGAACACCACGATGTACTGGCCGGGGACGGGGTTGTCGACCTTGCGCAGTTCGGCGGCGAGCGCGGAACCGGACAGGGCGGCGGTCACGGCGAGGACGAGCAGGCGCTTCTTGAACATGACTTCCTCCGATGAAGTGAACAAGACGGTGGCGGGATGCCCGCGGCGGACGCGCGACGGGTCCGCACGCCCATACGCCATCGGCGTTCCACGCGTGTCAATCGGGGTTTCGGCCGATGTTCAGAAGCGCGAGAACCGCCGACTATGAACTGTGCCGTCTCTCACCGCGCGCCCGGCCGCGCCGCCCGCATGGCGCCGGCCCCGGCCGTGCGCTGCGGCGGTGCGGCAACGATTGCGCGCTGCTAAGCTCGGCCTCGCCCTTCGCAACGGTCCTCGTCATGCCGCCTTTCGTCCGCGCCGCCCTTTTCCTGGCCTGCCTGCTGCCGGCCGTCGCCGCGTCCGCGACCGGCGCCGCCGAGCAGCGGCCGACCGCACTGGCGATCCACGGCGGTGCCGGAGTGATCGAGCGCGGCTCCCTGTCCGCGGAGGACGAGCGCGAGATCCGCGCCGCCCTGGATGCCGCGCTCGACGCCGGTCACGCGGTGCTGGCCGCCGGCGGCACCGCGCTGGATGCGGTCGAGGCCAGCGTGCGGGTGCTGGAGGAATCGCCCCGCTTCAACGCCGGCAAGGGGGCGGTGTTCAATGCCGAGGGCGGGCACGAGCTCGACGCGTCGGTGATGGAAGGCCACACGCGCCGGGCCGGCGCGGTGGCGGCGGTGACCACCGTGCGCAACCCGGTCCGGCTGGCGCGCCGGGTGATGGAGCGCTCGCCGCACGTGATGCTGATCGGCCAGGGCGCGGAGCGCTTCGCCGACGAACACCCCGACCTCGAGCGCGTGCCCAACGCCTGGTTCGACACCCCGCACCGCCGCGAGCAACTCGAGCGCGCCCGCGAGCGGGAGCGCGCGCAGCGCGACGCCGGCCTCGCAGCGCCGGCCGCGACCTATTTCGGCACGGTGGGCGCGGTGGCGCTCGACGCGCACGGCCATCTCGCCGCGGCCACCTCCACCGGCGGCATGACCAACAAGCGCTGGGGGCGGGTGGGCGATTCCCCGCTGATCGGCGCCGGCACCTGGGCGGACGCGCGCTGCGCGGTGTCGGCCACCGGCTGGGGCGAGTTCTTCATCCGCAACGCGGTCGCCCACGACATCTGCGCCCGCGTGGCCTACCGCGGCGACAGCCTGCAGGCGGCGGCGGACGAGGTCGTGGGCCGGGTGATCCCGGAGCAGGGCGGCGACGGCGGCGTGATCGCGCTCGATGCCGACGGCCGGATCGCGCTGCCGTTCAACACCGCGGGCATGTACCGCGCCTGGATCGGCCCCGACGGCAGCCGCGGCACCGCCATCTTCGAAGGGGAGTGAGGCGGTGCCCGCGCCCCTGGACGCGGCCGCGCTGGGACGCCTGCGCGCGCAGGCGCGCCGCCTGAGCCGGCGTCCGGAGGAGGCCGAGGACCTGCTGCAGGACGTGCTGCTGGCCGCCGTCGTGCGGCAACGCTACGAGCCGGCCTGGCTGGCCGGGGTCATGGTGCGCCGGGCCGCGTTCGTGGCCCGTACCGCTGCCCGCCGTCGCCATCGGGAGACGGCCGCGGCCGCGCCTGCCGACGCTGCCGCGGCGCCGGCGGCAGCGCTCGAAGCCGGCTCCGCCGCGCTCGCGGCTGCCGCGCTGCTCAGGCGCCTGCCCGCAGGCCAGCGCCGGCTGGCGGCGCTGGCCGCGCACGGGCTGGGCGCGCCGGCGCTGCGCTGGCTGCTCGGGATCGGACCGGCGGCGTTGCGCCAGCGGCAGTGCGCGCTCAGGCGCCGCGTCGCCGGCTGGAACGCGGCCGAGCGCGCGCTGTGGGCGAAGCTGCCGGAACTGGCCCTCTGGCGCCGCGATCCGCGGCTCGCGGCCGGACCGCTCCGGCGCGCGCTGCGCGCGGCGCAGCGGTTCGTGCCGGCGCTGGGCGCGCACGACCCCGACGGGCATCCGCTGCTGGTCGCATCCGCGCCTCACGCCGCGCCGCCGGCCGGCAACTGAAGAAGGCCCGGGTGTCCGGGCGTCGCGACGGAGATTCCCATGCTGGCCCAGGCGAGGCTCGAGACCCTGGTCTTTTTCGTATCCGATCCCGCGCGCAGTGCGGCGTTCTACGGCGACACGCTCGGCCTCGCCGTGGAGCGCGTGTCCGGGCACGACGGCGAGCTCGTCGTCGCGCAGGCGGGCGCGGTGTCGCTGGTGTTCCTGCCGCGCCCGGCACGAGCGGGCGAGAGCCCGATCCCGGTGTTCTCGGTGGACGGCGGGATCGACGACTGCGCCGAGCGGCTGGCGGCGCAGGGCGTGGAACTGGTCACGCCGGTGGAGGAGGCGCCCGACGGCGGGCTGACCTTCGACTTCCTGGATCCGGACGGCCACGTGCTGAGCCTGCACCAGCCGGCCGGTGCCCCGCGGCGGGCCGCCCGCTAGGCGCGCCTAGGGTCGACCCCATCGGGGCCGGCCCCGGGTTGTCGCGGCGCGCGAGCCCGCCGAGACTGGGGCGGTCGATCGACGCGCAGCGCGAGGCAATGCCATGACGGCCATCGGAAGCCATGCCATCGGATTCGGAGATACGTTGTCGCAGCTCGCGCAGCGTTTCGGCAGTTCGGTGGACGCGCTGATGGCGCTCAATCCGCAGATCCGCGATCCGGACCTGATCTACGCCGGGGACACCCTGCGCCTGGGCGGCGAGGCGCCTTCGGGCGCCGCCGCGCCCGCGACCGGCGGCGGGGTGCAGGGCGTCGACGGCGTGCGCGACGTCTCCGCCAGCGGCGACAACGCCGCGGCGATCGCGCAGCAGTTCATCGGCCGCAACGCCGGCGAGCTCAAGCACAGCGACGAACTGCCCATGCAGTCCTGGGTGCCGGACAACGTCAACTGCGCCAACTTCGTCTCCGCCTGCCTGCAGAAGGCCGGGCTGATCGACGGCGGCCAGGCCAGCGCCTCGGTCGACCAGCTCGCCAGCAACCTCAAGGGCGACGGCTGGCAGACCGTCTCGCTGCAGGATGCGCGGCCCGGCGACGTGGTGCTGATGCAGCGCGACGGGCAGTCGCACGTGGTGCTGTTCGCCGGCTTCAAGGACGGCAAGCCGCAGTTCATCGGCTCCAACAACGTCAACCCGGACGGTTCCCAGCGCATCAGCTGGGGCGGCGCCTCGGGCCGCTACGAGATCATCGCCCCGCCGCGCTAGGCATCGGCGCCGCGCCGCGCCGCGGTCGCAGGCGCGCGTCGAGCGGGCACGAACGCGGGCGCCCGCGCGGGCCCCCGCTAGAACCCGAACAGCTGCCGCGGCGCGGCGTGCGCGTCGGGCCAGCCGAGCCAGACCACGTCGCCCGGGCCGATCGCGTGGTCGACCAGGGTCCAGTCGCCGGTCTCGTCCTCGCGACGCAGCAGGGCCACGTAGAGATCGGACATGCCGCCTTGCGCGGCGCGCTCGGCGTAGTCGGTGCCGGCGTAGTCCGGCCGTCCGCCCGACGGCGCCTCCAGCTGCCCCTGCACGAAGGCCCAGGGACCCAGGACGTCCAGGCGCTCGATGCGGACCCGGACGGCGTCGCCGAAGGCCTCGCGCACCGGCGCCAGCGCGGCGTGCGACACCGCGGAATAGCCCGGGTCGGCGGGCAGCAGGGCAACGGGTGTGGACTGCGCGAACGAGGTCGTCATGGCGGCTCCGGAGGCGAGGATCAGGGCGGCGAGCAGGGTCCTGTGCACGGCGGCGGTTTCAGCGCGACGGGCGTCCAGGTTGCGTCGCCGGGCATGCGGGGCGGGTGAACGAGCGCGCCTGATTTTCCTTCCTCCGCAAGCGGGGCCATGCTCTCTTTCCCTTCCCGCAAGCGGGAAGCACTCTGTTGTTTCCCTTCCCCCGCAAGCGGGGAGCATCTTGCTTTTCCCTTCCCCCGCAAGCGGGGGAAGGTGCCGAAGGCGGATGGGGGCGAGCCGCAGGCGCCCAAAGCGGCCCTCATCCGGCCCCGCTTGCGGGAGAAGGGAGGGCATGCCCCGCTTGCGGGAGAAGGGACGATATGCGCCCGCTTGCGGGAGAATGCCGAGCCCCCTCTACTGCGCGGGCGGCTGCCGGAGATAGTCGCCGATGACCCGGCGCCAGATCGCGTAGCCCGCCGCATTCATGTGCAGCCGGTCGGCCACGAACAGGTCCTCGCGCGGCTGGCCGTCGGCATCGAGCATCGGCGTGAAGACGTCGATGTAGTCCACCTGCGGCGTGCGCGCGGCCCAGGCGGCGATCAGGGCGTTGGCCTCGCGCTGCACCGGCATCAGCTGCGCGCGCGAGGGGCTGGGCTTGATCGAGATGTAGGCCACGGGGGTGCCGGGCAGGTCGCGCTGGATGCGCTCGACGAAGCGCTGGAAATCCGCCAGGACCTGTGCCGGGCCGCGCCCGTCCATGGTGTCGTTGTCGCCGGCGTAGATCAGGATCCGGCTGGGCCGGTAGCGGATGGCGACCTCGTCGGCGTAGTGCACGGCATCGCGCAGGTGCGAGCCGCCGAAGCCGCGGTTGAGGACCGGGTACTGCGGGAAGTCCTGCGCCAGCGTCTCCCACAGGCGCACCGAGGAGCTGCCGGTGAACACCACCGGGCGCGGCGGCGGCGGACGGGCCGCGTCCTCGGCGGCGAAGCGCGCCATGTCCTGGACCCAGTCGGGGGAGGACACCGGGTCCAGTCCGGCGGCGGCCGCGGTGGCGGCCACGGGCGGCGGGCCGCCGGCGCAGGCGGCGGCGCCGATCGCAACGGCGAGGAGGAGGGCGAGCAGCGACAGCGGACGGCGCATGGGGGACCAAGCGGGAGGGGAACGCGGGCCAATCTAGCACGCGCGATCCGTGCGCCCATGAGGCGAGCGGGACGGGCCGTGTGGCAGAATGCAGCGCTTCCGCCCCATCGACAGCGTCCGCGCCGACCCGATGCCACGATCCGAGGTGCCCTCCGCTTTCCGCCTGCCGGACGGCCGTCCGCCGCGGGCCGCCGCGCCGACGGCGGCTGCGCGCCGTCGGCGGGGCTGAGCGCATGGACGAGCGGGGACATCTGCCGCGCCGGCCGGCGCGGATGTGGAAGGCGACGCTGTGGTCGATCCAGGGCCTGCGCGCGGCCTGGCTGCACGAATCCTCGTTCCGGCTCGAGGTGTATCTGCTCGCGGCGATGGCGCCGCTGGCGCTCTGGCTGGGCGACGGGGGACTGGAGCGCGCGGTGCTGCTGGGCAGTTGCCTGCTGGTGCTGGCGGTGGAACTGCTGAACTCCGCGATCGAGGCGGTGATCGAGCGGTTCGGCGCGCAGTGGCACGAACTGGCCGGCCGCGCCAAGGACATGGGCTCGGCCGCGGTGTTCGTGGCGCTGGTGAACGTGGTGGTGACGTGGGGGCTGATCCTGCTCCCGCGCTGGCTCTGACCGGCATCGGCCGGTCCCGACGAGGACGACGAACGCAATGATCGAACTGCTGACCGATCCGCAGGTGTGGATCCTCCTGGTGACGCTGGCCGCGATCGAGATCGTGCTCGGCATCGACAACCTGGTCTTCATCTCGATCGCGGTGGGCAAGCTGCCGGTCGAACGGCGCGAATTCGCGCGCAAGTTCGGCATCGCGGTCGCGTGCATCACCCGCATCGCGCTGCTGCTGACCCTGGCCTGGCTGGCGCGGCTGACCACGCCGCTGTTCGAGCTGTTCGGCCGCGGCATCTCGGTGCGCGACCTGATCCTGATCCTGGGCGGCCTGTTCCTGATCGTGAAGGGCGCGATGGAGATCCGCGAGCAGCTCAAGGGCGAGGCCCACGAGGACGCGAGCGTGGCCGGCGCGGCGACGGCGTCGTTCGGTGCGGTGATCGCGCAGATCGCGGTCATCGACATCGTGTTCTCGCTCGACTCGGTGATCGCCGCGGTCGGCATGGCCGGCGAGTACGTGCCGGTGATGGTGGCCGCGATCCTGGTCGCGGTGGCGGTGATGCTGCTGGCCGCGCAGCCGCTTGGCCGGTTCATCGACGCCAATCCGACGGTGAAGATGCTGGCGCTGGCCTTCATCGTGCTGATCGGCGTGTACCTGACCCTGGACGGCTTCGGCCTGCACATCCCGAAGGGCTACATCTACGGGTCGATGGGCTTCTCGGCGTTCGTCGAGGTCCTCAACCTCTGGGCCAAGCGCAATACCATGCGCGCCCAGGGCGTGACCCCGCCGCCGGTGGATGAGCCGCGCCGTCCGCTGCCGCGTTGATGCCGACCGCGCCGGGCCGCCCGGGCCCGGCGCGACCCGCGAATCCTGAGGAGCCGCCGTTCCGATGACGATCCTGCACCAGATCGATCCCATCGCCTTCTCGCTGCCGGCCTTCGAGCTGTTCGGCCGCCAGTTCCACCCCCAGGTGCACTGGTACGGGATCATGTACCTGGTGGCCTTCGCCAGCGCCTGGTGGCTGGGGCGGCGCCGGATCGGCGCGGGGCGGCTGCCGGGGGTGGACCGTACCGCGTTCGGCGACCTGCTGTTCTACTGCATGTTCGGCGTTATCCTCGGCGGGCGCATCGGTTACGTGCTGTTCTACGCCTTCGGCGACCTGGTCGCCGACCCGACCATGGTGTTCCGCCCCTGGGAAGGCGGCATGAGCTTCCACGGCGGGCTGCTCGGCGTGCTGGTCGCGGCCTGGCTGTGGGCGCGCCGGCAGGGCCTGCATTTCTTCGACGTGATGGACTTCGGCGCGCCGCTGGTGCCGCTGGGGCTGGGCTTCGGCCGCATCGGCAACTGGATCGGCGGCGAGTTGTGGGGCCGCAGCACCGACGTGCCCTGGGCGGTGGTGTTCCCGAAGTCGCTGCCGCAGCAGTTCTGGGCGCTGGACGACGCCTCGCTGCGCGCGCTGCACGCCAGCGGCGCGCTGGACGCGTTCGCCCGCCATCCCTCGCAGCTCTACCAGGCGTTCCTGGAAGGCGTGGCGCTGTTCGCGCTGGTGTGGCTCTACTCGATGAAGCCGCGGCCGCGCTACGCGGTGTCGGGGCTGTTCGCGCTGGGCTACGGCGTGTTCCGCTTCCTGGTGGAGTTCGTGCGCGAGCCCGATCCGCAGCTCGGCTACCTCGCCTTCGGCTGGCTGACCATGGGCCAGCTGCTGAGCGTGCCGCTGATCCTGCTGGGGCTGTTCCTGCTGTGGCGCTCGCGCAAGGCGCCGGTGCTCGCGCCGCAGCCGCCGGCCGCGAAGGCGGGCTGATGCGCGCCTACCTCGACCTGCTGCGCCACGTGCTCGAGCACGGCGCGATCAAGGCCGACCGCACCGGGACCGGCACGCGCAGCGTGTTCGGCTGGCAGATGCGCTTCGACCTCAACGCGGGCTTCCCGCTGGTGACCACCAAGAAGCTGCACCTGCGCTCGATCGTGCACGAGCTGCTGTGGTTCCTGCGCGGCGAGACCAACATCGCTTACCTGCGCGAGCACAAGGTTTCGATCTGGGACGAATGGGCCGACACCGAGGGCGAGCTGGGGCCGGTCTACGGCAAGCAGTGGCGGCGCTGGGCCGGCGCCGACGGCCGCGAGATCGACCAGATCCGCTGGGTGGTCGACGAGATCCGCCGCAATCCCGACTCGCGGCGGCTGCTGGTCAGCGCCTGGAACGTGGCCGAGCTGCCGGACATGGCGCTGATGCCCTGCCACGCGCTGTTCCAGTTCTACGTCGCCGACGGCCGGCTGAGCTGCCAGCTCTACCAGCGCAGCGGCGACATCTTCCTCGGCGTGCCGTTCAACATCGCCAGCTACGCGCTGCTGACCCACATGGTCGCGCAGGTGACCGGGCTGGGCGTGGGCGACTTCGTCCACACCCTGGGCGACGCCCACCTGTACGCCAACCACGAGGCGCAGGCGCGCGAACAGCTCGCGCGCACGCCGCGCGCGCTGCCGACCCTGCGCCTGAACCCCGCGATCGACGACCTGTTCGCGTTCGGCTACGACGACATCGAGTTCGTCGGCTACGACCCGCTGCCGGCGATCAAGGCGCCGGTGGCGGTGTGATGGCGGGGATACGGGATCCGGGGCAGGGGTTTAGGGCCGGGCCCGCGCTGGTGCTGATCGCCGCGCTGGACCGCAACCGCGCGATCGGGCGCGACAACGCGCTGCTGTGGCATCTGCCCGACGACCTGAAGCGCTTCAAGGCGCTGACGCTCGGCAAGCCGGTGCTGATGGGCCGGAAGACCGCGGAGTCGATCGGGCGCGCGTTGCCCGGGCGGCGCAACCTGGTGCTGACCCGCTCCGGGCGCGTGCCGTTCGAGGGCATGGAGGCGGTCGAATCGCTCGACGCCGCGCTCGCGAGGGCCGCGGCCGACGGCGCGCAGGCGCTGTGCGCGATCGGCGGCGGCGAGGTCTACGCGCTGGCGTTGCCGCGGGCCGAAGCGCTGCATCTGACCCATGTCGAGACGACGGTCGCCGACGCCGATGCGTTCTTCCCGCCCTGGGACGCGCGGGCCTGGGAGGCGGTGTCCAGGACGCCGCACGCGGCCGACGCGCGCCACGCCTTCGCCTTCGAGTTCGTCGATTACGCGCGTCGCGCCGCGGACTGACGGCGGCCGCGGCGCTCAGTCCCGGCCCGCGGCCTCGCCCGGGGCGAGCTCGCGCCCCGGCACCTGCACGATGCGCAACTCGTCGGTGTCCAGTTGCAGCGCGGTCAGCCGGCCGCCCCAGACCGCGCCGGTATCGATAGCGTGCACCCCGTGGCCGATGAACAGCCCCAGCGTGGACCAGTGCCCGCAGACGATCTTCAGGTCGCGCTCGGCGCGTCCCGGGACCTCGTACCACGGGTACAGGCCGACGGCCTGGGTGCCGGGGGCGCCCTTCTCCTCGAAGGCGATGCGCCCGCGCGGGGTGCAGTAGCGCATGCGGCTGAAGATGTTGATGATCGCGCGCTCGCGGTCCACGCCCTTGAGGCCGGGCGACCAGGCCGGGCGGTCGCCGTACATGTTCCTCAGCAGCTTGCGGTAGCCGTTGCCGCGCAGCCGCCGCTCGACCTCCTGCGCGTGCTTCTCGGCCAGCTGCGTGGTCCAGCGCGGGGCCAGCCCGGCATGGATCATCATCCAGCCCAGCGCGCGGTCGGCGTGCAGCAGCGGGCGGCCGCGCAGCCAGTCGAGCAGCACGTCGCGGTCGGGCGCGAACAGCACCCGCTGCAGGTCGGGGTTCACCCGCCGCTGCTGCGCTTCCTCGCGCTCGGCGATCGCCAGCAGCGAAAGATCGTGGTTACCGAGCACCACGTGCGCGCTCTCGCGCAGCGAGTGCACGAGCCGCAGGGTCTCCAGCGACTCGCCGCCGCGGTTGACCAGGTCGCCGCAGAACCACAGCCGGTCGGCGGCGGGATCGAAGCGGATCTTCTCGAGCAGGCACTGCGTCGGTGCGTAGCAGCCCTGCAGGTCGCCGATGGCCCAGACCGTCATGGTCGAGGGCCTAGTGCAGCGTGCGCGGCACGGACAGGGTGAACGGCGGGATCGGCGCGTCGAAGCAGGTGCCGTCCTCGCCGACCATGTCGTAGCGGCCCTGCATGCTGCCCACGGCGGTCTCGAGCACCGCGCCCGAGGTGTACTCGAACTGGTCGCCCGGGGCGATGGTGGGCTGTTCGCCGACCACGCCCTCGCCGTGCACCTCGTCCACCTTGCCGTTACCGTCGGTGATGATCCAGTGCCGCGACATCAGCTGCGCGGCGCGCCGGCCCAGGTTGCGGATGCGGATGGTGTAGGCGAACACGTAGCGGTCGCGCTCGGGCTCCGATTCCTCGTCGAGGAAGCGGGTCGCGATCCGGATCTCGAGGGTGTAGTCGGGAGTCTCGTCCATGCGCACAGTGTAGGGCCAGTCGCCCGCAGCGGGGCGATGCGCGACAGCTTCGCGCAGGCGACGTGGCGACGGCGTGGCGGCGCGTCCGCAATGCGGGCGCTTTCAGTCCTGCGGGGCGGGCTGTTCGGCGAGGGCGACGAAGTCGGCGACGGCGAGCTGTTCGGCGCGCGCGCCCGGGTCGAGCCCGGCGCGGCGGATCGCGTCCGCATCCAGTACCCCCGACAGCGCGTTGCGCAGGGTCTTGCGGCGCTGGCCGAAGGCCGCGCGCACGACCTGCGCGAAGCGCGCCGGATCGGCGATGGCCACGCTCGCGCGCGGCCGCGGCACCAGCCGCACCACGGCCGAGTCCACCTTCGGCGGCGGCCGGAAGGCGCCGGGCGCCACCGCGAACAGCGGCGTCACCTCGCACCAGGCCTGCAACATCACGCTGAGCCGGCCGTAGACCTTGCTGCCGGGCGCGGCGGCCATCCGGTCCACCACCTCCTTCTGCAGCATGAAGTGCATGTCGCGCACGGCAGCCGCGTGCTCCAGCGCGTGGAACAGGATCGGCGAGGAGATGTTGTAGGGCAGGTTGCCGACCAGGCGCAGCGGCCGGCCGGCGGCCAGCGCGGTGAAATCGACCTGCAGCACGTCGCGATGCACGATCTCCAGCCGGCCCAGCGGCGCGGCCGCGGCGGTCAGCGGCGCGATCAGGTCGCGGTCGAACTCGATCACCGTGAGCTCGCCGTGGGCGCGCAGCAGCGGGAAGGTCAGCGCGCCCTGGCCGGGCCCGATCTCGACGATGCGCTCGCCCGGCCGCGGGTCCAGCGCCTGCAGGATGCGGTCGATGACCCCGCGCTCGTGCAGGAAGTGCTGGCCGAGCGCCTTCTTGGCGCGGCCGAACCCGGCCTCGGGCGGCGCGGCGTTCACAGCAGCCGGGTCCCGGGCGGCACGTCCGCGTCCGGCACGCACAGCGCCACCCGGCCCTGCGCATCGTGGAAGCCGGTGACCAGGCATTGCGACATTACCGGCCCGATCTGCTTGGGCGGGAAGTTGACCACCGCCACCACCAGCCGCCCCACCAGGCTCTCCGGGGTGTACAGGTCGGTGATCTGCGCGCTGGAACGGCGGGTGCCGATCTCCGGGCCGAAATCGATCTCCAGCACGTAGGCCGGCTTGCGCGCCTCGGGAAACGCGCGCGCCGACAGCACGCGGCCCACGCGCAGCTCCACCCGCTCGAAGTCGGCCCAGGCGATCTCGTTCATGCCGCGACCCCCGCGGCGGAGGCCATGCGCCCGCGCGCCAGCCGCGCGCAGGTGGCGATGGCGGCGAACAGGCTGGACGGATCGGCCAGGCCGCGGCCGGCCAGGTCGAGCGCGGTGCCGTGGTCGACCGCCACCCGCGGGTAGGGCAGGCCGAGGGTCAGGTTGACCGCCTGCTCGAAGCCGCTGTACTTGAGTACCGGCAGGCCCTGGTCGTGGTACATCGCCAGCACCGCGTCGAATTCCTCCAGCGCACGCGGCAGGAACGCGGTATCGGCCGGCAGCGGGCCGCGCAGGTCGAAGCCGTCGCGCGCGCGCAGCGCGGCCAGCACGGGTTCGATCACCTCGATCTCCTCGCGCCCCAGGTGTCCCGACTCGCCGGCGTGCGGATTGAGGCCCAGCACCGCGACGACCGGCCGCGCGATGCCGAAGTCGCGCAGCAGCGCGCCGTGGAGGATGCGCAGGGTGCGCTCCAGGCCGCGCGCGTCGATCGCGTCGGCGACCGCGCGCAAGGGCAGGTGGGTGGTCGCCAGCGCGACGCGGACGACCTCGTTGGCCAGCATCATCACCACCTCGCAGCCGGCCTGGCGGGCCAGCAGCTCGGTGGTGCCGGTGTAGGCGATGCCGCCGGCGTTGATCGCCGCCTTGTGCACCGGCCCGGTGACCAGCCCGTCGCAGCGGCCGGCCAGGCAGTCGGCGGCCGCCGCGGTCAGCGCCTGGATCACCGCGCGCGCGTTGGCCGGATCGGGCCGACCGAACTCCGGCGGCGCGGCATTGGGAATCTCGACCCAGCGCACGCCGGGGGCGGGCGCGGAGGCGTCGCCGGTCGCCGCGCCGGCGCGGCGCAGGGTGTCCGGGTCGCCGTAGACGATGAGGTCGGCGTCCCAGTCGCGGCGCAGCGCCGCGAGGCAGAGCTCGGGCCCGACGCCGGCCGGCTCTCCCGGGACCAGCGCGAGCCGGGGGCGGCGCATGACCGGACCCGTCAGCCGCCGGAGGCCGGCGCCGCCGCGTTGCGCACGTCGACGAAGGCCTCGCCGCGGATCTCGCGCAGGAAGCGGTTCCACTCGTCCTCCAGCTTGCGCTGGCCGATCGCCTCGCGCACCTGGGCGCGGCGGTTGTCGTCGCTGGCCGCGGTCTGGCGGCTGCCCAGGCGCTGCACCACGTGCCAGCCGGCCTGGGTCTTGAACGGCTCGGAGACCGCGCCGTCTTCCAGCCCGGCCACCTGCGCGCCGAAGTCGGGGCCGAACTGGTCGATGGTGAACCAGCCCAGATCGCCGCCGCGCTCGCGCGAGACGGTGTCGTCGGAGTGCTCCTGGGCCAGCTCGGCGAAGTCGGCGCCGCCCTCGATCCGCGCGCGCAGGGTGGCCGCGCGCGCGCGCGCCTGGTCGTCGCTGACGTCGCCGCCGCTGCGGATCAGGATGTGGCGGGCCTGGTACTGGGTCACCGTGCCCGGGCCTTCGGCGTCGCGGACGTCGACCAGCTGCAGGAGCTGGAAGCCGCTCGGGCCGCGCATCGGGCCGATGATCTGGCCCGGCTGCAGCGACTGGATCGCACCGGCGAACGCGGTCGGGATCTCGTCGAGCGAGCGCCAGCCCAGGTCGCCGCCCTCCAGCGCGTTGGGGCTGTCGGAATAGCGCACGGCCGCGGCCGCGAAGGCCATCTCGCCGCGGTCGATCAGGCCCTTCACGCCCTCGATCTTCTGCTCGGCGGTGGCGATCTGCTCCGGCGTGGCGCCGTCGGGCAGGGCGACCAGGATGTGCGCGAGCTGGTACTGGCGGCCGCCGGCCTGGTTCTCCAGGGCGGCATCCACCTCGGCATCGCTGACCACGATGCGGGTCTGCGCGAAGCGCTGGCGCAGGCGCTGGATCATCAGTTCCTCGCGCAGCGAATTGCGGAACTCGTCGAACGACAGGCCGTCGGCGGCCAGCTGCTGGCGCAACTGGTCGGGGGTGAAGCCGTTCTGCTGCGCGATCATGCCGACCGCGCCGTCGACCTCGGCGTCGCTCACGCGCACGCCCATCTGCGCCGCACGCGCCGTCTGCAGGCGCACCAGCACCAGCCGCTCCAGCACCTGGCGCTCCAGGATCTCGCGCGGCGGCAGCTGGTCGCTGCGGCCCTCGTACTGGGCCAGCACGTTGGCCACCGCGCGGTCGAGCTCGCTCTGCAGGATCACGTCCTCGTCCACCACCGCGGCGATGCGCTCCAGCGGCTGCACCTCTTGCGCATGGACTTGGAGGCCGAACAGCAGCAGCGCCGCCAGCAGGGACAGGAGGGATGTCTTCATTATTGGATGGGGTCGATTTGGACGGGATCGCCGCGCAGATCCGACGGCGGGACGAGATAGAGGTCGTCTCGGTAGTAGCCGAGAATAGCACGCCGCAGGCGGTCCTCCGTGTTGGCGCCGAGCGAGCCCAGGCCCTTCAGCTCGACCTCGAGCTGGATGGCGTCGTTCATCTCGCCGATGCGGTTGCGCACGTAGCGGCGGCCGACCAGGCGCACCGTCACGCAGCAGCTGTCCCATTGCACGCCGGCGATGCTTTCCAGCAGCGAGGAGTCCTTCAGCGAGTAGTAGTAGCGCCCGACCAGGCTCCAGGCCGGCGACAGCGGGTACAGGAAGGAGAAGTCCACCTGCTCCAGCAGCTCGCGGCGGTAGCGGTAGCCGAGATTGGCGATGCCGTCGTCGCCGATCAGGTAGCGGCTGCGCACGCTGATCAGGTCGTCGCGGCGGATCTTGGGATCCCACTGGTAGCCGGCGTTCAGGGTCCAGCGGTCGTTGATCGCGTAGGCGGCCTCGGCCACCCAGGAGGACTCGCCGGACTCGACCGGCGGCGCCTTCGGATTCAGGCCGACCCGGGAATCGTCGAAGTAGCGGATCTGGCCGATGCTGGCCGACAGCTTCTCGAGGCCGTCGGACTCGCGGATCAGGCGCGTGGTCAGCGCCACGGTCATCTGGTTGGCGTCGGCCTGGCGGTCGCCGCCGGAGAAGCGGTTGTCGCGGAACAGCTGGCCCCAGCTGAAGGTCAGCGCGCGGGTATCGAACAGCGGCAGGTTGTCCTGGTTGCGGTACGGCGAGTTCAGGTAGAACAGGCGCGGCTCCAGCGTGTGCAGGTAGCGGTCGCCGCGGAAGACGGTGTCGCGGTCGAAGAACAGGCCGGCATCGACGCTGGCGATCGGCTGGTTGCGGGTCGGCGAGCGGTCGGGCTCGGCGCCTTCGAGCGCCAGGGATTGCGCGAGTCTCTCGTCCAACTGGTAGGCGGTGCTGCGCCAGGCCAGGGTCGGTCGCACGAACCACGCCGCGCCTTCGAGCGGAAAGGAGACGTAGGGCTTGGCATCGAAGCGGCTGCCGCCGTAGCGCTGGTCGTCGGTGGCGGCGAACCGGGTCAGGTCCACGTCCAGGCCGGCCACCAGCCAGGGCCGGAACGGCTGCTCCCAGGAGCCGAACAGCCGCGGCAGGCGGTTGTAGGGCAGGTTCCGCTCCGACAGCGTGTAGTCGGCCAGCTGATTGTAGTCGGCCATCAGGCCGGCTTCCCAGTAGCGGCCGCGGCCGTAGAGCCCGGCGGTGCTGACGATGGAGATCGGCGAGCCCGCGGTCAGGCTGCTGCTCATGTCCTCCAGGTAGCGGGGGTCGCTGATCCAGTTGAGGTTGCCGCGCGCCTGCCAGGTGCGGTTGAAGCGGTGCGATCCGGAGAACTGGAACATGCCGCGGTCTTCCTCGCGACGGTTCTCCTCGGGGATGCCGAGGTCGATCTCCTCCTGGCGCTCGCGCGCGGTGATGTCGTCGGAGGGCAGGTACTCGAAGTACAGCTCCGCGCCGCCGCGGCGCGACAGGTAGCGGGCCTCGGTGCCGAGCATGAAGCCGCGGTCGGTCATGATCCGCGGCTCCAGGGTCATGTCGTAGTTCGGCGCCAGGTTCAGGTAGATCGGCTGCCGGTAGTCGAAGCCGTTGCGGCCGCTGTAGTCGATGCCCGGGTACAGCAGGCCGGTCTTGCGGCGGTCGTCGACCGGGAAGCGGAAGTAGGGCATATACAGGAGCGGGAACCGCCCCAGCCGCAGCGACGCGCCACGTGCCGTGCCCCAGCCGCTCTCGGTATCCACGTCGATCTGCCGCGCACGCAGCTCCCAGTGGCGGTCCTCGGGCGGGCAGGTGGAATAGGTGGACCCGTACATCGAGCCCAGGTCGCCGACCATCTCGGCGCGGTCGGCGCGGCCGTTGCCGCGGCGCTCGATGAGCTGGTACTGCACGTTCTCGATCTCGTGCATGTCCTGGTCGGGGTTGCCGCGCAGGCGCTCGGCCACGATGCGCATGCCCGAGTCCTGGTAGCGCACGCTGCCGTCGGCGACGTAGTGGCCGGTCTCCTCGTTGTAGTCGAGGTTGTCGGTGGCCAGGAACTGGTCGCCGCGGCGCAGGGTGACGTTGCCGTCGAAATTGATGACCTCGTCGCGCACGCCGGAGACGCTGTCGCCGTCGATGTCGGTGGGCTGCTGCTGGCGGTCGGCGGAGGTGCCGACCGGCTGCGGCGCGTCCGGGAACACCGGCACCGCGTCCTCCAGCGGGCACAGGCGCCAGTCCTCGGGCGGCTCGCGGTCCCAGTCCCACTCTTGCGCCTGCGCCGTGGCGCCGAGCGAGAACGCGATGCACAACGGCAGGGGCAGCAGTCGGAGGGCAGGGCGCACGCGGGATCCCGTGGAGGCAAACGGCCGCCAGAATGCCGCATCCCTTGCGAAGCGGCAATGCAGCCCAACCTAGGGTGGGTCACCTTCCCGGAGCGCATCATGACCGCTGTTCCCCCTGGCAAAACCGAGGCTGAATGGCGCGAACGGCTGACCCCGGAGCAGTTCGCGGTCTGCCGCTGCTCGGCCACCGAACCGCCGTTCACCGGCCGCTACTGGAACCACAAGGCCGAAGGCCTCTACCGTTGCGTGGCCTGCGGCGCGGCGCTGTTCGATTCGGCGACCAAGTACGATTCGGGCAGCGGCTGGCCGAGCTTCTACGCGCCGGTCTCGGCGGAAGCGGTGAGCGAGCATGCCGACGACAGCCACGGCATGCGCCGGGTCGAGGTCAAGTGCGCGCGCTGCGCCTCGCACCTGGGCCACGTGTTTCCGGACGGCCCGCGGCCGACCGGCCTGCGCTACTGCATCAACTCCGCCGCGCTGGATTTCGTGCCCGCCGACGCGCCTGGCTGAGGCGCCGTCTCAGCCGGCCATCAGCGCGCGCACATGCGCGACGCTGCACTCGCGCAGCGCCTGCAGGTCGTAGCCGCCCTCCAGCAGCGACACCGCGCGCCCGGCCGCGTGCTGGCCGGCGATCGCGCACAGTTCGCCGGTCAGCCAGGCGAAGTCGGCGGCGTCGAGCTGCATCTGCGCCAGCGGGTCGCGCCAGTGCGCATCGAACCCGGCCGAGATCAGCACCAGCTGCGGGCGGAACGCTTCCAGCTCGGGCAGCAGCCGCTCGACCCACGCTTCCTGGAACATGCGGCTGCCCGTGCCGGGCGGCAGCGGCACGTTCATGATGTTGCCCAGTCCGCGCTCGCGGCGCGCGCCGCTGTGGGGAAACAGCCCCTGCTGGTGCGAGCTGAGGTACAGCACCTGCGGTTCGGCCTCGAAGATCGCCTGGGTGCCGTTGCCGTGGTGGACATCGAAGTCGACCACGGCCACGCGCGACAGCCCGTGCTTGTCGAGCGCATGGGCGGCGGCCACGGCGACGTTGTTGAACAGGCAGAAGCCCATCGCCTGGCCGCCGGTGGCGTGGTGGCCGGGCGGCCGCACGGCGCAGAACGCGCGCTCGGCGTCGCCGTGCATGACCGCGTCCACCGCCGCGACGCCGGCGCCGGCCGCGCGCAGCGCCGCCTCGCCGGAAGAGGGCGACAGCACGGTGTCGGGATCGAGCTGGGTGCGCGCGGCCGGCGAATGCTCCAGCACGGCTTCCAGCAAATGCTCGTCGTGCACGCGCAGCAGCTGCCCGCGCGTCGCCCGCGGCGCCTCGCGCCAGTCCAGCCCCGGCAGTTGATCGTGCAGGGCCTGGATCACCGCGGCCAGGCGCTGGGACGATTCGGGATGGCCCGGGCCGGTGTCGTGGCCCAGGCAGGCGGAATGGGTGTAGACCGGCAGGCTCATCCGCCGCGGCGTTCGTGGCGCCACAGCGTCTCGCCGTGGCCGCCGGCGCGGGCCAGCACCCGCGACAGCACGAACAGCAGATCGGACAGGCGGTTGAGGTAGCGCACCGCCTGCGGGCGCACCCGCTCCTGGCGCGACAGCGCGACCGTCTCGCGCTCGGCGCGGCGCACTACCGTGCGCGCGACATGGCAGCGCGCCGCGGCCTCGCCGCCGCCGGGCAGGATGAAATCCTTCAGCGCGGGCAGATCGGCGTTGTAGCGATCCAGGTGCGCTTCCAGGCGCTCGATGTCGGCGTCGTCGATCGCCGCGTGGCCGGGGATGCACAGCTCGCCGCCGAGGTCGAACAACTGGTGCTGGAGCGCGGTGAGCAGCTCGCGCACGTCTTCCGGGAGTTCGCAGGCCAGCAGCAGGCCGAGGCAGGCGTTGGCCTCGTCCACGGTGCCGTAGGCGGCCACGCGCGCCGAGTCCTTCGCCACCCGACTGCCGTCGCCGAGCCCCGTCGTGCCGTCGTCGCCGGTACGGGTATAGATGCGGGAGAGGCGGTGGCCCATCAGCCGATGTCCGTGCGGAGCCGGTAGGCACGACGTCCCGGGCAGGATGCCCGGGCGCGGGCGCCGGCAGGCGCCCGGCGGCGGGCGGCCGGGCGCCGCCGCTCGGTCGCTCGCGACGACGGGCGCGCAGGACGTGCGGCCGTCGTCGTCGGGCGATGCCCGCCGTCGTCGCCGGTCCGGGTGTAGATGCGGGAGAGGCGGTGGCCCACGTGCGGGCGGCCGGTCAGGCGATGCGGCCGCGGCGCTGGGCGGCCGCCGTGGTCAGCTGCAGCGCGGCGGCATGCAGCGCGGCGGCCAGCGCGACGTACAGCGCCATCGTGCCCAGGTAGGCCGGCAGCCAGTCGGTGTAGTTCTTCCACCAGCCGGCCACGGTCGGGGCGGCGACGCTGGCGCTGATCCAGTAGAAGCTGCCCTGGGCCACCAGCTGGCAGGCGGCGGCGGAGGCGACCACCGCCAGCGCGAGCCGGCCGAGGGTGCGCAGGTCGAGCGCCAGCGGCCTGCGCGCGACCCAGGCGCCGCCGGCCCACAGCAGCAGGTAGGCGCCGATCAGGCACCAGTACGCCGGCGAGACGCAGTAGTGCTGCCAGAAGCTCAGGCCCTGACCGCGGATCACCGCCCAGTCGACCAGCACCGCCAGCGCCATCAGCGCCGGGAACGCGCGGCGCGCGTGCCGGTGCAGATAGAGGCCGCCGAGGAAGAACACCGCCCACGAGGCGTCCGGGATCGCGGCGAAGTGGTGCACGCGGGTGGCCGCCAGCAGCACGGCGAGCGCGGCGAAGATCAGCGCGGCGGTCGGAACGGCGGCCGAAGCGGCGCGGTCGGTGGAGGTCATCGGGCGGCTCCCGGGAGTGTCTTGGCCGCATTCTAGGCGCTGCGCGCGCGAAAGGCCCGTCCCGGGCGCCGGCCGGTATCATCGGCGCCATGGACCCTATCCACGACGTGCTGATCGTCGGCGGCGGCCTGGTCGGCGCCAGCCTCGCCATCGCGCTGGCCCGGCTCGACCTCGACGTCGGCCTGGTCGAGGCGAGCCCGCCCGGTGCGTTGCCGGCGGTGTTCGACCAGCGCAACCTGAGCTTCGCCGATGCCACCGTCAACGCGCTGGGCGCGCTCGGGGTGATGCAGCACCTGCGCGCGCCGGGCGGGGCGATCGCCGAGATCCACGTCAGCCGCGCCGGCGATTTCGGCCGGTTGCGGTTGCGCGCGGCCGACTATGGGCGCAGCGCGTTCGGCCAGGTGGTGGTGGCGCGCGACTTCGGCCAGGCCCTGGAAGCGCGGCTGGCCGAGCTGCCGAGGCTGGCCCGCTACCGGCCGGCGCGCTACCTGGACAGCGCGGTCGAGGGCGAGGCGCGGCGCGTGCGCCTGCAGACCGAGGGCGGCCCGGACACGTTGCGCGCGCGCCTGCTGGTCGGTGCCGACGGCACCGGCAGCGTGGTGCGCGCCGGCCTCGGCATCGACACCGCCGATCACGACTACCGGCAGACCTTGATGGTGGCGCGGGTGCGCGCGGCGCGGCCGCCGCACGGCGTCGCCTGGGAGCGGCTGACCGACAGCGGTCCGACCGCGCTGCTGCCGCGCGGCGATGGCCACTACGGGCTGGTCCACGGCGTGCCCGCCGAGGAGGCGGACGCCGTCGAGGCGCTGGACGATACGGCGTTCCTGGCGCGAGTGCAGACCGCGTTCGGCTGGCGCGCCGGGCGCCTGCTGGAAACGGGGCCGCGCAGCGCGTATCCGCTGCGCCGGCGGGTCGCCGAGCGCACCATCGCGCCGCGCGCGGCGCTGGTGGGCAACGCCGCGCAGACCCTGCACCCGATCGGCGCCCAGGGCTTCAACCTGGGGCTGCGCGATGCGCTGGTACTGGCCGAGGCGATCGCCGCCCACGGCCCCGGCGACGCGGCCCTGAGCGACTACGCACGGCGCCGGCGCGAGGACCGCGCGCGCACGCTGGCGTTCTCCGACGGCCTGGCGCGGTTGACCGCCAACCCGAGCGGGCTGCTGCGGCCGCTGCGCAGCCTCGGCCTGCTGGCGCTGGATGGCGACCACGGCGGCCTGCAGGCGCGGCTGGCCGGGGGCGCCATGGGCTATCGCGGCGACGACGTGCCGGCGCTGTGCCGGCGGGGTGCGGCATGAACCGGCGCGCCCGCCACGATGCGGTGGTGGTCGGCGGCGGCGTGGTCGGCGCGGCCTGCGCGCTGGCGCTGGCGCGCGAGGGCCTGGACGTGGCCCTGGTGGAGCGGCGGCGCCCGCCCGCCTGGTCGGCCGAGGCGCCGGACCTGCGGGTGTACGCGCTGGCCGCCGACGCCGTCGCGCTGCTCGATCGCCTCGGCGCCTGGGATGCGGTGCGCGCCGCGCGCGCGCAGCCCTACCGCCGCATGCAGGTGCGCGACGCGGCCGGCGGCGACGAACTGCGCTTCGATGCCGACGCCTACGGTCGCGAGGCGCTGGGCTGGATCGTGGAGCAGGCGCTGCTGACCGACCGGCTGTGGGCCGCGCTGCCGCCGGCCGGGGTCGCCCTGCGCTGCCCGGCGGCGGTGGAGGCGCTGGAGGAATCCGGCGACGCCGTGGCCCTGCGCCTGGACGACGGCGGCCGCGTCGCCGCGCGGGTGGCGATCGCCGCCGACGGCGCCGAATCCACCTTGCGCCGGCTGGCCGGGATCGGCATCGCTCGCCACGCCTACGGCCAGCGCGGCGTGGTGGCCTACGTGGGCACCGAACGCCCGCACCAGGCCAGCGCGCGGCAGCGCTTCCTGGTCGGCGGACCGCTGGCCTTCCTGCCCTGCGCCGACGGCAGCAGCTCGATCGTGTGGAGCCTGCCGGACGACGAGGCCGAGCGCGTGCTGGCGCTCGACGACGCGGCCTTCGGCCAGGCGCTGACCCGCGCCTTCGACGGCTGGCTGGGGGAGGCGCGGCCGCTGTCGCGC
Source organism: Luteimonas huabeiensis HB2 (assembly GCF_000559025.1). GTDB lineage: Bacteria > Pseudomonadota > Gammaproteobacteria > Xanthomonadales > Xanthomonadaceae > Luteimonas > Luteimonas huabeiensis. The sequence goes on along the minus strand of NZ_JAAN01000033.1, from coordinate 36,998 downwards.
CGGGTCGCGTTCCCGCTGCGCCGCCAGCTGGCCGAGCGCCAGTTCGCCGGACGGGTGCTGGCGCTGGGCGACGCGGCGCACGTGGTGCATCCGCTGGCGGGGCAAGGGGTCAATCTGGGCCTGCGCGACGTCGCGGATCTCGCCGCGGCGGTGGCCGCCGCGCGCCACCGTGGCGCCGACTGGGCACGCCCGCACGCGCTGGCGCGCTGGGCGCGCCGGCGCCGCAGCGAGAACGCGGTGGCCGCATGGGCCTTCGACGGCATCCAGCGCGTGTATGCCAGCGACGACCCGCTGCTGACGCTGACGCGCGGGCACGCGCTGGGCCTGGCCGGCCGCCTGCCGCCGCTGGCGCAGGCGCTGTGGCGGCGCGCCTCCGGGCTGGCGCCCTGAGACGGGCGCCCTCGCCGCCATCTTTCCCGCAAGTGGGGGCATGCGGTCCGTTCTCCCGCAAGCGGGCCCGCATCGTCCCTTCTCCCGCAAGCGGGGCCATGCTGTTCCTTCTCCCGCAAGCGGGAGCATATCGTCCCTTCTCCCGCCTTGCGGGGGAAGGGAAAAAAAAATGGTCCCCGCTTGCGGGGGAAGGGAAAACAAGAATGGTCCCCGCTTGCGGGGGAAGGGAAAAACAAGATGGTCCCCCGCTCGCTGGGGCAGGGACACGCCTTCGGCATCGCGCGCCACGACGGCCCAGGGGCGCCCGGCGGGACGGCATGGGCCGATCAGCCCAGGAACGGGAACGCCACCCGCAGCACGCCGCGCACGCCGCCCTCCAGGCTTCCGGCGACCGCGCGCGCGCCGAGCGCGTTCAGCGCGTTGCGCACGTCTTCCCAGCGCAACTGGTCGAGATCCTTGCGCAGCAGCTCGGCGACTTCCTGCGCCGCCGGCGCCAGCTCGCGCAGTTGGCGCGCCACCGCCTGCGGGTCCGGCTGCAGGTGGCCGCCGCGCTCGGCCAGGCGCAGCAGGGTGTCGAAGCGCACCGCGACCACCTCGCGATTGCGCTCGTAGACCGGCAGCGCGCCCACGTCGAGGATGGCCTGTTCGAAGCGGGCGAGATCGTCCGGGTGTTCGATGCGCACCGCCAGGAAGCCTTCCTTGCGACTGCGCTCGCTGACGTGGCGGGCGCCCGCGCGCAGGTTCTCCGCGGTCAGCACCGTGGCCAGGATGCGCGGCAGCGCGGCCTCCGGCGGTTCGGCGACCAGTTGCCGCCAGCGCGCGTAGCCGTCGCGGCGCAGCGCCTTGAGCCTGGCCGGGGTCACCCGCAGCTGCGCCGCGGCGGCGTGGTTGGAGACCGCGCGGTCGATCGCGCCGTCGCGTTCTAGCAGCACGAAGATCAGCAGTTCGAGATCGCGCTTGGTCAGCGAGCCGAAGCCCTGAAGCTGCGTCTGGCGCATGAATTCCTGGCCGAACGTGGCCGGATCGTTGAGTACGAGCGCTTGCATGGCCTTCCCTCCTGGCAGGCTCGCAGCATGCCAGCGGCCGTTTGCAGGCGCTGAGACCCGGTCCACGGGCGCGGCGCGTCCCGGCGCCCGAACGCGCCCGCCGGGCGGGTCAGCCGGCCCCGGCCGAGGCGAACACGGTGATCTCCTCGCGGTCGTGGTAGAGCTGGCGCGCGCGCACCTCCAGCGGCACGCCGGCCTCGTCGGCCAGCAGGTCCAGGCACAGCCGGGTCTCCTGCCAGCGCTTCTTCATCGGCAGCTTGAGGTTGAACACGGCGTGCCGGCACCAGCCCTCGCGGAACCAGGTCGCCATCCGCGCGGCCACCCGGCGCGGCTGCTCGACCATGTCGCAGACCATCCAGTCCAGGGTGCGCTCGGGCTGCCAGCGGAAGCCGTCGGCGCGCAGGTGCTCGACCAGGCCGGTGTCGTGCAGCGCCGGCTGCAGCGGGCCGTTGTCCACCGCGGTCACGTGCAGGTGATGGCGGGTCAGCACCCAGGTCCAGCCGCCGGGCGCGGCGCCGAGGTCGGCCGCGCGCATGCCGGGCTTGATCAGGGTCTCGCGCTCGCGTGCGCTGAGCAGCGACAGCAGCGCTTCCTCCAGCTTCAGCGCCGAGCGCGAGGGCGCGTCGGCGTGCAGGCGCAGGCGCGGGATGCCCTGCGGCCAGGGCGCGCCGTCGCCGGGCTCGCTGCGCGACAGCAGCAGGTGGTCGCCGGCCAGCAGGCAGACGTGCAGGCGCGGGCGCGCCGGATCGTCGTGCGGGGTCAGAAAGCCGCGCTGGCGCAGCGCCGGGCGCAGCGCGTTGCCGAAGGCGCGCGCGAGCCCGGACAGCGGCCGCCCGGCCTCGGAGTCCGGATGCTCGACCCACAGCTCGCCGTAGCGGCCGCGCCCTTCCAGCGCCGACAGCACCGGCGTGAGCCGGTCGCGCGGGTCGAGGCCGTCCAGCTCGGCGATCAGCTGCGTCTTCTGCCGCGCGAACACCAGCGCGCGCCAGGGCAGGGCGCGCCCGGGGCGGTCGTCGGGGTCGGCGGCGTGGAACAGCGCGTAGCCGTCGTCGCGCGCGGCGCGCGCGTAGCCGCCGATGCCGGCCAGCGCCGCGCGCTCGGTCAGTTCGGCGGCCAGCTCGGGCTCGAAGCCGGCCCGGCACAGGCACAGCAGCGCCTGCGGTGCGGAGGCGTCCATCAGTAGCGCGGCCCGCCGCCGGCGCCGTAGGCGCGCAGCACCTCGCGCGCCTCGTCGCGGCGCAGGTCGGCGACGACCTCGATCCCGCGGCGCGCCAGCTCGCCGCGCCAGTCGGCGGGCAGCGGGCCTTCGTCGAACTCGGTCAGCGCCTCCACGTCCTCGGCGCGGGCGCCGATCAGCAGGCGGTCGATGCCGGCCCACACGGTGGCGCCGAAGCACTGGCAGCAGGGCTGCGCCGAGGTGGCCAGCACGACCGGGCCGCCGGCCGCGTTGAGGCGCGGGGTCTGCAGCCGCTGCTGGGCGAGCATGTACGCCATGGTCTCGGCGTGGGCGACCGAGCAGTTGGCCGGCACCACGCGGTTGACGCCGACCGCGACCAGGCGGTCGCCCGGCCCGAACACCGCCGCGCCGAAGGGACCGCCGCTGCCGGCTTCCACGTTGCGCCGCGACAGCGCGATGGCCAGCTCGACCTTGGCGTCGTCGCCGGGATAGCGGCGCTCGGCGTCCACCGTTTCGTGGACCCAGGCGGGCAGGGTGAGGTGGACCTGGGCGTAGAGCATCAGCGCACGACCGGGGTGGCGGCGTCGGTCGCCTCGCAGCGGTTCTGCACGCAGGCGCAGGACTGGATCTCGCGGAAGCCGCAGACCGAGGCCATGCCGCTGCGCTGGCACTCGGCCATCACCGCCTGCGGGTCGGCGGGGCTGTCGCGGTGCACGCAGGCGGGATAGGCGCCGCAGCAGTTGCCGACGTCCTTGACCACGCAGTCGCTGTCGACCGCGCAGGCGGTGCGCAGCTCGGGCACGCCGGGCGCGGCCGGCCCGCCGTCGGCATCGTCGGAGTCGGCGACCGGTCCGGACGGTGCGGGCGCGGCTGGCTGGGGCGCGGCGGCGGCCGGCGGCTGCGGCGCGGCGCAGGCGGACAGCAGCAGCGCCAGCACGGCGGCGAACGGCAGGCGGCGGCTGCGCGGGTGCGGGATCGGGAAGGCGGGCATCGGCGGGTCTCCGGTCAGGCGCGCGCGGCCCAGGTGTCGCGCAGGGTCACGCTGCGGTTGAACACCGGCGCGTCGGCGCGGTGGTCGTGGCGGTCGGCCACGAAGTAGCCGAGCCGCTCGAACTGGAACGACTGCTCCGGCGCGGCCTGCGCCGCCGCCGGTTCCACCCAGCCGCGCGCGCTGCGCCGCGAATCGGGGTTCAGATGGTCGCGATAGGTCTTGCCGTCGGACTCGTCGTCGGGCTTCTCCACCGAGAACAGGCGATCGTAGAGGCGGATCTCGGCGGCGACCGCGTGCGCGGCGCTGACCCAGTGGATGGTGCCCTTGACCTTGCGGTTGGCGCCTTCCATGCCCGGGCGGGATTCCGGGTCCAGCCAGCCGCGCAGCTCGACCACGCGGCCCTCGGCGTCCTTGACCACCTCGTCCACGCGCGCGATGCCGGCCCCGCGCAAGCGCACTTCGCCGCCGGGCACCAGCCGCTTCCAGCCCTTGGGCGGCACCTCGGCGAAGTCCTCGCGCTCGATCCACAGCTCGCGCGAGAACGGCACCTCACGGCTGCCGAAGCGCTCGTCCTTGGGATGGTTGGCGAAGGCCAGCCGCTCCTCGTGGCCTTCCGGCAGGTTGGTCAGCACCAGCTTCAGCGGATCGATCACCGCCATGCGCCGCGGCGCATGCGCGTCCAGGTCCTCGCGCAGGCAGCCCTCCAGCACCGAGAAGTCGATGACCGAGTTCTGCTTGCTGATGCCCACGCGGTCCACCAGCAGCCGCAGCGCGGCGGGGGTGTAGCCGCGGCGGCGCAGTCCCTGCAGGGTGTACATGCGCGGATCGTCCCAGCCGTCCACCAGGCCGTCGGCGACGAGCTGGGTCAGCTTGCGCTTGCTCATCACCGTGTAGTTGATGTTGAGCCGGGAGAACTCGATCTGGCGCGGCGTGCCGGCCTGGTTGGGCAGGCCGCGCGCGAGCAGCGGCTGCAGCAGCTCGGGATGCCCGGCCAGATCCACCTGCGCCACGCACCAGTCGTACAGCGGGCGGTGGTCCTCGAACTCCAGCGTGCACAGCGAGTGGGTGATGCCCTCGATGGCGTCGCCCAGCGCGTGGGCGAAGTCGTACATCGGGTAGATCGGCCAGGCGTCGCCGGTGTTCTGGTGCGCGACGTGCTTGATCCGGTACAGCGCCGGGTCGCGCAGGTTGATGTTGCCGCTGGCCATGTCGATCTTCGCGCGCAGGGTGCGCGCGCCGTCTTCGAACTCGCCGGCGCGCATGCGCCGGAACAGGTCCAGGTTCTCCTCCACGCTGCGGTCGCGGAACGGCGAATTGCGGCCCGGCTCGGTCAGGCTGCCGCGGTAGGCGCGGACCTCTTCGGCCGAGAGGTCGCAGACGAAGGCCTTGCCGTCGCGGATCAGCTTCTCCGCGGCCAGGTAGTAGACCTCGAAGTAGTCGGAGGCGTGGCGCAGCTCGGCCCAGTCGAAGCCCAGCCAGCGCACGTCGTCCTGGATCGCGGCGACGAACTCCGGGTCCTCCCTGGCCGGATTGGTGTCGTCGAAGCGCAGGTTGCACTGCCCGCCGAACTCGGCGGCGATGCCGAAGTCCAGGCAGATCGCCTTGGCGTGGCCGATGTGCAGGTAGCCGTTGGGCTCGGGCGGGAAGCGGGTGCGGATCGCGGTGTGCTTGCCGCTGGCCAGATCCTCGCGGACGATCTGGCGGATGAAGTCGCGCTTCTCGGGCGGGGCGTCGGCGGCGGTGGGTTCGGGCAGGGCGCTGGTCATCGGCGATCGGGCGGCGTGGAGGCGGTGGGCGCGCGCGAGGCGCGCGCCGGGGACCGCACAGTGTAGGCGACCGGGCACCGCGTGGCCGCTGCGGTCCGGAAGTCCGCGCCAGGTCCGGTCGCGGCGGACGCCACGGTGGGTGTGGCGAAAAACGTGACGGTGTACCATTTTCGGCCGGAGCGGGGCTTGCCGGGATGCAGGCGACCGAGGGGAAACGCCGCATGCGGATCGACGATCCGGGAGTGCCAGTCCACGCCGCGCGGGCGAGGACGTCTCGATGAACCCGTCGGCCGTGTCCCGCAGCGGCCCCGGCTGGGTATTCGCGATCGGCACGCTCGCGCTCGCGCTGCTGCTGTGGGCGGCGCTGCAGGGGCTCGGGGCCGGTCGCATCCAGGTGTGGCTGCCGGCGCAGATCGAAGCCGGCGACGCGGCGGTCCCGCTGCCCGACGGGCTGCGCCTGGGCGGCGCAGCGGGCGAGGCGCGCGCCACGCTGCGCTGGCGGGTGCCGGCGTCTTCCGACGGCGGCGCGCGCTGGGTGCTGTGGGCGCCGCGCGTTCCGGCGGATCGGCTGCAGTTCTCCGCGCCGGGCTGGACCGGCCCGGCGCACGATTTCTTCGCCCCGCGCACCGAACACGCGCTGCCGGGGGGCTTCAGTTCGCCGCTGCCCGCCGGCGCGGTCGATGCGCCGCTCGCGCTGCGGGTCGAAAGCGGCCTGCCGGTGGACGTGTACCCGGTGCTGGTGCGCGAGAACGACACCATCGTGCTCGAGCAGCGCGCCGCGGCGGCCGCCTCCGGCATCTATGCCGCGCTGTTCATGCTGGCGTTCCTGGCCCTGGCGCTGTACGCGGCCGCCCGCGACCCGGCCTACCTGATGTACTTCGCCTGCGCGCTGAGTGCCCTGCTGATGCTGGCCGCGATCAACGGCCACCTGTACCGGGTGGCGGGGCTGTCGTGGTTCGGACGCTGGCGCACCGCCGGCATCGATGCGCTGGTGCTGGGCTTCCTCGCCGCCTGGTCGCGGATGCTGCCGCTGTACGCGGGCGCCGGGGTGGTGCCGCGCACGGCGCAGCGGTGGGCCGTCGCCGTCGCCGCGGGCCTGCTCGCGCTGGCGGTGCTGTGCCTGCTCGACCTGCCGGCGTTGCGACCGTGGCTGCACCCGCTGGCGTCGGCGGCCTGGGTACTGGTGGGGGCGGGCAGCCTCGCCTGGCTGGCGCTGGCCGTGCGCGGGGGCGCCCCGATGGCCTGGCCGCTGCTCGGCCTGCTGGCGCTCACCCTGCTGCTGACGGCGCTGCAGCGTGCCCTGCCGGGCTTGGGCGCGCCGGACCCGCTGGCCGGGCGCTACGCCTTCCAGGCGGGCATCGTGATGTTGTTCACCGTGCTCGCCGTGGGCCTGGTCTCGCGGGTGGCGGAGTACCGCACCCAGCGCGACCACGACCGCCTGGCGCGCGCCGATACCGAGCGCCGGATGGCGCGCGAGACCGCGCGCAACGATCTCGCCCACGCGTTGCAGTCGCAGCTGCGCGCGCTCGCGCCCGGCGACATCGAGCACACCGCGTTCGCGCTGCTGTTCGACCACCTGCTGCCGCTGCTGCCGGTGGACTCGGCGGCGGCGGTGGCCGAGGGCTTCCACGGCCGGCGGCTGCTGGTGGTGCGGCCGGAGCCCCGGCACGAGGCGGTGGCCGAGGAAATCGCCCGGCGCGTCGTGCCGCTGCGCCGCACGGCATCGGCCGGCATGGCGCTGCAGTACCTGCTGGGCGAGGGCGGTCGCGCCCTGACCGAGGCGCTGATCCCGCTGAAGGTCCATGCCCCCGGCTGGGGCGGGGTGCTGCTGCGGCGCGAGGGAACCGCGGGACTGAGCCCGGAGGAATTGGCCCTGGCTGCGGAATTCACCCGCCTGACGCTGCTGCACGTCGAGCACGCGGTCGCCGCGGTGCAACTCCGGCGCTCGGCCGAACTGGATGCGCTGACCGGCTCGCTCAATCGGCGCTCGATCGACCAATGGCTGGCGCGCGCCTTCGCCGATGCCGAGCGCGAGCGGCAGCCGCTGTCGGTGGCGTTCATCGACGTCGATCATTTCAAGTCGGTGAACGACCGCTACGGCCACGCCGCCGGCGACCACTGCCTGCGGCGCGTGGCCACCGCGCTGCGCGCCGCGCTCGGCGAGAACGGACTGTTCGGCCGCTACGGCGGCGAGGAGTTCATCGCCATCCTGCCCGGGCAGGGCGAGGCGCTGGCGCGCGCCACCGGCGAACGCATCCGCGCCGCGGTCGAGCGCCTGGACGCGCGCTGGGAAGACCGCCCGCTGCAGTTGACCGTGAGCGTGGGCGTGGCCGCGCGACGCGACGGCGAACGCACTCCCGAGGCGACCCTGGCGCGCGCCGACAAGGCGCTCTACGCCGCCAAGCGCAACGGCCGCAACCGCGTGCAGGTCGCGCCGGCGGTGTTCGACTAGGCTGTATCGACATCCAGCGTGCGAAAGCCGCGTCCCTCGCAAGCGGGAGCACTCCGCTTTTTCCTTCCCCCGCAAGCGGGGGGCACTCTGTTTTTCCTTTCCCCGCAAGCGGGGGAAGGTGCCGAAGGCGGATGGGGGCGCGCCGCAGGCGCCCAAGGCGGCCCTCATCCGGCGCTGAAGGAACAGCACGGCCCCGCTCGCGGGAGACGGGACGATGTGGGCCCGCTTGCGGGAGCGGGGACGGCTTCGTCACCGCAGGTCGAAGGTCGATGCACCCGGGCATCGGCATCGCGCCCTTCGGATCGGCGCGCGGCGGCCGGCTTGATCGGCGCGGCCGAGACCGCATGTGGTGTCCATCCCCATACGCGGAGACCGCCATGCTCGGCATCGGCGCCTTCAAGCAACGCCTGCCCCGCCCCGAGGACGCCCTGCCCGGGCGCGACGCGCCGCTGCCGCTGCGCAACGTCCACTTCGTGCACGGACGGCCGCTGCGCGGCGATTTCGCGGGGCTGGCCGACGTCCGCTTCGGCATGGGCTGCTTCTGGGGCGCCGAGCGCGCGTTCTGGTCGCTGCCGGGGGTGGAGACGACGGCGGTCGGCTACGCCGGCGGCTTCACGCCCCACCCGACCTATCGGGAGGTCTGCAGCGGGATGACCGGGCACGCCGAGATGGTGCGCGTGGTCTACGACCCGGCGCGGATCGGCTTCGAGCGGCTGCTGGCGACGTTCTGGGAATCGCACGACCCGACCCAGGGCATGCGCCAGGGCAACGACGTCGGCACCCAGTACCGCTCGGCGATCCACTGCACCACGCCGGAGCAGGCCGAGGCCGCGCGCAAGAGCCTGGACGCGTACCAGGCGCGGTTGCGCGAGGCGGGCCTGGGCCGGATCACCACCGAGATCGTGGCGCCGGCGCCGGCGTTCTACTACGCCGAGGACGAGCACCAGCAGTATCTCGCCAAGCATCCCGGCGGCTACTGCGGGCTGGGGGGAACCGGGGTGAGCTGCCCGGTGGGGCTGGGCGCCTGAGAACCCGTGCGGGTCCGGCCGCGCCTGCCGGCTGGCGGGTGCGGCGCCCGAAGGAACCGCACGCCGCGGTCGTCGCCGTCGCCTCAGCGGCGGTCGGCGAGGTGGCCGCCGGGACCGGCGGCCACGAGACGTCCACGGAGCGCGCGTGCATGGCGCGTCCTGCGTTCGGCCGCGCGCCGTCCGGCGGCGCTCGCGGCGGAATCAGGACCGGCTCCGGGCCTCACGCGCCCGCGTCGCGCGGGTGCACCGCGGCGACCTCGAGGCTGAGCGTGCTGCCGTCGGGGCGCGGCCAGTCGATCCGCTGGCCGACCGACAGGCCGAGCAGCGCGCTGCCCACCGGGGCGAGGACCGAGACCCGTCCGCTGGCGGCATCGGCCTCGTGCGGGTAGACCAGGGTGACGGTGCGGCGGGTGCCATCGGCATCGACGCAGTCCACGCGCGAGTGCATGCGCACCACGTCGTCGGGCATCTGCGCGGCGGGCAGGATGCGCGCGCGCAGGAGTTCCTCCTGCAGGGCCTGGGCGGCGGGCTCGCGGCGCCAGACGGGGTTTTCCAGCAGCGCGTCCAGGCGCGCGGCGTCTTCTTCGGACACGAGCAGGGACGGCGGCAGGCCGCTGTGCGGGTTGGACATCGGGGTGTTCTCCTGGGGATTGGACGCAAAGCAAACGGGCGACGCGTCGGCGCCGCCCGTTGTGGCGATCACGCTACCCGCTCCGGGCGCCGGGTTCAAGCCGCCGGCGCGGCCGGCGCGCCGGGCCCCAGCAACCCCGGCGGCAACTGCCTGAACAGCGCCGCGAGCTGGCGCAGGAAGCCGTCCATCGCCGAGCTGCGGCGCCACAGCATGGCGATCTCGCGCCGCGGCGGGTCGCCTTCGAAGGGGAGCAGGCGGATGTCCGGCGAGCGCGCCACCGGCGGCTGCACCGACAGCATCGGCAGCAGGGTCATGCCGACATTGGCGGCCACCATCTGCCGCAGCGTCTCCAGGCTGGTGGCGCGGAACTCGCTCTTCTCGTGGGCGCCCGAGAGCTGGCACACGTCCAGCGCCTGCTCGCGCAGGCAGTGTCCGTCCTCCAGCAGCAGCAGGCGCTGGTCGGCCAGGTCGTCCAGCGCCAGGCGGGTGCGGGCGGCGAACGGGTGGCGGTCGGGGACGGCGAGCACGAAGGGCTCGCTGAACAGGGGCTCGACGTGCAGCTGCTCGTCCTCGACCGGCAGGGCGAGGATCGCGGCGTCGAGCCGGCCGTCGCGAAGCCGCGCCAGCAGCACGTCGCTCTTCTCCTCCACCAGCAGCAGCTCCAGCTGCGGAAAGCGCGCGCGCAGGCCCGGGATCACGTGCGGCAGCAGGTAGGGGCCCAGGGTGGGAAAGAGGCCCAGGCGCACGGTCCCCGCCTGCGGGTCCTGGCTGCGGCGCGCCGCCTCCTTCATCTGCTCCACCTCGGCGACGATGCGCCGCGCGCGCTCGGCGGCTTCGCGCCCGGCCGGGGTGAGCATGACCTTGCGCGGCGCGCGCTCCACCAGCGAGACGCCCAGTTCCTCCTCCAGCTTGCGGATCTGGGTGGACAGCGTCGGCTGGCTGACGAAGCAGGCCGCGGCGGCGCGCCCGAAGTGGCGGTGGTCGGCCAGCGCCACCAGGTAGCGGAGGTCGCGCAGGTTCATGGCCGCACCGCCGAAGGCGTGGGGCGGGCCGCGCACCTCCGTCCTGCAGCGGCGCGGCGCGCGGGCATCACGCGGCCTCGGCCACCGCGCCGCTGGTCTTGGGCGCGCTGCTGCGGATGAGATGGTCGAACGCGGCCAGCGCCGCCTTCGAGCCTTCGCCCATCGCGATCACGATCTGCTTGTACGGCACCGTGGTGCAGTCGCCGGCGGCGAACACGCCCGGCACGTCGGTCTGGCCGCGATCGTCGACGACGATCTCGCCCCTGGGCGACAGCGCCACGGTGCCCTTCAGCCATTCGGTGTTGGGCAGCAGGCCGATCTGCACGAACACGCCTTCCAGCTCCACCCGGTGCGCATCGCCGCCCTGCCGGTCCTTGTAGATCAGGCCGGTGACCCGGGTACCGTCGCCCAGCACCTCGGTGGTCTGCGCGCTGGTGACGATCTTCACGTTCGGCAGGCTCTTCAGCTTGCGCTGCAGCACGTCGTCGGCGCGCAGCCTTTCGTCGAACTCGATCAGGGTGACGTGGGCGACGATGCCGGCCAGGTCGATCGCGGCCTCGACGCCGGAGTTGCCGCCGCCGATCACCGCCACCCGCTTGCCCTTGAACAGCGGGCCGTCGCAGTGCGGGCAATAGGCCACGCCCTTGTTGCGGTACTCGTTCTCGCCGGGCACGTTCATCTGCCGCCAGCGCGCGCCGGTGGCCAGGATCACCGTCTTCGCCTTCAGGCTGGCGCCGTTCTCGAGCGCCACCTCGATCAGCCCGTCGGCGCCGGCCGGGACCAGCCGCTGCGCGCGCTGCAGGTTCATGATGTCCACGTCGTACTGGCGCACGTGCTGCTCCAGCGCCGCGGCCATCTTCGGCCCTTCGGTCTCCGGCACCGAGATGAAGTTCTCGATCGCCATCGTGTCCAGCACCTGGCCGCCGAAGCGCTCGGCCGCCACGCCGGTGCGGATGCCCTTGCGCGCGGCGTAGATCGCCGCCGCGGCGCCGGCCGGGCCGCCGCCGACCACCAGCACGTCGAACGGCGCCTTGGCCGAGATCTTCTCCGCCTCGCGCGCGGCGGCGCCGGTGTCGAGCTTGGCGACGATCTGCTCCAGCGTCATCCGGCCCTGGTCGAAGACCTCGCCGTTGAGGTAGACGGTGGGCACCGACATGATCTGCCGCGCCTCCACCTCGTCCTGGAACAGCGCGCCGTCGATGGCGGTGTGGCGGATGCGCGGGTTGAGCACCGCGGCCAGGTTCAGCGCCTGCACCACGTCCGGGCAGTTCTGGCAGGACTGCGAGAAATACGTCTCGAAGCGATAGTCGCCGTCGAGCGCGCGGACCTGCTCGATCAGCTCGGCGTCGGCCTTCGGCGGATAGCCGCCGACCTGCAGCAGCGCCAGCACCAGCGAGGTGAACTCGTGGCCCATGGGCAGGCCGGCGAAGCGCAGGTGGATCTCGTGGCCGGGCGAGGTCAGCGCGAAGGACGGCTTGCGCTCGGCGTCGTCGCGCACGACCTCGACGCTGATGCGCGCGCTGGCGGACTTCAGGTCGTCGAGCAGCGACAGCAGTTCGCGCGACTTCTCGCCGTCGTCGACCGAGGCCACGATGTGGATCGGGCGGACGACGCGCTCCAGATAGGCCGCGAGCTGGGTCTTGAGTTCGGCATCCAACATGACAGGCTCCTGGGTCGGTCAAGAAGGGCCGCGACGCGGCGCCGGCCGCATCGGGACGTGGGGGAGGGGAGGAAGCGCACCGGAGCCGGCTGGGCGCGGGCTGGCGTCGGCGGGCGGGCGCCCAACGGACTCCGGTGCGCTCCCGCCCGCGGGGGCGGACGGGGGCGCGATCGCCGTCCCGGCGCCGGGACCCGCCGCGAAGCGGGGCCGGCGCGGGCGGCGGGCGATCAGATCTTGCCGACCAGGTCCAGCGACGGCTTCAGGGTCTTCTCGCCTTCCTTCCACTTGGCCGGGCAGACCTCGCCCGGGTGCGCGGCGACGTACTGGGCGGCCTTGACCTTGCGCAGCAGCTCGCCGGCGTCGCGGCCCACGCCCTCGGAGGTCACCTCGACCAGCTGGATGACGCCCTGCGGGTCGATCACGAAGGTGCCGCGGTCGGCCAGGCCCTGGCCCTCGCGCAGCACGTCGAAGTTGCGGGCCAGCGTCGCGGTCGGGTCGCCGACCATCGGGAACTGGATCTTGCCGATGGCCTCGGAGGTGTCGTGCCAGGCCTTGTGCGAGAAGTGGGTGTCGGTGGAGACGCTGTAGATCTCCACGCCGAGCTTCCTGAACTCCTCGTAATGCTCGGCCAGGTCCTCGAGTTCGGTCGGGCAGACGAAGGTGAAGTCGGCGGGGTAGAAGAAGACCACCGACCACTTGCCCTTCAGATCGGCGTCGGTGATTTCGACGAACTCGCCGTTCTGGAACGCGGTGGCCTTGAACGGCTTGATTTCGGTGTTGATCAGAGACATGGAAGTCCTCGGTGACGGGTGGGGTGTGAAACCGGCCGCAACGACCGGACCGGCACAGGATAGGGACTCACTATCAATATGTAAAATCGATAGAACGCATAAATTAAATAGGATTTATCTATCGGCTCCCGGCGGGCCGGGCGTCGTTTGGCGCTTGACCGTGCGTGCTGCATTGCACCAAAATGGATGCGAACCCGGCGCCGAGGCGCCGGTCCAGCACGAGACGGCCCGTCCGTCCACCGCTTCCGTGTCCCGTACTCCCTCCCACGCGTGTCACGGAATTTTGAAGGCGACTTCGGTCGCCTTCATTTTTTTGAGCGCCGCTTCGCGTCCGGGCCCCGGGCCGGGCGCCCGTGCAGGCGTCCTCGAGCCCGCCGTCGGCCCGCATCGTCCCCCGCGCGCTTACCATGCCGCCCATGCACCGCGGCCCCAGCCCAATCCCGCCCGCCGATGCGGCGCCGCCACGGGCCGATGCGCTGCTGCGCGAGGCGCGGCGGCGCATCGACCCGGTCGATGCCGAATGGTTGCTGCTGCACGTGCTGGCGCGCCCGCGCGCCTGGTTGTACGCGCACGGCGACGCGCCGGTCGGCGCTGATGTCGCCGCCGCCTACGCGGCCCTGGTCGCGCGCCGCGAACGCGGCGAGCCGGTCGCCTATCTCACCGGCCGGCGCGGCTTCCGCCACCTCGACCTGCAGGTCACTCCAGACACCCTGATTCCGCGCGAGGACACCGAGCGGCTGGTCGAACTCGCGTTGGCGCGGCTGGACCCGCAGGCGCCGGCGCGCGTGGCCGATCTCGGCACCGGCAGCGGGGCGATCGCGCTGGCCATCGCCAGCGAGCGCCCGCGCGCGCAGGTGACCGCCACCGACCGCAGCCCCGCCGCGCTGGAGGTGGCCGCCGGCAATGCGCGAGCGCTGGGCCTGCGCAACGTGGCGTTCGTCGCCGGCGAGTGGTTCGCGCCGCTGGCCGGGCGGCGATTCGACCTCGTCGCCAGCAACCCGCCCTACATCGCCGCCGGAGACCCGCACCTGACGCACGGCGACCTGCGCTTCGAGCCGGCGATGGCGCTGGCCTCGGGCGTGGACGGGCTGGACGACATCCGCCGCATCGTCGCCGACGCGCCCGGGCACCTGGCCGAGGGCGGCTGGCTGCTGCTCGAGCACGGCCACGACCAGGGCGCGGCCGTGCGCGCGCTGTTGCGCGCGCGCGGCTTCGACGCGGTCGCCACCGCGCACGATCTGGAAGGGCGCGAGCGGGTCACGATGGGGCGCTTCGCGGGCGGTCGACGGCAGCCCGCCGCCGGGCCGCCGGCGCCGACACGCTAGAATCCGGGGCCGTCCCCGCCCAGGATCGACGCCCATGCGCACGCTGTACCCCGAGATCGAACCCTTCGACACCGGCTTCCTGCCGGTGGACGGCCGCCACACGCTCTACTACGAGCAGAGCGGCAATCCCAAGGGCAAGCCGGTGGTGCTGCTGCACGGCGGCCCCGGCGGCGGGTCCAGCCCGAAGATGCGGCGCTTCCATGATCCGGCGAAGTACCGCATCGTGCTGTTCGACCAGCGCGGCGCCGGCCGCTCCACCCCGCACGCCGACCTGACCGACAACACCACCTGGCACCTGGTCGCCGACATCGAGGCCCTGCGCGAACACCTCGGCATCGAGCGCTGGCAGGTGTTCGGCGGCTCCTGGGGTTCCACGCTGGCGCTGGCCTATGCGCAGACCCACGCGCGGCGGGTGACGGAGCTGGTGCTGCGCGGCATCTTCATGCTGCGCCGCTGGGAGCTGGAGTGGTTCTACCAGGAAGGCGCCTCGCGGCTGTTCCCGGAGGCGTGGGAACGCTACCTCGCGGCGATCCCCGAGGACGAGCGCGGCGACCTGATCGCCGCCTACCACGCGCGCCTGACCAGCGAGGACGAAAGCGTCCGCCTGGAGGCGGCGCGCGCCTGGAGCGTGTGGGAAGGCGCGACCTCGTTCCTGCGCGTGGACCCGGACTTCGTGCAGGGCCACGAGGATGCGCAGTTCGCGCTGGCGTTCGCGCGCATCGAGAACCACTACTTCGTCAACGGCGGCTTCTTCGAGGCCGACGACCAGCTGCTGCGCGACGTCTACCGGATCGTCGACATCCCCGGCGTCATCGTGCACGGCCGCTACGACGTGGTGTGCCCGGTGCAGAATGCCTGGGACCTGCACAAGGCGTGGCCGAAGTCGGAGCTGGTGATCACCCCGGCCTCGGGCCACTCCGCGTTCGAGGCCGAGAACATCGACGCCCTGGTGCGCGCGACCGACCGTTTCGCGGCGTCCTGACCGGCGGGCGCGCGCGTCCCGGCCGCGCGCGCCTACGGCGCCGCCGGGCTGCCGTCGGGCTCGTGCTCGATCATCCACAGCCCGGCCCAGAGCTTGAGGTCGAGCTCGTAGCCAGCGCGGTGCATTTCCATCAGCCAGGCCGGCGCGCGCTCGCGCGGCACGCGGTGGACCACGATGTCCTCGCTGCCCACGCCGCCGCCTTCGCCGACCTTGCGCAGGTCGCGCGCGCGGGCGAAGGCGATGCGCTCGTTGCTCATCCCCGAGGTGGTGGGGCCGGTCAGCAGGATCTCGACCCGGCCCGGCTCCCAGCCGGTCTCCTCGATCAGCTCGCGGCGCGCGGCGGACTGCAGGGTGTCGTCGTCGTGGTCGTCGCCGACCAGGCCGGCGGGCATCTCGATGGTGCGCGCGCCGAGCGGCACCCGGTACTGCTCGACGAACAGCACCTCGTCCTCGGGCGTCACCGCGATCACGATCACCGCCAGGCCTTCGCGGCCGTGGGTGCGTTCGCAGAACTCCCACTTGCCGCGGCGCACCAGCCGCAGCCAGTCGCCTTCGTAGAGGAGTTCGGGTTCGGGGCGTTCGTCGGCACGGGTCATCGGCAGATGCTATCGCATCGCGCCGCGCTGCCGCTGCCGCCCGGGGTCAGAACGGCTCCGGCGCCCAGGCGTCGGCGGCCGCGGCCGGCGGCGCGAACGCCAGCCCCGCCGCGGCGTACAGCCGCTTGCGGGTGAGCGGGCCGAAGCGCAGGGTCCGGCTCAGCGCGTCCAGCGCGGCGGCGTCGGCCTCGCCGCGGGCGAACGGCGCGGCGAACGGCGACAGCGGCGCGTCGAGCGCGATCGTGGCCAGGCGCCGGCACAGCCGCGCCTGCTCGCCGTGGGCGCGCAGGCGCTCGGCGGTCTGGCGCGCGCCGCGCAGGCGCAGGTAGGGCACTTCCTCCACCCGCGCGAGCAGCGCATCCAGGCTGCCGAAGTGGGCCAGCAGCGCGGCCGCGGTCTTGCAGCCGATGCCGGGCACGCCGGGGATGTTGTCGATGCTGTCGCCGCACAGCGCCAGGTAGTCCGGGATCTGCTCGGCGCGCACGCCGTGCCGGGCCGGTACCCCCGCCGCGCTCCAGCGCTGGCCGCGGGCGAAGTCCCACTGCTCGTCGGCGCCCTGCAGCAGCTGCGAGAGATCCTTGTCGGCCGACACGATGACGCCGCGGTGGCCGAGCCGGCGGGCCTGGGCCAGCGCGCTGCCGATCAGGTCGTCGGCCTCGTACTCGGCATCGGCCAGCACCACCAGGCCGAGCGCGGCGGCCAGCGCCTTGCAGTGCGCGAACTGCCGCCGCAGCGCCTCCGGGGCCGGCGGCCGGTTGGCCTTGTAGGCGGCGTAGAGCGCGTGGCGGAAGCAGCTGTCCAGCGCCTCGTCGAAGGCCACCACGATGTGCCGCGGACGCTCGCGTTCCAGCAGCTCGAGCAGGAAGCGCGCGAAGCCGTGCACCGCGTTGGCCGGCTCGCCGTCGGCGTCGCGGAACTCGTCGGGCATGGAATGCCAGGCCCGGAACACGTACAGGCTGGCGTCGACCAGGTGCAGGGTGCCGGCGGGCGCGCCGCGCTCAGGGGCCATCGGGCGACCAGTCGCGCAGCAGCGCGGCCGGGTCCGGGCGCTCGCGCTCGGGCGGCTCGATGCGCGGCGTGCCCAGGTGGACGAAGCCGGCGATGCGCTCGTGCGGCCCCAGCCCCAGCAGGTCCATGACCTCGCGCTCGAAGGCCGGCCAGCCGGTCAGCCAGCTGCCGCCGTAGCCCATCGCCTGCGCGGCCTGCAGCAGCGCGAAGCACACGCAACCGGCGGTCATCAGCCGCTCCTGCTCGGGAATCGCGGTGTCGGCCGGGTCGAGCACCGCCACCACCACCAGCACCAGCGGCGCGTGCGAAAAGCGCTGCCGGTCCTTCTCGAACGCCGCCTCGCCGGCGCCGGGCCGCAGCCGGCGGCCGATCGCCGCGACCCGCTCGCCGAGCGCGCTGCGTGCGGCGCCGCGCACGCGCAGGAAACGGAACGGCACGCGCTTGCCGTGATCGGGCACGCGCACGGCCGAGCGCAGCAGGCGCAGCAGTTCGGCGTCGTCCGGCGCGGGTTCGGCCAGCTGGCGGGCCGGCACCGAGCGCCGTGCGTCCAGCGCCGCGAGCGCTTCCTCGGTATTTGCGATGTCAGTCACAGACGTGGAATGGTCCGGTCGGGATCGTACGTTCGTAGCGACGGCATCCCGTCGCCAGCGTATTCTCCCCCGAAATGAAGCCCGCAGACGACCTCGCCACCTCCCGCGTGGCGCGCGCATCCAGCGCGCGCGGACCCGGGCGCGTGCTGGAGACGCTGCAACGCGATGCGGCGACCGATCTGGTCGGCGTGCTGGCGGGGTTCTGGAGCTCGATCGAGGAGCAGGTGCGGCTGGCGGCGCTGGCCGGGCACGACTTCAGTTCCGCGCAGGAAGACCGCGTGGCGGTGCTGGCGCTGAGCCATCGCGCGCTGGAACTGGCCACCCGCTACCGCGGCGCCATCGAGCGCGCCTTCGAAGCCTGGCTCGACCCGGCCGGCGGCGCCCAGGCGCGCGATGGCGCGCTGCAGCTGATGTCCGAGGGCGAGCTGGAGATCCACCTGGCCGGGCAGCAGATCACCGAGCTGCTCGACCACCAGTTCCTGCACCCGCTGGCCCAGCTCGACGAGCGCCTGGAGGCGCTGGCGCAGGCGATGGGGCTGCCGCAGGCGCAGCGCCCCAACCCGCTGCGGCCGGAGGTGGCGGTCTCGGCCTTCGTGGACCTGTTCGAGGCCGAGGACCTGACCCCCAGCCTGCGGCAGATGGTGTTCCAGCAGTTCGACAAGCGGCTGCCGAAGATCCTGGGCGAGGTCTATACCAAGGCCAACGCCACCCTCGCCGCCGCCGCGTTCGGCGCCGTGGACGCGGCGGTGCCGCGGCCGGCCGCGCGGTCGCGCCGAGAGGCGCCGGCGCCCGCGGCCGGCTGGGTCCCCGACGTCGGCACCGTCGAGCACACCCGCCGCGATCCGGGGCCGCCGGGCGCGGCCGACTCCGCGGCCGGCGGGCACGAGGCGCCGCCGCAGGCGGGCCATGCCGCGCCCTCGGGGTTCTCCGGGGCGGCCGCTTCGTCTCCCGCCGCGCCGGCCGAAGGCCAGCCGCTGCGCTACCGCGACATCGTGCGCGACCAGCTGCGCGCCTGGCGCGCCCACGCCGCGGCCAGCGAGCCGGCGCCCGCCGCCGGCCCCGCGCCGCGCGCCGAGCCGCCCGGGCAGTTCCTCGGCACCGAGGACATGCTCAACATCGCCTCGCTGCTGCAGGGCGACGATCCCGCGCCCTACGCCCGCGCGCTCGCGGGCGAGGACGAGCGCGCGCTGGGCGACGTGCTGCGCAGCCAGATCCTGGGCAGCGTGCGCCAGCTCGGCCTCGACCCGGAACGCGTGCGCTTCAGCAGCGACGAGGAGGACGCGATCGACCTGGTCGGCATCCTGTTCCGCTCGCTGTTCGAGGCCAACGACCTGCTGCAGCGCTCGCGCGCGCTGTACGGCAAGCTGGTGGTGCCCTACCTCAAGGTCGCGCTGACCGACGACACCCTGTTCAACCGCCGCAGCCACCCGGCGCGCAAGCTGCTGGACGCGCTCACCGAGGCCTGCGACGGCAACACCGGCGAGACCCCGCAGGACCAGGAAACCCTGGATCGCGCCGAGCGCGCGGTGGACCGCGTGGTCGAGGAATTCCAGGACGATGCCGCGATCTTCGAACTCGCGGCCAGCGAACTGCGCGACCAGCTCGACCAGCAGCGCAAGCGTTCGGAAATCGCCGAGCGCCGCATCGCGGAGTCGATCTTCGGTCGCGAGCGCCTGCAGCTGGCCCGGCGCAGCGCCGAGGACCTGGTCGCCTCGCGCATGTGCGAGCGGCCGCTGACCGCGCCGGTGGCGCAGTTCCTCGACGAGCACTGGCGCCATTACCTGACGCAGACCTGGTTGCGCGACGGGCCCGATTCGCCGCGGCATCGCGCCGCGATCGGCCTGGGCGACGCCATGGTGCAGGTGGACGCCGACGCCGCGCAGGTGCGCGGGGCCGCGGTGGCCGACCAGTTGCTGGCGCTGCAGGCGCCGCTGGCCGAGTGCTATTCCAGCTGCGGCATGGAGGCCGGCGCCGCGCGCGAGGCGATGGCGCGGATCATTTCCGCGCTGGCGATGCCCGATACCGTGCGGCAGATCCACACCCCGCGCGCGGAGCCGGTGGACGAGGCGGCGCCGGACGAGATGCCGCTGCGGCTGGTGGGCGGGACCGACACCGTCGATTGCGATCCGGCGATCGCCGCGCGCATGCGCCGGCTCAAGGTCGGGCAGGGCCTGCGTCTGATCGACCGCTCCGGCCACGAGAGCGCGGCGCGGATCGCCTGGATCAGCCCGCTGACCTCGCGCCTGTTGCTGGTCAACCGCCGCGGCGTGCGCAAGATGGTGGTCTCCCCCGAGGAACTGGCGGTGCTGGTGGCCTCGGGGCGGGCGGTGGTGCGCTCGGTGGACGCGCCCTTCGACGAGGCGATGAAGCAGCTCTGGCAGCGCCTCAACCAGGCGCCGCGCACCGCGCCCGCCGCCCCCCCGCCGCCGGCCGCCGCCAACGCGTTCTGAGCGCGGCGCGCGCGCCGCGCGACTTGCTAGGATGCGGTTCCGCGGGGAACTGGAGCAGCCGATGACGATCACCTTGGGCATCGCGCGCGAGCGCGCGCCGGGCGAGCGGCGGGTGGCGGTGACGCCGGAGACCTGCCGCAAGCTCGTGGCCGCGGGCGCCGTCGTGCGCCTCGAACGCGGCAGCGGCGCGGCGGCGTTCTTCCCGGACGCGGCCTATGCCGAGGCCGGCGCGCAACTGGTCGCCGACGCGCCGGCCGCCCTCGACGGCGCCGACGCGGTGCTGTGCGTGCAGGCGCCGCCGGCGACGGCGCTGGCCGCGCTGAAGCCCGGCGCGGTCGTCGTCGGCATCCTGCAGCCGGAGGCGGACCCCGCGCGCGCCCAGGCGCTGCGCGAGCGCGGCCTGATCGCCTTTCCGCTGGAACGGCTGCCGCGCACCACCCGCGCGCAGGCGATGGACGTGCTCAGCTCGCAGGCCGGCATGGCCGGCTACAAGGCGGTGCTGATCGGCGCGCAGCTGGCGCCGCGCTTCTTTCCCATGCTGACCACCGCCGCCGGCACCATCCGCCCGTCGAAGGTGCTGGTGATCGGCGCCGGCGTCGCCGGCCTGCAGGCGATCGCCACCGCGCGCCGGCTGGGCGCGCAGGTGGAGGGTTTCGACGTGCGGCCGGAGACGCGCGAGCAGATCGAGTCGCTCGGTGCGCGCTTCCTCGACCTGGGCGTCAGCGCCGCGGGCGAGGGCGGCTACGCGCGCGCGCTGACCGATCAGGAGCGCGCCGAGCAGCAGCGGCGCCTGTCCGAGCACCTCAAGGGCGTGGACGTGGTGGTGTGCACCGCCGCGGTGCCCGGCCGGCCCGCACCCAGGATCGTCACCGAGGCCATGGTGGCCGGCATGAAACCGGGCAGCGTGATCGTGGACCTCGCCGCGGAGACCGGTGGCAACTGCGAGGCCACGCGGCCGGGCGAGACCCACGAGGTGGGCGGGGTGACCGTGGCCGGGCCGCTGCACCTGGCCAGCCAGGGCGCGCAGCACGCCAGCGAGATGTATGCCCGCAACGTGTTCAATTTCGTCCAGCTGCTGCTGCGCGACGGCGCGCTCGGCTTCGACTGGAACGACGAATTGCTGTCGCGCACGGTGTGGCCGGCGCCGCCGTAGGCGCGCGCATACCGCGATCGCCAGGGAGGATCGACGCTCGGCCTGCGACGGGCACGGTTGTCCCCCCCGTCGGCGGGGGGCGTGCCGCAGGCGGAGGGGACGCGTTGCTGGCGTCCAGAGGGCCCTCATCCGGCGCTGCGCGCCACCTTCTCCCGCTTGCGGGAGAAGGAACGACGTGGGCCCGCTCGCGGGAGAAGTAACAACTTGGGCCCGCTCGCGGGAGAAGGAACGACGTGGGCCCGCTTGCGGGAGAAGGAAAATCAGGATGCGCCCCGCTTGCGGGAGAAGGCGCAGCGTCAGCCCGCTGCGGGCGAAGGGGGCGGCCCGGTCCTAGTCGCGGGGCGGGTGCTCGCGGATCCAGCGCTCGCGCTCGGCCGGCGTCATCGTCCGCCAGCGTTCGCGCAGCGCCTGCTGCTCGGCCTCGGGCAGCCGGCGCATGTGCTCGAACAACGCGCGCGTTTCGTGCCGGCGTTCGGGCGACATGTCCTCCCAGCGCTTCATGCCGCGCCGTGCGCGCTGGCGTTCCTCGGGGCTCATGTCGCGCCAGCGCTCGGCGCGCCGCAGCATGTGCGCGCGCGCGGCGGGTTCGTCGTTCCAGCGTTCGCGGATCGGCGCGATCAGCGTTTCGCGCTGGGCGGGCGTCAGCTGCTCCCAGGCGGGAAGCGCGGGGGCGGCGTCCTGCGCCGGCGCCGGGCCGGCGAGCGGCAGCAGGAGCAGGCAAAGCGCCAGGGGGCGGGTCGGGAAGCGGGACATGCGGGTCACTCCATCGCCAGCGGGCGGGCCTCGCTCGAGGCCAGCCAGAGGAACAGGTCGGGGTCTTCGTCGAGCGCGACCAGCAGGTCGCCCTCGGGCAGGGCGGCGGGCGCGGGCGCGGCGGCCTCGATGCCCGCGGCCAGCGCGGGCGCGGCCTCGGGCGGCGCCAATAGCGCGCGGGCGCCGAGCACGGCGGCGAACACGGCCGCGCAGGCCGTGGCCAGCGCCCAGCCCGGCCGCCGGGCGCGCGCGGGCGCGGTCTTTTCGCTGCGCGGGCGCAGGCGCGCCAGCGTGCGCGCGGAGACGTGCGCGAGCGCGGCATCGTGGGCCTGGCGGACGCTGCGCTCGAAGCCGTCGTCGCGGGGGGCGGT
The DNA here is from genome assembly GCF_000559025.1 of Luteimonas huabeiensis HB2. Taxonomy (GTDB): domain Bacteria; phylum Pseudomonadota; class Gammaproteobacteria; order Xanthomonadales; family Xanthomonadaceae; genus Luteimonas; species Luteimonas huabeiensis. The sequence continues at coordinate 14,816 of NZ_JAAN01000033.1, read as the reverse complement.
CGGGGGCGTCATCGGAAATCCTCCAGTCGCTGCTGCAGCGCCTCGCGGGCGCGCGAAAGGTGCGTCTTCACCGAACCCTCGCCGCACCCCATGATGCGCGCGGTGGTGGCGACGTCGAGCTCTTCCATGATCCGCAGGGTGAACGCCTCGCGCTGCCGCCGGGGCAGCCCGCGCAGGGCGGCCACCAGGGTCGCGTAGGCCTCGCGCGAATCCTGCGCGCGGGCGGGGTCGGGGCCGTCGTCGGCCCAGTCCAGGGTCTGCTGGGCGTCGTCGCCGGCCTCGGTCATCCAGCCCAGCCGGAACATGCGCCGGCGCTGGATGTCGACGATGCGGCTGCGCAGGATCGTCCAGAACAGCGCGGTCCATTCCTCCGGCGGCCGGTCGCGATACCCGAGCATGCGGGTCATCGCGTCCTGCACCGCGTCCAGCGCGTCCTCGCGATGGCGCAGGCCGATCTCGGCGAAGCGGAACGCGCGCGCGCGCACGCCGGCGAAGAACGCGTCCAGCGTCGCCGGCGCGTCGCCGCGGGCGGGCGCGGGATTCACGTCCATGCGGACGGCGGGAGAGGGCAGGCTGCCATCCACGGCGACGGCGGGGCTCCGGCGGGGGTCGGAACCGTCAACGCGCGGGCGGGCGGGCGGTTGACACGGGGCCGGCGCACGCGCGGCGGCGCCGGGTATGATGCGGCGCAGGCGATGTCCGAGGGGGAGGGTGGCATGAGCGAGGGGTTCGCGGCGCTGTACATCTTCATGCTGGCGGCGATCGCCGGCCACGTGATCATTTCCCGGGTCCCGGTGATCCTGCACACGCCGCTGATGTCGGGCAGCAACTTCATCCACGGCATCGTACTCATCGGCGCGATGGTCGTGCTCGGCCACGCGCAGACGCCGCTGGAGAAGGCGATCGGCTTCCTGGCGGTGCTGATGGGCGCCGGCAACGCCGCCGGCGGCTACGTGGTCACCGAGCGCATGCTCGAGATGTTCCGCGCCAGCCGCAGGCCCGGGGGCGGCGCATGATCGCCGACGCGGGCGGCCTGCTCGCGCTCGTGGCCAAGTCCAGCTACCTCGTTGCCGCCACCCTGTTCCTGCTCGGCCTGCAGCGCATGGCCTCGCCGCTGACCGCCCGCAGCGGCATCCGCTGGGCCGGCGCCGGCATGCTGATCGCCACCGGAGCGACCTTCCTGCTGCCCGGGCTGGGCAACATCGGCCTGATCCTGCTGGCGATCGCGCTGGGCACCGCGCTGGCCTGGGTGTCGGGCAAGAAGGTCGCGATCACCGACATGCCGCAGATGGTCGCGCTGTACAACGGCCTGGGCGGCGGCTCGGCGGCGGCGATCGGCGCGGTGGAGCTGCTGCGCTGGTCGCATGCCGGCGCGGCGCCGTCGGCGGTGGCGCTGGTGCTGGCGGTGCTGGGCGCGCTGATCGGCTCGGTGGCGCTGTCGGGCTCGGTGGTGGCCTGGGCCAAGCTCGACGGGCGCATGGACAAGCGCTATGCGTTCGCCGGCCAGCAGGCCTTCAACGCCCTGGTGTTCCTGGCCGCGGTGGCGCTGGGCGCGGTCGTCGTGCATTCGTTGGGCGTGCCGCCGGTGGTGGCCTTCTTCGCCTGCGCGCTGGCACTGGGCGTGCTGATGACGCTGCCCATCGGCGGCGCCGACATGCCGGTGGTGATCTCGCTCTACAACGCGCTGACCGGGCTGGCGGTGGCCTTCGAGGGCTACGTGCTGGGCAACGAGGCGCTGATCATCGCCGGCACCATGGTCGGCGCGGCCGGCATGCTGCTGACCCGGCTGATGGCCAAGGCGATGAACCGCTCGATCAGGAGCGTGCTGTTCGCAAGCTTCGGCGGCGGCGGGCAGGCGCAGGCGATCGAGGGCGCGCAGAAGCCGATCGAGGCCGGCGACGTCGCGGCGATGATGGCCTACGCCGAGCGCGTGGTGATCGTGCCCGGCTACGGCATGGCGGTGGCGCAGGCGCAGCACAAGATCTGGGAGCTGGCGCAGCGGCTGATCGAGCGCGGGGTCAAGGTGAAGTTCGCGATCCACCCGGTCGCCGGTCGCATGCCGGGCCACATGAACGTGCTGCTGGCCGAGGCCGGGGTGCCCTACGACCTGATCGCCGACATGGACGACATCAACCCCGAGTTCGCCAGCACCGACGTCAGCCTGGTGATCGGCGCCAACGACGTGGTCAACCCGGTGGCCAAGACCGACCCGGCCAGCCCGATCTACGGCATGCCGATCCTCGACGTGGTCGATTCCAAGAACGTCGTAGTCATCAAGCGCGGCAAGGGCACCGGCTTCGCCGGCATCGAGAACGCGCTGTTCTATGCCGACAACGCCCGCATGCTCTACGGCGACGGCGCCGAGGTGGCCGGCGCGCTGGTGGGCGAGCTGAAGGCGCTCGACGGCGGCCACTGAGGCCGTCGTTCCGGCTCTCAGGCGCCGGGGCGGTGGAAACGTTCGCGCCATGCAGCCCGGACGGCTTCTGCCGCCCAGGCTCTTAACGCGAGACCACCGCCGCCACGACCAGCGCCGCGCCGAACCAGGCCAGGTCGACCGCGTCGAGCGAGACGCCGGCGATCGCCCAGGCCAGCGACGCGCCCAGCCTCAGCGCCGACTCCCAGGGCTGCAGCCCGAACATCGCGCCGACCTGGGCGGCGATCACGCCCCACTGCGCGGCGGCGATCATGACCGCGGTCGCCAGCACGCCGGCCAGCGCGCGCGCCCAGCCCGGGCGGGCGCGGCCCATGCGCAGCAGCAGCGCGGCGTCGAGCGCGGCGACCGCCGCCAGCCAGCTGCAGGGCCGGCCCAGCGTGGCCGCCGCCAGCACCCAGATCGCCGCGAAGCCGGCGCAGCCGATCAGCAGCACGAGCAGGACCGGCGGGGACAGGACGGAACGGTGGGCGGGCATCGCGTGCGGGCTGGCAGGGCGCGCCAGCATACCGGGATCGCCGGCGCGCTAAAATGCGCGCTTGCGCACGCCCGCGCCGCCCCCACCTCGTCCCCATGTATTCCCGAAGCAGCGAGCCCGTCCGATTCGAGCGCGATTGCGCCGCCGTCCTGGTGCCGCAGGGCGACGAGGTCACCCTGCCGGCCGGCAGCGCCGGCTACATCACCCAGGCCCTGGGCGGCAGCTACACGGTGTTCGTGGAAGGCAACCTGTTCCGCATCGCCGGCCGCGACGCCGACGCCATCGGCAAGGAACCGCCCGAGCCGCTGGAACTGCCCGACGACGCCGACGACGCCGCCGTCGAGCAGCTGGTCTGGAAGCAGCTGCGGACCTGCTTCGATCCCGAGATCCCGATCAACGTGGTCGACCTGGGACTGATCTACGAGGCCGCGGTGCATGCCGACGACGCCGGCCAGCGCAAGGTCGAGGTGAAGATGACCCTCACCGCGCCCGGCTGCGGCATGGGCGAGATCCTGGTCGACGACGTGCGCAGCAAGCTGGAACTGATCCCGACCGTGCGCGAAGCCGACGTCGAGCTGGTGTTCGACCCGCCGTGGAACCAGACCATGATGTCCGAGGCCGCGCGCCTGGAAACCGGGATGCTCTGATCGCCGGCTCGGCCGGATCCGAGATCGGATCGAGCGCTAGGCAGGGATGGCGGGGCGATGGCGGGGCCGCGGCGTCGCGAGCGTTGAGGCGTGGGCACGGATCCGGTCGCGGCGCTCCCGGCGCGCGCGGCGGACGAGAGGTGCTGGCGCCGGCGGCGGTCCGCGCTGCCGATCCTCGGGACCCGCGCCCGGGCATGTCCGCACTCTCCATTCATTGTTCGTTTATGTGACGCCCGTCGCGTGGCATGCGGGGTGCGCTTCCGCGCAGCCATTGCATTCACGCGAAGCGGTCGCGTAGCGTCAGTTTGTGGACGCGAGCGTCAGTCCACGTTCAGGCCGGGACGCCGCAGGGTTTCGATCGGTGGTTCCGGGATCCCGGCGAACGCCGCCCAGCGGCCGCCTTCCACACTCGGGGAAAACCGATGTCCCACAGCAAGCACCGCGGCCTGCGCCGCCGCGTTCTGGCGACCGCGACCGCCCTGGCCCTGTTCTCGATCGCCGCCGCACCGGTGGCGGCCGGCGAGGTCGACGTCAGCGGCCTGTCCGCCGATGCCGCATTCGACCAGTTCATCGTCACCTACCGCGATGGCGCCGCCGCGCAGACCGACCCGGCCGCGCTCGCGCGCAGCCTGAACTCCGCGGCCTCCGCCGTCTCCGGCACGGCGGCCTCGCGCGCGGCGCGGCCGCTGCGCGCCGCCCACCAGCGGCGCCTGGGCATCGGCGCCGACGTGGTGCGCCTGGACCGCAAGCTCGACCGGGTGGAGGCGGAGACCTTCATGCGCCAGCTGGCCGCCGATCCCAGCGTGCAGCACGTCGAGGTCGACCGCCCGATGCGGGCGACGCTGACGCCCAACGATCCGCGCTACGCCGAGCAGTGGGGCTTCTTCAGCGCCGCCGGCGGCATCCGCGCGCCGCAGGCCTGGGACCGCGCCACCGGCGCCGGGATCGTGGTGGCGATCATCGACAGCGGCATCATTGCCCACCCGGACCTGGACGCGAACTCGGTCGGCGGCTACGACTTCGTCAGTTCCACCAGCTCCGGCAACGCCGGGTCGTGCGACGGCAACGGGCGCGATGCGGACCCGACCGACGCCTGCGGCGTGCTGCACGGCACCCACGTCGCCGGCACGGTGGCGGCGCTGACCGACAACGGCGTGGGCGTGGCGGGCACCGCCTTCGACGCCAAGCTGCTGCACCTGCGGGTGCTGGGCCGCAACGGCTACGGCTCGTCGTCGGACATCATCGACGCGATCACCTGGGCCTCGGGCGGCAGCGTGCCGGGGGTGCCGGCCAACGCGAACCCGGCGGAGGTCATCAACCTGAGCCTGGGCGGCAGCGGCGCCTGCGGCAGCGCCTACCAGACCGCGATCAACGGCGCGGTGTCGCGCGGCACCACGGTGGTGGTGGCCTCGGGCAACAGCAACGCGGACGTGGCCAACTTCTCGCCGGGCAACTGCGCCAACGTGATCTCGGTGGCGGCCAACGACCAGAACGGGGCCCGCTCGATCTGGACCGGCGGGCAGGCCTCGAACTACGGCAGCCTGATCGACATCGCCGCGCCCGGGACCAGCATCCTGTCCACCTACCGCAGCGGCTCGACGCCGAGCTACGCCAACAGCAGCGGTACCTCGATGGCGGCGCCGCACGTGGCCGGCGTGGTGGCGCTGATGCAGTCGGCCGCCGACACCCCGCGCACGCCGGCGCAGATCGAGACGATCATCAAGGAGACCGCCCGCGCCTTCCCCGCCACCCCGGACCGCGCCATCGGCGCGGGCATCGTCGATGCCGACGCCGCGGTGGCCGCGATCCAGGGCGAGGAGCCCGGCCCGGGCCCCGGTCCCGGCCCGGGCCCGGGCCCGGGCGAGCTGCAGAACGGCGTGCCGGTGACCGGCGTGTCCGGCGCGGCCGGCAGCGCGCAGTACTGGACCATTACCGTCCCCGCTGGCGCGACCAACCTGCGGGTCGCGATCTCCGGCGGCAGCGGCGACGCCGATCTTTACGTCCGCTTCGGCGCGCAGCCGACCACCAGCGCCTACGACTGCCGCCCCTACCAGAGCGGCAACGCCGAGGCGTGCACCTTCGCCGCGCCGCAGGCGGGCACCTACCACGTGCTGGTGCGCGGCTACGCGGCGTTCTCGGGCGTCACCCTGACCGCCAGCTACGCCAGCGGTACCGGCGGCGGAAACCAACTGCAGAACGGCGTGCCGGTGAGCGGCCTGTCCGGCGCCAGCGGCAGCGTGCGCAACTGGACGCTGGAAGTGCCCGCGGGCGCGACCAACCTCAGCTTCGCGCTGTCGGGCGGCAGCGGCGACGCCGACCTGTACGTCCGCCGCGGCGCGGCGCCCACCACCAGCACCTACGACTGCCGTCCCTACCGCTCCGGCAACAACGAGACCTGCACCTTCGCCTCGCCGCAGGCCGGCACCTGGCACGTCGGCGTGCGCGGTTACTCCGCGTACTCCGGGGCGACGCTGGTGGGCAGCTACGACGGCGGCTGAGCGCCTCGTCCGACGCCGGGCGGCCCCAGTGGCCGCCCGGTCCCCGTTCCGGCGCGCCCGCCCTGGGGAGCGTCCGGTCTCCAGGACCAGGGCCACGAAAAAGGATGGACAGACGATGAAAGCTTGGTTCGCGATCCTCGTCGCCGGCGCGCTCTCCGCCGGCGCCGCCTCGGCTTCCGCGCGCGACGTGCGCCCGGCGGCCTTCGACCACGCGCTTCCGGCCGAGCACACGGTCGAGGTGCGCAACATGCCGGCGGTGGACAACGCCGCGCTGCTGGCCGAGGACCGCCGCGAGGCGGCCGCGCGCCGCGACGCGCCGGTGCGCTTCGCCACTCCGCACAAGGTGGCGATCACCCCGCTGGACGCCGGCGACTGGGACGCGCTGGACGCCGACACCCTGGTCTGGCGCCTGCGGATCGAATCGCGCGGCGCGCTGTCGCTGAACTTCGGCTTCGACGAGTACCGCATGCCCGAGGGCGGCCGCCTGCTCGTCTATCCGGCCGGCCTGCCGCGCGACGCCGATCCCGGCGCGATCCGCGCCTTCACCGCCGCCGACAACAAGCCGCACGGCCAGTTGTGGACGCCCGTGGTCCCGGGCGATCACGCGGTGCTCGAGGTGGTGGTGCCGAAGGCGCGCGCCGACGAACTGCGGCTGCACCTGTCCAGCGTGAACCACGACTACGTGGGCTTCGGCAAGCTCGCCCGCGAAGGCGCGCTGGCGCAGACCAAGGGCGTTTCCGGCGCCTGCAACGTGGACGTGATCTGCCCCGCCGGCGACGCCTTCCGCGACCAGATCCCCGCGGTCGGCGCCTACTCGCGCTTCGGCACCATGTACTGCACCGGCTCGCTGGTGAACAACACCGCCAACGACCAGAAGATGTACTTCCTGACCGCGCATCACTGCGGCATGGGCACCGCCGATGCCGCCGCCTCGATCGTCGTCTACTGGAACTACGAGAACTCCTACTGCCGCACGCCCGGCAGCGCCGAAAGCGGCGCCGACGGCGACGGCAGCCTGGACCAGAACCAGACCGGCGCCACCGTCAAGGCGACCTGGGCGACCTCCGATTTCACCCTGCTGGAACTCGACGCCCCGGCCGATCCCGCCTTCGGGCTGTACTGGGCCGGCTGGGACCGCCGCGACGTCGCCTTCGACGGCGCCACCGGCATCCACCACCCGCGCGTGGCCGAGAAGCGCATCACCCACTCCAACAACCCGCTGCAGATCGAGGGCTACCTCGGCGCGTCCGGCAGCAGCCACCTGAAGGTGCAGTGGAACCCGGAAGGCACCACCGAGGGCGGCTCCTCCGGCTCGCCGATGTACAGCCCGGACAAGCGCGTGATCGGCCAGCTGCACGGCGGCTACGCCTCCTGCAGCACCACCGGCGCGGACCACGTCGACTGGTACGGCCGCATCTACACCTCCTGGTCCGGCGGCGGCACCGACGCCACCCGCCTGAGCACCTGGCTCGACCCGGCGGGCACCGGCGCCGAGTTCATCGACGGCATCGGTGCGGACGGCGGCGGCGAGCCGGGCGACCCGGTGGCCGGCTTCACCTTCGAGGTCGACCACGACACGCTGACCGTGAGCTTCACCGACACCTCGACCGACGACGGCAGCATCGTGTCCTGGAACTGGGATTTCGGCGACGGCACCACCTCGACCGAGGCCAGCCCGGTGAAGACCTACGACGCCGCGGGCGCGTACGCGGTCGCGCTGACCGTCGCCGACGACGAGGGCAACACCGGCACCCGCAGCCAGACCGTGGAGGTCGGCGACACCGGCCCCGACGCCATCGAACTGCTCAACCGCACGCCCGTGCGCGGGCTGTCGGCGGCGGTGGGCGACAGCCTGCTGTACCGGATCGACGTGCCGGAGGGCGCCAGCGGCCCGCTGACCATCCTGACCGCCGGCGGCAGCGGCAACGTGAGCGTGTACGTCGGCCACGAGGCCGAGCCGACCGCCGAGGCCTACGACCTGCGCTCGGCGCGCCCCGGCAACAACGAGAGCCTGCGCATCGCCCAGCCGCAGGCCGGCCGCTACTACATCAAGCTGGTGGCGGAGACGACCTTCGCCAACCTGACCCTGCAGGCCCGCCACAACTGAGCCGTCGCCGGCCCGCCGGCGACGCGCGCATCGCCCCGGTCCGCCGGGGCGATGCCGCGCCTGCGGCGCGGCGGTTGCCGGCGCGTTCACCCGGACTACGCTAAGACGGTCGCCGGACCTGGGGAGCGCGCGCATGCGGATTCTGATTCTGGCGGCACTGGCCGCGATCGTCGGCGCGACGGCCGCATCCGCGGCGGACGCCCCGGCGGAGGAACGCAAGACGATGGCACCCGAGGACATCGCGCTGCCGGGCCAGGGCCCGTGGCAGCGCTTCATCGTGAAGTACCGCGACGACAGCGCCCCCGGGCGCGACCCGGCCGCGGTGCCGGAGCGGTTGCGGCGTACCGCCGAGGCCACCGGCCTGGCGTCGCGCGCCGGCGCCCCGGCCCTGCGCTGGGAGCGGCGGCTGGGCGTACGCGCAGACCTGATCGTCGCCGAGCCCGCGCTCGACCGCGCACAGGCGCAGCGCCTGCTGCGCGAACTGGCCGCGGAACCTGATGTGCAGTACGCCGAGCCCGACGCGCCGATGCAGGCCGGACCGGGCCCGGCCATCCGCGGCCCTTCGCTCCGGGGCGACTAGCCGGACAGCCCGCGAGCGGGACCACGCCGTTCCTACCGCGAGCGGGCGCTCGCCGTCCCTTCTCCCGCAAGCGGGCGCTTGTTGTTCCTTCTCCCGCAAGCGGGAGAAGGTGGCGCGCAGCGCCGGATGAGGGCGTTTCACGCGGTGGCCGCTTGCCTCCCGCTTCGGCACCTCCCGCAGGCGGATTCCGTCCCGATCCTCGGGTCCCGATACGGCCGGTGCGCCTACGCGACCGGCTCGAAGCGGTTGGCCTCGACGTTCTTGCGCACCCGCGCCGGGTCCCAGATGCGGCCGTTCATGGCGATGTATACGCCCGCCGGCAGCGACTGCACCGCGCCCACCGCGGTGCCGATGTTGAACTCCGCGTCCGATCCGCGGAACCGCGCGGGGTTCAGCGCGCCGGTGAGCACGATGGTCTTGTCCGGGATCGAGGCCAGCGCGCGCGCGGTCTCGACCATGGAGTCGGTGCCGTGGGTGATGAGCACGTGCCGCGCCGGCTGCGCGAGGATGGTCGAGCGCACCAGGGCGCGGTCGGCGTCGGTGAGGTGCAGCGAATCCTTGCGCAGGATCGGGATCACCCGGAAACGGAACGCGACCCCCAGTTCCTCCAGGATGCGCCCGATCTGCGGCTCGCCGACCTGGTAGTCCGACTTGTCGTCGAAGTAGACCTTGTCGATGGTGCCGCCGGTGGTGACGATCAGGAGTTCTTCCATCGGGCGCTCGTTCGGAGAGGAAAGGGAGAGGCGCCGGCGCCTCGTGCGCGACGGGGCGGCGGCCGGGCCTTGGAGGCCGCAGATTCTCGGCCAGGCCCGGCCCGGCGGCAACCTCGCGCTCGCCGCGCGCCTTAGCGCGCCTTGCGCAGGCGCGCGCGCAGCCCGGTCCAGCTCGCGCCGCCGATCGCCGCCAGCGCCAGCACGATCTCCGCCCAACCGTAGCCGCGTTCGGCCGGATCGCTCCAGGCCACCATCACCCCGTGCGAGAACCAGAACAGGCCGAGCACGCCGGCCCAGAAGCGCGCGCGGGCGCTGCCGCGCAGCACGCCGGCGAGCAGCAGCAGCGGCGGCGCCACGAACACCGCCAGCGCGGCGACGAGGTGCCCGTCGGGCACGAACCAGGCCGCGAACAGCGCCGCCAGCCCGGCGAGCGCGGCGGCCAGCAGGCGGTGCGCGGGCGGGCGGGCGCTCATGCCAGGCGGGCCGCCAGCGCGGCGATGCGGCGGCCGAGCGCGCGCGCCAGCGCGGCCTCGTCGTCGCTGGGCTGCGGGTCGTCGTCGCCGCCGGCGACGTGGCTGGCGCCGTAGGGCGTGCCGCCCTCGCGGGTGGCGCTCAGCGCCGGCTCGGTGTACGGGATGCCGGCGATCACGCAGCCGTGGTGCAGCAACGGCAGCATCATCGACAGCAGCGTCGCCTCCTGGCCGCCGTGCTGGGTCGCGGTGGAGGTGAACACCGCCGCCGGCTTGCCGGCCAGGGTGCCGCTGGCCCACTCGGTGCCCAGCCCGTCGAGGAAATGTTTCAGCGGCGCGGCCATGTTGCCGAAGCGGGTCGGGCTGCCCAGCAGCAGGCCGGCGCACTCGGCGAGGTCCGCGCGCTCGACGTAGGGCGCGCCGTCCTCGGGCACCGGCGGTGCGGCGGCCTGGGTCACCGCCGCCACCGGCGGTACCGTGCGCAGCCTTGCCTGCATCCCCTCGACCTCGCCGATGCCGCGCGCGATCTGCCGCGCCAGCCGCGCCACGGAGCCGCCGCGGCTGTAGTAGAGCACCAGGATGTCGCGCATCTCGCCTGTCCGGGCGGCCGCGTGCGGCCGGGGCGTCGAGGATAGAGCATGGCGTGCCGACGACGGCCGCCGCGGTCGCGACCGGCTCCCACGCCGGCATCGGGTACGCTTCGCCGATGGAGCCGCTGGACACCTTCAATCGCTGGAGCGAGCGGATGACCGACCGCGCGCGGGCCGGTTCGTTCGTGCGCTTCCTGTGGCGCCGCTTCCAGGACGACCGGCTGTTCGAGGCCGCCGGCGCGCTGGCGTTCACCACCGTCTTCGCCCTGGTGCCGCTGAGCATGGTGGTGTTCGGCGTGCTGTCGGCGTTCCCGGTGTTCGAATCCTGGAGCGGGCAGCTCACCGACTACGTGTTCTCCAACTTCGTGCCCGACTCGGCGCGTAAGGTCCAGGACTACCTGCTGGCGTTCTCGCAGAACATCGGCCAGCTGACCGCGCTGGGCGTGATCGCGCTGGTGGTCTCGGTGCTGATCACCCTGCAGGGCGTGGAGGCCACGTTCAACCGCATCTGGCGCGTGCCCACGGCACGGCCCAAGGTCGGCCGCTTCCTGGTGTACTGGACCGTGCTGACGCTGGGCGCGCTGGTGGCGGCGGCGAGCCTGGCGCTGTTCACCCGCTTCCTGGCGCTGGACGTCTTCCACAGCACCGCGCCCGGGCAGTGGCTGCAGCGCGCGCTGCTGCAGATCGCGCCGCTGGCCATCGAGCTGGCCGCGATCGCCACCGTCTACCGGGTGATCCCGCACCGCACGGTGCAGTGGCGGCACGCCTTCGGCGGCGCGCTGCTGGCGGCGCTGCTGCTGGAACTGGCCAAGCGCCTGATCGCGGTCTACCTGGGCAGCTTCGACGGCTACCAGCGCATCTACGGCCAGGTCGCCTTCATCCCGATCCTGCTGCTGTGGATCTATTTCTGCTGGCTGGCGATCCTGCTCGGCGCGTCGTTCGCCTCGTCGCTGTCGGCTTTCCGCTACCAGCCGGTGGCGATGCGGCTGCCGGTGGGCTTCGAGCTGTTCGGGCTGCTGCGCCTGCTGGGCCGCTTCGCCGAGGCCCGGCGCGAGGGGCGCGGCCTGCACAGCGACGAACTGATGGCGCTCGAGCCCTGCCTGACCGACGCGCTGGTGCAGCGCTTCTTCTCGCAGCTGGAGCCGGCCGGCGTGCTGGTGCGCGGGGAGAACGGCGCCTGGCTGCTCGGCCGCGACCTCGACGCGGTGACGCTGGGCGAACTCTACGAGACCTGCCGCCTGCGCATCCCGGTGCGCGAGGCGCATCTGCCCTGCCACGACGACGCGCTCGGCCGCGCCGCGCTGGCGGCGATGGACGAACTGCGCATGCCGCTGCGCGAGCTGCTCAAGCGCCGCGTCGGCGATCTCTATCCTTCCGGCAAGGAACCTTCGACATGAACCGACTTCTTCTCCCGCTGCTGATCGCCGTCGCGCTGCTGGGCGCCTGCCGGCGCGAGCCGCCGGCGCCCGCGGCCGATCCCGATGCACCGCCGGCGCAGCCGCAGGTGCCGGCCGAGCCCCCGGGCGACGACGCGGACGCCGCGCGCCCCGAACACCCGCGGCTGCGGGTGACCACCCTCGACGGCGCCGCCTACGACCTGGCCGACCATCGCGGCAAGTGGGTGATCGTCAACTTCTGGGCCACCTGGTGCGCGCCCTGCCGCAAGGAGATGCCGGAGCTGTCGGCGCTGGGCGCGATGCGCGAGCACATCGAGGTGATCGGCCTGGCCTACGAGGAGATCGAGCCCGAGGCCATGCGCGCATTCCTCGAGGAACGCCCGGTGCTGTACCCGATCGCCATCGTCGATCCCTACGCGCCGCCGGAGGACTTCGAGACGCCGCGCGGGCTGCCGCTGACCTACCTGATCGATCCGCAGGGCAGGGTGGCGCAGCGCTACCTCGGTCCGGTCACCGCCGAGCGCATCGAGCGCGACATCGCCGCGGCCGGCGGCCCGCCGGTGCCGGAGGCGGGGGCGTGAGCGCGGCGCGCTTCCTCGTCGCCGGCCGCGTGCAGGGCGTGTTCTTCCGCGCCTGCGCGCGCGAGCAGGCGCAGCGCCTGGGCCTGCGCGGGCACGCGCGCAATCTCGACGACGGCCGGGTCGAGGTCCTCGCCGCCGGGGACGAGGCGGCGATCGAGGCGTTCGCCGCCTGGCTGCGGCACGGCCCGCCGCTGGCCCGGGTGGAGTCGCTGTCGCGCGAGGAGATCGCCGCCGACGCCGTCGCGCATCCCGGCTTCGAGGTGCGCTGAAAGGTCGCGCGCTCCGCGCGACGGACCGCGCAGGGCGAGCGCGGGCCGCCTGGCCGCTATGGCGCGTCGTCGTCCTGCAGCGCCGCGGCGCGCGCGCGCAGCGTCTCGTCCAGCGGCGGCGGCCGCGCCTCGGCGGGCTGGACCTGGTGCTTCCAGCCGGGCAGGCGCTTCACGCCGTCCGCGGCCTTCATCAGCGCATAGCCGACCGCCATGTTGACCAGCCCGCCCTGCATGCCGATCTCTTCCAGGCTGGGCGGCTCGCGCCACGCGCGCCGGAACACGTTGTCCTCGACTTCGATGGGATTGCGGAACGCGAACGGGTCCTCGATCCGCTGGCCGACCACGCGCACCGGCGCGAGCTCGGCGACCGGGGCGGTGGGGGCCGTGTCCGCGTCCGCGTCCGCGGCGTCGGTGGCGGCGGCGTCCTGCCCGTGGGCGGCGAACGCGCTCGCGCACAGCGCGACGAGACAGGGCAGCACAGTGCGGGGTGCGCGCATGCTCAGTCCGCCGGCATGTAGGGCGGGATCGGCGCCAGCACGCCGTAGCGCTCCCGTTCCGGCGGCCCGGGCAGCGGCGGGAGCGCCACCGGCGCCGGCTCGACGCGGGTGTCGGGCAGCCGGTCCAGCAGGTCGCGGATCAGGGTCAGCCGGCCGCGCCGCTGGTCGTTGAAGTCCACCAGCGTCCACGGCGCATGCGCGGTGTGGGTCGCCTGCAGCATCTCCTCGCGGGCGCGGGTGTAGTCGGCGTAGCGCGTGCGCGCCTCCAGGTCGATGGGCGAGAGCTTCCAGCGCTTGGTCGGGTTTTCCAGGCGCTCGGCGAAGCGCTGCTCCTGTTCGGCCTGGTCGCAGCACAGCCAGTACTTGAACAGCAGGATGCCGTCGTCGGCCAGCAGTTGCTCGAACGCGGGCGCCTGGCGCAGGAAGGCCCGCACCTGCGCCTCGTCGGCGAAGCCCATCACCCGCTCCACGCCGGCGCGGTTGTACCAGCTGCGATCGAACAGCGCGATCTCGCCGGCCGCCGGCAGGTGCGGCACGTAGCGCTGGAAGTACCACTGGCCGGCTTCCTGGTCGCTGGGCTTGGGCAGCGCCACGATCCGGCACTGGCGCGGGTTGAGCGGCTGGGCGATGGCCGCGATCGCGCCGCCCTTGCCGGCGGTGTCGCGGCCCTCGAAGACCACCAGCAGGCGCCGGCCGCTGGCCTTGAGCCAGCGCGCCGCGTCGGCCAGCTCGATCTGCATCGGCGCCAGCAGCGCCTCGTAGGCCTTGCGCTTGAGCGGGCTCATGCGCGCGGCTACTCGCGCAGCCGCGGGCGCAGGGTGGCGAGGTTGCAGGGCCGCGTGCGGGCGTCGAGCTGATCGCGCACGATGCGTTCCCAGGCGGTGCGGCAGGCCGAGGTGGACCCGGGCAGGCAGAACACGAACGTGGCGTTGGCCAGGCCGGCGAAGGCGCGCGACTGCAGCGACGAGGTGCCGATCTCCTCGAAGCTGATCGCGCGGAACAGCTCGCCGAAGCCCGGCATCTCCTTGTCCAGCAGCGGGCGCAGCGCCTCGGGGGTGGAATCGCGCCCGGTGAAGCCGGTGCCGCCGGTGACCAGCACGCCGTCGACCGCCTCGTCGGCGATCCAGCGCGAGACCACCGCGCGCAGCCGGTAGCGGTCGTCGGGCAGCAGCGCGCGCTCGGCCAGGCGGTGGCCGGCGGCCTGCAGCGACTCGACGAGGTAGTCGCCCGAGCTGTCCTCGGCCAGGCTGCGGCTGTCGGAGACGGTCAGCACGCAGATCGACAATGGAATGAAATCGCGTTCGGCGCTCATGCCGGCAGGGTAGCGGGCAGGCGGCCCGGAAGAAAGACGGCGCGCGCCTGCAGCGAGCGAAAATCCGACTGCAACGTCGAAACCGTCCCGTCTGCCGCGGGTGGGCGCATGTCGTGCCTTCTCCCGCACGCGGGTCCGTATCGCGCCTTCTCGCGCAAGCGGGGCCATGCTGTTCCTTCTCCCGCAAGCGGGTGCACGTCGTCCCTTCTCCCGCAAGCGGGGCCACGTTGTTCCTTCTCCCGCAAG
>NZ_JAAN01000032.1 GCF_000559025.1 Luteimonas huabeiensis HB2 | reverse complement strand
GCGGGGGAAGGGAAAAGCAGAGTGCTCCCCGCTTGCGGGGGAAGGGAAAAACAGAGTGCTCCCCGCTTGCGGGGGAAGGAAAAGCAGCAGGGCCTCCGCAGGCCTATCGCAGCGGCGATGGCGCCTCGCCGCGGCGGTAGCGCGCGGACATCGCGCCGACGATGCGGGCGAAGTCGGCCGCGAACCCGGGCATGTCGAACAGGCCGGCGGTCTCGCGCTTCGCCTGCACCCGGCGGCGCAGCGCGCGCAGGGCGTCGGGGTCGCGGCCCAGCGCGACGGCGGCGGCGACGAAGGCGCCGTCGTCGGCGACGTTGAGCTCCGCCAGGCCCAGGTGATGGTTGAGGCTGGCGGCCACGCGCGCGGCGAAGGTGCCGCCCGGGCGGGTGAGGACCGGGCAGCCGGCCCACAGCGCGTCGGAGGCGGTGGTGTGCGCGTTGTAGGGGTTGCAGTCGAGGAACAGGTCGGCCAGGCGCAGGCGGGCGAGGTAGGCGGCCTGCGGCTGCTTGGGCATGAACACCAGCCGTGCCGGGTCCACGCCGGCCGCGCGCGCCGCCTCGCGCAGGCGGCGGTCGGCCTCGCCCGGGCCCGAGAGCAGCCACAGCACGCTGCCCGGCACCGCGCGCAGTACCGCCATCAGCCGTGCGAACGAGGCCGGGTTGAGCTTGTAGCTGTTGTTGAAGCAGCAGAACACGGTGCCGGTCTCCGGCAACCCGCATTCGGCGCGCGCCGGCGGCGGCGGGATCTCGCGCCGCGTATCGGACGGCTGGAAGCAGCGCGGCAGCCAGGCCGGCTGTTCGGAATGGTGCGCGGCCAGCGCCTCCGGCAGCACGATCCGGTCGGCCAGCACGTAGTCGATCCAGGGCGCGCCGCTGGTGCCGGGATAGGCCAGCCAGTTGACCTGCACCGGCGCCGGCCGCATCGCCAGCGCCTCCGGGCGGCCGCCGCCGCCCCAGCCGCGCAGGTCGAACAGGACCTCGATGCCGGCCTCGCGGATGCGCCCGGCGATCTGCGCGTGCGGCAGGTCGGCGACTTCGTGCAGGCCGTGCGCGGCCGCCTGCAGGCGCCGGCGGATCGCGCTGCCGTCGTCGCGGTTGAGCGCGAACAGGTGCAGTTCCGGGCCGCCGTGCGCGCGCAGCGCCTCGAAGAAGGCCGCGGTCAGCAGCCCGGTCGGGTGCGCGCCGAAGCCGTTGGACAGGAAACCCGCCCGCACGACCTCGCCGGGCGCGGGCGGGGCCGGCGGCGGCAGCGGGCGCACCCGCGCGGCCAGGTCGGCCGCGCGCAGGCGCGCGCAGGCCAGTTGCTCGGCGGCCGAGGCGTCCTCGCTGAGGAAGGCGAAGGGCTCGATCGCCGCTTGCCCGGCGGCGACCGCCTCGCGCACCTGCCGCGACAGCGCGTCGACCCCGCGCCAGTCGCACAGCCGGCGGCGCCAGGCCAGCAGGTAGGCGGCGATCTGCGGGTGCTGCGGCGCCAGCGCGTGCGCGCGGGCATAGGCCTGGTTGGCGTCCTCGGCACGGCCGGCGTCTTCCAGCGCGTGGGCCAGCCAGACCGCGATGCCGGCGTGTCCCGGCGCGCGCGCGGCGGCCGCGTGCAGCGCCCGCACGGCATCGTCGTGGCGGCCCAGCATCCACAGCCCGCGTCCCAGCCGCGCCAGCGCTTCCGGATGGCCCGGGGCCAGTTGCAGCGCGCGCTGCGCCGCGCCGGCCCCGTTGCGGGCATCGCCCGCCTCCAGCTCCGCGTCGGAGAGCAGGATCCAGGCCATCGCGTCCTGCGGCGCGCGCTGCACCGCCAGGCGCGCCTGCGCGCGCGGGTCGGTCGGGCTGGCGCTCATGCCGTGTCCAGCGGCAGGCGGAACCACAGCGTGCCATCGAAGCGCTGCCAGCCGGCGGCGCGGTAGAGGGCCTGCGCGGCGTGATTGTCCGGCGTGGTCTCCAGTTCCAGCCGCAGCGCGCCGTCGGCGCGGGCGAAGCCGGCGGCCGCGTCGAGCAGCGCGCGCGCCACTCCGCGGCGGCGCTGCGCCGGTTCGACGAACAGGTCGTTGAGCACCCAGACCCGGCCCAGCCGCACCGAGGAGAACATCGGGTACAGCTGCACGAAGCCGGCCGCCGTGCCCGCGCGCGAGGCCAGCAGCACCGCCGACTCGCCGCGCGCGAGGCGCTCGGCCAGGAACGCGCGGCTGCGCGCCGGCTCGTCGGGCTGGCCGCAGAAGGTGCGGTAGCGGTGGAACAGCGACGCGACGGCGTCGAGATCGTCGGGCGCGGCGCGGCGGAGGTCGGCGGGCATGGCGGTCGGTCGGGCGGGCGGGCGGCGCGCCATGCTCGCGCGTCGGCCGGCGCCTGTCACCCGTCGGCGGCGACGGCGTCGCGCCCCAGCGCTGCTCAGCCCGCCTCGGCGAGCCGCGCCAGTTCCTCGGCCTGGTGTTCCTGCGCCAGGCGCTCGATCAGCGGGTCGAGCGCGCCCTCGAGCACGTTCGGCAGGTCGTACAGGGTCAGGCCCTCGACGCGGTGGTCGGTGATGCGGCCCTGCGGGTAGTTGTAGGTACGGATGCGCTGGCTGCGGTCGCCGCTGCCCACCTGCAGCTTGCGCGTGGCCGCGGTGGCCGCGGCGCGGCGTGCGGCCTCGGCCTCGGCCAACATCGCGCGCAGGCGCTTCATCGCCTTGTCGCGGTTGGCGTGCTGCGAGCGCTCGGTCTGCGATTCCACCACCAGCCCGCTGGGCAGGTGGGTGATGCGGATCGCCGAGTCGGTCTTGTTGACGTGCTGGCCGCCGGCGCCGGACGAACGGAAGGTGTCCACCTTGAGGTCGGCGGGGTTGAGCTCCACCGGCTCGCCGTCTTCCTCCACCGGGATGATCGCCACCGTGGCCGCGGAGGTATGGATGCGGCCCTGCGATTCGGTCTCCGGGACGCGCTGCACGCGATGGGTGCCGGATTCGAACTTCAGCCGCGCGTAGGCGCCGGCGCCCTCCACGCGGGCGACGATCTCGCGGAAGCCGCCGTGCTCGCCGGGGCTGGCCGACTCCACGTCCACCCGCCAGCCCTGGCGCTCGGCGTAGCGGGCGTACATGCGGAACAGGTCGCCGGCGAAGATGGCGGCCTCGTCGCCGCCGGTGCCGGCGCGGATCTCGAGGTACAGGCCGCCCTCGTCGCGCGCGTCGCGCGGCACCAGCAGCGCGGTCAGTTCGGCGTCGAGCGCGTCCAGCCGCGCCTGCGCCGCGGCGATCTCCTCGTCGGCCAGTTCGGCCAGCTCCGGGTCGTCGCGCAGCGCCTGCGCGCCGGCCAGGTCCTGGCGCGCCTGGCGCTCGGCGGCGAGCGCGGCGGCCAGCGGCTCCAGGCGCGAGAATTCGCGCGAGAGGCTGCGGAAGCGCGTGGGGTCGGCGGCGACCTCCGGTTCGGCCAGCAGCCGTTCCAGTTCGTCCCGCCGCTCGGCCAGCGCCTCAAGCTTGCGGCGCAGGGTCGGCAGCATCGTCGGCGGGGGCGTGGGCGGGGCGCAGCGCGCGCTCGAGGGCGCGCGCCAGCTCGGGGTGGCCGCCGGCGGCGGTCTCGCGCACGGCGGCGGTCGGCGCATGCAGCAGGCGGTTGGTCAGCGTGTGGGCGAGCGATTCCAGCACCGCGTCCGGGTCGCGCCCGGCGGCCAGCTGCTGGCGCGCGCGCGCCAGGGCCTCGGCGCGCGCGCGCTCGCCGTGCGCGCGCAGCAGCTTCAGCGGCGCGTGGAAGGCGCTGGCCGCCAGCATCTCGTGGTAGCGCGACACCTGCAGGTCGATGATCGCCTCGGCCGCTTCGGCGGCCTCGCGGCGGTTGCGGCGGTTGTCCTCGACGGCCCGTTCCAGGTCGTCGACGGTGTACAGGTAGGCGTCCTTGAGCTCGCCGACGTCGGGCGCGATGTCGCGCGGCACCGCCAGGTCCATCAGCAGCATCGGCTTGTGCCGGCGCGCCTTCAGCGCCGCCTCGACCTGGGCGCGGTGCAGCACCGGCTCGCGGCTGGCGGTGGCCGAGAACACCACGTCGGCCTGCGAAAGGTGGCGGTCGAGATCCGGCAGCGGCAGTGCCACGCCACCGTGGCGCGAGGCCAGCGCCTGGGCGTGGGCGAGGGTGCGGTTGGCGACCAGCAGGCGGCGGGCATCGGCCTGCACCAGGTGCCGCGCGGCCAGCTCGATGGTCTCGCCGGCGCCGATCAGCAGCACGGTGGACTCCGACAGCCGCGCGAACGATTCCTGCGCCAGCCGCACCGCCAGCGAGGCCACCGACACCGGGCTGTTGCCGATCCGGGTCTCGCTGCGCGCGCGCTTGGCGGTCACGAAGGCGTGCTGGAACAGGCGGTCGAGGCGGCTGCCGAGGGTGCCGGCCGCCCGCGCCGCGGCCCAGGCCTGCTTCACCTGGCCCAGGATCTGCGGCTCGCCCAGCACCAGCGAGTCCAGGCCGGTGGCCACCCGGAACAGGTGCCGCGCCGCCTCGCTGCCGCGGTGGACGTACAGGTAGGCGCTGAGGTCGGCGTCGGGGCGCCGCGCGAGCCAGTCGGCCAGCGCCCGGCCGTCGTCGTCGGCGATCGCGTAGAGCTCGGTGCGGTTGCAGGTCGACAGCAGCGCCGCCTCGCGCACCGGCGGCAGCGCGCGCAGCGACGCCAGCGCCTCCGGCAGCCGATGCTCGGCGAAGGCCACCCGTTCGCGCAGGGCGACCGGCGCGCTCTGGTGGTTGATGCCGAGGGCGAAAAGGCTCATGACAGCGGGCGACGTGCGTTCAGGGGCTTGCGATAAGCTTGCGGCCGAACGCCGTATTTTACGGCCCGATCGTCCCCGATGCCCGTTTTCTCCGCTTTCGCCCGCCGACTTTCCGTTCTGGCCCTGGCCTTGGGGCTGCTGGCCGCCCCGGCCGCCGCCCGCGAGGCGATGCCCGCCGACCTGCTCGAGGCCGCCCTGTCCGGCGAGTTCGCCCTGCAGGCCGGTCGCCTGGAGGAGGCCGCCGACGCCTACCTGCGCGCCGCCCGCGCCGCCGATGGCGATGCCGCGCTGGCCGAGCGCGCGGTGCGCATCGCGCTGCTGGCCAACGACGACGCGCGCGCCGGCGAGGCGCTGCGGCTCTGGGCCCAGCGCGCGCCGCGCACGGTGGAGATGCGCGGCATCGAGGCCACGTGGCTGCTGCGCACCGGTCGCGAGCGCGCCGCGCGTCGCGAGCTGGTGGCGCTGCTGCGCGATCCCGATCCGGCCGGCTGGCGGCACGCGCTGGCCGCGCTGGGCACCGGCAGCCGCGATCCCGAGGCCGCCTCGCGCCTGCTGGACCGCCTGGTCGACAGCGGCGCGATCCCCAACGACCTGCAGGCCTGGCTGGCCTTCGGCGGCCTGGCCCAGCGGCTGGGCGGCGACGTCGCGCCGCGCATCCTCGACGAGGTGGTGAGGCGCTTCCCGGAGGAGCCGCGCGTGGCCCTGCTGCGCGCCGCCCAGCTGCGCGAGGACGGCGACGTCGAGGGCGCGCGCGCGGCGCTGGCGCCGGTCGAGGATCAGGCCCTGCGCTCGCCCGAGCTGCGGCTGGCGATCGCCGCCGAGTACGACAGCCTGGGCGCGCCCGCCGACGCCGCGCGGATCATGGGCATGGGGCCCCAGGACGAGCGCAGCTACGGCCTGCGGGCCTCGCTGCTGGTCAAGGCCGAGGACAAGCCGGCGCTCGAGGCGCTGTATGCCGAGCTGCGCGGCGAAGCCGCCGCCCCCGATCCCGGGCGGCGCCTGCTGCTGGGCCAGATGGCCGAGTACCTGGAACGCTACGAGGAAGCGCTGGAGTGGTACGAGAGCGTGCCCGGCGGCGAGCCGCGCAGCATCGCGCGGATGCGCGCCACCCGGGTGCTGTTCGAGCTGGGGCGCAAGGACGAGGCCTTCGCCGCCCTGCGCCGGATGCAAGGCGACGCCTCCGCCGACGAGGATCTGCGCCGCGACGCCTATCTGCTCGAAGCCGAGCTGCACCAGCAGGACGAGCGGCCCGACGCGGAGCTCGACGCCTACAACCGCGGCCTGGGCGCGCATCCCGACGACGGCGCGCTGCTCTATGCGCGCGCGCTGATGTGGGAGCGGCGCGACGACATCGCCCGCGCCGAGGCCGACCTGCGCCGGATCCTGGTGGCCGAGCCGGAGAACGTGGCCGCGCTCAACGCGCTGGGCTACACCCTGGCCGACCGCACCGACCGCTACCGCGAGGCGCTGGAGCTGATCGATCGCGCCCGCGTCGCCGAGCCCGACAACGCCGCGATCATCGACAGCTACGGCTGGGTGCTCTACCGGCTGGGCCGCAAGGCCGAGGCCCTGGTCGAGCTGCGTCGCGCCTGGACCCTGATGAAGGACGCCGAGGTCGCCGCGCACATCGCCGAGGTGCTGTGGTCCATGGGGCGCGAGGACGAGGCGCGGGAGTACTTCCGCCGCGCGATGGATCTCGATCCCGACAACCGCTCCCTGCGCCGGGCCCTGGAACACACCGGGGTGGACCTGTGAGGCGCGCGCGCCGCGGCGCGCTGCTGCTGCTCGCCGGCGCGCTGCTGGCCGGTTGCGCGACCACGCGGCCGGGCCCGGCGCCGGCCACGGTGGTGCTGTCCGGGCCGGCGCTCGCCGCCGCGACCGCCCGGCTGGAGGCGCGCGAGGCGGCGCTGCGCGCGCAGCCCGCGCTGGCCTTCAGCGGCCGGGTGGCCCTGTCCAAGGGCCGCGAGGGCGGCAACGGACGCATCGAGTGGCGTCAGCGCGGGGCCGACTATGCGGTCACCCTGAGCGCGCCGGTCACCCGCCAGAGCTGGCGCCTGACCGGCGGCCCGGCGGGCGCGCGCATCGAGGGCCTGGAGGGCGGGCCGCGCCAGGGCGCGGACGTCGGCCTGCTGCTGCACGAGGCCACCGGACTGGAGATCCCGGTCGCGGCGATGGCCGCCTGGGCGGCCGGCGCCCGCGCCGACGATGCGCGCTTCGGC
The DNA here is from genome assembly GCF_000559025.1 of Luteimonas huabeiensis HB2. GTDB lineage: Bacteria > Pseudomonadota > Gammaproteobacteria > Xanthomonadales > Xanthomonadaceae > Luteimonas > Luteimonas huabeiensis. The sequence goes on along the minus strand of NZ_JAAN01000032.1, from coordinate 104,458 downwards.
GAGGCCGAGGTGGCCTTCGACGCCGAAGGGCGCCTCGCGCAACTGCGCCAGGACGGCTGGACCATCGACTATCTCGCCTGGCAGCCCGAGACCGGCGGCGCGCCGGCGTTGCCGCTGCGCGTGGACGCGCGGCGCGACGACGCCCGGGTGCGGCTGATCGTCGACGACTGGCGCCTGGGCGAGCCTGCGGCGCCGTGAGCCCGGAAGCGGGCCCGGTGGGCGGCGGCTGGAGCGCCTGGCCGGCGCCGGCGAAGCTGAATCTGTTCCTGCGGATCCTGGGGCGCCGCGACGACGGCTACCACGAGCTGCAGACGGTGTTCCGGTTGCTGGACTGGGGCGACACCGTGCACTTGCGGCCGCGCGACGACGGCCGGATCGTCCGCGCCGGCGACGGCCCGCACGGGGTGGCCGCGGAGGACGACCTTGCCGTGCGCGCGGCGAAACTTCTGGCAGCGTCGGCGAACGTCGGCCTCGGGGTCGACATCCGCGTCGAAAAGCGCATCCCGATGGGCGGCGGGTTCGGCGGCGGCTCGTCGGATGCCGCCACCGTGCTGCTCGCCCTGGATCGGCTGTGGGGGCTGGACTGGCCGCGCGAGCGGCTGGCCGCGCTGGGCCTGCAGCTCGGCGCCGACGTGCCGGTGTTCGTGCGCGGGGCCAATGCCTGGGCCGAGGGGGTGGGGGAGCGGCTGCTGCCGCTGGACCTGCCGCCGGCCTGGTACCTGCTCGCCGATCCCGGCGTCGGAGTGCCGACCGCGGCCCTGTTCGCCGATCCCGAATTGACGCGAAATGCTGCGCCCGCGACAATAGCCGACTTCGTTTCGGGTGCTCCGCTCGGCAATGCGTTCGAGCCGGTCCTGCGTCGCCGCGAACCGGCCGTCGAGGCCGCGCTCGCGGCGTTGTCGCGGGTGGGTCGCGCGCGGCTGACCGGAACCGGCAGCGGCTGCTTCGTCGAATTCGCCGACCGCGAAGACGCCGAGGCCGCGCGCGCCGCGCTGCCGCAGGGTCTCCGGGCCTGGGTGGTCGCCGGCGCCGCGCGCTCGCCGGTGCTCGAAAGGCTGGAACTGGGGATTCGGGATTAGGGAGTTCGTGGAAGCGCATCGCCGCGCCTTTTCGAACCCCCAGTCCCCAATCCCGAGTCCCGGCTCCCCAGGGGCGTCGCCAAGAGGTCCAAGGCACCGGGTTTTGATCCCGGCATTCGCAGGTTCGAATCCTGCCGCCCCTGCCATCCGGCAGGTCCATTCCCCCACCCGCTACGGTCAGAGCGACGCGGAGACGCCCCCAAAATGAAAGAAGATCGCAACCTCCTGATCTTCTCCGGCAACGCCAACAGGCCCCTGGTCCAGGCGGTGTGCCGCGAGCTCGGCACGCGCATGGGCAAGGCCCTGGTCTCGCGCTTCTCCGACGGCGAGGTGCAGGTCGAGATCGAGGAGAACGTGCGCCGGCAGGAGGTGTTCGTCATCCAGCCGACCTGCGCGCCCAGCGCCGAGCACCTGGTGGAGCTGGCGGTGCTGATCGACGCGCTCAAGCGCGCATCGGCCGCCAGCGTCACCGCGGTGATCCCGTACTTCGGCTATGCGCGGCAGGACCGCCGCCTGCGCTCCTCCCGGGTGCCGATCACCGCCAAGGTGGCGGCGAAGATGATCGGCTCGGTCGGCACCGACCGCGTGCTCACGGTGGACCTGCACGCCGACCAGATCCAGGGCTTCTTCGACATCCCGGTCGACAACGTGTACGCCTCGCCGCTGCTGCTGGCCGACATCTGGCGCGCGCACGGCACCGACAACCTGATCGTGGTCTCGCCCGACGTCGGCGGCGTGGTGCGCGCGCGCGCGATCGCCAAGCGCCTGGACGACGCGGACCTGGCCATCATCGACAAGCGTCGCCCGCGCGCCAACGTCGCCACGGTGATGAACATCATCGGCGACGTGCAGGGCAAGACCTGCGTGCTGGTGGACGACATCGTCGATACCGCCGGCACCCTGTGCGCGGCCGCGGCGGCGCTCAAGGAGAACGGCGCCACCAAGGTCGTGGCCTACTGCACCCACCCGGTGCTGTCGGGCGCGGCGATCGAGAACATCTCCAGGTCGCAGCTCGACGAGCTGGTGGTCACCGACACCATCCCGCTGTCGGATGCTGCGCGCCAGTGCGCGCAGATCCGCCAACTCAGCGTGGCCGAGCTGCTGGCCGAGACCATCCGCCGCGTGGCCTTCGGCGAGTCGGTCAGCTCGCTGTACGTGGATTGAGATCAGGGGCCGGAGGTCGGGGGCCAGAGGCCAGGGAAAAGTCGAAGCGCGTCGTCCTCGCGTTTTTCCCTGGCCTCTGGCTCCCGGTCTCCGGCCTCTCCCAATGGCTTCCCTGGTCGCGGGGGAGTCGCCAAACCGCCGCGAGGCGGATCATCGCAACATCGAAGAGTGATACGACATGTCCAATCATGAAATCTCGGTCGAGCGCCGCGAGGACGGGGGGAAGGGTGCGAGCCGCCGCCTCCGCCGCGCGGGCAAGATTCCGGCCGTCGTCTACGGCGGCGAGCTCGCCCCGGTCAACATCCAGCTCGACCACGAGAAGGTCTGGCTGGCCAGCCAGAACGAGTGGTTCTATTCCTCGATCCTGGACCTGAACCTCAACGGCGACGTGCAGCAGGTGCTGCTGCGCGACATGCAGCGTCATCCGTACAAGCAGCAGATCATGCACCTGGATTTCCAGCGCGTGAGCGAGAACGAGAAGCTGCGCACCGCCGTGCCGCTGCACTTCGTCAACGAGGACGTCTCGCCGGCCGGCAAGGCCGCCGACGTCATCGTGATGCACGAGCTCAACGAGGTCACCGTCAGCTGCCTGCCCAAGGACCTGCCGGAGTTCATCGAGGTCGACCTGGCCGAACTGGCGGTGGGCGACATCATCCATCTCTCGCAGCTCAAGCTGCCGCAGGGCGTGGAGATTCCCGAGCTGGCGCTGGGGCCGGACCACGACGTCGCCGTCGTCGTCGCCAAGCACGGGCGCGTCGAGGCCGAGCCGGAGGAGTCCGGCGAGGGCGGCGCCGAAGCCGAAGCCGGCAAGGGCGAGTGATCCCCGCGCGGGCGCGCGGTGCGCGCCCGCCGGTCCTTAGCGATGGACGGATTGCGACTGATCGTCGGGCTGGGCAACCCCGGCCCGGAACACGCGCGGACCCGGCACAACGCCGGGTTCCGCTTTGCCGACGCCGTGGCCGAGCGCTTCGGCGGCCGCTTCGGCGTCGAGGCCAAGCTGTTCGGCGAGACCGCACGCGTCGATATCGGCGGGCGACCGGTCTGGCTGCTCAAGCCCGCCACCTTCATGAACCTGTCCGGCAAGTCGGTGCTGGCCGCGCAGCGCTTCTGGAAGATCGAACCCGAACAGACCCTGGTCGTCCACGACGAGCTGGACCTGCCCCCGGGCGTGGCGCGGCTGAAGTTCGACGGCGGCCACGGCGGCCAGAACGGGCTGCGCGACATCATGCGCCTGCTCGGGCACGGTCGCTTCCACCGCCTGCGCATCGGCATCGGCCACCCCGGCAGCAAGGACAAGGTGACGCCCTGGGTGCTAGGCCGCGCCGGCACCGACGACGACATCCTGACCGGCCGCGCCATCGACGACGCGCTCGACGTGCTGCCGCTCGCGGTCTCGGGCAACTTCATGGACGCGATGACGCGGTTGCATACGCCCAGGGGCCAGGGGCCGGAGGCCAGGGGCCAGTAGCGCACCGCGTCGTCCGCGTATCCAATTACCTCACGTCTTGTGGAGTTCCGGTCTTGAACATCCTGCTTTTCCCAGGCCCCTGGCCCCTGATCCCTGGCCCCCGTCATGGGCATTAAATGCGGCATCGTCGGCCTGCCCAACGTCGGCAAGTCGACCCTCTTCAACGCGCTGACCAAGGCGGGCATCGCCGCGGCCAACTTCCCGTTCTGCACCATCGAGCCCAACGTCGGCGTGGTGCCGGTGCCCGACCCGCGCCTGGCCGAGCTGGCGGCGATCGTGAAGCCCGAGCGGGTGATCCCGACCGCGGTCGAGTTCGTGGACATCGCCGGCCTGGTCGCCGGCGCCGCCAGCGGCGAGGGCCTGGGCAACAAGTTCCTGGCCCACATCCGCGAGGTCGATGCGATCGCCCACGTGGTGCGCTGCTTCGAGCACGGCGACATCGTGCACGTCGCCGGCAAGGTCGATCCGATCTCCGACATCGACACCATCGACACCGAGCTGGCGCTGGCCGACCTGGAGTCGGTGGAGAAGGCGCTGCAGCGCGCCGAGCGCGCCGCCAAGGGCGGCGACAAGGAGGCCATCGCGCGCAGGCCGGTGCTGGAGATCCTGCAGAAGGCGCTGGCCGACGGCACGCCGGCGCGCGCCGCGGGCCTGGACGCCGAGGCGCGGGCGCTGGTGCGCGACCTGTTCCTGCTCACCCTGAAGCCGGTGATGTACGTGGCCAACGTGCTGGAGGACGGGTTCCACGACAATCCGCTGCTCGACGCGGTGCGCGAGCGCGCGCAACGCGAGGGCGCGGAAGTGGTGCCGGTGTCGGCGGCGATCGAGGAGGAACTGTCCCAGCTCGAGGACGCCGACCGCGACGCCTTCCTCGAGGATCTCGGCCTGGACGAGCCGGGCCTCAACCGGGTGATCCGCGCGGCCTACCGCCTGCTCGGCCTGCAGACCTATTTCACCGCCGGGGTCAAGGAAGTGCGCGCCTGGACCGTCAAGGCCGGGGCGACCGCGCCCCAGGCCGCGGCGGTGATCCATACCGACTTCGAGAAGGGCTTCATCCGCGCCGAGACCATCACCTACGACGACTTCGTCAAGTACCGCGGCGAGGCCGGCGCCCGCGATGCCGGGCGCCTGCGGCTGGAGGGCAAGGAGTACCGCGTGCAGGAAGGCGACGTGCTGCACTTCCGCTTCAACGTCTGACGCCTCGGCCGGGTCTGGGCGGGGGCGCCCGCAGCGCGTACACTGTCGCGCTTGCGCGAGACCCCCGGTCCTGTGCATCGGATGCCGGAATGCGTTGACAGCGCCTCCGGAAGGGGCGAAAATCGCGGGCTGTTTTCACCGGTTTCGATTCGGCGGAGGGATACCCAAGCGGCCAACGGGGGCAGACTGTAAATCTGCTGGCTTACGCCTTCGGTGGTTCGAATCCACCTCCCTCCACCAACGCGATACCTGCGGGCCGGCGACAGAGGCCCGCAAAGCTGGAACGAAGAGCCGTGGAGGTGGGTGAGAACCGCCGCCGTGGTTCGACGGAAGCGCCGGAGGGCGCTTCCGAACGCGCCGAAGGCGCGGCCCGGAGGGCGAGGGGTCGAAGGCCCCGAGTCATCCACCTCCCTCCACCAACGCGATACCCGCGGGCCGGCGACAGAGGCCCGCGAAAACCGCAGATGCGGGAGTAGTTCAATGGTAGAACCTCAGCCTTCCAAGCTGATGGTGCGGGTTCGATTCCCGTCTCCCGCTCCATTGGGCGCCCGCTGTCAGGCGGCTCGATTCACCCCGGCGCAGGACGCGGCGGGTGCGGTGCCCGGAACGCCGGGCGGCGCAGGCGGCGAGAAGGGACGGAACAACTCAGTGCTCACGTAGCTCAGTCGGTAGAGCACCTCCTTGGTAAGGAGGAGGTCGATGGTTCGATTCCATTCGTGAGCACCACCTTTCGCGGCAATCCAAATCAACTGTTCATTCGAGACACGCAACCATGGCCAAGGGTAAGTTCGAGCGCACCAAGGTGAGCAAGATCCTCAAGTGATCCGGGCGGCGGGCGCGCATCGCGAGCCCGCCGCTTCGCCGCGACCCGCGAGGCGGACCTGAGGAACCTCGGTCCGCCTTCGCCGTCTAAGGGCGGGTGCCGGGGCGAGCGTTCCGTTCCAGTTACACGCCAGTAGCTCAATTGGCAGAGCAGCGGTCTCCAAAACCGCAGGTTGGGGGTTCGAGTCCCTCCTGGCGTGCCAGTCGCATGCGGAACCCTCCGCACGAGCCCGCGCGGTCCCAGCGCGGACTTTCCCACGAAGAGCGAGAGCGAAAGCGTCAACGGTGAACAGCAGAGTCGAACAAACCAAGACGACCTCCAGCGGCGACATCGTCAAGTACGCCCTGGCGGTCGCGCTCGTCGCCGCCGGCGTGTTCGCGTTCTACTGGTTCGGCGCCTGGCCGGCCTGGGCGCGGATCGGCGCCGTGGTGGTGGGGGTGGGGGCGGGATTCGCCGTGTTCATGCTCAGTCTCAAGGGCGCCCAGACCCGCGAGTTCCTGGCCGAGACCCGCTTCGAGCTGCGCAAGGTGGTCTGGCCGACGCGCCAGGAGGCCACCCGCATGACCTGGGTGGTGATCGTGGCGGTCATCATCATCGCGCTGGTCCTGGCCGGCTTCGACACCGTCATCCAGTGGCTGCTGCGCGTGCTCCTGGGGCATTGAGGAGGTTTTGGACCTGATGGAAACGCAAGGCGACAAGCGCTGGTACGTGGTGCATGCCTATTCCGGCTTCGAGAAGTCGGTGGCGCAGGCGCTGCGCGACCGTATCGCGCGCGCAGGGATGCAGGACAAGTTCGGCGACGTGCTGGTCCCGACCGAGGAGGTCGTGGAGATGCGTTCCGGCCAGAAGCGGCGCTCCGAGCGCAAGTTCTTCCCGGGCTACGTGCTGGTGCAGATCGCCACCCACGACGAGGCCGGCATCCCGCGGATGGACAGCGAGAGCTGGCATCTGGTCAAGGAGACGCCGAAGGTGATGGGCTTCATCGGCGGTACCGCCGACCGCCCGCTGCCGATCCGCGACGAGGAGGCCGACGTGATCCTCCAGCGCGTCCAGGACGGCGTCGAGAAGCCGCGCCCGAAGGTGCTGTTCGAGGCCGGCCAGATGGTCCGCGTCATCGACGGCCCGTTCAACGATTTCAACGGCGTGGTCGAGGAAGTCAACTACGAGAAGAGCCGGCTGCGCGTGGCGGTGCTGATCTTCGGCCGCTCCACCCCGGTGGAGCTGGAGTTCGGGCAGGTGGAGAAGGCCTGACCGCGGGTGCGGCGCCGGTTTCCCCGGCGCCACGAAACCTGTTATAGTGCGCGGCTCACTGTCCGGTCGAGCCGGGCATCCGCATTGGCCGCCGCCCTGGCGGCCTTTTGCGCGAGCGGCGGCGCGATGCCGGGATGCGTGCCGCTCTGGATGACGTTGTTCCCGGCCCGATGGGGAGCCTGAACAGGCGCTTGCACCCGGAGAGCACACAGAAATGGCGAAGAAAGTCGTCGGTTACATCAAGCTGCAGGTGAAGGCCGGTCAGGCCAACCCCTCGCCGCCGGTCGGTCCCGCGCTGGGCCAGCGCGGCCTGAACATCATGGAGTTCTGCAAGGCGTTCAACGCCGCCACGCAGAAGCTCGAGCCGGGCCTGCCGATCCCTGTGGTCATCACCGCCTATTCGGACCGCACCTTCACCTTCATCACCAAGACCCCGCCGGCGACGATCCTGCTGAAGAAGGCCGCGGGCGTCCAGTCCGGCTCCAAGCGTCCCAACACCGAGAAGGTGGGCAAGGTGACGCGCAAGCAGCTGGAGGAGATCGCCAAGGCGAAGGAACCCGATCTGACCGCGGCCGATCTGGAAGCGGCGGTGCGCACCATCGCGGGCTCGGCCCGTTCGATGGGTCTGACGGTGGAGGGCTGAGATCATGGCGAAGCAGACCAAGCGGCAGCAGGCCATCAAGGCCGCGGTGCAACCCGGCAAGGCCTACGCGATCGACGAGGCGTTGAAGATCGTCAAGGAACTCAGCACCGCCAAGTTCCCCGAGGCCGTGGACGTGGCCGTGCGCCTGGGCGTGGACGCGCGCAAGTCCGACCAGCAGGTGCGTGGCTCGACCGTGCTGCCCGAGGGCACCGGCAAGACCGTGCGCGTGGCGGTGTTCGCGCCGGCCGGCGCCAAGGCCGACGAGGCCCTGGCCGCGGGCGCCGATGCCGTGGGCATGGAAGACCTGGCCGAGAAGATGCAGGCCGGCGACCTCAACTACGACGTGGTCATCGCCACCCCGGACGCCATGCGCGTGGTCGGCAAGCTCGGCACGCTGCTGGGCCCGCGCGGCCTGATGCCCAACCCGAAGGTCGGCACCGTGTCGCCGAACCCCGGCGAGGCGGTCAAGAACGCCAAGGGCGGCCAGGTGCGCTACCGCACCGACAAGGCCGGCATCATCCACTGCACCATCGGCAAGGCCGACTTCGAGGCCGATCGGCTGAAGACCAACCTGCAGGCGCTGCTGGCCGACCTGGTCAAGGCCAAGCCGGCGACCGCCAAGGGCACCTACCTGCAGAAGATCTCGCTGAGCTCGACCATGGGCCCCGGCGTCACCGTCGACCAGTCGTCGCTGTCGCTGAAGTAAGGCATCACGCAGTACCGGGCGGGCCGCGCGCGTCGCGCCCGCTCGCCAATTTTGAGGGCATCGCAACGGGTCTTCGGGCCTTGCGCGGCGCCGTCAAAGACCGCAGGCGCGGTCGGCCACGCAACGGCGACGGGCACGGACGCTCGATTGGCAACGGAATCGCCGCCGATGCGGGGGACGGCCGCTTAATCCCGGGCGCGCGAGCGCCCAGGCCTGCGTAGATGGTCGCCGACCCTCCAAGAGGCTTTGGAAACGGCTGCCACCCGGAAGGCCGCGAGGCTTTCCCGGCATCGACGGACCGGTGCCGCTCGAGGACCGCAAGCGGCAGGAGCCGCGAGCGGAGTTCCGAAGCCGGGCCGACGGCCGGGACGGACGGGATCCCATCCCGGTCCCGTTCCCGGATCCGGAGTCCCGGCTTCAAAACGGAGGAGTGCAATGGCTCTCAATCTGAACCAGAAGAAGGAAGTCGTTGCCGAACTGGCCGAGGTCGCCGCATCGGCGCACTCGCTGGTCGCCGCGGAGTACATGGGTCTGACGGTCGGGCAACTGACCGACCTGCGCAAGAAGGCGCGCGAGAGCGGGGTCTACCTGAAGGTAGCGAAGAACACCCTGGTCTCGCGTGCGGTAGCCGACACCGACTACGCCGTCATCGCCGACGAGCTGACCGGTCCGCTGCTGTACGCCTTCTCGAAGGAAGACCCGGGCGCCGCCGGCCGCCTCATCAAGGATTTCGCCAAGACCGCAGACAAGCTGAAGCCGCGCCTGGTTTCGGTGGGCGGGCAGAAGTACCCGGGCTCCCACGTGGACGTCCTGGCATCGCTGCCGACCCGCGAGCAGGCGCTGGCGATGCTGGTCGGCATGATGGCCCAGCCGGCCACCATGCTCGCCCGCGTCCTGGCCGAGCCCGCCGCCTCCGCCGCCCGCGTGATCAACGCGGTCGGCCAGGCCAAGGCCGCCTGAAATCCCCGGTGAGTCCCACGTTCGGTACGCATCCGACAGCCGTTTCGTCAACAGTCAACCGCAGGTAATCACAATGTCCCTTTCCAACGAAGAAATCCTGGAAGCCATCGGCAGCAAGTCCCTCGTCGAGGTGATGGAGCTGGTCAAGGCGTTCGAAGAGAAGTTCGGCGTGTCCGCCGCCGCCCCGGTCGCCGTGGCCGCCGGCCCGGCCGCCGCCGCCGCTCCCGCCGCCGAGGAGCAGACCGAGTTCACCGTCGTCCTGAAGGCCGCCGGCGAGAAGAAGGTCGAGGTCATCAAGGTGGTCCGCGCGATCACCGGCCTGGGCCTGAAGGAGGCCAAGGACCTGGTCGAGGGCGCGCCGAAGGACGTGAAGGAAGGCGTCTCGAAGGAAGAAGCCGAGAAGATCAAGAAGGATCTCGAGGCTGCCGGCGCCACCGCCGAGCTGAAGTAAGCGCTCCTTGCGTCGCCCGACCCCGTCAGGCGACCACCCGAGGCCGGGGGCGAAAGCCCCCGGCCTTTGGCCGTTGTTGCGACGGCCGGGATTCGGGATTGCGGGTTCGGGATCGGCCAGGCATGAGGATTCCTCTGCTGGTCCGGATCCGGAATCTCCAATCCCGAATCTCTGCTCCTAAGACGAGTCGCCAGTAGGAAGTAGCGGGAGAGGGCGTGCTGGTGCCGGCAATACCAGCGACTTCCCACTGGCGGTTTCCCCCAGGGCCATCCATGCGATGGCCGGTCCCCAGGGTCGCGGACGCGCGGCCCGTCGATGCCAAAGGCGGTCATATCCCATGACGACAACGTATTCCTTCACCGAAAAGAAGCGCATCCGCAAGGATTTCGGCAAGCGCGGCAGCATCATCGAGGTGCCGTTCCTGCTCGCGATCCAGGTCGATTCCTACCGCGAGTTCCTGCAGGCCGACGTGGATCCGGCCCGGCGCGAGGATCGCGGCCTGCACGCCGCGCTGAATTCGGTGTTCCCGATCGTCAGCTACAACGGCTACGCAGCGCTGGAATACGTCGGCTACAAGCTCGGCGAGCCGGTGTTCGACGAGCGCGAGTGCCGCAACCGCGGCCTGTCCTACGGCGCCCCGCTGCGCGTGACCGTGCGCCTGGTCATCTACGACCGCGAGTCGTCCAGCAAGGCCATCAAGTACGTGAAGGAGCAGGAGGTCTACATGGGCGAGATCCCGCTCATGACCGAGAACGGCACCTTCATCGTCAACGGCACCGAGCGCGTCATCGTCTCCCAGCTGCACCGTTCGCCGGGCGTGTTCTTCGACCACGACCGCGGCAAGACCCACAGCTCGGGCAAGCTGCTGTACTCCGCGCGCATCATCCCCTACCGCGGCTCCTGGCTGGACTTCGAGTTCGACCCGAAGGACGCGCTGTTCACCCGCATCGACCGTCGCCGCAAGCTGCCGGTGTCGATCCTGCTGCGCGCGCTGGGCTACTCCAACGAGGAGATGCTCAACGAGTTCTTCGAGATCAACACCTTCCACATCGACCCCAAGGAAGGCGTGCAGCTGGAGCTGGTGCCCGAGCGCCTGCGCGGCGAGACGCTGGACTTCGACCTGGCCGACGGCGAGACGGTGATCGTCGAGGCCGGCAAGCGCATCACCGCGCGCCACATCAAGCAGCTCGAGGCGTCCGGGATCGCCGCGCTGGCGGTGCCCGACGAGTACCTGCTGGGCCGCATCCTGTCGCACGACGTGGTCGATCCCGCCACCGGCGAGCTGCTGGCCTCGGCCAACGACGAGATCAACGACGAGCAGCTGGCGGCCTTCCGCAAGGCCGGCGTCGAGACCATCGGCACGATCTGGGTCAACGACCTGGACCGCGGTCCGTACATCTCCAATACGCTGCGCATCGACCCGACCCGCACCCAGCTCGAGGCGCTGGTCGAGATCTACCGCATGATGCGCCCCGGCGAGCCGCCGACCAAGGACGCCGCGCAGAACCTGTTCCACAACCTGTTCTTCACCTTCGAGCGCTACGACCTCTCGGCCGTGGGCCGGATGAAGTTCAACCGCCGCCTCGGCCGCAAGGAGACCGAGGGCGCGGCCGTGCTCTACGACGCCAAGTACTACGCCGAGCGCAAGGACGAGGATTCCGCGCGCCTGCGCGAGCAGTACGGCGACACCTCCGACATCCTCGACGTGATCCGCGTGCTGACCGAGATCCGCAACGGCCGCGGCACCGTGGACGACATCGATCACCTCGGCAACCGCCGCGTGCGCTCGGTGGGCGAGATGGCCGAGAACGTGTTCCGCGTCGGCCTGGTGCGCGTCGAGCGCGCCGTGCGCGAGCGCCTGACCATGGCCGAGGCCGATGGCCTGACCCCGCAGGAACTGATCAACGCCAAGCCGGTCGCGGCCGCGGTCAAGGAGTTCTTCGGCTCCTCGCAGCTGTCGCAGTTCATGGACCAGAACAACCCGCTGTCCGAGGTCACCCACAAGCGCCGCGTCTCGGCGCTCGGCCCGGGCGGCCTGACCCGCGAGCGCGCCGGCTTCGAGGTGCGCGACGTGCACCCGACCCACTACGGCCGCGTGTGCACCATCGAGACCCCGGAAGGCCCGAACATCGGCCTGATCAACTCGCTGGCGGTGTTCGCCCGCACCAACCGCTACGGCTTCCTGGAGACGCCGTACCGCCGGGTGGTGGACGGCAAGGTGACCGACGAGATCGAGTTCCTCTCGGCGATCGAGGAGAACGAGTACGTCATCGCCCAGGCCAACGCGCCGCAGGACGAGCACGGCAACCTCAACGCCCAGTTCGTGGACTGCCGCTTCCAGGGCGAGTCGCTGCTGAAGCCGCCGTCCGAGGTCGACTTCATGGACGTCTCGCCGATGCAGACCGTCTCGGTCGCGGCGGCGCTGGTGCCGTTCCTGGAGCACGACGACGCCAACCGCGCGCTGATGGGCGCCAACATGCAGCGCCAGGCGGTGCCGACGCTGCGCGCGCAGAAGCCGCTGGTCGGCACCGGCATCGAGCGCGCGGTGGCGCGCGACTCGGGCGTGACGGTGAACGCGCGCCGCGGCGGCGTGATCGAGCAGGTCGACGCGGGCCGCATCGTGGTCAAGGTGAACGAGGACGAGATCTCCGGCGGCACCGACGCCGGCGTCGACATCTACACCCTGATCAAGTACACCCGCTCCAACCAGAACACCTGCATCAACCAGCGCCCGCTGGTGGCGGTGGGCGACGTGGTCGCCCGCGGCGACGTGCTGGCCGACGGCCCCTCGACCGACATCGGCGAGCTGGCGCTCGGGCAGAACATGCTGGTCGCGTTCATGCCCTGGAACGGCTACAACTTCGAGGACTCGATCCTGCTGTCCGAGCGCGTGGTCCAGGAAGACCGCTACACGACGATCCACATCGAGGAGCTCACCTGCGTCGCCCGCGACACCAAGCTGGGCCCGGAGGAGATCTCGGCCGACATCCCGAACGTCTCCGAGCAGGCGCTCAACCGCCTCGACGAGTCGGGCGTGGTGTACATCGGCGCCGAGGTCCGCGCCGGCGACATCCTGGTCGGCAAGGTGACGCCGAAGGGCGAGAGCCAGCTCACCCCCGAGGAGAAGCTGCTGCGGGCGATCTTCGGCGAGAAGGCTTCCGACGTGAAGGACAGCTCGCTGCGCGTGCCGCCGGGCATGGACGGCACCGTCATCGACGTGCAGGTCTTCACCCGCGACGGCATCGAGAAGGACAAGCGCGCGCGCCAGATCGAGGAGTCCGAGATCAAGCGCGTCAAGAAGGACTTCGACGACCAGTTCCGCATCCTCGAAAGCGCGATCTACGCGCGCCTGAAGTCGCAGCTGCTGGGCAAGATCGCCAACGGCGGCCCCGGCGTGAAGAAGGGCGACACCGTGACCTCCGAGGTGCTCAACGCGCTGAAGAAGTCCGACTGGTTCGCGCTGCGGATGAAGGACGCCGACGCGGTCGAGGCGATCGAGCGCGCGCAGATGCAGATCGACGCGCACCGCAAGGAGTTCGACAAGCGCTTCGAGGACAAGCGCGGCAAGATCACCCAGGGCGACGACCTCGCCCCGGGCGTGCTGAAGATGGTCAAGGTGTTCCTGGCGGTGAAGCGCCGCATCCAGCCGGGCGACAAGATGGCCGGCCGCCACGGCAACAAGGGCGTGGTGTCCAACATCGTGCCGGTGCAGGACATGCCATACATGGCCGACGGCCAGACCGTCGACATCGTGCTCAACCCGCTGGGCGTGCCGAGCCGCATGAACATCGGCCAGATCCTGGAGGTCCACCTGGGGTGGGCGGCCAAGGGCCTGGGCGAGAAGATCCAGCGCATGCTCGACGCGCAGCGTGCGGTCTCCGAGCTGCGGGAGTTCCTCGGCCAGATCTACAACCACGACAGCGACGTGCTCGGCGAGCGCGTGGACCTGTCGCAGTTCAGCGACGAGGAGCTGCTGACCCTGGCCAGGAACCTCACCGACGGCGTGCCGATGGCGACCCCGGTGTTCGACGGCGCGGCCGAGTCCGAGATCAAGAAGATGCTCGAACTCGCCGACCTGCCGGTCAGCGGCCAGACCCAGCTCTACGACGGCCGCACCGGCGACGCGTTCGAGCGCAAGGTGACCGTGGGCTACATGCACATGCTCAAGCTCAACCACCTGGTCGACGACAAGATGCACGCCCGCTCGACCGGCCCGTACTCGCTCGTCACCCAGCAGCCGCTGGGCGGCAAGGCGCAGTTCGGCGGCCAGCGCTTCGGCGAGATGGAAGTCTGGGCGCTGGAAGCCTACGGCGCGGCCTACACCCTGCAGGAAATGCTGACGGTGAAGTCCGACGACGTGCAGGGCCGCAACCAGATGTACAAGAACATCGTCGACGGCGAACACGAGATGGTCGCCGGCATGCCGGAGTCGTTCAACGTGCTGGTCAAGGAAATCCGCTCGCTGGCCATCAACATGGAGCTGGAGGAGCACTGAGGCCAGAGGTCAGGGGCCAGGGGCCGGGAAGAAGCAGCGATGCGCGCTTTCCCTGGTCCCTGGTCTGCGACCCCTGACTCTTCTTCCCGCCCCTATCCCTGGCCTCTGGCCTCCGGCCCCTGGCCTCTCGGAGACAACACATGAAAGACCTGCTCAACCTCTTCAACCAGCAGCGCCAGACGCTCGACTTCGACGCGATCAAGATCGCGCTGGCGTCGCCGGACATGATCCGTTCGTGGTCGTTCGGCGAGGTCAAGAAGCCCGAGACCATCAACTACCGCACCTTCAAGCCCGAGCGCGACGGCCTGTTCTGCGCCGCGATCTTCGGCCCGGTGAAGGACTACGAGTGCCTGTGCGGCAAGTACAAGCGCATGAAGCACCGCGGCGTGGTGTGCGAGAAGTGCGGCACCGAAGTGACGCTGGCCAAGGTGCGCCGCGAGCGCATGGGCCACATCGACCTGGCTTCGCCGGTCGCCCACATCTGGTTCCTGAAGTCGCTGCCCAGCCGCATCGGCCTGATGCTGGACATGACCCTGCGCGACATCGAGCGCATCCTGTACTTCGAGGCCTACGTGGTCACCGAGCCGGGCCTGACCCCGCTCGAGCGCGGCCAGCTGCTCAATGAGGAGCAGTTCATGCAGATGCGCCAGGAGCACGGCGACGACTTCGACGCCGCGATGGGCGCCGAGGCCGTCTACGACCTGCTGCGCACGATCGACCTGCAGGCCGAGATGGTCAAGCTCAAGGAAGAGATCGCCGGCACCGGCTCTGAGACCAAGCTCAAGCGCCTGACCAAGCGCATCAAGCTGGTCGAGGCGTTCGTCGAGTCGGGCAATCGCCCCGAGTGGATGATCATGACGGTGCTGCCGGTGCTGCCGCCGGACCTGCGCCCGCTGGTCCCGCTCGACGGCGGCCGCTTCGCGACCTCCGACCTCAACGACCTGTACCGCCGCGTCATCAACCGCAACAACCGCCTGCGCCGCCTGCTCGAGCTCAACGCGCCCGACATCATCGTGCGCAACGAGAAGCGCATGCTGCAGGAGTCGGTGGACGCGCTGATGGACAACGGCCGCCGCGGCCGCGCCATCACCGGCACCAACAAGCGCCCGCTCAAGTCGCTGGCCGACATGATCAAGGGCAAGCAGGGCCGGTTCCGCCAGAACCTGCTCGGCAAGCGCGTGGACTACTCGGGCCGCTCGGTCATCGTGGTCGGCCCGACCCTGCGCCTGCACGAGTGCGGCCTGCCGAAGAAGATGGCGCTGGAGCTGTTCAAGCCCTTCATCTTCTCCAAGCTGCAGCGCCGCGGCCTGGCCACCACCATCAAGGCCGCCAAGAAGCTGGTCGAGCGCGAAGAGGCGGAAGTCTGGGACATCCTGGAAGAGGTGATCCGCGAGCACCCGGTGCTGCTCAACCGCGCGCCGACCCTGCACCGCCTGGGCATCCAGGCGTTCGAGCCGGTGCTGATCGAGGGCAAGGCGATCCAGCTGCACCCGCTGGTCTGCACCGCGTTCAACGCCGACTTCGACGGCGACCAGATGGCCGTGCACGTGCCGCTGTCGCTCGAGGCGCAGCTGGAAGCGCGCGCGTTGATGATGTCGACCAACAACATCCTCTCGCCGGCCAACGGCGAGCCGATCATCGTGCCGTCGCAGGACGTGGTGCTCGGCCTGTACTACATGACCCGCGCGCTGGAGAACAAGGCGGGCGAGGGCATGGCGTTCGCCAACGTCGCCGAGGTCAAGCGCGCCTACGACAACCGCGTCGTGGACCTGCACGCCAAGGTCAAGGTCCGCATCGCCGAGACGGTGATCGACGAGGAAGGCAATCGCGAGAAGAAGGTCTCGATCGTGGACACCACGGTCGGGCGCGCGCTGCTGGCCGAGATCCTGCCGGAGGGCCTGCCCTTCGCGCTGGTCAACACCGAGCTCAGCAAGAAGAACATCAGCCGCCTGATCAACTCCTGCTACCGCCAGCTGGGCCTGAAGGACACGGTCGTGTTCGCCGACAAGCTGATGTACACCGGCTTCGGCTACGCGACCCGCGCCGGCGTGTCGATCGGCATCGACGACATGACCATCCCGGCGGAGAAGAAGGACATCCTGGCCGAGGCCGAGGCCGAGGTGCTGGAGATCCAGCAGCAGTACCAGTCGGGCCTGGTGACCGCCGGCGAGCGCTACAACAAGGTCGTCGACATCTGGTCGCGCACCAACGAGCGCGTGGCCAAGGCGATGATGGACGCGATCGGCACCGAAACCGTGACCGATGCCGAAGGCAAGCAGGTCGCGCAGAAGTCGATGAACTCGATCTACATCATGGCCGACTCCGGCGCGCGCGGTTCGCAGGCGCAGATCCGCCAGCTGGCCGGCATGCGCGGCCTGATGGCCAAGCCGGACGGCTCGATCATTGAGACGCCGATCACCGCGAACTTCCGCGAGGGCCTGAACGTCCTGCAGTACTTCATCTCGACCCACGGCGCGCGCAAGGGCCTGGCCGACACCGCGCTCAAGACCGCCAACTCCGGCTACCTGACCCGCCGCCTGGTGGACGTGGCGCAGGACGTGGTGATCACCGAGACCGACTGCGGCACCGTCGCGGGCCTGACCATGACCCCGATCGTGGAAGGCGGCGACGTGGTCGAGCCGCTGCGCGACCGCGTGCTCGGCCGCATCGTGGCCGAGGACGTGTTCCTGCCCGGCGACGACGAGGATCCGGTCGTCACCCGCAACACGCTGCTCGACGAAGCCTGGGTGCAGAAGCTCGAGGACGCCGGCGTGCAGGCGATCAAGGTGCGCTCCACGATCACCTGCGAAAGCTCGTTCGGCGTCTGCGCCATGTGCTACGGCCGCGATCTGGGCCGCGGCCACCTGGTCAACCACGGCGAGGCGGTCGGCGTCGTCGCCGCGCAGTCGATCGGCGAGCCCGGCACGCAGCTGACGATGCGGACCTTCCACATCGGCGGCGCGGCCTCGCGTGCGGCGGCGATCGACAACGTGACGGTCAAGACCACCGGCTCGATCAAGTTCAACAACCTCAAGCACGTCCAGCACGCCAGCGGCAGCCTGGTCGCGGTGTCGCGCTCGGGCGAGCTGTCGGTGCTCGACGCGCACGGCCGCGAGCGCGAGCGCTACAAGCTGCCCTACGGCGCCACGATCGCGGTGCAGGACGGCGCCGAGATCAAGGCCGGCCAGACGGTGGCCAACTGGGATCCGCACAACCACCCGATCGTCTCGGAAGTGGCCGGTTTCGTGCGCTTCGTCGACTTCGTCGACGGCGTGACCGTGATCGAGAAGACCGACGAGCTGACCGGCCTGGCCTCGCGCGAGATCACCGATCCCAAGCGGCGCGGCTCGCAGGGCAAGGATCTGCGTCCGATCGTGCGCATCGTCGACAAGAACGGCGACGACCTCAACATCCCGGGCACCGACCTGCCGGCGCAGTACCTGCTGCCGCCGCGTTCGGTGGTGAACCTGCAGGACGGCGACGCGGTGGGCGTGGGCGACGTGGTCGCCAAGATCCCGCAGGAAGCGTCCAAGACCCGCGACATCACCGGCGGCCTGCCGCGCGTGGCCGACCTGTTCGAGGCGCGCAAGCCGAAGGACCCGGCGATCCTGGCCGAGAAGTCGGGCGTGGTCAGCTTCGGCAAGGACACCAAGGGCAAGCAGCGCCTGATCATCAAGGGCGCCGACGGCGAGGAGCACGAGGAGCTGATCCCGAAGTACCGCCAGATCATCGTGTTCGAGGGCGAGCACGTGGAGAAGGGCGAGACGGTGGTGGACGGCGAGCCGAGCCCGCAGGACATCCTGCGCCTGAAGGGCGTCGAGGAGCTGGCCGCGTACCTGGTCAAGGAGATCCAGGACGTCTATCGCCTGCAGGGCGTGAAGATCAACGACAAGCACATCGAGGTGATCATTCGCCAGATGCTGCGCAAGGTCGAGATCACCGACGCCGGCGACAGCCGCTACCTGGCGGGCGAGCAGGTCGAGAAGCAGCGGGTCATCGAGGACAACGCCAAGCTGCTGGCGCGCAACGAGCTGCCGGCCAAGTACGAGCCGGTGCTGCTGGGCATCACCAAGGCGTCGCTGGCGACCGAGTCGTTCATCTCCGCGGCCTCCTTCCAGGAGACCACCCGCGTGCTGACCGAGGCCGCCGTGCGCGGTACCCGCGACAGCCTGCGCGGCCTGAAGGAGAACGTGATCGTCGGCCGGCTGATCCCGGCCGGCACCGGCCTGGCCTACCACACCCAGCGCCGTCGCGACGCCTCCGGGCTGACCGAGTCGGAGATGGAGACCCTCTCCGGCGGCAGCGCCGCCGCGGACGCGGCCCCGGCGGCCGAGGCCGATGCCGAGACCGCCCAGGCGGCGCCGGAGGCCGGCGCCGCGGAGTGACCGTGCGCCGGACGGGCGCGGCGGTCGCCGCGTTCCGCCCGGCACGGGCGATCTTCGGGTAGAATCCGCACCACGCGACGGCCTGCGGGCCGTCCCAGATCACGAAAGGAGGCGCCACGGATGCGCCTCGTGTTCGGCCCAGGGACGGGCGGGATCGCAGGAATTCCCGGGCGGGGGCCTCGGCCCTCGCCCGGGTGGATAGTCCTCGCGTTGACCCTCCGGGTCGGCGAGGGCTATACTTTTCTGTCTGGGTGGGCCGCATGTCGGCCTGCCTTCGTTTTCACGCACGGGCGTCAGGCCCCAACCAAAGAAACCAGACCACGATGGCAACGATCAACCAGCTGGTGCGGAAACCGCGCAGCCCGGAAACCTACAAGAGCACCTCGCCCGCGCTGGCCAACTGCCCGCAGCGCCGCGGGGTGTGCACGCGCGTCTACACCACGACGCCGAAGAAGCCGAACTCGGCGCTGCGCAAGGTCGCCAAGGTGCGCCTGACCAACGGTTACGAGGTCATCTCGTACATCGGCGGCGAGGGCCACAACCTGCAGGAGCACAGCGTGGTGCTGATCCGCGGCGGCCGCGTCAAGGACCTGCCGGGCGTGCGCTACCACACCGTGCGCGGTTCGCTCGACGCCGCCGGCGTCGCCAAGCGCAAGCAGGCGCGTTCCAAGTACGGCGCCAAGCGTCCGAAGGGCTGAGGAGAGAAGACATGTCGCGTAAGGGAAACACTCCGCAGCGTTCGGTGCTGCCCGATCCGAAGCACGGCAGCGAGACGATCGCGCGCTTCATCAACATGGTCATGAAGAGCGGCAAGAAGTCCGTCGCCGAGAAGATCGTGTACGGCGCGATGGACGTCATCGGCGAGAAGAACAGCGATGCCCTCGAGCTGGTCGAGAAGGCGCTGGGCAACGTGGCCCCCGCGGTCGAGGTGAAGTCCCGCCGCGTCGGCGGCGCCACCTACCAGGTGCCGGTCGAAGTGCGCGCCTCGCGCCGTACCGCGCTGGCGATGCGCTGGGTGATCGAGTCGGCGCGCAAGCGCGGCGAAAACACCATGCCGCGCAAGCTGGCCGCCGAGCTGATCGACGCCGCCGAGAACCGCGGCGGCGCGATCAAGAAGCGCGAGGAGACCCATCGCATGGCGGAAGCGAACAAGGCGTTCGCCCACTACCGCTGGTGATCCCCCGGGCGCCCTGCGGGGCGCCCATTCCCACGGCCCGCGCCGCCCCAGGCGGCGCGCGTGGCCGAAGCGGCCGATCCGGCCGCCGCAGCGATCCCGGAAGCCGCCGCAAGGCGGCATCCGGCCATTTCAGCCCGGCATATCGGCCGGGCCCAGAGACGAGAGACGACCGTGGCTCGCACCACTCCCATCGAACGCTATCGCAACTTCGGCATCATGGCCCACATCGATGCCGGCAAGACCACCACGTCCGAGCGCATCCTGTTCTACACCGGCAAGAGCCACAAGATCGGTGAGGTGCACGACGGCGCCGCCACCATGGACTGGATGGAGCAGGAGCAGGAGCGCGGCATCACGATCCAGTCCGCCGCGACCACCGCCTTCTGGAAGGGCATGGACAAGTCGCTGCCCGAGCACCGCTTCAACATCATCGATACCCCCGGGCACGTGGACTTCACCATCGAGGTGGAGCGGTCCTTGCGCGTGCTCGACGGCGCGGTGTTCGTGCTGTGCGCGGTCGGCGGCGTGCAGCCGCAGTCGGAGACCGTGTGGCGGCAGGCCAACAAGTACCACGTGCCGCGCATCGCGTTCGTCAACAAGATGGACCGCACCGGCGCCAACTTCCTCAAGGTCCGCGACCAGCTGAAGGCGCGGCTCGGCGCCTTCCCGGTGCCGATGCAGGTGCCGATCGGCGCCGAGGACGGCTTCGAGGGCGTGGTCGATCTGCTGAAGATGAAGGCGATCCACTGGGATTCCGCCTCTCAGGGCCTGACCTTCGAGTACCGCGACATTCCCGCCGACCTGCTGGAGCAGGCCAACGAGGCGCGCGCCTTCATGGTCGAGTCCGCGGCCGAGGCCAGCGAGGAGCTGATGGACAAGTACCTCGAAGGCGGCGAGCTGACCGAGGAGGAGATCGTCCGGGGCCTGCGCGAGCGCACGCTCAAGACCGAGATCGTGCCGATGTTCTGCGGCAGCGCGTTCAAGAACAAGGGCGTGCAGGCGATGCTCGATGGCGTGGTCAACCTGCTGCCGTCGCCGGTCGACGTGCCGGCGGTCAAGGGCGTGGACGTCGACGACGAGACCAAGGAGCTGACCCGCGAGTCCAGCGACAAGGCGCCGTTCTCCGCGCTGGCGTTCAAGATCATGACCGACCCGTTCGTCGGCTCGCTGACCTTCTTCCGCGTCTACTCCGGCACCCTCAGCGCCGGCGACCAGGTGCTGAACTCGGTCAAGGGCAAGAAGGAGCGCATCGGCCGTCTGCTGCAGATGCATTCCAACAACCGCGATGAGATCAAGGAAGTGCTCGCCGGCGACATCGCCGCGGCGGTCGGCCTGAAGGACGTCACCACCGGCGACACGCTGTGCGCCCAGGACGCGCCGATCGTGCTCGAGCGCATGAGCTTCCCGGAGCCGGTGATCTCGATGGCGGTGGAGCCCAAGACCAAGTCCGACCAGGAGAAGATGGGCCTGGCCCTGGGCCGCCTGGCGCAGGAGGACCCGTCCTTCCGCGTGCGTACGGACGAGGAGTCCGGCCAGACGATCATCTCCGGCATGGGCGAGCTGCACCTGGACATCATCGTCGACCGCATGAAGCGCGAGTTCAACGTCGAGGCGAACGTCGGCAAGCCGCAGGTCGCCTACCGCGAGACCATCCGCAAGGCGGTCAAGTCCGAGGGCAAGTTCGTGCGCCAGTCGGGCGGCAAGGGCCAGTTCGGTCACGTGTGGCTGGAGATCTCGCCGCAGGAGCCGGGCGCCGGCTACGTGTTCGAGAACGCCATCGTCGGCGGCGTGGTGCCGAAGGAGTACATCCCCGCGGTCGACAAGGGCATCCAGGAGGCGATGGCCAACGGCATCATGGCCGGCTATCCGATCGTGGACATCAAGGTGCGCCTGGTCGACGGTTCTTACCACGAGGTCGACTCGTCCGAAATGGCGTTCAAGATCGCCGGCTCGATGGGCTTCAAGGAGGGCTTCAACAAGGCCAGCCCGGTGCTGCTCGAGCCGATCATGAAGGTCGAGATCGTCACCCCCGAGGACTACCTGGGCGACGTGATGGGCGACGTGAGCCGCCGGCGCGGCGTGCTGCAGGGCCAGGACGACAGCCCGTCGGGCAAGGTCATCAACGCCATGGTGCCGCTGGGCGAGATGTTCGGCTACGCGACCACGCTGCGTTCGATGACGCAGGGCCGTGCGACCTTCACGATGGAGTTCGACCATTACGCCGAGGCCCCGGCCAACATCGCCGAGTCGGTCATCAAGAAGAACTAAGGCAGGGGCAGGAGTCAGGGGCCGGAGATCGGGGTGAATCGGAGCGTTTCCCGCTTCTCCCCGGCCTCACCTCTGGCCCCTGGCCTCCGAATCCCGATACATCACATCCGAGGCAGCAGAAAATGGCAAAAGGTAAGTTCGAGCGCACCAAGTGGTGAGCAAGATCCTCAAGTAATGCCCGTGGGGCGGGAGCGCGTCTCCCGCCCGTGGCTGGCGTCCCGGGCCTTGCGCCCGGGCATGCCGAGCCGCTAGAATGTTCGACCACTTCGGGATTCGGCCTTTCCGGCCGGGTCCCGGAACCGCGAAATGAGGCGCAGGAAGTGCTTCGTTTTCGCCAGACAGGGACATGTCGCGAGGCTGCGCTCCGCCCGTTCCGGAGATTTCCGGGGCACGATGGGATGGGGCATGTCGTCGCGTCTGCGTTTCTCGTCTGGGCGGGCCGGGTGACCGGCCTGCCTTGTTCGTTCAGGGATGCTGTCGGGCCGTGGGTGAGGTCGGGTCCGGCAAGTCGTCAGATTCCAGGGGTTGCGCGCACCCAGCCGCGGGCCCGTCGCTCTTTTCAACGTTAAGGAACTCCGTCATGGCGGACCAAAAGATCCGGATCCGGCTCAAAGCGTTCGATCATCGCCTGATCGACCGTTCGGCCAGCGAGATCGTCGAGACGGCCAAGCGGACCGGCGCGCAGGTGCGCGGCCCGATCCCGCTGCCGACCAAGATCGAGCGCTACACCATCCTGACGTCGCCGCACGTCGACAAGGATGCGCGCGACCAGTACGAGACCCGCACGCACAAGCGCGTGCTCGACATCGTCGACCCCAACGACAAGACCGTGGACGCGCTGATGAAGCTCGAGCTCGCGGCCGGCGTCGACGTCCAGATCAAGCTGACCTGAGGCCACTGACATGACTGCGAAGAAGTATTCGCTGGGAATCGTCGGTCGCAAGGCGGGCATGAGCCGGGTGTTCACCGAGGACGGTCGTTCCGTGCCGGTGACCCTGATCGAGGCCACGCCCAACCGCATCACCCAGATCAAGACCCCGGACACCGACGGCTACAGCGCCGTGCAGGTGACCGTGGGCCACAAGCGCGCGTCGCTGATCAACAAGCCCGAAGCCGGCCACCTGGCCAAGGCCAAGGTGGAAGCCGGTCGCGGCCTGTGGGAGCTGCGCGTGGCCGACGACAAGATCGCCGACTTCGCCGTCGGCGGCGAGATCAAGGCCGACATCTTCGAGGTCGGCCAGAAGGTCGACGTCCAGGGCGTCACCAAGGGCAAGGGCTTCCAGGGCACGATCAAGCGCTGGAACTTCAGCATGGGCGACGCCACCCACGGTAACTCGCTGTCGCATCGCGCGCCGGGTTCGCTGGGCCAGCGGCAGACCCCGGGTCGCGTGTTCCCGGGCAAGAAGATGTCCGGTCACATGGGCGCGGAAGTGCAGAGCACCCAGAACCTCGAGGTGATCCGGGTCGACGCCGAGCGCGGCCTGATCGCGGTCAAGGGCGCGGTGCCGGGCGCGCCGGGCGGCGACGTGATCGTGCGTCCTGCGAGCAAGGCATAAGGAGTCACGACGATGGAACTTGCCATCAACAATAGCAACGAGAAGCTGTCGGTCTCCGACGCCGTGTTCGGCCGCGAATTCAGCGAGGACCTGGTGCACCAGGTGGTGGTCGCCTACCGCAACGCGGGGCGCGCCGGCACCAAGGCGCAGAAGACCCGCTCCGAGGTCGCCGGCACCACCAAGAAGTCGAAGCGCCAGAAGGGCGGCGGCGCCCGCCACGGCGCGCTGACCGCGCCGATCTTCGTCGGCGGCGGCGTGACCTTCGCGGCCAAGCCGCGCAGCTTCGAGCAGAAGGTCAACCGCAAGATGTACCGCGCGGCGATGTCGGCGATCCTGTCCGAGCTCAACCGCCAGGGCCGGCTGAAGGTGGTCGATGCGTTCGACGTCGAGGCCACCAAGACCAGCGCGCTGGTCGCCAAGCTCAAGGACTGCGACCTGGGCCGGCGCCCGCTGATCGTGACCGAGGAAGCGTCCGAGCACCTGTATCTCTCGGCCCGCAACCTGCCCTACGTGCAAGTGCGCGACGTGCAGGGCCTGGATCCGGTGTCGCTGGTCGGCGCCGACAGCGTGCTGATCACGACCGATGCGGTCAAGAAGATCGAGGAGTGGCTGGCATGAACGAGGCCAAGCTGTACGAAGTGATCCGCGCGCCGCGCGTGTCCGAGAAGACCGCCCGTCTGCAGGAAGTGTCCAACCAGTACGCCTTCGAGGTGTCGGTGGACGCCACCAAGGCCGACATCAAGGCCGCGGTCGAGAAGCTCTTCGACGTCAAGGTCGAAGCGGTCAACGTGGTCAACGTGAAGGGCAAGAACAAGTCCTTCCGCTTCCGCACCGGCCGCCGCGGCGACTGGCGCAAGGCGTACGTGAAGCTGGCCGAGGGCCAGTCGATCGACGTGATGACGGCCAAGGTCTGACGAAGTCCGACGCGTCGGCACTTCATTAAACAGGATCCAGTCCCATGCCATTGATGAAATTCAAGCCCACCTCCGCCGGCCGCCGCTCCGCGGTCCGCGTGGTGTCGCCCGAGCTGCACAAGGGCGCCCCGCACGCCGCGCTGGTCGAGAAGAAGGGCAAGACCGGCGGCCGCAACCACCACGGCCGCATCACCACCCGCCACATCGGCGGCGGGCACAAGCAGCACTACCGCATCATCGACTTCAAGCGCAACAAGGAAGGCATTCCGGCGCGCGTGGAGCGGATCGAGTACGACCCGAACCGCACCGCGCACATCGCGCTGCTGTGCTACGTGGACGGCGAGCGCCGCTACATCATCGCGCCGAAGGGCCTGAAGACGGGCGACCAGGTGATCGCCGGCACCGACGCGCCGATCAAGGTCGGCAACACGCTGCCGCTGCGCAACATCCCGGTCGGCTCGACCGTGCACTGCATCGAGATGAAGCCGGGCAAGGGCGCGCAGATCGCCCGCGCCGCCGGCGCCTCGGTCCAGCTGGTCGCGCGCGAGCAGGGCTACGCCACGCTGCGCCTGCGTTCGGGCGAGATGCGCAAGGTGCCGGCCGAGTGCCGCGCCACCATCGGCGAGGTCGGCAACGACGAGCACAACCTGGAGAAGCTGGGCAAGGCCGGCGCCAAGCGTTGGCGCGGCATCAAGCCGACCGTCCGCGGCGCGGCGATGAACCCGGTCGACCACCCGCACGGCGGCGGCGAGGCCCGCGCCGGCCAGGGCAACCCGCACCCGGTCACCCCGTGGGGCGTCCCGACCAAGGGTTACAAGACCCGCAAGAACAAGCGCACGCAGCAGTTCATCGTGCGCGATCGCAGGAGCTAATCGGCCATGGCACGTTCCCTGAAGAAAGGCCCGTTCGTCGACCACCATCTGATCAAGAAGGTCGAGGCCGCGGGCAGCAACACCAAGAAGCCGATCAAGACCTGGTCGCGCCGTTCGATGATCCTGCCGGAGATGGTGGGCTTCACCATCGCCGTGCACAACGGCAAGAACCACATTCCCGTGCTGGTCAACGAGAACATGGTCGGCCACAAGCTCGGCGAGTTCGCCCTGACCCGGACCTTCAAGGGTCACGGCGGCGACAAGAAGTCGCGTTAAGGAGATGACCATGACTACTCAGAATGGCGCCAAGGCGGTCCTGCGCACCGCCCGCATCTCCCCGCAGAAGGCTCGCCTGGTCGCCGACCAGGTGCGCGGCCTGCCCGCCGAGCGCGCGGTCAACCTGCTGAAGTTCTCCGACAAGAAGGCCGCCCACCTGATCAAGAAGGTGGTGGAGTCGGCGATCGCCAACGCCGAGAACAACCAGGGCGCCGACGTGGACGAGCTGAAGGTCAAGGCCATCATGGTCGACGAGGGCCCGACGCTGAAGCGCTTCATGGCGCGCGCGAAGGGCCGCGGCACCCGCATCCTGAAGCGGACCAGCCACATCACCGTCGTCGTGGGAGAGGGCAAGTAACATGGGTCACAAAGTTCATCCCACCGGCATCCGCCTGGGCATCGCCAAGGACTGGAACTCGAAGTGGTACGCCGGCAAGAAGGAATACGCCGAGTACCTGGCCGCCGACCTGAAGGTCCGCGAGATGCTGCGCAAGAAGCTGGCGCAGGCGGGCATCAGCAAGATCCTGATCGAGCGCCCGGCCAAGACCGCGCGCGTGACGATCCACACCGCCCGCCCGGGCGTGGTGATCGGCAAGCGCGGCGAGGACATCGAGAAGCTGCGCCGCGAGGTCAGCCAGATGATGGGCGTGCCGGCGCACATCAACGTCACCGAGGTCCGCAAGCCCGAGCTGGACGCGCAGCTGGTCGCCGAGTCGATCGCGCAGCAGCTCGAGCGCCGCATCATGTTCCGTCGCGCGATGAAGCGCGCGGTCGGCAATGCGATGCGCCTGGGCGCGCTGGGCATCAAGGTCAACGTGGCCGGCCGCCTCAACGGCGCCGAGATCGCGCGTTCGGAGTGGTACCGCGAGGGTCGCGTGCCGCTGCACACGCTGCGCGCCGACGTCGACTACGGCTTCGCCGAGGCCAAGACGACCTACGGAATCATCGGCATCAAGACCTGGATCTACAAGGGCGAGATCTTCGATTTCAGCCAGGTGGGCCAGGAGAAGCAGGACGATTCGCCGCGCGGCGATCGCGGCGAGCGCAACGAGCGCCCGCGCGGCCCGCGCCGGGATCGTGATCGCGAGGCGAGGGACTAAGTCATGCTGCAACCCAAGCGAACCAAATACCGCAAGATGCACAAGGGCCGCAACGACGGCCTGTCCTGGAACGGCAACGCGGTCAGCTTCGGCGAATTCGGCCTGCGCGCGACCGCGACCGGCCAGCTCACCGCGCGCCAGATCGAGGCCGGCCGCCGCACCATCAGCCGCCACGTCAAGCGCGGCGGCAAGATGTGGATCCGCGTGTTCCCCGACAAGCCGATCACCAAGAAGCCGATCGAGGTCCGAATGGGCTCGGGCAAGGGCAACGTGGAGTACTGGGTGGCCCAGATCCAGCCCGGCCGCATGATCTACGAGATCGAGGGCATCGACGAGGCGACCGCCCGCGAGGCGTTCCGCCTGGCCGCCGCCAAGCTCTCGGTCACCACCCAATTCGTGACCCGGACGGTGCGCTGATGGCTACGATCAAGGAACTCCGCGAGAAGTCGGCCGACGACCTGAAGGCCCACCTCCTCGAGCTGCACAAGGAGCAGTTCTCCCTGCGCATGCAGAAGGCGACCGGCCAGCTGGCCAAGACCCACGAGGCCCGTCGGGTGCGCCGCGAGATCGCTCGCGTGCGCACCCTGATCGGCCAGATCGACTCTGGCGCGAAGAAGTGAGGACGGCCGAGATGAGCGAGGACACCACTGCTATGAAGCAGGCCGAGAAGAAGCTGCGCACGGTCGAAGGCCGCGTGGTCAGCAACAAGATGGACAAGACCGTGACGGTCCTGGTCGAGCGCCAGGTCAAGCATGCGCTGTACGGCAAGTACATCCGCCGTTCGACCAAGCTGCACGCCCACGACGCCGACAACGCGTGCAACGAGGGCGACACCGTCCGCGTGGTCGAGATCGCGCCGATGTCCAAGACCAAGAACTGGCGCGTGGTCGAAATCGTCACGCGTGCAGCGGAATAACGAGGAGCGCTGACCATGATCCAGATGCAGAGCCACCTCGACGTGGCCGACAACTCCGGCGCCAAGGAAGTGATGTGCATCAAGGTGCTCGGCGGTTCCAAGCGCCGCTACGCCGCGATCGGCGACATCATCAAGGTGTCGGTCAAGGATGCCATCCCGCGCGGCAAGGTGAAGAAGGGCGAGGTGTACAACGCCGTCGTCGTGCGCACCCGCAAGGGCGTGCGTCGCCCGGACGGGTCGCTGATCCGCTTCGACGGCAACGCCGCCGTGCTGCTCAACAACAAGCACGAGCCGATCGGCACGCGCATCTTCGGGCCCGTGACCCGCGAACTGCGGTCCGAGAAGTTCATGAAGATCGTCTCGCTCGCGCCTGAAGTGCTGTGAGCGCAAGGACAGAATAAATGGCTACCAACCGTATCAAGAAGGGCGACCAGGTCGTCGTGATCGCAGGCAAGGACAAGGGCCGGCAGGGCGAGGTGCTGCGCGTGCTCGGCGACAAGGTCGTCGTGTCCAACGTCAACCTGGTCAAGCGGCACACCAAGCCCAACCCGCAGGCCAACCAGCCCGGCGGCGTGATCGAGCGCGAGGCGCCGATCCATATCTCCAACGTGATGCTGTTCGACCCTGCCACCGGCAAGGGCGCGCGCATCGGGACCAAGGTGCTGGAGGATGGACGCCGTATCCGGGTGTTCCGCTCCAGCGGTGAGGCGGTCGACGCCTGAGGAATGCTGAAATGACGACCCGTCTGGAAAAGTTCTACAAGGACGAAGTGGTGCCGAAGCTGATGAAGCAGTTCGGCTACACCAATCCGATGCAGGTGCCGAAGCTGACCAAGATCACGCTCAACATGGGCGTGGGCGAGGCCGCGGCGAACAAGAAGATCCTCGAGAACGCCACCGCGGACCTGGCCAAGATCGCTGGCCAGAAGCCGCTGGTGACCAAGTCCCGGGTCTCGGTGGCCTCGTTCAAGATCCGCGACGGCTGGCCGATCGGCTGCAAGGTCACCCTGCGCCGCAACCACATGTACGAGTTCCTGGACCGCCTGATCAACGTCTCGCTGCCGCGCGTGCGCGACTTCCGCGGCGTGTCGGGCCGCTCGTTCGACGGCCGCGGCAACTACAACATGGGCGTGAAGGAGCAGATCATCTTCCCGGAGATCGACTTCGACCAGGTCGACGCCATCCGCGGCATGGACATCGCCATCACCACCACGGCGAAGACCGACGCGGAGGCCAAGGCGCTGCTCGAGTCCTTCCGCTTCCCGTTCCGCAATTAAGGGTTCCACACAATGGCAAAGACCTCGATGGTCAACCGCGAGATCAAGCGGGCGAAGCTGGTGAAGAAGTACGCCGCCAAGCGCGACGCGCTGAAGAAGATCATCAGCAGCGAGTCGGCGGGGTACGAGGAGAAGATGGACGCGGTGGCCAAGCTGCAGAAGCTGCCGCGCGATTCGTCCCCGGCCCGCCAGACCACCCGCTGCGCGCTGACCGGGCGTCCGCGCGCGGTCTACAGCAAGTTCGGCCTGGGCCGCAACAAGCTGCGCGAGGCCACCATGCGCGGCGACGTGCCGGGCCTGCGCAAGGCGAGCTGGTAAGGCGGAGGCCAGGGCCCAGAGGTCAGGGGCCAGGGCAGGAGCCAGCGCGCTCCTCCCGATCTCTGGCCCGCGGTCCCCGGCCCCTGTAGAATGTCCGGCTCCCCGCCGTTGGCGGGGCGGGCCGGGCGACCGGTCGCCCGCCCGGGCCGCCGGGCACAACCCAAGATTTCGCGAAAGCGGATATCGGTGCTACTCAAAGGTGAACACTCATGAGCATGACTGATCCCATCGCCGACATGCTGGTCCGCATCAAGAATGCGGCCGCGGTCGGCAAGCCGGCGGTGAAGATGCCGTCGTCCAAGATCAAGACCGCGATCGCCAAGGTCCTGCAGGACGAGGGCTACATCGGCGGTTTCCGCGTGACCGAGAACGGCGCCAAGGCCGAACTCGAGATCGACCTCAAGTACTACGACGGCCGTCCGGTGATCGAGCGCCTGCAGCGCGTGTCGCGCTCGGGCCTGCGCCAGTACCGCGGCAAGGACGCGCTGCCCAAGGTCCTCAACGGGCTGGGCGTCGCCATCATTTCCACCTCGAAGGGCATCATGACCGATGCGCAGGCGCGCCAGCAGGGCGTCGGCGGCGAGGTCCTGTGCTTCGTGGCCTAAGGGAGCAAGCCGCATGTCTCGCGTCGCCAAGAAGCCGATCGCCCTTCCGAAGGGCGTCGAGTTCGACATCCAGTCCGATACCGTCAGCGTCAAGGGGCCCAAGGGCGCCCTGAGCACCGCCAGGCCCGAAGGCGTGGAGGTGAAGATCGAGGACGGCAGCGCCGTGCTGTCGCCGGCCGATCCCTCCCGCATCGCCATCACCGGCACGCTGCGCGCGATCCTGGCCAACATGGTCCAGGGCGTCTCGCAGGGCTTCGAGCGCAAGCTCGAGCTGGTGGGCGTCGGCTACCGCGCCTCCATGCAGGGCAAGGACCTGAACCTGTCGCTCGGGTTCTCCCATCCGGTGGTGTTCTCCGCGCCGGAAGGGGTCAGCATCGCCACGCCGTCGCAGACCGAGATCGTGGTCAGCGGCGCCGACAAGCAGGCCGTGGGCCAGGCCGCCGCCAAGATTCGCGGTTTCCGTCCGCCGGAGCCCTACAAGGGCAAGGGCGTGAAGTACGCCGACGAGACCATCATCCGTAAGGAAGCCAAGAAGGCATAAGCGGCCTCCGCGAGGCACCGGACCCGTCCGGGCCGGGATTCAACGGAAAACGCCGCGTCGATCCGCTTCCAACAGAGAACACAGCAATGGACAAGAAGAACGCCCGCCTGCGTCGCGCCAAGGCCACCCGCGCCCGGATCCGCGAGCTCGGCGTCCCCCGCCTGTCGGTGCTGCGCACCGGCCAGCACGTGTACGCGCAGCTGTTCAGCGCCGACGGCTCCAAGGTCCTGGCCGCCGCCAGCACCACCCAGGCCGACGTGCGCGAGGGGCTGAAGAACGGCAAGAACGCCGAGGCCGCCGCCAAGGTCGGCCGCGCGATCGCCGAGAAGGCCAAGGCCGCCGGTATCGAGAAGATCGCCTTCGATCGCTCCGGCTACCGTTACCACGGCCGCATCAAGGCCCTGGCCGATGCCGCTCGCGAGGGTGGCCTGCAGTTCTGATCCGCCGGGCGGGCGGGGCGTTCCCGTCCGCCGCTCCACGGCCGGCGCCGTTCGCGCCGGACGTCCTCCGCCTTCTGCGCGGTCCGACGGTCCACCGCTCCAGCCACAACCATAAGCGGCCTGCGAGCCGTACATCCTCCACCATCGAGAGATCCGAAACATGGCAAACGAAAGGGAACCGCGGGGCCGCGATCGTCGCGACCGCGAAGAGATCGACGACGGCATGGTCGAGAAGCTGATCGCGGTCAACCGCGTCAGCAAGACCGTCAAGGGCGGCCGCCAGTTCACCTTCACCGCGCTGACGGTGGTGGGCGACGGCAACGGCCGGGTCGGCTTCGGCTACGGCAAGGCGCGCGAAGTGCCGGTCGCGATCCAGAAGTCGATGGAGTACGCCCGCAAGAACATGAGCACCGTCGAACTCAACGGCGGCACGCTGTACCACTCGGTCAAGGCCGGCCACGGCGCGGCGCGGGTGTTCATGCAGCCGGCGTCCGAGGGTACCGGCATGATCGCCGGCGGCGCGATGCGCGCCGTGCTCGAAGCGGTCGGGGTCAAGGACGTGCTGGCCAAGGCGGTCGGCTCGCGCAACCCGATCAACCTGGTGCGGGCCACGGTCAAGGGCCTGGAGGCGATGCATTCGCCGGCCAAGATCGCGGCCAAGCGCGGCAAGAAGGTCGAGGAGATCGTCCATGGCTAAGCAGGAGAACGCCGGCGGCACGGTGAAGGTGCGCCTGGTCAAGGGGCTGCGCGGAACCCAGGCACGCCACCGGCTGTCTGTGAAGGCGCTGGGCCTCAACAAGCTCAACGACGTCCGCGAACTGAAGGACAGCCCGCAGGTGCGCGGCCTGATCAACAAGGTCTACTACCTGGTCCGGGTCGAGGAGTAACCATCATGCGTCTGAATACACTCAAGCCCGCCAAGGGCGCCCGCGCCGAGCGCACCCGCGTCGGCCGCGGCATCGGCTCCGGCCTCGGCAAGACCGCCGGGCGCGGTCACAAGGGCTCGTTCGCGCGCTCGGGCAAGGGCAAGATCAAGGCCGGCTTCGAAGGCGGCCAGATGCCGATGCACATGCGGCTGCCGAAGATCGGCTTCCGTTCGCGCACGGCCGGCGATACCGCCGAGGTCTTCCTGTACCAGCTCGAGCGGCTGGATGGCGAGATCGACTTCAAGGCCCTGCGCGCGGCCAAGCTGGTGCCGTCCACCGCCAAGCGCGCCAAGGTCGTGAAGAAGGGCGAGATCTCGAAGAAGCTCGTGCTCAAGGGCGTGCTGGCCACGGCCGGCGCCCGCGCGGCGATCGAGGCCGCCGGTGGTCAGGTCCAGGACGAGTCCGCCGGCGCCTGACGCCTGCGGGGACCGGCGCCCGGCCGCGAGGCCGGGCGCGATCCCGTCCAGCCCGGCCGCCGCGGCGGCCATGATCCGATCCAAGATTTCGGCCGGCGTCCGGACCGGCCGGCACAGCGGAGCAATCGATGTCACGCAGCGTTAGCGCAATGGGCAACCTCGGCGCAGGCATGGGCAAGTTCACCGAGCTGCGCCAGCGGCTGCTGTTCGTGCTCGGCGCGCTGCTGGTCTACCGCATCGGCTGCTACATCCCGGTGCCCGGAGTGAACCCGGACGCCATGCTGCGCCTGATGGAGCAGCAGCAGGGCACGATCGTGGACATGTTCAACATGTTCTCGGGCGGCGCCCTGGAGCGCTTCAGCCTGTTCGCGCTGAACGTGATCCCCTACATCTCGGCGTCGATCGTCATGCAGCTCATGGTGCAGATCGTGCCGAGCCTGAAGGCGATCCAGAAGGAGGGCGAGTCGGGTCGCCGCCGGATTACCCAGTGGTCGCGCATCGGCGCGATCCCGCTGGCGATCTTCCAGTCCGCCGGCATCGCGATGGCGCTGCAGTCGCAGGGCGCGGGCAGCGGCATCCAGGTCGTCTACCAGCCCGGCATGGGCTTCGTGCTGACCGCGATCGTCGCGCTGACCGCCGGTACCATGTTCCTGGTCTGGCTGGGCGAGCAGGTCACCGAGCGCGGCATCGGCAACGGCGTGTCGCTGATCATCTTCGCCGGCATCGTGGCGGGCATCCCGGGCGCGATCATCAGCACCTTCGAGCAGGCCCGCAACGGCGACATCAGCCCGATCTCGGTGATCCTGATCGCGGTGATCGTGCTGGTGTTCATCTATTTCGTGGTGTTCGTCGAGCGCGGCCAGCGCCGGATCACCGTGAACTACGCGCGTCGGCAGGGCGGCCGCAACGCGTACATGAACCAGAGCTCGTTCCTGCCGCTGAAGCTGAACATGGCCGGCGTGATCCCGGCGATCTTCGCCTCCTCGATCATCATGTTCCCGGCGACCGTCTCGACCTGGTTCGGCCAGGCCGGCTCGGCCACCTGGCTGCAGCGCGCCGCGCAGGCGCTGTCCCCGGGCGAGCCGCTGTACATCCTGCTGTACGCCGGGCTGATCGCGGGCTTTGCGTTCTTCTACACCGCCCTGGTCTTCAACAGCCAGGAGACCGCCGACAACCTGAAGAAGTCGGGGGCGCTGATCCCCGGAATCCGGCCGGGCAAGGCGACCGCGGACTACATCGACGGCGTGCTGACCCGCCTGACCGCGGCCGGCGCGCTGTACCTGGTCATCGTCTGCCTGCTGCCCGAGTTCATGCGGGCCGAGCTGGGCACCTCGTTCTACTTCGGCGGCACCTCGCTGCTCATCGTGGTGGTGGTGGTGATGGACTTCATCGCCCAGCTCCAGGCCCACCTGATGTCGCACCAGTACGAGAGCCTGTTGAAGAAGGCGAACCTGAAGGGCGGCGCGCGGGGACGCTAGCGTCCCGCCCGCTCCACGCCCGGCCACGGAAGGCCGGCGCTGTCCGCAGGCCGGTCCGGCTGCGTCATGGAGGGCCAACGAATGCAGACCCCGTCCCGACGGCAGCGTGGGGCGGGGAAGATGGGCGACTCGCGCGGCGGTTTCGGGCGCGGGTGGATCCGGGTCGGTCGCGCGCCAGAGTAGCGCGCGGGGCAGGGCGGGGAGGTTTCCCGGTCCGGCCAACCTGGGTCCGTCGCCGGAGCATGGGCACACTCCCCATGCCGGAGTCCCGGCCGTTCGCGGCCGGGGCTTCCTGAGACTCCGAGACCCTGATACAATTTCGTGTTCACTGCGCCGGTCTGCCCGAGAAGGCCCGGCCGCCAACCAGTTGGAGATCGCCTCATGGCGCGTATTGCGGGCGTCAACCTGCCTGCCCAGAAGCATGTCTGGGTCGGGCTTCAGAGCATCTACGGCATCGGCCGTACCCGTTCCCGGAAGGTCTGCGAGGCCGCGGGCGTCGACGTGACGACCCGGATCGTGGATCTTTCCGAGCCCGAAGTCGAGCGCCTGCGCGCCGAGATCGGCAAGTACGTGGTGGAGGGCGACCTCCGCCGCGAGATCGGCATCGCCATCAAGCGCCTGATGGACCTGGGCTGCTACCGCGGCCTGCGCCACCGCCGCGGCCTGCCGCTGCGCGGCCAGCGCACCCGCACCAATGCCCGTACCCGCAAGGGTCCGCGCAAGGCCATCAGGAAGTAAGGAATCGTCATGGCAAAGCCGGCAGCAACCAAGACCAAGAAGAAGATCAAGCGCGTCATCACCGATGGCGTCGCCCACGTCCACGCTTCGTTCAACAACACCATCGTGACGATCACCGACCGTCAGGGCAACGCGCTGTCGTGGGCGACCTCGGGCGGCGCGGGCTTCCGCGGCTCGCGCAAGTCGACCCCGTTCGCCGCGCAGGTGGCGGCCGAGAAGGCCGGGCGCGCCGCGCTGGACTACGGCGTGAAGTCCCTGGAAGTCCGCATCAAGGGCCCGGGCCCCGGCCGCGAGTCGGCGGTCCGCTCGCTCAACAACGTGGGCTACAAGATCACCAACATCATCGACGTGACGCCGATCCCGCACAACGGGTGCCGTCCGCCGAAGAAGCGTCGCGTCTAAGGGAGCGATAAGAAATGGCTCGTTATATCGGTCCTACCTGCAAGCTCGCCCGCCGCGAGGGCGCCGACCTCTCGCTGAAGAGCCCGTCGCGCGCGCTCGATTCCAAGTGCAAGCTGGAGCAGAAGCCCGGCCAGCACGGCGCCACCGCCCGCAAGGGCAAGCTGTCCGACTACGCCACCCAGCTGCGCGAGAAGCAGAAGGTCAAGCGCATCTACGGCCTGCTGGAGCGGCAGTTCCGCAACTACTACAAGAAGGCCTCGACCAAGAAGGGCAACACCGGCGAGAACCTGCTGCAGCTGCTCGAGACCCGCCTGGACAACGTCGTCTACCGCATGGGTTTCGCGGTGACCCGTCCGGCCGCCCGGCAGCTGGTGTCGCACCGCGGCATCACCGTCAACGGCAAGCCGGTCAACCTGCCGTCCTACCAGGTCAAGGCCGGCGACGCGATCGCCCTGTCCGAGCGCGCCCAGAAGCAGCTCCGGGTCAAGGAGGCGCTGGAAGTGTCCTCGCAGATGGACCTCTCGCCCGGCTGGGTCGAGGTCGATGCGAACAAGTTCGCCGGCGTGTTCAAGTCGGTGCCCGAGCGCAGCGACCTGCCCTCGGACATCAACGAGGCGCTGATCGTCGAGCTGTACTCGAAGTAAGGGCTGCGGCCGCCTCCGGGGCCGACGTCCCGGAGCGGCGCGATACCCGATCCCCTCGGCCGATGCGCGCAGCGCATCGGCCGCCCCCTTTGCGAGAAGGGGGCCCAAAATGCGAAAGCGAAACCCGCCGCAGGCCCCCGCCCGGTGGTTCATTGCAGGAGATGCCACAAACATGACGGTTACTGCCAACCAGGTCCTGCGTCCGCGCGCTCCGCAGATCGAGCGCCTCACCGGCAACCGTGCCAAGGTCGTGATCGAGCCGCTGGAGCGGGGCTACGGCCACACGCTCGGCAACGCGCTGCGCCGCGTGCTGCTGTCCTCGATCCCGGGCTTCGCCATCACCGAGGTCGAGATCGACGGCGTGCTGCACGAGTACAGCGCGATCGAGGGCCTGCAGGAAGACGTGCTGGAAGTGCTGCTCAACCTCAAGGACGTCGCCATCCGCATGGGCACCGGCGAGAGCTCCACGCTGTCGCTGTCGAAGTCCGGCCCGGGCGTGGTCACCGCCGCCGACATCAAGACCGATCACAACGTCGAGATCCTCAACGGCGAGCACGTGATCTGCCACCTGACCAAGGAGGCATCGATCAACATGCGCCTGAAGATCGAGCGCGGCTTCGGCTACCAGCCGGCCGCCGCCCGCCGTCGTCCCGACGAGGAGACGCGCGCGATCGGTCGCCTGATGCTGGACGCCTCGTTCTCGCCGGTGCGCCGCGTCGCCTACGAGGTCGAGGCCGCCCGCGTCGAGCAGCGCACCGACCTCGACAAGCTGGTGCTCGACATCGAGACCAACGGCACGATCGACGCCGAGGAAGCCGTGCGTACCGCCGCCGACATCCTCACCGACCAGCTTTCGGTGTTCGGCGACTTCACCAACCGCGACCGCGGTGCGGCGAAGCAGCAGACCGCGGGCGTCGACCCGCTGCTGCTGCGCCCGATCGACGATCTGGAGCTGACGGTGCGTTCGGCCAACTGCCTGAAGGCCGAGAGCATCTACTACATCGGCGATCTGATCCAGAAGACCGAGGTCGAGCTGCTCAAGACGCCGAACCTGGGCAAGAAGTCGCTGACCGAGATCAAGGAAGTCCTGGCGCAACGCGGCCTCTCGCTGGGCATGAAGCTGGAGAACTGGCCGCCGGCCGGCGTCTCCGCGCACGGCATGCTGGGGTGAGCGCCCGCGCCTAGCCGATGCCCTATCGGCATCGGCTGCGGGCGCGAACGCCCGGCCGGGGATGGCCGGGCAGGACTCTCCGAAGTCCGCGCATTACCGCCAGGGATGGCGACGAGGAAATGATCGTAGAGCAGCCCTTCGCACGACGGACCCCGAGGTCCGCGGCGATCCCCGGCAAGGGATGCCGGCACGGACCACCCGCAGTCCAAGCTTCAGCGCCATGGGATGGCGACAACGCAGTCCACGGCCCCAACATTCAGACCTGAAGGATCCGACCCATGCGCCACCAGAAAGCCGGACGCAAATTCAACCGCACCAGCGCGCACCGCGAGGCGATGTTCAAGAACATGGCCGCGTCGCTGTTCAAGCACGAGCTGATCAAGACCACGCTGCCCAAGGCCAAGGAGCTGCGCCGCGTCGCCGAGCCGCTGATCACCCTGGCCAAGACCGACGGCGTGGCCAATCGCCGCCTCGCCTTCGCGCGTCTGCGCGACAAGGAAGCGGTGGGCAAGCTGTTCGTCGAGCTGGGCCCGCGCTACCAGGCGCGTCCGGGCGGCTACCTGCGCATCCTCAAGTGCGGCTTCCGCGCCGGCGACAATGCGCCGATGGCCTACGTCGAGCTGGTCGATCGCCCGCAGGCGGCGGCCGAGTCCGACGAGGACTGAGCCCGCGGCATCGCCGCAGGCCGACAGACGAACCCCGGCCCCGCGCCGGGGTTCTTCGTTTCCGCCGCCACGCGCGGCACGGCCGCATGTGCGGACCGTGCGCTTTTTGCTATGTTGCCTGCGTTCCGCGGCCCCGCGCCCTGCGCGCCGCACCCGCCCGTACAGGCCCGCAATGCGCATGAATCCTTTCGCCTGGTCGTTCCGGGCCCGCTTCCTCGCCGGCGCCGCGATCTGCTTCGCGCTGATCGGCTTCGCGATCTACAGCCAGCTGCAGTGGGGCCTGGAGCCCTGCCCGCTGTGCATCTTCCAGCGTTTCGCCTTCGCCGGGCTCGGCGCGGTGCTGCTGGTCGGCGGCCTGCACGCGCCGACGCGGCCGCTCGGACGCCGGCTCTGGGGCGTGCTGGCGCTCGCCGCGGCCGGCGTGGGCATGGCGATCGCCGGACGCCATACCTGGCTGCAGCTCAACCCTCCCGAGATCCCCGCCTGCGGGCCGCCGTACGAGTTCCTGCGCGAGACGCTGTCCACCGGCAACCTGATCCGGCGGGTGATGAGCGGCAGCGGCGATTGCGGCCTGGTCGACTGGACCTTCCTCGGCCTGTCGATGCCGGCCTGGAGCCTGCTGTGGTTCGTGCTGCTGGCGGCCTGGGCGCTGCACGCCGCGTTCGCCCGCCCGCGGGCGCCGGCCGCCGGCTGAATCCCGCGGAGATCGTTGCAGGCGAAATTGACGCATCGCAGCACTCTGGCATGATGGGCGTCCTTCCGGAGCCCCGGGAACGAGGAACGCCTCCATGCCGCAGCGCGAGCGCAGCCTGACGCCCGTCCATCTGCCGCCCGACTGGCAGCCGGACAGCTGGCGCTCGCGCCCGGCGCTGCAGCTGCCGGTCTACCCGGACGCGGAGGCGCTGGCCGCGGCGCAGGCCGAGCTGCAGGCGCTGCCGCCGCTGGTCACCTCGTGGGAAATCCTCTCGCTGAAGCAGCAGCTGGCCGAGGCGCAGGAGGGCAAGCGCTTCCTGCTGCAGGGCGGCGACTGCGCCGAGAACTTCGCCGACTGCCACTCCGACGTCATCTCCAACCGGCTCAAGGTGCTGCTGCAGATGAGCCTGGTGCTGGTGCACGGGCTGCGCCTGCCGGTGGTGCGGGTCGGGCGCTTCGCCGGGCAGTACGCCAAGCCGCGCTCGGCCGACACCGAGACCCGCGGCGACGTCACCCTGCCGAGCTACCGCGGCGACGTGATCAACGGGCCGGAATTCACCGAGCACGCGCGCACCCCCGATCCGCGGCGGATGATCAAGGCGCACGCGCGCTCGGCGATGACGATGAACTTCACCCGCTCGCTGATCGACGGCGGCTTCGCGGACCTGCACCACCCCGAGTACTGGAACCTCGGCTGGATGGGCCACTCGCCGCTGGCCGAGGAATACCACCGCATGGTCGCCAGCCTGGGCGACGCGGTGCGCTTCATGGAGACGCTGTCCGGGGCCGAGGTCTACAACCTCAACCGGGTCGATTTCTTCACCTCGCACGAGGCGTTGCTGCTGCCCTACGAGGAGGCGTTCACCCGCCAGGTGCCGCGGCAGTGGGGCTGGTTCAACCTCAGCACCCACTTCCCCTGGATCGGCATGCGCACCGCGGCGCTCGACGGCGCCCACGTGGAGTACTTCCGCGGCATCCGCAACCCGGTGGCGGTCAAGATCGGCCCCTCGGTCGCGCCCGACCAGTTGCTGCGCCTGATCGACGTGCTCAACCCCGAGGACGAACCGGGCCGGCTGGCCCTCATCCATCGCATGGGCGAGGCGCAGATCGCCGAGAAGCTGCCGCCGCTGCTGGAGGCGGTGCGGCGCGACGGCCGGCGCGTGCTGTGGGTCTGCGACGCCATGCACGGCAACACCGAGTCCACGCGCAACGGCTACAAGACACGGCGCTTCGACCGCATCCGCGGCGAGCTGGAGCAGGCCTTCGACCTGCATGCCGCGGCCGGCACCCGCCTGGGCGGCGTGCACCTGGAGCTGACCGGCGAGGACGTGACCGAGTGCATCGGCGGCGCCCGCGACCTGACCGAAGTCGATCTCGAGCGCGCCTACCGTTCCACGGTGGATCCGCGGTTGAACTACGAGCAGGCGCTGGAGATCGCGATGGCGATCGTGCGCAAGCAGGCCTCGCTGCCGAGATCGATCGCCCGCTAGCGGCGCGGACCCGGGACGCTCGGACGGGCCGCGAACCGCGGGCCTCCACCGCGCGTGGACGCGCGGCATCGCAGCATGGGGCGGGAGCCCGCATCCGGACACTCCCGCATGACCTCGATCGACTGGTCACTGGTCTCCGCCACCGTCTGGCCGCTCGCGGTCGCCCTGCTGATCGGTTTCGTCGTACGCCGGCTGGTGCTGCTGGCCGCGAAGCGCGCCCGCGGACGCGCAGGCGGCCGCGCGTGGGCGTTGATCATCGCCGCGGTCGCGGTGCCCGCCGCGTTCGCATTGCCGTTGTTCTTCCTGAGCCTCGCGGTCAACGCCACGCCGTTGCCGGCGCTGTGGATCGCGCGCATCCAGCACCTGCTGGGCGTGGGGGGGCTGGCCTGCCTGACCTGGGCCTTCATGCGCGCGGTAGGCGCGATGGAAGCGCGGATCGTCGCGCGCAACCCGGTGGACGTGGCCGACAACCTGCACGCGCGGCGGGTGCAGACGCAGACCCGCGTCATCGGCCGTGCGATCCAGATCGCGATCCTGCTGTTCGGCCTTTCGATCATCCTGATGACCTTTCCGGCGATCCGGCAGGTCGGCGCCACGCTGCTGGCCTCGGCGGGCCTGGTGGGGGTGGTCGCGGGCTTCGCCGCCAAGCCGGTGTTC
This sequence comes from Luteimonas huabeiensis HB2, assembly GCF_000559025.1. GTDB lineage: Bacteria > Pseudomonadota > Gammaproteobacteria > Xanthomonadales > Xanthomonadaceae > Luteimonas > Luteimonas huabeiensis. The sequence continues at coordinate 64,297 of NZ_JAAN01000032.1, read as the reverse complement.
GGCAACCTGATCGCCGGGCTGCAGATCGCCATCACCCAGCCGATCCGCCTGGACGACGTGGTGATCGTGGACGGCGAATGGGGGCGGATCGAGGAGATCACCAGCGCCTATGTGGTGGTCGCGATCTGGGACCAGCGCCGGCTGGTGGTGCCGCTGCAGTGGTTCATCGAGAACCCGTTCCAGAACTGGACCCGGCGCAGCGCCGAGATCCTGGGCCCGGTCTTCCTGTGGCTGGACCACGGCGCGCCGCTGGAGGCGGTACGCGCGGAACTGCGGCGGATCTGCGAGTCGGACCCGCGCTGGGACGGGCGGGTGTGCGTGGTGCACGTGGAGGACATCGCCGCCGAGGCGATGAAGGTGCGCCTGCTGGTGAGCGCGCGCAACTCGGGCGACGACTACGACCTGCGCGCGGCGGTGCGCGAGCGCATGCTGGACTACCTGCGCCGCGAGCAGCCGCAGGCGCTGCCGCGCATGCGCGCCACGCTCGACGGCGCATTCGCGCTGCAGGGTGCGCAACGCGAGCCGCGCACGCCCGAGGCGGCCTCCTCCTCGTAGCGGCGGATGGCCGCGTCCCGCGGTCGCGGGCTACGGCGCCGGCTGCCGGCGGCGCCGGGCCAGGTCGCGGCCCAGCACCCAGACGATGGCGAGGTTGGTCGCCAGCACCAGCGCCGGCAGCCAGCCGGGGTGGCGCCACAGCTCGGCGACCTCGAACGGCAGGTAGAGCGCGGCGCCGATGCAGCCCAGCCACGACGCCCAGCGGCGCGCGCGCCACAGGCCCCAGGCCTCGACGAAGCGCATCGCGGCGTAGATCGCCAGCACGGCCAGCAGCAGGTGCAGGTTGCCGGGGCTGAGCGCGCGCTCGAGCCAGGCGATGCGGCCGCCGTCGAGCGGCGCGCCCAGGCGGGCGGCGGCGGCCTCGACCAGCCGCTGCAGCTGCGGCGCGCCCAGCCAGGCCAGGCCGCCGGCGGTCAGCAGCGCCGTCGCGCCCTTGGCCGCCTCGAACGCCGCCACCGCGCGCAGCTGCGCGCGGTGCGGCGCGTCGTCCTCGGGCCGGGCGGTGGAGGGCGGGGCGTGCATGGGGTCACTCCAGGCGCGGCCCGGCGGCGGCGCCGTCCTCGGCGTCGCGCAGCGGCCACCACTGCAGGATCTCGTAGCGGCCGGGCGCGGTGCGCGCCAGCGACAGGCTGCCGAGACAGGCGTCGAAGGGCAGCGGCAGGCTGCCGGGCGCGGGCGTGCAGAACTCGTCCAGGCGCTGGCCGGGCCCCGCGTAGGCCAGGGTGACGTGGGGTGCCGGCGCGCGCGGTTCCGGCGCGTGGCCGCAGGCCACCGCCGCGCGCTCCAGCGCCGCGAACAGCCCGGCCAGCGCGTCGTCGGGCGCGGTGCGCGCCACCAGCGCGCGGGCGCCCGGCCAGGCTTCCACGCGATCGAAGCGCAGCGTCAGCCGCGGCCGTCGCGCCGCCGTCTCGCTCAGCGCCGCCAGCAGCGGCGCCGGATCGTCCGGCAGGCCCTCGGCCAGATAGCGCAGGGTCATGTGGAACTGCGCGCGGCGGCGCCAGGCCAGGCCGCGCAATCCGGGCAGCGCGGCCGGCAGCGCCGCGCACAGGGCATCGAGGGCGTCCAGCGCCTCCTCGTCGGGGATCCAGGCGACGAAGACGCTCACCGCCGGCCGCCGGCTCAGGCGGCGCGGCCCGCGCGCTTGCGGTCGGTCTCGGTGCGCAGCTTCTTGCGCAGCCGGATCTGCTTCGGCGTGACCTCGACCAGCTCGTCGTCGTCGATGAACTCCAGCGCCTGCTCCAGCGACAGCTTGATCGGCGGGATCAGGCCCTCGTCCTGGTCCTTGCCCGCGGCGCGGAAGTTGGTGAGCTGCTTGCCGCGCAGCGCGTTGACGGTGAGGTCGTTGTCCTTGGCGTTGATGCCGACGATCTGGCCCTCGTAGATCTCCTCGCCCGGCTCGATGAACAGCCGGCCGCGCTCCTGCATGGCGATCTGCGCGTAGGCCGGCGAGGTGCCGGTGCCGTTGGAGATCAGCACGCCGTTGATGCGCTGGCCGATGTCGCCGTCGGCCTTCGGGCCGTAATGGTCGAACACGTGGAACATCAGCCCGGTGCCGGCGGTCAGGGTGCGGAACTCGGTCTGGAAGCCGATCAGTCCGCGCGCCGGGATGATGAACTCCAGGCGCACGCGGCCCTTCCCGTCGGGCTCCATGCTCTGCAGGATCGCCTTGCGCTCGCCCAGGCGGCCCATCACGCCGCCCTGGTACTGCTCCTCCAGGTCCACCACCAGCGACTCGTAGGGCTCCTGCAGCACGCCGTCGATCTCGCGCACGATGACTTCCGGGCGCGATACGGCCAGCTCGTAGCCCTCGCGGCGCATGGTCTCGATCAGGATCGACAGGTGCAGCTCGCCGCGGCCGGAGACCTTGAACTTGTCGGCATCGGCGGTGTCCTCCACCTTCAGCGCGACGTTGTGCTGGGTCTCGCGGATCAGGCGGTCGCGCAGCTGGCGCGAGGTCAGGAACTTGCCGCCGGAGCGCTCCTTGACGCCGGCGAAGGGCGAGTCGTTGACCTGGAAGGTCATCGAGATGGTCGGCTCGTCCACCGCCAGCACCGGCAACTGCTCGACCGCCGACGGATCGCACAGGGTGTCGGAAATGCCGATGCCCTCGATGCCGGAGAAGGCGATGATGTCGCCGGCCTGGGCCTCCGGCACCTCCACCCGCTCCAGGCCCATGAAGCCGAGCACCTGCAGCACCTTGGCGTTGCGGGTCTTGCCCTCGCGGTCGATCACCACGACCTGCTGGTTGGTCTTGACCTTGCCGCGCTGGATGCGGCCCACGCCGATGATGCCGACGTAGCTGTTGTAGTCCAGCGAGGTCACGCGCATCTGGAACGGGCCGTCGGGATCGACCGGCGGCGCCGGCACGTGCTGGGTGATGGCCTGGAACAGCGGCGTCATGTCGCCCTGGCGCACGTCCTCGGTGAGGCCGGCGTAGCCCTGCAGGCCGGAGGCGTAGACGGTGTGGAAGTCGAGCTGGTCGTCGTTGGCGCCCAGGCGGTCGAACAGGTCGAAGGTCTGGTCCAGCACCCAGCTCGGCCGCGCGCCGGGGCGATCGACCTTGTTGACCACCACGATCGGCTTGAAGCCCATCGCGAACGCCTTCTGGGTGACGAAGCGCGTCTGCGGCATCGGGCCGTCCATCGCGTCCACCAGGATCAGCACCGAGTCCACCATCGACAGCACGCGCTCCACCTCGCCGCCGAAGTCGGCGTGGCCGGGCGTATCGACGATGTTGATGCGCCAGGTCTCGCCGGCCGGATCGGTCCAGCGGATCGCGGTGTTCTTCGACAGGATGGTGATCCCGCGCTCCTTCTCGAGGTCGTTGCTGTCCATCACCCGGTCGGGGACGGCGGCACGCTCGCTGAGGGTGCCGGACTGCTTGAGCAGCTGGTCGACGAGGGTGGTCTTGCCGTGGTCGACGTGGGCGACGATGGCGATGTTGCGCAGGCGTTCGATGGATGAGGGCATGGGAGCGGGCACGGGCAAGGGCGCGCCGGGCTGGGGCGGGGCGCGACGGTGGGAGGCGGATAAGGGCGTATTGTAGCGTGTTGCGCCGCCGCAATGCGGCGCGGCGGTCGGCGGTTGATTCCCCCGCCGGCGGCCGCATGTCTTCCCATTCATCCGAGCCCCGAGGCAACCGCATGTCCCTGAACGCCGTTTTCGACACCGACCGTGGCCAGATCCGCGTCGAGCTCCTGCCCGACAAGGCCCCGCTGACGGTGGCCAACTTCGTCAACCTGGCCAAGCGCGGCTTCTACGACGGGCTGAGCTTCCACCGCGTCATCGCCGACTTCATGATCCAGGGCGGCTGCCCGGAAGGCTCCGGCCGCGGCGGTCCCGGCTACCGCTTCGAGGACGAGACCGACAACGGCGTCAAGCACGAGCGCGGCGTGCTGTCGATGGCCAACGCGGGTCCGAACACCAACGGCAGCCAGTTCTTCATCACCCACATCAAGACCGACTGGCTCGACGGCAAGCACACCGTCTTCGGCAAGGTGACCGAGGGCCTGGAGGTGGTGGACGCGGTCAAGCAGGGCGATACGATCAAGTCCGTGAAGATCGAGGGCGACGCCGACGCCGCGCTGGCCGCGAAGGCCGACCGCGTGGCGGAGTGGAACAAGATCCTGGCCGCCTGAGACCGCCCCGCCCGGCGTGCGGCGGCGCGCCGGGCGGATGCTAGAATCGCGGGCTCCGCGCAGCCTCGCTCGCGGAGCCCGCCCGGACCCAGCACGAGCGTCGATGCGCCCATCCCGTCCACCGACCGCCTCACGCGTACGCGCCCGCCCCGGCGCGACCGGTGCCGTCGTCGGCAGGGCCTGAATCGTGCGCTGGGCGCTGCTCCTGCTGACGCTCTGCGCCGCCGGCGCCTGGTTCCATTTCCACGGCGAGGCCGCGCCCGCGCTGCATCCCGACGATCCCCGTACCGCCACCGGCGACGACCGCATCGTGATGCTGGCCGCCGACTGGTGCGGCTATTGCCGCAGGCAGCAACGGGACTTCGAGCGCGCCGGCGTGCGCTATCGGGTGCTCGACATCGACACCCCCGACGGCGACCGCGCCATGCGCGCCCTGGGCGCGCGCGGGGTGCCGGTCACCGTCATCGGCCAGGACGTGGTGCGCGGCTACGACACCGCCGCGCTCGACCGCCGGCTGACCCCGCTCGGCTACCGCGTCTACTGAACGCGCGCGCCGTTCCCCACCCAGCAACGAGAGGATCCACCGAATGAAGACCCCCGTCCGAGTCGCCGTCACCGGTGCCGCCGGCCAGATCGGCTACGCCCTGCTGTTCCGCATCGCCTCGGGCGAGATGCTCGGCAAGGACCAGCCGGTCGTGCTGCAGCTGCTGGAGCTGCCGATGGAGAAGGCCCAGGCCGCGCTGAAGGGCGTGATCATGGAGCTGGAGGACTGCGCGTTCCCGCTGCTGGCCGGCGTGATCGGCACCGACGATCCGGAAGTGGCGTTCAAGGACGCCGACATCGCCCTGCTGGTCGGCGCGCGCCCGCGCGGCCCGGGCATGGAGCGCAAGGACCTGCTGCTGGAGAACGCCAAGATCTTCACCGCCCAGGGCGCGGCGCTGAACAAGGTCGCCTCGCGCGACGTCAAGGTGCTGGTGGTCGGCAATCCGGCCAACACCAACGCCTACATCGCGATGAAGTCCGCGCCCGACCTGCCGGCGAAGAACTTCACCGCCATGCTGCGCCTGGACCACAACCGCGCGCTGAGCCAGCTGGCGAACAAGGCCGGCGTGCCGGTGGGCGAGATCGAGAAGCTGATCGTGTGGGGCAACCACAGCCCGACGATGTACCCCGACTACCGCTTCGCTACCGTCGGCGGCGCCTCGCTCAAGGACAGGATCGGCGACGAGGCGTGGAACGCCGAGGTCTTCATCCCGCAGGTCGGCAAGCGCGGCGCGGCGATCATCGAAGCGCGCGGACTGTCCTCGGCAGCGTCCGCCGCCAACGCCGCCATCGACCACGTCCGCGACTGGGTGCTGGGCAGCGACGGCAAGTGGGTGACCATGGGCGTGCCGTCCGACGGCAGCTATGGCATCCCGGAAGGCGTGATCTTCGGCTTCCCGGTGGTGACGAAGGACGGCGAGTACACCATCGTCAAGGATCTGCCGATCGACGACTTCAGCCAGAAGGCGATCGACAAGACCCTTGCCGAGCTCGAGGAAGAGCGCGGCGGCGTGGCGCATTTGCTGGGGTAGCCTTCTCGCTCCGCACGCAGGCCCCACGGTTCGTTGCGCGGACCGTGGGGCCGGCGTGCTCGCTCTCCACGCCCCTGCGCCGTTGGCGCGCCCTCGACCCGAGGGGACTTCGCCGGGGGCGCCGGCGCTTCGAGGCGGGGGATTGGAACGCGTTCCATCCCCGTTCGCGCTTTCCGGGCTACGACCAAGGTCGCAGGGGCGGCGCGCGGGCCCGGCGCTATGCTCGGATGCGGTTCCTCGGAGGCGGCCGCATGAGTACCTACGAAGAGGTCTACCGGCGCTCGATCGAGCAGCCGGAGGCGTTCTGGGCGGAGGAGGCCCGCGCCATCCACTGGCACCGCCCGCCGGAGCGGATCCTCGACGACTCCAACCCGCCGTTGCGCAAGTGGTTCGTCGGCGGCGAGACCAATCTCTGCTACAACGCCGTCGATCGTCACCTGCAGGCGCGCGGCGACCAGCTCGCGCTGGTGGCCGTGTCCACCGAGACCGGCGCGACGCGCGAGATCACCTACCGTCAGCTGCATCGCGAGGTGAACGCCTTCGCCGCCGCACTGCTGCGGCTGGACGTGGGGCGCGGCGACCGCGTGGTGATCTACATGCCGAACATGGCCGAGGCGGTGTTCGCAATGCTGGCCTGCGCGCGCATCGGCGCGATCCACTCGGTGGTGTTCGGCGGCTTCGCCGCGCACAACCTCGCGCTGCGCATCGACGACGCCGAGCCGAAGCTGCTGGTCTGCGCCGATGCCGGCAGCCGCGGTGGCCGGATCATTCCGTACAAGCCGCTGGTCGACGAGGCCTGCGCGCGGGCGAAGTCGCCGCCGCCGCACGTATTGATCGTCTCGCGCGGGCTCGACCCGGCCGAGCCGCGCGTGGCCGGGCGCGACGTCGACTACGCCGAGCTGCGCGCGCAGACGGGCGAGGCCGAGGTACCGGTGGCCTGGCTGGAGTCCAACGAGCCCAGCTACCTGCTCTATACCTCCGGCACCACCGGCAAGCCGAAGGGCGTGCAGCGCGACGTCGGCGGCTACGCGGTGGCGATGGCGCAGTCCATGCGCACCATCTTCGACTGCGCGCCCGGCCAGGTCATGTTCTCGACCTCCGACGTCGGCTGGGCGGTGGGCCATTCCTACAACGTCTACGGGCCGCTGATCGGCGGCTGTACCTCGCTGCTGTACGAGGGGCTGCCGGTGAACCCGGATCCGGGCATCTGGTGGTCGCTGTGCGAGCGCTACGGCGTGGGCACGTTGTTCTCCTCCCCCACCGCGATCCGCGTGCTGAAGAAGCACGACGTGTCCTACCTGCGCGAGCGCGACCTGTCGAAGCTGGAATACCTGTTTCTGGCCGGGGAGCCGCTCGACGAGCCCACCGCGCGGTGGATCTCCGCTGCGCTGGGCAAGCCGGTGATCGACAACTATTGGCAGACCGAGACCGGCTGGCCCGCGCTGACGCTGATGCCGGGGCTGGACATGAAGCCGGTGCGGTTCGGCTCGCCCGGCTTCCCCAACCTGGGCTACCGGATGAAGGTGGTGCGCGAGGGCAGCGGCGAGACCGTCGGCCCGAACGAGAAGGGCGTGCTGGTGATCGAACCGCCGTTGCCGCCGGGCTGCATGAGCACGATCTGGCGCGACGACCGGCGCTTCCTCGACAGCTACTTCTCGCATTTCAACGAACTGCTCTACAGCTCGCTGGACTGGGCGGTGCGCGACGAGGACGGCTACACCTTCATCCTCGGCCGCACCGACGACGTCATCAACGTCGCCGGCCACCGGCTCGGCACGCGCGAGATCGAGGAGGCGGTGTCGTCGTGCCCGGCGGTCGCCGAGGCCGCGGTGGTCGGCGTGGCCGACGAGTTGAAGGGACAGGTGCCGATCGTGTTCGCCACCCTGCGCGATCCCGGGGCCGACGCCGCGGCACGCGAGCAGGCCGCGCGCGACATGCAGCGCGCGGTGGACGCCTCGCTGGGCGCGGTGGCGCGGCCCGCGCGCGTGCACGTGGTGGGCGCGCTGCCCAAGACCCGCTCGGGCAAGCTGCTGCGGCGCTCATTGCAGGCGCTCGCCGAAGGCCGGGATCCGGGCGACCTGTCCACGCTGGACGACCCCGGCGCGCTGGATGAGATCCGGCGCGCGCTGGTGGCGCGCTAGGTCGTATCGATTTCAGCGTGGGAAAGCCCCTGCCTCTCACCGCGAGCGGGGGCCATCCTGTTTTTTCCTTCCCCCGCGAGCGGGGAGCACGCTGTTTTCCCTTCCCCCGCAAGCGGGGAGCACGCTGTTTTCCCTTCCCCGCAAGCGGGGAGCACTTTGTTTTTCCTTCCCCCGCGAGCGGGGGAAGGTGCCGAAGGCGGATGGGGGCACGCGAGAAGGAACGGCATGGGCCCACTTGCGGGAGAAGGGATGGCATGCACCCGCTGCGGGAGAAGGGACGATGTGGTCCCGCCTGTGGAGAAGCGATGGCTTCGGCTGCATTCGGCTGCAGGTCGAATGTCGATACGCCTTAGGTACGCGCTCGCGCTTCCGGAACGCCCGTCGCGTCTATGGCGCCTGGCCGGGGGCGATGCCGGTGTAGCGCGCGCGCGGCCGGATCAGCCGGCCCAGCGCCTGCTGCTCCAGCGCGTGCGCCAGCCAGCCGGTGAGCCGGCCGGCCGCGAACAGCACCAGCGCCGGCGGTGCCGGCAACGCGTGGGCATGGCAGATCGCGGCCAGCATGAAGTCGATGTTGGGGCGCTCGCCGCTGACCTCCTCGGCGGCGGCGACGATCGCGTCGAGTTCTGCGAGCGCCGGCGCGCCATCGCAGGCCGCGCGCAGGCGCGCCAGCAGTTCCGCCGCGCGCGGATCGCCGTCGGGATACAGCGCGTGGCCGAAGCCGGGCAGGTCGTCGCCGCGCCGCCAGCGCTCGGCGATGGCGGCCCGCGCGTCGCCTTCGCGCGCCTGCGCGATCAGCGCGTAGGCGCGCGCGGTGGCGCCGCCGTGGCGCGGCCCGGACAGCGCGGCCAGCCCGGCGCAGGCGGTGGCGTGCAGGTGCGCGCCGGTGGAGGCGACCACGCGCGCGGCGAAGGCGGAGACGTTGAGTTCGTGGTCGGCGCACAGCACCAGCGCCGCGCGCACGAGATCGGCGAAGGCGGCGTCGCCGGGGCGCCAGGCCGCGGCCAGTTGCCGGTGCACCGGGCCGGGCGCCGGCGCGGCCGCCACCAGCAGCGCCGCGGTCTGCCGCAGCAGCGCGGCCGCGGTCCGGTGGCGCGCGCGCGGCGCGGCGCTGAAGGAGCGCGGGGCGTCGAGCGCCAGCAGCGGCAGCGCGGCCATCGCGCGCTCCAGCGGCGGCAGCGCGGCATCGTTGGCCAGCGCCGCGACCCGGGGCGGCCAGCCGGTCTCCGCCGGATCGGCGAAGGGATCGTCGGCGCCGCAATCCCACAACAGCCGGGCGGCGTCTTCCAGCGTGGCCCCGGCGCGTACCGCCGCGACCGCCGAGCGGCCGCGGTAGTAGGGGCTGTCGGGGCGGATCAGCGAGATCCGCGTCTCCAGCACCGGCAGTCCGCGGTCCAGGCTCTGCGCCGCCCCGCGCGCCGCGCCGCGGCCGCTGCGCTGGCGCTGCGCCAGCCGCTCCACCTCCTGGCGCAGGTAGCCGCGGCTGCGGTGGTCGGCGCCGGGTCGCGAGCGCAGCAGGCCGCGGCTGACGTAGGCGTACAGCGTCGCCCGGCTGATTCCCAGCAGGGCGCAGGCCTGGCGGGCGGTGAGGAGGTCGGCATCGGCGCTCATGCCGACAGATTGATCGATCCGATCAAGATTGATCAACGGGTACGGCGGTGCCAGATTGTCGGCCCGCACGCCATCCTCCAAGGAGTCCCGATGAGCCCGCAACACGCCGGCGCCCCCGCCAGCCCGGGCGCGAGGTTCCGCGCCGCCCTCGCCGAGGAATCGCCGCTGCAGGTGATCGGCGCGATCAACGCCAACCACGCGCTGCTCGCGCGCCGCGCCGGCTTCCGCGCGATCTACCTGTCCGGCGGCGGCGTGGCGGCCGGTTCGCTGGGCCTGCCGGACCTGGGGATCAACACCCTGGAGGACGTGCTGATCGACGTGCGCCGCATCACCGACGTCTGCGACCTGCCGCTGCTGGTCGACATCGACACCGGCTTCGGCCCCAGCGCGTTCAACATCGAGCGCACGGTGAAGTCGCTGATCAAGGCCGGCGCCGCCGCCTGCCACATCGAGGACCAGGTCGGCGCCAAGCGCTGCGGCCACCGGCCCGGCAAGGAGATCGTGCCGCAGGACGAGATGGTCGACCGGGTCAAGGCCGCCGCCGACGCCAGGACCGATCCGGCCTTCTTCCTGATCGCGCGCACCGACGCGATCGCGGTGGACGGTGTGGACGCCGCGATCGAGCGCGCGATCGCCTGCGTGGAGGCCGGCGCCGACGGCATCTTCGCCGAGGCCGCCTACGACCTGGACACCTACCGCCGCTTCGTCGATGCGGTGAAGGTGCCGGTGCTGGCCAACATCACCGAGTTCGGCGCCACCCCGCTGTTCGCCCGCGACGAGCTGGCGCAGGCGGGCGTGGCGATCCAGCTGTTCCCGCTGTCGGCCTTCCGCGCCGCCAACAAGGCCGCCGAGGCGGTCTACGAGGCGGTGCGCCGCGACGGCACCCAGCGCGCGGTGCTGGATACCATGCAGACCCGCGAGGAGCTGTACGAGCGCATCGGCTACCACGCCTTCGAGCAGCGCCTGGATGCGCTGTTCGCATCGAAGAAATGACGCGCCACGGGGATTTTCCGCGGATGAGCGCGGGCATAGCGAAACCGACGATCGAAGTTCTCAATCCGTGCCGATCCGCGCAGATCCGCGGCCGGCACGCTCTTGAAGGAGCGAGCAGATGAGCCAGACCACCGCCCCGGCGTTCAAGCCGAAGAAATCCGTCGCGTTGAGCGGCACCGCGGCCGGCAACACCGCGCTGTGTACCGTGGGGCGCAGCGGCAACGACCTGCACTACCGCGGCTACGACATCCTCGACATCGCCACCACCAGCGAGTTCGAGGAGATCGCCTACCTGCTGGTGCACGGCAAGCTGCCCACCGCGGCCGAGCTGCGCGGCTACAAGGCCAAGCTGAAATCGCTGCGCGGGGTGCCGGCCGCGGTCAAGGCGGTGCTGGAGCAACTGCCGCCGTCGGCGCACCCGATGGACGTCATGCGCACCGGCGTGTCGGCGCTGGGCTGCCTGCAGCCGGAGAAGGACGACCACAACCATCCCGGCGCGCGCGACATCGCCGACAAGCTGATGGCCTCGCTCGGCTCGATGCTGCTGTACTGGTACCACTTCAGCCACAACGGCCGGCGCATCGAGGTGGAGACCGACGACGATTCGATCGGCGGCCACTTCCTACGCCTGCTGCACGGCACCGAGCCGCGCGAGAGCTGGGTGCGCGCGATGCACACCTCGCTGATCCTCTACGCCGAGCACGAGTTCAACGCCTCCACCTTCGCCGCGCGCGTGATCGCCGGTACCGGCAGCGACCTGTATTCCTGCATCGCCGGCGCGATCGGCGCGCTGCGCGGGCCCAAGCACGGCGGCGCCAACGAGGTCGCCTTCGAGGTGCAGAAGCGCTACGACACGCCGGACGAGGCGGAAGCCGACATCCGCGCGCGGGTGGAGCGCAAGGAAGTGGTGATCGGCTTCGGCCACCCGGTCTACACCACCGGCGATCCGCGCAACCAGGTCATCAAGGAGGTCGCGCGCCAGCTGTCGGTGGAGCAGGGCAGCACCAAGATGTACGACATCGCCGAACGTCTGGAGACGGTGATGTGGGACATCAAGAAGATGTTTCCCAACCTCGACTGGTTCAGCGCGGTCAGCTACCACATGATGGGCGTGCCGACGGCGATGTTCACCCCGCTGTTCGTGATCGCGCGCACCTCCGGCTGGAGCGCGCACGTGATCGAGCAGCGCATCGACGGCAAGATCATCCGCCCGAGCGCCAATTACACCGGTCCCGAGAACCTCGAGTTCGTGCCGATCGACCGGCGCGGCTGACCGGCGTGGCCCGTCCGCGCCGGCGGACGGGCCGCTTCTCGATCGCGACGCGGCCGGACTGGGCGTCGAGGACGCGCAGCGCCCAGAAGCGAACGGAAGGTCGGATGCGCGTCGGAATCGGCGAAGGCCAGTCGGGGCCGTCTTCCACGCGCGCGTGCGGCGTGCCGCCGCCGGCGATCAGGAGCCGCGCGGGGTCAGCGTCTGCACGCGCAGGAAGGTGTGGTCGCCGATCTGCGCCACCTGGTAGGCGTTGCGCCAGCTCGGGCTGGCGATGCCGTGGGCCATGAAATGGCTCGCGCCCGGCACGATCTCGGTGCGCTCGCCGGGCGGCAGCGCCCAGTTGCGCTCGGATTCCAGCGCGATCGTGACCGCCTGCGACCACGCCTCGACGTTGCTCAGCCGCGTGCGCGGCGACACGATGGTCGGCGCGAACTGGTTGCGCGCGGTCACCACTTCGCACATCGAACGGCCCCACAGGCCGCTGTCCTGGCGGCGCAGGGCGACCTCGGCGACGGCCTTCTGGCCGCGCTCGGACTGGTTGCGGGCCTCCAGGTACACGGTGGTGCTCAGGCACAGCGAGTCGGCGGCGGGCTGGGGAAGGATCGAGGCCAGCCAAAGGATCCAGCTCAGTTGCATGTTCGGTCCTTGCTCCGTTGCGCCGGGCTCGCGGCATCGTCGCCTGGGGCGAGGACGGCGCGACGGACCGGCATGGCGATAGGCACGTCCGGCATCGGCGCCGGGACGCTCGCGAGGGATTCGCGACAAGGGCAGCGGCTCTGCGGCGCGCTTTGTGCCCGGGACCGGGCCGCCGAACGCGGCCCGGACCGGTTTCCGGGGAGGGCCCCCCGGAAGGTGCGCGCACGTTAAGGGCGCCTGTCCAAACCCATCCTGAATGGGATTCGCGCCGATCCTTGCCCTGTTCAGCCGGGTGCGGTAAGCGCCGAAGCCGCTCGCCGGGCCGCTCCGGCGCCGCCGGCGCGCGTGCGCGCTGCTACCAGCCGGCGGCCACGAGCTTGCCGATCGTGCGCCCGGACTCCAGGCGCCGGTGCGCCTCGCGCAGCGTCCCGGCGCCGATCGGCGAGAGCGTCTCGGTCCAGGTGCCGCGCAGCCGGCCGGCGTCGATCAGGTCCGCCACGCGCGCCAGGATGCGCCCCTGCGCATCCATGTCCGCGGTCCGGAAGCGCGGGCGCGCGAACATCATTTCCCAATGGATGCCGATGCACTTGGCCTTGTAGGGATCGCCGATCCTGAGCGCGCCGGCCGGCTCCACGATCAGGCCGAGGTGGCCCTGCGGCGCCAGCAGTTCGCCCAGTTCGTCCCAGTAGCGGTCGGTGTCGGCGAGGTTGATCGCGGCCTCCACGGCAGCCAGGCCCAGCGCCCGCAACTGCGGCGCCAGCGGCTGGCGGTGGTCGACGACATGGTCGGCGCCCAGTTCGCGGCACCAGGCGACGGTCTCCTCGCGCGAGGCGGTGGCGACCACCGTGAAGCCGGCGAGCTTCGCCAGCTGGATCGCGACCGAGCCGACGCCGCCGGCGCCGCCGATGGCCAGCAGCGTCTTGCCGGCGCCGCCGCCGTCGAAGGCGTAGGGCATGCGTTCGAACAGCAGTTCCCAGGCGGTGATCGCGGTCAGCGGCAGCGCCGCGGCCTGGGCGAAGTCCAGCGATTGCGGCTTGCGCGCGACCAGCCGCTCGTCCACCAGTTGGAACTGCGCGTTGCTGCCCGGGCGCGAGACGTCGCCGGCGTAGTACACCGCGTCGCCGACGGCGAAGCCGCGCACCTGCGCGCCGATCGCCTCGACGACGCCGGCCGCGTCGTAGCCGAGCACGCGATGCGCCGCGCCATCGGGCAGCGGCGCGCGGCGCAGCTTGGTATCGACCGGGTTGACCGAGACCGCGTCCACGCGCACGCGCAGATCGCGCGGACCGGGCTCGGGCAGGTCGAGTTCGATCTCGACCAGCGCCTCGGGATCGTCGATGGGCAGCGGGCGGGTCATGGCGATGGCTTTCATGCGGATTCCTCGTAGCGGGGGACGGGGGCGGGGCTGCGTTCGGCGAACTGCCCGTTCCAGTAAGGGTAGTAGGGATACGGCGGCGCGACGGCGCTCGCCGCATCCAGCCGCGCGACCTGCGCAGGATCCAGCGACCAGCCGACGGCGCCGAGGTTCTCGCGCAACTGCGCCTCGTTGCGCGCGCCGACCAGCACGGTGGAGACGGTGGGCCGCTGCAGCAGCCAGTTCAGCGCGACCTGCGGCACGCTGCGCCCGGTCTCGGCGGCGACCGCGTCGAGCGCATCGACCACGCGGTACAGCCGCGCGTCCTCCACCGGCGGCGCGAAGCCGGCGGTCTCGTGCAGGCGGCTGCCGGCCGGCAGCGGCCGGTCGCGGCGGATCCTGCCGGTCAGCCGGCCCCAGCCCAGCGGGCTCCACACCACCGCGCCCAGGCCCTGGTCCAGGGCCAGCGGCATCAGTTCCCATTCGTAGTCGCGGCCGATCAGCGAGTAGTAGGCCTGGTGCGCCACGTAGCGGCTCCAGCCGTGGCGGTCGGCGGCGGCCAGCGACTTCATCAGTTGCCAGCCGGAGTAGTTCGACGCGCCCAGGTAGCGCACCTTGCCGGCGCGGACCAGGCCGTCCAGCGTCGACAGCGTCTCCTCCACCGGCGTGCGCGCATCGAAGGCATGCAGCTGCAGCAGGTCGAGGTAATCGGTGCCGAGCCGGCGCAGGCTGTCCTCGACCGCGCGCAACAGGTGGAAGCGCGAGCTGCCGACGGCGTTGGCATCCTCGCCCAGGCGCAGGCCGACCTTGGTCGACAGCAGCACGCGGTCGCGGCGCCCGCGCACGGCGCGGCCGAGTACCTCTTCCGAGGCGCCGTCGGAGTAGACGTCGGCGGTGTCGAAGAAATTGACCCCGGCGTCGAGGCAGATGTCGATCAGCCGGGTCGCTTCGTCGGGGCCGGTGTCGCCCCAGGCGCCGAACAGGGGGCCGCGGCCGCCGAAGGTGCCGACGCCGAAGCCGAGGGCGGGAACCCTGAGGCCCGAGGCGCCCAGGAAACGCATGTCCATGGTGGGTCTTCCGGTTGGGAGGGAACGGGATCAGCAGGCGTCGGGCAGGGCTGCCGGCGTGGCTTCGCGGCCGGCCAGGCGGATCGCGGCGATCGCCAGCGTGAGCCCGGCCAGGGTGGCCGCGGCGCCGGCGGGCGCGGTCGCGGCCAGGCCGCCGCCGCGCGCCAGGACCAGCCCGCCGAGCCAGGCGCCGAGCGCGTTGCCGAGGTTGAAGGCGCCGATGTTGAGGCTGGAGGCCAGCGTGCGGCCGGCGTCGCCGGCCTGCCGCAGCACCCACAGCTGCATCGGCGACACGGTGGCGAACGCGGCCACGCCCAGCAGGCCGGTGCACAGCACCATCGCCGGCGCCGAGTGCATCGCCAGGCCGAGCGTGCCGATGACCGCGGCCAGTGCGCCCAGGGTGATCGGCAGCGACGCGGCCGGGCGGCGGTCGGCGAGCCGGCCGCCGAGCAGGTTGCCGGCGATCATGCCCACGCCGAACACCAGCAGCACCGGAGACACCGCCGCTTCCGACAGTCCGGTCACCCGCAGCAGGATCGGCTGGATGAAGGTGTACACGGTGAACACCCCGGCGAAACCCAGCACCGTCATCGACAGGCCGAGCAGTACCTGCGGGCGTGCGACCGCCGCGATCTGCTGGGCCGTGCGCAGCGGCGCCGGGCGCGCTCGCTCGGCCGGCACCAGCGCGGCGATCACCGCGGTGGCCAGCACCCCCAGCGCGGCCACCGCCCAGAACGTGGCGCGCCAGCCCGCCTGCAGGCCGAGCCAGGCACCGGCGGGCACCCCGAGCAGGGTGGCCACGGTCAGGCCGGCGAACATGAGCGAGATCGCCGACGCCTGGCGCTCGCGCGGCACCAGCCCGGTCGCGACCACCGCGCCCACGCCGAAGAAGGTGCCGTGGGCCAGCGCGGTGACCACCCGCGCGGCCATCAGGCCGCCGTAGCCGGGCGCCAGCGCGCAGGCGAGGTTGCCCAGCGTGAACACCACCATCAGCCCGACCAGTACCGCCTTGCGCGGCAGCCGCGCGGTGGCGAGCGTGAGCAGCGGCGCGCCGACGAACACGCCCAGCGCGTAGCCGGAGATCAGCAGCCCGGCCGCGGGCAGGCTGACCCGCAGGTCGGCCGCCACCTGGGTCAGCAGGCCCATGATCACGAACTCGGTGGTGCCGATGCCGAACGCGCCGGCGGTCAAGGCGTACAGCGCCAGCGGCAGGCGGTGGGAAGCGGCGGGCGGGGCGGGGAGGGGCGGGCGCATGCGTGGGCCGGAACGGGAGAAGGCGGCCAGTCTGGCGGGCGCCGCGATGCCGAAACAGGCGTAGAATCGCCAATCACTTTCAATGGAATATTGAAGATCGCATGGGGCGGACATGGACCGGATAGGCGACGTCGCGCTGTTCCTGCGCACGCTCGACCTGGGCTCCATCAGCGCTGCCGCGCGCAGCCTGGACCTGTCGCCGGCGGTGGCCAGCCAGCGGCTGAAGCGGCTCGAGCGCGAACTGGGCGTGCGCCTGCTGCACCGGACCACGCGCCGCATGCACCCGACCCCGGAAGGTTCGCTGCTGGCCGCGCAGGGACGCGCGCTGATCGACGAGTTCGACAGCCTGGCCGCCAGCCTGCGCGGCAGCGGCGGTGCCGGCGGCGTGTCCGGGGTGTTGCGGATGACCGCCTCGGCCTCGTTCGGCCGCCAGTACATCTCGCCGCTGCTGCCGGACTTCCTCGCGGCCCATCCGGCGCTGCGGATCAGCCTGGACCTCGACGACCGCGTGGTGGATCTGGTCGGCGGCGGCTACGACCTGGCCATCCGCATCGGTGCGCTGCCGGATTCCTCGCTGGTCGCGCGGCCGCTGGCGCGCAACCGCTACGTGCTGTGCGCCTCGCCCGACTACCTCGCCCGGCGCGGCACCCCGCGCACGCCGGCCGATCTCGCTGCGCACGACGGCGTACTGCTGTTCGGCAACCGGGGACGCCACGACGTGTGGCGGCTGCTGGACGCGCAGGGCCGCGAGACCGCGGTGCGGATGCAGGCGCGCTTCGAGAGCAACCTGGGCGAGGCGTTGCGCGATGCGGCGCTGTCCGGCCTCGGGATCGCCCAGCACTCGCTGTGGCACGTGCACGAGGACCTGCGCGCCGGCCGCCTGCGCGCGGTGCTGCCGGACTACCGCATCGCCGAGACCGCCATCCACGCGGTGATGCCGCAGCGGCGGCTGGTGCCGCCGCGGGTGGATGCGCTGTTGGCGTTCCTCGCCGCGCGGCTCGGCGATCCGCCGCCGTGGGAGGCCGGGATGGAAGCGGCGTAGACCGCGCGCCTACCGGGCCGGCGGTGGATCGTCGTGGAAGGCGAAGGCGTCCAGCGCCAGCGAACCGAACTCGTGCGAGCGGTGCAGCGTCTCCACCCGCGGCGCGTCGCCCGCAGCGCCCAGCGCCACGAACAGCGGCAACAGGTGTTCCACGGTGGGGTGCGCGCGGTGCGCCTCGGGCGCGCGCTGCGCCCAGTCGAGCAGCGCCGGCAGGTCGCCGGCCTCCAGCCGCGCGCGCATCCAGCCGGCGAAGGCGCTCGCCCAGGCCGGCATCGGCGCGTCGCGGTCGGTCCACACCAGGTCGCCGAGGTTGTGCACGAAGCCGCCGGAGCCGATCACCAGCACGCCGTCGTCGCGCAGCCCGCCGAGCGCGCGGCCCAGCGCGAAGTGCGCCGCGGCATCGGCGCGCGGGTTCACCGACACCGGCACCACCGGGACGTCCGCATCCGGATACATGCGCCGCAGCGGCACCCAGACGCCGTGGTCCAGGCCCTGGTCCGGCCACGGCGCGGCGGCGATGCCGGCCTCGCGCAGGCGGCGGACCGCCGCCTCCGCCAGCGCCGGCGCGCCGGGGGCCGGGTAGCGGATGCGGAACAGCGCGTCCGGGAAGCGGCCGAAATCGTGGATCGTCGCCGGCGCGCCCGCCGCCCCGACCAGGAACGGCGCGGCGGTGAAGTGCGCCGAGGCGACCAGGATCGCGCTCGGACGCGGCAGCCGCGCGCCGAGCCCGTCGAGGAACCGCCCGGCGGGCGAGTCCTCCACCGCCAGCATCGGCGAGCCGTGGGACAGGAACAGCGCGGGCGGGCGCGGCGCGGATGCGGCGGGCGAGGGCGTCGGGACGATGTGCATGCGCCCACCATGGCCCCAGGCGCCGGGCGGGCCAAGCCGTACCGGCGAACCGCAGCGTTGCAGTCCGGCGCGTCCGGTGCCGGCAGCCTTTAGAGTGTGGGGTCCCGAGGCAAGCGAGAATCTGCATGACGCACGGTTCCGATCCCCGTTCCGCGGCCCGGCCCGCGCCCGACGCGCCCCTGGTCGCCATCGCCGACTACGTGCTCGATGCCCGCATCGAGTCCGCGGAGGCCTACGACACCGCGCGGCTGATGGTGTTCGACTCGCTGGCCTGCGCGCTGATGGCGCTGGCGTTCCCCGAATGCGCCCGGCACCTGGGGCCGCTGGTGCCGGGCGGCGAGATTCCCGGCGGCGCCCGCGTGCCCGGCACCCGCTTCGAGCTCGATCCCGCGCAGGCCGCGTTCAACATCGGCACCCTGATCCGCTGGCTCGACTACAACGACACCTGGCTGGCGGCGGAGTGGGGACACCCGTCCGACAACCTCGGCGCGATCCTCGCCGTCGCCGACTGGCGCGCACGCCGCGAAGGCCGGCCGATGGCGATGCGCGAGGTGCTCGAATGGGCGATCAAGGCGCACGAGATCCAGGGCGTCTACGCGCTGCGCAACGCCTTCAACCGGGTCGGCCTGGACCACGTGATCCTGGTCCGGCTGGCCTCGACCGCGGTGGCCACCGCCATGCTGGGCGGCGGCCGCGACGAGATCGTCGCGGCGGTCTCGCACGCCTGGGTCGACAACGGCGCCCTGCGCACCTACCGCCACGCCCCCAACACCGGGCCGCGCAAGAGCTGGGCCGCGGGCGACGCCTGCCGCCGCGCGGTCGTCCTCGCGCTCGATGCCGCGCGCAAGCGCGAGGTGGGTTGCCCCAGCGCGCTCAGCGCGCCCGGCTGGGGCTTCTACGACGTCGCCTTCGGCGGGCGCGCGTTCGAGTTCGAACGGCCGTTCGGCAGCTACGTGATGGAGAACATCCTGTTCAAGATCAGCTACCCCGCGGAATTCCATGCCCAGACCGCGGTCGAGTGCGCCCTGCGCCTGCACCCGCAGGTGCGCGACCGCCTGGGCGAAATCGCGCGCATCGAGATCGAGACCCAGGAAGCGGGCGCGCGGATCATCGACAAGACCGGGCCGCTGGCCAACTACGCCGATCGCGACCACTGCCTGCAGTACATGGTCGCGGTGCCGCTGATCTTCGGCCGCCTGACCGCCGAGGACTACGGCGACGAGGTGGCCGCCGATCCGCGCATCGACGCGCTGCGCGCCCGGATGCGGGTCCGCGAGAATCCGGCCTTCACCCGCGACTACCTCGACCCGGACAAGCGCGCGATCGCCAACGCGGTGGAGGTGGTCTTCGCCGACGGCAGCTCGACCGGCCGGGTCGAGGTCGCCTATCCCGTGGGCCACCGCCGGCGCCGCGCCGAGGGCGTGCCGCTGCTGCTGGCCAAGTGCGAAACCGCGTTGCGCGCGCACCTGCCGCCGGCGCAGGCGGAGCGGATCCTGGCGCTGGCCGCCGACCCCGACCGCTTCGACGAGACCCCGCTGGACGCGTTCATGGCCCTTTATCGTCCCTGACTGGGGGGGCAGGGTCAGGGCTTGCCCCACGTTGGCACCCTTCAACTGTTATGCTAGCGTTAACGGGGCCTTCACAGGGCTGACTCTAGGCTACGCCGGCGATGATCGCCTCACGCGGTCACGACCGACAACGAACAATTCAGTGCAGTCCCGCTTTCCCCCTTGATCAAGGAGCTGAACCAAATGAAGAAGAAACTCCTCTGCGCCGCGCTGTTGGGCGGCCTGGGCCTGGCGCACGCCGCCAGTGCGCAGGAGTTCGACGATCGCTGGTACCTGACCGGTTCGGTGGGCTACAACTTCCAGGACGACGACCGTCGCACCTCGGACGCCCCCTTCGGGACCATCGGCCTGGGCAAGTTCATCAGCCCCAACTGGTCGGTCGACGGCGAGCTGAACTACCAGAACCCGAACTTCCGTAGCGCCAACGACGTGACGGGTTCCAACCCGAACCTGAACTGGAGCCAGTACGGTATCTCGTTCGACTTCCGCTACCACTGGCTCTCGGAAGGCCGTTCCTGGAACCCCTATGCGCTGTTCGGCATCGGCTACCAGCGCAGCGAGGAAGAGTACGACAACTTCCCGAACGCGGACTCCCCCGGCGAGAACAAGGACGGCAACTTCGCCGCCAAGATCGGCCTGGGCATCCAGAGCACCTTCGCCAACCGCGTCGCGGTCCGTACCGAGGTCGCGCTGCGCGGCGACTTCAACGACGACAGCTATGCGGCCAACGGTTCGCAGGACTGGGCCGGCTACCCGCACAACCAGTCGGAGAGCTACTTCACCGACCTGCTGGCTTCGGTCGGCGTCGTGATTCCGCTGGGCCCGCCGCCGGTTGCTCCGGTCGCCCCGCCGCCGCCGCCGCCGGTCGACACCTGCGCCGATCGCGATAGCGATGGCGACGGCGTGAACGACTGCGACGACCGCTGCCCGAACACCGCCGCCGGCACCACCGTCGGTCCGGACGGCTGCCCGGTCCCGGTCACCATCGACCTGCGCGGCGTCAACTTCGACTTCGACAAGTCGACCCTGCGTCCGGACGCCGTGGCGATCCTGAACGAGGCCATCGAGATCCTGCGCCGCTACCCCGACCTGCGCGTCGAAGTGGCCGGCCACACCGACTCGGTCGGTACCGATGCCTACAACCAGGGTCTGTCGGAGCGCCGTGCGCGCGCCGTGTACGACTACATCACCAGCAACGGCATCGATGCCAGCCGCCTGGTGGGTCCGGTCGGCTACGGCGAGAGCCGCCCGATCGCGCCGAACACCAACCCGGATGGCTCGGACAATCCGGAAGGCCGCGCGCGCAACCGCCGCACCGAGCTGAACGTCCAGAACTAAGGACGTCGGTTCGCGCAACACCAGAAAGCCCGGCCTCGCGCCGGGCTTTCTGTTTTCCGCGGGTGCGGTCGCCGCGATGCCGCGGCGGACCCGGAAAAGTGCTAGCGTGGGCCGGGCGTCGCGCGGGTCATGCTGAATGCGTGGCTTTGTGAAACAACGACTTGCGGCGCTTATTTAAAGCGCATACACTCCTTCGCACTTTCGCCGGGGATCTCACCATGCACAAGGCCATCGCCACGTTGCTGCTCGCGGCAACGCCCGTCCTGTCCCATGCCTCCGATTGCTCGATCGGCCAGACCGCCGCCGCGGCGCCGTTGCAGCCGACCGTGCTGACCGCGATCTCGCCCGAACTGATCGCCCCGGTCTACCGCCCCGGCGCGCAGGGCGGCGTGCTGTCGCCGGCCTTCGACGAAACGCAGTCGCTGGAACAGGTGGTCCTGCGCATGCGCCTGGAAGGCTGCAG
Source organism: Luteimonas huabeiensis HB2 (assembly GCF_000559025.1). Taxonomy (GTDB): domain Bacteria; phylum Pseudomonadota; class Gammaproteobacteria; order Xanthomonadales; family Xanthomonadaceae; genus Luteimonas; species Luteimonas huabeiensis. The sequence continues at coordinate 42,944 of NZ_JAAN01000032.1, read as the reverse complement.
CCAACTGGCCAGCGCGATGCCCGCGCCGGCCGCGATCGATCCCAACGATCCGTCCGTCTACAAGCCGCAGACGGAGTTCGACAACACCCCGTGGCGGTTCGACATGCAGCAGGGCGGCAAGATGATGACCGCCGACGAGTTCGACGCCTGGATGAAGGCCCGCGGCGTACGCGTGGCCCGTGGCGCGCCGAAGCCGGCGACGCCGGCGCTCGACATCGAGGGCGTGCCCGCGGCGACGGCGACCGGCGAAGCCGCCGGCACGTCCGGCGCGGCGGCGTCCGCCTCTCCGGACTGAGGCCGGCATCGCGCCGAGTGGACGAGGAGCCCGCGCGAGCGGGCTCTCTCGCGTTCTGGCGCTCAGCCGGCGATCACGCCCAGCTCGCGGCCGATGCGGGTGAAGGCATCGATCGCGCGGTCGAGATGCGCGCGGGTGTGCGCGGCGCTGATCTGGGTGCGGATGCGCGCCTGCCCCTGGGGGACCACCGGGAAGAAGAAGCCGATCGCGTAGATGCCTTCCTCCAGCAGCCGCTCGGCGAAGCGCTGCGCCAGCGGCGCGTCGTAGAGCATGACCGGCGAGATCGGGTGGTCGCCCGGCTTGAGGTCGAAGCCCGCCGCGGTCATGCGCTCGCGGAAGTAGCGCGTGTTCTCGCGCAGCCGCTCGCGCAGTGCGTCGGCGGCGTCGAGCATCTCGAAGGCCTTGATGCCGGCGGCCACCACGTGCGGCGGCAGCGAGTTGGAGAACAGGTACGGGCGCGAGCGCTGCCGCAGCAGCTCGATCACCTCGGCCCTGGCGGTGGTGAAGCCGCCCAGGGCGCCGCCCATGGCCTTGCCCAGGGTGCCGGTGAAGATGTCGATCCTGTCGAGCACGCCGCGGGCCTCGGCCGAGCCGCGACCGGTCGCGCCGATGAAGCCGGTGGCATGGCATTCGTCGATGTGCACCAGCGCGTCGTACTTCGCCGCCAGCGCGACGATCTCGTCGAGCGGGGCGACGAAGCCGTCCATCGAGAACACGCCGTCGGTGGTGATCAGGATCGTGCGCGCCCCGTCCGCGCGCGCCTGCCGCAACTGCGCCTCCAGGTCGGCCATGTCGCAATTGGCGTAGCGGTAGCGGCGGGCCTTGCACAGGCGCACGCCGTCAATGATCGAGGCGTGGTTGAGCGCATCGCTGACGATCGCGTCCTCTTCGCCCAGCAGCGGCTCGAACAGGCCGCCGTTGGCGTCGAAGCAGGCGGCGTAGAGGATGGTGTCCTCGGTGCCGAAGAAGTCCGCGATGGTCCTTTCCAGGCGCTTGTGCAGATCCTGGGTGCCGCAGATGAAGCGCACCGAGGCCAGGCCGAAGCCGTGGCTGTCGAGCGCGTCCTTCGCCGCGGCGATCAGGTCGGGGTGGTCGGCCAGGCCGAGGTAGTTGTTGGCGCAGAAGTTCAGCACGGTGCGGCCGTCGGCCAGCGTGATCTCGGCCGACTGCGGGCTGGTGATGATGCGTTCGGACTTGAACAGTCCGGCCTCGCGGATCTCGTCGAGGGTCGCGGCGTAGCGCTGGGTGAGGGACATGAGCGGGGTTCGGCGGTTCGGGAGGGGCACAGTCTATCCATCGCGCTCCGCGGCGTCGCCGGACGCGCGCGGCGGCGGCGCGGCGACGGCGGCATCGAGCCAGCGCCGCCAGGCCGCATCCAGCGCCGCCACCGTCGTGGGCAGGCCGTAGCGCGCGCCGCGTGCGGACAGCCAGCCGGCCATGTCGCCGCCGGCGGCGGCGAAGGTGGCGATGTCGCCGAACACGGCCGGGTCGCCGCTGGCCTCGATCAGGAAATCGGCCACGCCGCGGGCCTGGGCGTAGAAGCCGCCGGCCTCCTGCGACAGGCGCTGCGCGTCCTCCCCGGAGATCACGCGGATGCCGCCGCCGGCTGCGGACGGGCGCAGCTCGGCCAGGCGCGCGGCGAGCGGATGGTCGGCGGCGAAGAACGCCTCCAGCGGCAGCAGGCGCGCGCGTTCGCCGGGTTCGGCGAGCCGGCGCCGGCGGGCGTCGGCCATGTCCTCGGATTCCATCAGCACCGCGGCGGTCTCGTCCAGCCAGTCCTGCGCGGGGCCGCCGTAGTGCGCCGCGCCGCTCGTGCCGGCGGCGTCGGGCCAGAACGCGTGGATCAGCAGCGCGTGGCCGATCTCGTGGCGCAGCGCGCTGCGGTCGGTGGCCTGCAGCGCCGGCGCACGGCGCAGCGCCGCTTCCAGCAGCGCGGCGATCTCGGCCTCGGAGGCCTGCGGCCGCTGCGCGCGCAACTGGCGCTCGATCCCCAGCCGCTGGAGTTCGCGCCGTTCGGACGCGTCCAGCCAGGGCAGCTGCCAGGCCGCGCCGGCATCGCGCAGGATCTGCGCCGCTGCGGGCGCGAGGACGAACCCGGCGCCGCCGGCGATCACCGCACCGCGCGGAGGCGGGCGCGAGAAGCGGCGGCGGAAATCCTCGCCGGTCCGGAGCGCGTCCTCGGCGATCCGCGCGGCGCTGCCGGCGTCGTGGGCGTAGAACCAGCCCGCCTCGCTGGCGACGCAGGCGAGTTCCGCGGCGGGGGCGGGCAGCGTGGGGCAGGGTGCGGGCTCGGCCGCGGACGCGGCCGTGGCGGCGAGCGAAAGCAGGAGGCGAAGCAGCGACAGCGGGCGCGACGGCATGCGGATTCTCCGGGACGGACTCCCGAAGGGATGCCGCCGGGGGCGGTGGCGTCGCAGCGCCCGCGCGGTCCTTCCCCCGCGAGCGGGGCGCATCTTGTTTTTCCCTTCCCGCGGGAGAAGGAACAACATGGTCCCGCTTGCGGGAGAAGGGACGGCATGCGTCCCGCTTGCGGGAGAAGGAACGACATGCCCCCGCTTGCGGGAGAAGGGACGGCATGGGGTCCGCTTGCGGGAGAAGGAACGGTTTCGACGCTGCAGTTCGAACGTCGAGACGCCGCTAGTGCCAGTCGAGCACGACCTTGCCCGACTTACCCGATTCCATCAGGTCGAAGCCCTTCTGGAATTCGTCGGCCGGCAATTGATGGCTCAGCACCTTGCCCAGCGGAAAGCCCGACAGCACGAGCTGGGTCATCTTGTACCAGGTCTCGTACATCTTGCGGCCGTAGATGCCCTGCACGGTCAGGCCCTTGAAGATGATGCGGTCCCAGTCGATGCCCGCGCCCTTGGGCAGGATGCCCAGCAGGGCGACCTTGCCGCCGTGGTACATGCAGTCGAGCATGTCGTTGAAGGCGCGCGGGTTGCCGCTCATCTCCAGGCCGACGTCGAAGCCTTCCAGGTGCAGGTCGGCCATCACGTCCCGCAGCGAGGCGTTGGCGACGTTGACCACGCGGGTGGCGCCCATGTCGGCGGCCAGCTTCAGGCGGTAGTCGTTGACGTCGGTGACCACCACGTTGCGCGCGCCCACGTGCTTGCAGATGCCCGCCGCCATCACCCCGATCGGGCCGGCGCCGGTGATCAGCACGTCCTCGCCGACCACGTCGAACTCCAGCGCGCAGTGCGCGGCGTTGCCGTAGGGGTCGAAGAACGCCGCCAGCTCCGAGGGGATCTGGTCGGGGATCGGCCACAGGTTGGTGGCCGGCATGACGATGTACTCGGCGAAAGCGCCGTCGCGGTTGACGCCGATGCCGCGGGTGTTCGGGCACAGGTGCTGGCGGCCGGCGCGGCAGTTGCGGCAGTGGCCGCAGACGATGTGCCCCTCCGCCGAGACGCGCTGGCCGAGGCTGTAGCCGGCCACGCCCGGGCCGATCTCGGCGATGCGCCCGACGAATTCGTGGCCGATGACCAGCCCGGGCTCGATCGTGCGCTGGCTCCACTCGTCCCACAGGTAGATGTGCAGGTCGGTACCGCAGATGGCGGCCTTCTCGACCCGGATCAGGACCTCGTTGGGGCCGGGCGAGGGCACCGGCACCTCTTCCATCCAGATGCCCTTGGCGGCCTCGCGCTTGACCAATGCGCGCATGGTGGTGGGTCGCCGGGCGGTCTCGGCCATGGAAAAGGTTCCGGTGGGCAAAAAGGAGGCGCGATTATAGGGCAGCGCCCCGGCCGCCCCGTGCTGCGCTGCGGTCGCCCGCCGGCGCGGGCTGGGTAGACTTGCGGTCCCCCGCCGACAGGAGACCGCCCCGGATGACCCGCCGCCCGATCGCCGCGCTGCTCGCGCTCGCCGCCGCCGCCCCGGCCCTGGCCCAGGCCGCGGAGGGCATGTGGGTCCCGCAGCAACTGGCGGAGATCGCGCAGCCGTTGCGGGACGCGGGGCTGCGCCTGCCGCCGGAGCGGCTGGCCGATCTGACCGGCGATCCGATGGGCGCGGTGGTCTCGCTCGGCGGCTGCACCGCGAGCTTCGTCTCCCCGCAGGGCCTGGTGGTCACCAACCATCATTGCGCCTACGGCGCCATCCAGCTCAATTCGACGCCCGAGAACAACCTGATGCGCGACGGCTTCAACGCCGGCGGGCGCGCCGGCGAGCTCGCCGCCGGCCCCAACGCGCGCATCTACGTGCTCGATTCCATCCGCGACGTCACCGCCGAGGTGCAGCGCGCCATCGCCGCCGCGCCGGACGCGATCGGGCGCGCGCGCGCCTTCGAGGCGATCGAGAAGCGGCTGGTGGCCAGTTGCGAGTTCCAGCCCGGCTACCGCTGCCGCCTGTACGCCTTCGAGGGCGGCGGCGCCTACCGCCTGTTCCGCAACCTCGAGATCCGCGACGTGCGCCTGGTCTACGCGCCGCCGGGCGGGGTCGGCAACTTCGGCGGCGAAGTGGACAACTGGATGTGGCCGCGGCACACCGGCGACTTCGCCTTCTATCGCGCCTACGTCGGCCCGGACGGCCGCCCGGCCGACCGCGCCGACGAGAACGTGCCCTACCGGCCGCGGCACTGGCTGCGCTTCGCCAGCGAGCCGCTGCGCGAGGGCGACTTCGTGATGGCGGCCGGCTACCCCGGCAGCACGAACCGCTACGCGATCGCCGCGGAGTTCGAGCAGACCGCGGGCTGGATGTACCCGACGCTGTCGGCGCACTACAAGCGGCTGCTGGCGCTGGTGGAGGAGGCGGGGCGCGAGAATCCCGAGATCGCGGTGCGCTACGCCAGCACGGTCGGCGGCTGGAAGAACGCCTCCAAGAACTACGACGGCCAGCTGGAGGGTTTCGCCCGCATCGGCGCCGCCGCGCGCAAGCGCGAGGAAGAGGCGGCCGTGCTGGCCTGGCTGCGCGAGCAGGGCGAGGCCGGCGCGCCGGCGCTCGAGGCCCACGCCGAGCTGGTGCGCAGCGCCGCGGCCGCCGACGCCACCCGCGACCGCGACCTGGTCACCGGCCAGCTGCACCGCCTGGGCACGATCGGCGTGGCGATGACGCTCTACCGCAACGCGATCGAGCGCAGCAATCCGGACGCCGATCGCGAGCCGGGCTACCAGGAGCGCGACCAGGCCACCATCGAAGGCGCGCTGCAGCAGATGGAGCGCCGCTACCACCCGGACATGGACCGCATCCTGCAGCGCTACTGGTTCGCCGAGTACGCCAAGCTGCCGCCCGACCAGCGCGACCCGGCCATCGACCAGTGGCTGGGTGGCGACGACGCGGCGGCGGTGGAACGCGCGCTGGACCGCCTGGCCGGCACCCGGCTGGGCCAGCTGGAGGAGCGCATGCGCTGGCTGACCGCCGACCGCGACGCCTTCGAGCGCAGCGACGATCCCGCGATCCGGTACGCGGTGGCGGTGACGCCGTCGATGCTGCGGCAGGACATCGAGCGCAAGGCGCGCGGCGGCGACCTGCTGCGCGCGCGGCCGCTGTACCTGGGCGCGGTCGCGGGCTACCGGCACAGCCTGGGCCAGGCGGTGTACCCGGACGCAAACGCGTCGCTGCGCATCACCTTCGGCCGGGTGACCGGCTACACCAAGCTCGACGGCAGCGAGCAGGCGCCCTTCACCCGGCTGGAGGAGGTGGCCGCCAAGGCCACCGGGCAGGAGCCCTTCGACGCGCCGCAGGCGCTGCTCGACGCGGTCGCGGCCAAGCGCTACGGCGGGCTGGCCGATCGCCGGCTGCGTACGGTGCCGGTGAACTTCCTGTCCGACCTGGACGTCACCGGCGGCAATTCCGGCTCGCCGGTGCTCGATGCCCACGGCCGCCTGACCGGGCTGCTGTTCGACATGAACTGGGAGTCGGTCAGTTCCAACTGGGTGTTCGACCCGGCGATGACGCGGACCATCTCGGTCGATCAGCGCTACCTGCGCTGGATCATGCAGGAGGTGTATCCCGCGCCCGACCTGTTGCAGGAACTGGACCTGCCGTAGGCGCCGCGGTGCGCGCCCGGCTCTGCTAACCTGCTGCGCCCCCGACGAGACGCGACGCGCATGAGAATCCTGCTGGCCCGGCACGGCGAAACCCCGTGGAACGCGGAAGGCCGCTACCAGGGGCAGGAAGACATCGCGCTGTCGCCGGTCGGCATCGCCCAGGCCGAGGCGCTGGGCGAGCGCCTGCGCGACACGCGCATCGACCGCGCCGTGGCCTCGCCGCTGCAGCGCGCCCGCCGTACCGCCGAGCTGGCGCTGGGCCCCGGGCGGGCGGCGCTGCTGACCTTGGACGAGGGCCTGCGCGAGATCGGCCACGGCAGCTGGGAAGGCCTGCTGGCCAGCGAGATCCGCCAGCGGCATCCGGAACTGCTGCAGGCCTGGCGCGAGGCGCCGGACACGGTGCTGATGCCCGACGGCGGCGAATCGCTGCAGCACGTGGCCGATCGCGCCTGGCCGGCGCTGGAGCGCGCGATGGACGGGCTCGGCGACGACGACACCCTGCTGGTGGTGGCCCACGACGCGGTCAACCGGGTGATCCTGTGCCGCGTGCTGGGCATCCCGCTGTCGCGGCTGTGGACCTTCCGCCAGGCGCCGACCACGCTCAACCTGCTGGAGGGCGGCAGCCCCGGAACGCTGGAAGTGGTGCGCCTCAACGACTGCGCGCACCACACCCCGCTGTTCGGCGAGGCCGTGCACCGCGCGCTGTGAGCGCACGCCGCACGCTGCCGGAATGGCTGGCCGAGCTGGAGCGGCGCCATCCGGCCGGGATCGCGCTCGGCCTGGACCGGGTCGGCGCGGTGCGCGCGCGGCTGGGCATCGGCGCGCCGGCCCGGCGCACGGTGGTGGTCGGCGGCACCAACGGCAAGGGCTCGACGGTGGCGTTCCTGGAGGCGATCGGACGCGCGCAGGGCTGGCGGGTCGGCGCCTACACCTCGCCGCACCTGCTGCGCTACAACGAGCGCGTGCGCCTGGACGGCGTCGAGGCCGGCGACGACGCCCTGGTCGAAGCCTTCGAGGCGGTCGAGGCCGCGCGTGGCGACGTCGCGCTGACCTACTTCGAGACCGGCACCCTGGCCGCACTGTGGCTGTTCGCGCGCGCCGGGCTCGACCTCGCGGTGCTGGAGGTCGGCCTGGGGGGGCGCCTGGACGCGGTGAACCTGGTCGATGCCGACGTGGCGGCGATCACCACCGTGGATCTCGACCACCAGGACTGGCTGGGCGCCGATCGCGAGGCGATCGGGCGCGAGAAGGCCGGCATCGCGCGGGCCTGGCGACCGCTGGTGATCGGCGACGAGGACCCGCCCTCCAGCGTGCTCGGCCACGCCTATCGGATCGGCGCCTCGGCGATCCGCTACGGCAGCGATTTCTTCGCCGAGCCGGTCGACGAGGGCCGGTGGCGCTGGCGCGAACTGGCCTTCGAGCTGGACCTGCCGCGCCCGCATCTGGCCGGGTCGGTGCAGTTGCGCAACGCGGCCGTCGCGATCGCCGCGCTGCGCGCGCTGCCCGAGGATCCCGCGCCGGAGGCCATCGCCGCCGGCGTCGCCGCCGCGCGCCTGCCGGGGCGGCTGCAGCGTTTCGACGCGGACGGGGTGGAGGTGCTGGTGGACGTGGGCCACAACCCGCAGGCCGCGCGCGCGCTGGCCGCCGCGCTGGCCGAGCGGCCCGCGGCCGGACGCACGATCGCGCTCTACGCGGCGCTGGCCGACAAGGACGCCGCCGGCGTGGTCGCCGCGCTGGCGGGCGCGGTGGACGACTGGCGGCTGGCCGGCCTGGAGGACGCGGGCCCGCGCGGGCGCGACGCCGACGCCCTGGCCGCGGCGCTGGCCGGCACCGCCGCCGCCGGCGCCCCGCGCCACGCCAGCGTGGCCGGGGCCCTGGCCGCGGCGCTGCGCACGGCCCGCCCGGGCGACCGGGTGCTGGCGTTCGGGTCCTTCCACACCGCCGCGGCGGCGCTGGCGGCGCTCGGCGCCGGCGCGCGGGACGCAGCGTCCGTCAGCGCGTCCTCAGGAGCCGGCCGCGGCGGGCGCGTATAATTTCCGCCGCCCTCGTTTCGCGAGACGTCGATGGATCCCGGACTGAAACAGCGCCTGATCGGCGCGGCCGTGCTGATCGCGCTGGCGGTGATCTTCCTGCCGATGCTGGTCAAGGGGCCGGCGCCCGACAGCGGCGTGTCCGATCTGCCGCTGGATCTGCCGGAGGCCCCCCGCGGCGAGATGGTGACCCGCGACCTGCCGCTGATCGCGCCGCCGCCGGCGCCCGCCGACGGCGGCGTGCTGGAGGCCCGGCGCCGCGCCGGCGCCGCGCCCGCCCCGGCAGCGGCCCCCGCCGCGGACGGCGGGCTGCCCACCGTCGACACCGCCGCCGCGCGCGCGCAGACCGCCGGCACCGCCCCCGCGCTGCCGGCCACCGCCGCCGGCGGCGCCTACGCGGTGCACTTCGGCAGCTACGGCAACAGCGTCGATGCCGAGACCGTGGTCAATCGCCTGCGCGCCGAGGATCTGCCCGCCGAGAGCGCGCGGGCCACGGTGTCCGGCAAGACCGTGTGGCGCGTGCGCATCGGTCCCTATGCCAGCCGCGCCGATGCCGAAGCCGTGCGGGTGGCCGCCTCCCGCATAGGCACCAACGACGCCCGGGTGATCGCGCTCGATGCAGCGCCGGCCGCCGCCACCGCGCCGGCCGCGTCGCGTCCGCCGCGGCAGCAGGCGCCGGCACCGGCGTCGCCCGCCCCGCCGCCCGCGAAGCCCGCACCCGCGCCCGTGCCCGCCGCGGCGGCCGGCGCCGGCTTCGTGGTCCAGCTCGGCGCCTTCAGCAACGCCGCCGACGCCGAGGCGCTGCGCGAGCGCGTGCGCGCGGCCGGCATCGGCGCGTTCACCGATACCGTGCAGACCGAGCGCGGCCGGCTGACCCGGGTCAAGGCCGGTCCGGTGCTCGACCGCGCCGAGGCCGAGCGGCTGCGCGCGCAGATCCGGGGCAAGACCGGCGTCGACGGACTGGTACGCAGCCATCCCTGAGGGCCCGGCGTCCGCGCCGGCCCGTTCCGCCCGCCCGCGCCCGGACCGCGCGGACCGGGCGCCCGCTTTCCAGACAGGTGAATCCCCATGTGCGGCATCGTCGGCATCGTCGGAACTTCCGAGGTCGCCCCAGCCCTCTACGACGGCCTGACCGTCCTCCAGCACCGCGGCCAGGACGCCGCGGGCATCGCCACCGCGGTCGGCACCCAGTTGCGCGTGCACAAGGGCAACGGCCTGGTGCGCGACGTCTTCGACGCCCGCGCGATGGCCCTGCTCGAGGGCCGGGTCGGCATCGCCCACTGCCGCTACCCGACCGCGGGCTCCGAAGGCAGCGACGAGGCGCAGCCGTTCTACGTCAACTCGCCCTACGGCATCGCGCTCGCCCACAACGGCAACCTGATCAACACCGACGCGCTGCGCCGCGAGGTGTTCGAGCAGGACCGCCGCAACATCAATACCGATTCGGATTCCGAGGTCCTGCTCAACGTGTTCGCGCACGAGCTGGACCGGCAGAAGGCGCTGACGCCGGACGCGGCGTTCCGCGCCATCGAGGGCGTGAACCGCCGCGCCAAGGGCGGCTACGCGGTGGTCGCGACCGTGCTCGGCCTGGGGCTGGTCGCCTTCCGCGATCCGCACGGCATCCGCCCGCTGGTGCTGGGCCGCCGCGAGACCGCCGCCGGCAGCGAGTACGCGGTGGCCTCGGAGTCGGTGGCGCTGGACATCCTCGGCTTCGAGCGCCTGCGCGACGTGGCGCCGGGCGAGGGCATCGTGATCACCGCGCGCGGCGAACTGCACCATCGCCCCTGCGCCGAGCCGGCCCCGCATGCGCCGTGCATCTTCGAGTACGTGTACTTCGCGCGGCCGGACTCGATGATCGAGAACATCTCGGTGCACAAGGCGCGCATGCGCATGGGCGTGACCCTGGGCGAGAAGATCCTGCGCGAGCGCCCGGACCACGACATCGACGTGGTGATCCCGATCCCGGACACCTCGCGCGATTCCGCGCTGGAGATCGCCAACGTGCTCGACGTGAAGTACCGCGAGGGCTTCATCAAGAACCGCTACGTCGGCCGCACCTTCATCATGCCGGGGCAGGGCGAGCGCGCGAAGTCGGTCAAGCGCAAGCTCAACCCGATCCCGCTGGAGTTCCGCAACCGGGTGGTGCTGCTGGTGGACGATTCCATCGTGCGCGGCACCACCTCGCGGCAGATCGTGCAGATGGCCCGCGACGCCGGCGCGCGCAAGGTCTACCTGGCCTCGGCGGCGCCGCCGGTGCGCTATCCGAACATCTACGGCATCGACATGCCCTCGGCCGACGAACTGGTCGCCAACGGCCGCAGCGAGCGCGAGATCGAGCAGCTGCTGGGCTGCGACTGGCTGATCTACCAGGACCTCGCCGACCTGGAGAAGGCGGTGGCCGGGCACAAGTTCGAGGGCATGCGCTTCGACAGCTCCTGCTTCAGCGGCGAGTACGTCACCGGCATCGAGCCGGGCTACTTCGAGCGCCTGCAGCAGCTGCGCTCGGACGAGGCGAAGAAGAAGCGCCGCGTCGCCTCGTGAGGCGGGCGCGGGCATCGGCCGGGCGGTGCGCGGCGCGATGAGCGCGAGCCTGCTGCGCGCCGCGCGCGCCTGCCTGGACGCGTGCGATCCCGACGACAAGGTCGCGCTGACCCGCGCCGCGGCGGCCGCGTTCGCGCGCGGGGAACTGCCCATCGCCGCCGGCGACCCGCCCCCCGAGCCGATCCGCATGCCCGGGCGGCCGCCGCGCCCGCGGCTGGTGCACCCGCGCGAACTGCCCAGGCGCGGCCTCGGCACGCCCGAGGGGCGCGCGGCCTTCGTCCACGCCATCGCCCACATCGAGCTCAACGCGATCGACCTCGCCTGGGACGCGGTCTACCGCTTCCGCGGCCTGCCGGACGCGTTCTACGCCGACTGGGCCGCGATCGCCGACGACGAGGCCCGGCACTTCGTGCTGCTGCGCGACCGCCTGCGCGCGCTGGGCCGCGACTACGGCGACTTCGACGCCCACAACGGCCTGTGGGAGATGTGCGAGAAGACCGCCCACGACGGCCTGGCGCGGATGGCGCTGGTGCCGCGCGTGCTGGAGGCGCGCGGGCTCGACGTGACGCCCGGCATGATCGTGAAGCTGCGCGCGCAGGGCGACGACGAGACCGCCGACATCCTCGAAGTGATCCTGGCCGAGGAAGTCGCGCACGTCGCCGCCGGCAGCCGCTGGTTCCGCTGGTACTGCGCGCAGCGCGGGATCGCGCCGGAGCCGCGCTTCCGCGAACTGCTGGCCGAGTACGCCCGCACGGTGCTGCACGGGCCGTTCAATCTCGACGCGCGCGCCGCGGCCGGCTTCAGCGCCGAGGAACTGGACGCGCTGCGGGCGGCGGCGCTCGGACCCTGATGCGGGCGCCGGCCGGCCCGGGGAGCTCGGATGCCGGGACAGTGTGACGACCATCGTGGACGCCGGGCTGCGCCGGGCCCAGTATCGGGGCGGGGCGGAGCGACGCGCCGGGCCGGAGCGCCGGCTCATCGCCCCGTCCAGATGCCGTGGGTGCGTTCGACGGGGAAGGTCGGATCGCGTTTTCCCGTGGGCGTGCAGGCGGCCCTTCGTAAGTTGATCCGATCGACAAGGAGATACGACATGCAGCACGAAGACATCGTCCGCGGCTGGCTGAGCGGCGCCGACAGCGTGGACGGCTACGAGAACCCCGCGGGTTCGCTGTACGTGGAGGGCATCGCGGCGACCGAGGCGGCGATGACCCACCGCGACTTCTTCCTCCTGACCCAGTGCAGCTCCTGCACGGCGTCGCCGCCCAGCCACTGTTGCTAGTCCGAACCGAACGGGCCCCTCGCGGGCCCGTTCCCGTACGGCGCCCGGCCCCCGGCCGGGCCGTCGTCCCGCGCGCCCGGCGATTGCGCCAGGCGCCGCCGATGCGCGCACGGCGCATGGACATCCACGACCGAGGCAGGACATGGACGAGCAGCAGGCGGGGGGCGCGGCGTTCGACCGCGCGATCGAGATCATCGCGGCCGAGGCGCGCCGGGGGCTGGACGCGCGCCTGGCCGAGGCGGCACGCGGGCTGGCCGACGCCGAGCGCGCGATCGCGGCCGAAGCGGCGCATCGCGCCCTGGCCGCCAATGCGCGGCGCAAGCTCAACCGGGTGCTGCTGCTGGAACTGCACGCGGCGCAGCTGGAAGGCCGGTTGCAGTCGACCGGCGAGCGCGAGCGCTTCGAGGAATTCATGGCGCTCGCCTGCCGGCCGGCGTTCCAGGCGCACCTGGACGCGCGCTATCCGGCACTGCGGCCGCGCCTGCAGCGCACGCTCGACCAGCACGCCGAGGCGCTGGCGCTGCTGGTGCGGCGGCTTGTCGCCGACCGGCCGCACCTGCGCGCGCTGATCGGCGGGCCGGAAGGCGCGTTGCGCGCGCTGCGGCTGGGCGAGGGCGACGTGCACAACCGCGGGCAGGCGGTGGCGCAGGCGGTCTTCGAGGGCGGCAGCGCGATGTACAAGCCGCGCCCGCTGGAGATCGATCTCGCCCTGGACGGTTTCCTGGCGCGGGTCCTGGGCGACGCGCCCGATCGCATCCGGGTGCCGGCCGCGCTCGCGCGCGACGGCTACGGCTGGACCGAATACGTCGCCCACCGCTACTGCGAGGGCGAGGCGGAACTGGCGGCGTTCTACCGCAACATCGGCCACTGGCTGGCGGCAATGCGCCTGCTCGGCGGCACCGACCTCCACCACGAGAACATCGTCGCCGCGGGGCCGGTGCCGGTGGCGGTGGACGTCGAAAGCCTGTTCTCGCCCGAGATCGCGTTCGCGCCCGGCGGCCTGGGCGGGGCGATGGACGAGGCCACCCGGCTCATCACCAGTTCGGTGCTGCGTACCGGCCTGGTGCCGTTCCGCGCGCCGATGCTCGGCCTGCACGGCGTGGACATCTCCGCCGCCGGCGCCCTGCCCGGCGAGCAGCCGAAGATCCGGGTGCCGCTGATCGCCGGCGCCGGCACCGCCTCGGCGCGGATGCAGGTGGCCGACGTCGAGCTGCCGGCGGCGCGCAACCATCCCTGTCCGCGCCCGGACATCTCGCAGCACTGGAACCACGTCGTCGAAGGCTTCGCCGATCTCACCCGGCGCCTGCAGGCGCTGGACCGCGACGGTGCGCTGCGGCCGCTGCTCGAGCCGTTCGCCGGCTGCGTCGTGCGCCGGATCCGGCGGCCCACGCAGGCGTACTCGGAGGTGATGCGCATGCTGTGGCATCCCGCGTCCCTCCACGACGAGCCGCCGGCGCTGGCGCGCGCGCGCGACATCCTGCGCCGCAACGCCGAGGTGCTGCCGGTCGCGCCGGGCGATCCGCAGGCCATCGCCGCCGAGGTCGAGGACATGCGCCACGGCGACATCCCGGTGTTCGCCGAGCGGCTCGCGCCCGCCGACGTCGATGGCGTGCTGGACGGCTGGCGCGCGATGCGCCTGGAGATGGAGGAGCTGACCATCCGCGGCGCGCTGGTGACCGCCTACCTCAACGGCCGGCTGGCCGATCGCCAGGGCGCGCCGCGCGACGTCGTCGCCCGCCGTCCGCATGCGCGCGACCTCGACGGCCGCCGCCGCCGGCTCGCCGCGGCGACGGTGGAGAAGCTGCTGCGGCTGTCGGTGCGCGGCGGCGACGGCACCTGTACCTGGATCAGTCCGGTGCTGGGGCCGGAGGGCTGGACCATGCGCACGCTGCAGGCCGACCTCTACATCGGCCTGGGCGGCATCGCGGTGGCGCTGGCGGGCTACCGCCACGAACTGCGGCTGGGGCGCGCCGATCCGGTCGAGGGGCTCGATGCCGCCATCGCCGGCGCGATCCGGGTCGCCGACGCGCTGGAGGCGCATGAACCGATCGACGCGGTCGGCGGCTTCATCGGCCTGGGCTCGCAGGTGCTGACCTGGTTGACCCTGCATGGGCTCGACGGCGAGCCGGAGATGTTGCAGCGCGCGCGCCGCAGCGCCGCGGCGATCGCCCGCCGCGGTTTCCCGGCGGGCGGCAACCTCGACCTGCTGGAGGGCGTCAGCGGCGCCATCGTGCCGCTGCTGCAACTGGCCGCGGCCGACGGCGACGCGCGCTGGCTGGACCTTGCCGCGCAGGCCGGCCGCTGCCTGGAGGCCACCGCGATCGTCGACGACGACGGCGCGCGCTGGCCCAGCGCGATCTTCCACCGGCCGCTGGGCGGCTTCGCCCACGGCGCCACCGGCAGCGGCTGGGCGCTGGCGCGGCTGGCGCTGAGCGATGCCGGCAGCGCGGCTGATCGCGAACGCTGGGCTGCGCTCGCCGCGCGCGCGTTCGCGTTCGAGGATTCGCTGTACGACGAGGACGCGCAGGACTGGACCGACGTGCGCAAGCCTGGGACCGGCGAGTTCCCGGACACCTGGTGCCACGGCAGCGTCGGCATCGGCCTGGCCGCCTGCGACCTGTTCGCGCGCACCGGCGACGCGCGCCACCTCGATACGCTGCGCCGCGCGGTGCGCGCCGCCCAGCGCCGCGGCTGGGGCATCAGCCACACCCTGTGCCACGGCGACCTCAGCCTGTGGGAGCTGCTCGCGCGCGCCGAAGCGCTCGCCCCTGGGTTGCGCAGCGACGATGCGCTGCCGGCCGGCGCGCGCATCGTCTCGGCGATGGAGGAGTACGACGGCGCGGTCGGCGGGCTGGCGCGCGACACCTACACGCCCGGGCTGATGAGCGGGGTGTCGGGATCGGTGCACTTCCTCAACCGGCTGCACCCGGATTGCAGGCTGCCCTCGCCGTTGCTGCTCGAGGCCGCTCCGGCGCCGCGTCCGCGCGGGCTGGCCGGCGGCGGCCGAGTTCGCTGTGGCGTAGGCGGCTCGTCGCTCGCGCGCGACGGCATCGCAGCGAGGATGCGCGCCGCTCAGAGCCCCTCGAGGCGGTAGTCGTCGCCGTCGACGCGCAGTACCGAGCCCTGCGCGTACCAGTCGCCCAGCACGATCCGGCGGCGGCCGCCGTCGAGGCGATGGATCGCGGGGCGGTGGGTGTGGCCGTGGATCATGGTGTCCACGCCGTAGCGGGCGAACATCGCATCGACCGCCGCCGGCGCGACGTCGGTGATCGTCTCCATGGTGCCGGCCTCGCGCAACGCGCCCTGCCGCGCCTGGCTGGCCGCGCGCGCCTGCTGGGCGAAGGCGAGCCGCGCCGGCAGCGGTTGCGCCAGCATCGTCGCCTGCCATGCCGGATCGCGGGTCTGCGCGCGCACCGCCTGGTAGTCTGTGTCGTCGGTGCACAGCAGGTCGCCATGGGTCAGCAGCACCGGGCGGCCGCCGAGCACGATCACCGCCGGGTCGGGCAGCAGGCGCATCCCGGCGCGCGCGGCGTAGTCGCGGCCGAGCAGGAAGTCGCGGTTGCCGTGCATGAACCAGACCGGGACGCCGGCCTCCGACAGCGCCTTCAACCGCTCGGCGACGAAGGCGCCGGCCTCGGAGGGATCGTCGTCGCCGACCCAGGACTCGAACAGGTCGCCGAGGATGTACAGCGCCTCGGCACCGCGCGCCTGGCCGTCGACGAACGCGCCGAACAGCCGGGTGATCTCCGGCCGCGCGGGATCCAGGTGCAGGTCGGAGACGAAGAGCGTGGTCATGGGGGAATGATAAGGGGCTAGAGGCCAGGGGGCAGGGGTCAGGGGTCAGGGGAAAGCAAAAGCAGGAAGCGCTTTTCCCTGGCCCCTGGCCTCTGACCCCTGGCCCCTTAGAATGCGCGATTCCCGCACAGCGACCGCCGCCCCCCCATGACCGTCCGCACCCGCTTCGCCCCCAGTCCCACCGGCTACCTGCACATCGGCGGCGCGCGTACCGCGCTGTACTGCTGGCTGGCCGCGCGCCGTGCCGGCGGGCAGTTCGTGCTGCGCATCGAGGACACCGACCGCGAGCGCAGCACGCAGGCGGCGATCGACGCGATCCTGGAGGCAATGGACTGGCTGGGCCTGGACTACGACGAGGGCCCGATCTACCAGACCGCGCGGGTCGAGCGCTATCGCGAGGCGGCCGAGCAGCTCGTCGCCGCGGGCCATGCCTACTACGCCTACGAGTCCAAGGCCGAACTCGACGCCATGCGGGAGGCCGCCATGGCCGCCGGCGAGAAGCCGCGCTACAACGGCGCCTACCGCGATCGGAACGCGCCGTGGCGCGACGATCCTAACCGCGTCATCCGGCTGAAGAACCCGACCGAGGGCGTGGTGGCCTGGGACGATCTGGTCAAGGGCCGCATCGAGATCGCCAACGCCGAACTCGACGACCTGGTGATCTTCCGCCCCGACGGCTACCCGACCTACAACTTCGCGGTGGTCGTCGACGATCTGGACATGGGCATCACCGACGTGGTCCGCGGCGACGACCACGTCAACAACACCCCGCGCCAGATCAACATCTACCGCGCGCTGGGCGCCGAGCCGCCGCGCTTCGCGCACCTGCCGATGATCCTCGACGAGCACGGCGCCAAGCTGTCCAAGCGCACCGGCGCCGCCGACGTCATGCAGTACCGGGAGGCCGGCTACCTGCCGCACGCGCTGCTGAACTACCTGGTGCGGCTGGGCTGGTCGCACGGCGACCAGGAGATCTTCTCGATCGCGCAGATGACCGCGCTGTTCGACCTGGCCGACGTCAACGCCAAGGCCTCGCGGCTGGACCCGGCCAAGCTCGGCTGGCTCAACCAGCAGTACCTGAAGACCGACGCGCCCGAGGACGTCGCCGGCCACCTGGTCTGGCACCTGCAACGCGCCGGCTACGATCTCGCCCGCGGACCGGCGCCGGCCGACGTGGTGGTCGCGCTGCGCGACCGCGTGCAGACCCTGGCCGACATGGCCGAGCGCGCGGCGGTGTGGTACCGCCCGCTGACCGAGTACGACGACAAGGCCGTGGCCAAGCACCTGAAGGCGGAGGCGCGGGCGCCCCTGGCCGACGCGCGCGCGCGCCTGGCGGAACTGCCGGACTGGAGCGCGGACGCCGTCAACGAGGCGCTGCAGGCCACCGCCGCGGCGCTCGGGCTGGGCATGGGCAAGGTCGCGCAGCCCATGCGGGTGGCGATCACCGGCACCCAGGTCAGCCCGGACATCGGCCACACCGTGTACCTGGCCGGGCGCGAGGAGGCGCTGGCGCGGATCGACGCGGCGCTGGCGCGGATCCCGGCCGCGGCCTGAGCGGCGCCCGGCCGCGGCCGGGCGGCGGCTTGAGTCGGCGGCGCCGCGCCGCCATCATGGGCGTCATGCCGCGCGCGACCGCCTGCACCGATCCCCAGCACCACGTCCACGATGCCGCCGGCTACGTGGCCGCGGTGGAGGACGCCTGCGCGCGCCGCGGCCTGCGGCTGACGCCGATCCGCGCCCACGTCCTCGGCCTGGTGGCCCGCGCCGGCAAGCCGCTCAAGGCCTACGACCTGCTCGACCAGGTGCGCGAGGGCGACGGCCCCGGCGCGCCCGCGCCGCCGACGGTGTACCGCGCCCTCGACTTCCTGCTCGAGCACGGCTTCGTCCACAAGCTGGAATCGATCAACGCCTTCGTCGCCTGCCACCATCCCAGCAGCCGGCAGCACTCGGTGCCGTTCCTGATCTGCGATACCTGCCACAGCGCCACCGAGCTGGAGGACGAGGAGGCGGTCGAGCTGCTCGACGCCCGCGCCCGCGCGCTGGGCTTCGTGCCGCAGGCGCAGACGCTGGAAGTCCACGGCACCTGCGCGCTCTGCGCGGCGGCCTGACGATCGCTCCGGGCGCCGGCCGGGCCCGGCGCTTCCGCATCCCGCAGGCCGGCGGCGATCGCAGGCGGCCGTACGCGGGGCATCCCCTCGCTCGCGCGCGTTCGGTGGATGCAGCCAGGGGTGTCGGCGCCGGCACGGGCGCTCGCGCTACGGCGTGTCCAGCAGGTCGATCAACGCCCGGCGCTGCTTGTGGGACAGCGTGCGCACCAGCTCGAGCAGCCGCGCTTCCTCCGGATCGCCGTACTTGAGCCAGGCGTCGCGCACGCTCAGGCCCTCCGGTTCCGCTTCGCCGCGCCCGGTCGCCAGCCATTCGAAGCTGACGTGGTGGCGGATGGCGAGTTCGATCATGCGTTCGAGCTCGGGCAGGGACAGCCCGGTGAGCCATTTGCGCGCCGTCTCGCGGCTCACGCCGTGGGATTCCGCCAGTGCGCCGGTCCGCCTGCGCCCAGGCGCGAAACCCGCCAAGTCCAGGGCCTGGTGCAGCCGACGTGCGAATTCGGCGTGGGGCGCCTGGCTCATGTCCTCGTGTGCAGGGGGAAGGAAGTGCCGGCGCGTGGCCGGCTCCGGTGCGCTTGCAGCGCGGACATTGTTGCGTAGACGCCAACGGCGAATCGCAAGTTGCGGTTGTTGACAATTGCAACTTGAGATGGCAATTTGGCCCGCGTCCGGAAGGAATCGGAGCCTGCATGCGCCTCAACGCTTCTCGCGCCCGCCGACCGCGCTCCGGCACGGCCTCCCGCCACGGGAAAGCGCTGTCCATCGTGCCGCGCGGGCAGGGCGCATCGCCATGAGCGGCTGGGTCTTCGGCCTGGTCATGTTCCTCGCCGGCGCCTGCGCCTCGATGCTGGTCGCCGCGGCCACGCGGAGCGCGCGCCGCAGCCGGGCGCGTGCCCGCCTCGGCGTCCGTGCCGATCTCAACGGCCAGCGCCTGCTCTCGCTCGCCGACGAACTGGAACGGCACGCCGCGCTGCTCGATCGGCTGGGCATGCCGATGCACGAGCCGCGCGCCTGGGCGCGGTTGTGCAGAAGCGTCGCGGTGGACCATCTCGCCTGCATCAACGTGCTGTTGCTCGAACCGGATCGCCCGGGGCCCGCGGATCGCCACGACCTGCCGCAAACGGGCCTCGCCGGCGTGCGCGGGCAGGAAGCGCGACGGCACCTGGGCCGATACGCGACGGAGCCCTGACGCCGCGCGCGCGGCTCGAACCTGGCGTGCGGCGGCTCCGTCGCCGCGAGGCGGAGCCGCCGTTCGCCGGTCGGGCTGCGGCCTGCAGGGCGCGGGCCGGGCCACGCGCTGTGCGGCCCGCATCCGCTGTCGACTCCGCTCGCCACGGCGCCCCCGCGCAAGGCGCCGCGGGCCGCCGCCGGTCGAGCCCGGCACGGTCGCCGGACACCGACGCGTTGCGCCGATGGAGTCGGTACCGGCAGTGGCGCCGCTTGCGGCCGGCGCTGCGCCGCCGCGACGGCGGTCGCAAGAGGCGGGCGGCGTGGGGGAGAGGGGCGGCAGCGGCGGTCCGGCGTCGCAGGGCCGGGCCGGCACGAAAAGCGCTCGCCGGCACGGGCATCGTCATTGTTATGGTATATCATTACGGGCTCGCGGCAGTGCCGCGTTTCCCGCATGACTCCCCGACGGACTTCCATGACCAAGAACCTCCACCCTCTCGGCATCGCGATCCAGTGCATCCTGCTCGGCGCCGCGGCGACCGCACCCGCGCTGGCGGCCGACGACGCCGGCCGCCAGGACGACGACGTCACCACCCTGCAGGCGGTCCACGTGACCGCCATCGGCGAGAATCCGAACCAGATCGCCGCGCCCTACAGCGTGGTGTCGGGCGACGAGATCGTCGAGCGCGGCGCCGCCACCATCGGCGAGGCCCTGAACAATCTTCCGGGCGTGCATGCCGACACGTTCGGCGCCGGCGCCAGCCGCCCGGTGATCCGCGGCCAGGTCGGTCCGCGGGTCAAGGTGCTGTCGGACAGTTCGCAGGTGCTTGACGCCTCCGACATCTCCCCCGACCACGCGGTCACGGTGGACCCGCTGCTGGGCGAGCGCGTCGAAGTGCTGCGCGGCCCGGCGACGCTGCTCTACGGCGGCGGCGCGATCGGCGGCGTGGTGAACGTGCTCGACAACAAGATCCCCACCGCGCTGCCCGAGAACGGGCTCGAAGGGCGCTTCGTCCTGCGCGGCAACAGCGTGGCCGACGAGAAGGCGTTCGGCGCCGGCGTCTCCAAGCAGCTCGGCGACCACCTGGTGCTGCATGCGGAAGGTTCCTGGCGCGATGCCGACGACTACCGCGCGCCCGACCTGGAAGCATCGCGCGTGCACGGCACCGCCAGCGAATCCCGCAACGCCAGCCTCGGCCTGTCCTGGGTGACCGATCGCGGCTACGTGGGCCTGGCCTATTCCTACCGCGACGACGACTACGGCCTGCCGGGGCACAGCCACGAGTACGAGGGCTGCCACCCCCATGGCAGCGCGCTGCATTGCGGCAGCCATTCGCACGACGGCGGCGGGGATCACGACCACGATCACGACCACGACCACGATCACGAACACCTGGCGACGATCGACCTGGAGAGCAAGCGCGTGGACCTGCGCGGCGAATTCGAGGATCCGTTCGCCGGCTTCTCGCGCATCCGCTTCCGCTCCAGCTATACCGACTACACCCACGACGAGCTGGAGGAGGGCGAGGTCGCCACGACGTTCTCCAACAAGGGCCACGACAGCCGCATCGAGCTGGAGCACGTGCCGCTGGGCCCGTGGACGGGCGTGGTCGGCGTGCAGCACACCGATACCCGCTTCAGCGCCGACGGCCTGGAGGCCTTCATGCCCACGGTGGACAGCCGCTCCACCGGCGTGTTCCTGGTCGAGCACCTGGACCTGAGCGAGCGCTGGCACTTCGAACTCGGCGCCCGCCACGAGTGGGTCGAGCACACGCCGAAGAACGACGCGCGCGGACGCCCGGCGTTCGACGACACCGCGACCTCGTTCTCCGGCGCGGCGATCTGGTCGTTGCGCCCCGACCTGTCGCTGACGTTCTCGGCCTCGCACTCCGAGCGCGCGCCGCATGCGCAGGAGCTGTACGCGCGCGGCGTGCACCTGGCCACCAACACCTACGAGTGCGGCCTGGTCGCGCACCCGCTGACCTGCGGCGGCGCCGAGAACAACGCCGGCTACGGCAACGAGTCCGCGCGCAACTTCGAGCTGATGCTGCGCAAGACCGCCGGCGACCTGACCTTCAGCCTCGGCGCCTTCGCCAACGACATCGACGACTACATCTACGCGCGCACGCTCGATCGCTACGAGGACTTCCGGCTGATCAAGTACACCCAGCGCGATGCCGAGTTCCGCGGCTTCGAGGCCGAGCTGGACTACCGCTTCACCGACGTGCTCTCCGCCGGCGTGTTCGCCGACCGCGTGGACGCCAAGTTCGCCGACGGCAGCGGCAACGTGCCGCGCATCCCGCCGTCGCGCCTCGGCGCACGGGTCCGGGTCGACAACGGCGCGTTCGGCGGCGAGGCGGAGTTCTACCACGTCAACGGGCAGGACGACATCGCCGATTTCGAGAGCGCCTCGCCGGCCTACGACATGCTCAACCTCACGCTGAACTACCGTCTCGCCGACGGCCGCACGCGGGTGTTCCTGCGCGGGTCCAACCTGCTCGACGAGCAGATCTGGAACCACGCCTCGTTCCTCGCCGGGACCGTCCCGCTGCCCGGGCGCAACCTGACGGTGGGCCTGAGCTACACCTTCTAGTCGTGTCCTTGTACGAACGCGTGACCGCGCTCCACGGCCACCGGCCGTGGGGCGCGGTGCTGGACGCCGGCACCGGCCGCAGCTCGATGCGCTGGCTGCTGGGCCTGGACACCGAGCGCTGGACCGCGGTCACCGGCTCGCAGGCGATGGCCGACAACACCCGCCGCGAGGCCGGCGAGCGCATGCGCCCGCAGGACCGCCTGGTGGTCGGCAACTGGATCGATCCCGAGCTGCTGGCCGGCGAGCGCTACGACACCGTGCTGGCCGACTACCTGCTCGGCGCGATCGAGGGGTTCGCGCCGTACTGGCAGGACCGGCTCTTCGAGCGGTTGCGGCCGCTGGTGGGCAGGCGCCTGTACGTGCTGGGGCTGGAGCCCTACGTGCCGCGGCTGCCGACCGATGCCGACGGCAGGCTGGTCAACGAGATCGGCCGGCTGCGCGACGCCTGCCTGCTGCTGGCCGAGGACCGGCCCTACCGCGAGTACCCGCTGGATTGGACGCTGCGGCATCTGGAGCGTGCGGGCTTCCGCATCGTGGATGCCGAGGCGATCCCGATCCGCTACGGCGAGCGCTTCGTGCACAGCCAGCTCGACATGTGCGTGCAGGCGGCCGGCAAGCTGCGCGACCGCCGGCTGGCCGCGCCGCTGCTGGCGCACGTGGCCGACCTGCGCGCCCGCGCGCTGGCGCACGTCGCGCGCGAGGGCGGGCTGCGGCACGGCCACGACTACATCGTCACGGCGGAGCCGGCATAGCGGGACGCGCCGGTTCGCGCCGGCTGAACCGTTCGCGCCGCCGCGTCCGGGCGTGGGCTCGCCCATCA
This sequence comes from Luteimonas huabeiensis HB2, assembly GCF_000559025.1. Classification (GTDB taxonomy): domain Bacteria; phylum Pseudomonadota; class Gammaproteobacteria; order Xanthomonadales; family Xanthomonadaceae; genus Luteimonas; species Luteimonas huabeiensis. The sequence goes on along the minus strand of NZ_JAAN01000032.1, from coordinate 20,338 downwards.
CGCCGGTCATGTTATAAAATTACAGCCATCAGGGACCGAGACCTCATCGTGCAGACCGCCCCCCCGTCTTCCAGCCAGGCGCTGCGCCGAGCCGACCGCCTCGGCTTCGCCGCCTCCTTCCTCTGCGCCGTTCACTGCGCGCTGCTGCCGCTCGCGCTGGCGCTGCTGCCGGCGCTGGGCCTGGGCGCCGGCGGCTGGATCGACTTCGACCAGGGCTTCGTGGTGTTCGCCACGCTGCTCGGGCTGACCACGCTGACGCTGGGCTATCGCCGCCATCGCGGCTTCCGTGCCTGGCTGTTGCTGGTGCCGGGCCTGGCGCTGGTGTGGGCGGGCGCGTTCACTCCGCTGCACGACCATGGCCTGGCCCATGCGGCCATCATGACCGCCGGCGGCCTGCTGCTGGCCGCCGCGCACCTGGTCAACCTGCGCCTCACCCACGCCAGCAACCGGCCACCGGCCGCGTGATAGGATGTGCGGTCCCGTGCGCCGGAAATGGCGCCACGCAAACCGGTATCAGATTCAGGAGCGAGACGATGGGCAAGGGCGACCGCAAGACCCTCAAGGGCAAGCGCTACAACTCCAGCTACGGCAACAGCCGCCCGAAGACGGCGACCCGCAACGCCGCCTCGGCGTCGGATCCCGTCGCCAGGAAGACCGCCGCCAAGGCGCCGGCGAAGAAGGTCGCGAAGAAGACCGTCGCCAAGGCGGGCTGAACCTGCCGCCGGCCGCGAACCGAGCCCCGCCTGCGCGGGGCTTTTTCGTTCCGGTGGCGTATCCGGCGCCGCGAGCGCCGCCGGCTGGCGGAACGCGGCAAGCGCAGCGAACGAGGCGTGCTCGCGCGCCCGGGCGCCGCATGCGCGCCCGCCGGCGCGCGCAGTACGCGCTGGAACGGGTTTTCAGCGCGCGGCGCCGGCCTCCACCTCGGCCCAGACCCGCAGCAGGTTGCCGCCGAGCAGCTTGCGGATGTCGGCCTCGGCGTAGCCGCGCGCCTGCAGGCCGGCGATCAGGTTGGGGTAGTCGGCCACGCTGCGCAGGCCCTCGGGCAGGTTGCCGTCGACGCCGTCGAAGTCCGAGCCGATGCCGACGTGATCGATGCCGACCAGCGCGACGGCGTGGTCGATCTGGTCGAGCACGGCATCGATGGCGGTCGCCGGCGAGGGGTGCTCGCGCTCCCAGCGCTCGACGAAGGCCGCGCGGTCCTCGGTCGGCCGGCCGGCGGCGGCGCGCTCGGCGTTGCGGCGGTCGAAGGCGTCGATGGCGCGGAAGTAGGCCTGGGTGTCGGCGGCGGCCTGCGGGTTGACGAAGGCGTTGCCGAACGGGATCTGGATCACGCCGCCGCGCTCGGCGATGGCGCGGGCCAGCGCGTCGCTGAGGTTGCGCTCGAAGCCGGGCGTGAAGTGGCGCAGCGCCGAATGGCTGGCGATCACCGGCACCCGGCTGGCCGCCACCGCCTGCTCGGTGGCGGCGTCGGAGATGTGCGAGACGTCGACCATGATCCCGAGCCGGTTCATCTCCGCGATCACTTCGCGGCCGAACGGGCTCAGGCCGTTCCAGCGCTTCTCCTGCGTGTAGGAGGAATCGGCGATGCGGTTGTTGGCGCTGTGGGCGAGGGTGATGTAGCGCACGCCGCGGTCGTGGAAGCGCTGCAGCTGGCCGAGGTCGTCGCCGATCGGCGCGCCGTTCTCCATGCCCAGCGCCAGCAGCACGCGGCCGCCTTCGCGCAGGCGCTCGACGTCGCCCGGCGAGGTCAGCAGCGCGAAGCGGTCCGGATGCCGTGCCGCCAGCGCCTCCACCGAATCGATCTGCGCGTGCGCGGACTGCCGCGCGCTGCCGTCCTCGTCGCGGCGCGCCGAGGTGTAGATCGACATGAAGGCGACGTCCAGGCCGCCCTCGCGCGCGCGCGGGTAGTCGAACTCGCGGTCTGGCGCGGCCTCGCCGAGGTCGGTCCAGGCGCTCTCCAGCAGGCCGGGGGCGTCGATGTGGGTATCGACGATCACCGCCTCCTGCGCGAGGCGGCGCGCGGCCTCCGGCGCGTCGGCGGCGAGGGCCGGGAAGGCGGCGGCCAGGGCCAGGGCGAGGGCGGTACACAGGGCGGTGCGCGGCATGGGGCCTCCGTCGGGCGGGCAGTGGGTCAGGTCGCAGGCGGCGGACCGATGCGGCGGCCGCCGGCGTACACGCCGCGCGCCAGCCGCCCGCCCAGCCAGTAGCCGAGTTCGGCCGGCGCGCGCACGTCCCAGTGCACGAAGTCCGCGCGCAGCCCGGGCCGCAGGCGGCCGCGATCGTCCAGGCCGAGCGCGCGCGCGGCGTGCACGGTGGCGCCGCGCAGCGCTTCCTCGGGGGTGAGCCGGAAATGCGTGCAGGCCAGTTGCATCGCCTGGCGCAGCGACAGCAGCGGCGAGGTGCCGGGGTTGCAGTCGGTGGCCACCGCCATCGGCACGCCGGCGGCGCGGAAGGCGTCCAGCGGCGGCAGCCGCGTCTCGCGCAGCACGTGGAAGGCGCCGGGCAGCAGCACGGCGACGGTGCCGGCGGCCGCCATCGCGCGCACGCCCGCTTCCGAGGTGTGTTCGACGTGGTCGGCCGACAGGCCGCCGAACTCGGCCGCCAGCGCCGCGCCGCCGCCGTCGCTGAGCTGGTCGGCGTGCAGCTTGACCGGCAGCCCCAGCGCGCGCGCGGCCTCGAACACGCGCCGGGTCTGCGCCGGGTCGAAGGCGATGCGCTCGGCGAAGGCGTCCACCGCGTCCACCAGCCCCTCGGCGTGCAGCGCAGGCAGCCAGCCGATGGCCGCGTCGATGTAGTCGTCGGCGCGGCCCGCGTATTCCGGCGGCAGCGCGTGCGCGGCGAGGTAGGTGGTGCGCACCGCGATGCCCAGCGCTTCGCCCACGCGGCGGGCGACGCGCAGCATGCGGCGCTCGCTGTCGAAGTCGAGGCCGTAGCCGGACTTGATCTCCAGCGTGGTCGCGCCGTCGGCCACCAGCGCGCGCGCGCGCGGCAGCGACTCGGCCAGCAGCGCGTCCTCGTCGGCCGCGCGCACCGCGCGCACGCTGGAGAGGATGCCGCCGCCGGCGCGCGCGATCTCCTCGTAGCTGGCGCCCTGCAGGCGCAGCTCGAACTCGGCCGCGCGGTTGCCGGCGAACACCAGATGGGTATGGCAGTCGATCAGCCCCGGGGTGATGCAGCCCGAGGCCTGGACGACCTCGGCGGCCAGCGCTTCCGGCGCGGCCGGCAGCGCGCTGCGGGCACCGGCATGGACCAGCACGCCGTCGCGCCAGCCCAGCGCGCCGTCTTCGATCAGGCCGTAGCCGGCATCGCCGGCCAGGGTGACCAGCGTCGGGCCGACGATCAGCCCGTCCCAGCGCTCAGTCGCCACCGCCGCCTCCGTCGCCGCCGTCCGCCCCGCCCGGGCCGCTGTCGCCGCCGCCGTCGTGACGGTCGTGCGGCAGGCCGCCGCTGCCGACCGTGCCGCCCTCGCGGCCGCGGCGGGCGCCGGGCGCGCGCAGGCGCTCGCGCGCGATCAGCAGCACCAGCGCGACGGCGAGCAGTGAACCGAGGACGACGCCGAGGGCGGTCAGCATGCGCGGCCTGTGAGCGGCGGGGACGACGCGTTAGCCTAGCGCACTCCTCACCGCCAGGCCGTCCCGATGCCCGAACCCGCATCCCCGCAGCCGATCCGCGCCGGCGACGGCTGGCGCCTGCCCGGCATCGCCAACCTGCATTCCCACGCGTTCCAGCGCGCGATGGCCGGACTGGCCGAGCGGCGCACCGATCCCGCCGACTCCTTCTGGACCTGGCGCGAGACCATGTACCGCTTCGCCGAACGGATGACCCCCGACGCGCTGCACGCGGTGGCCGCGCAGGTGTACGCGGAGATGCTCGAGGCTGGCTACACCCGCGTGTGCGAGTTCCACTACGTGCACCATCGCCCGGACGGGCTTCCCTACGACGATCCGGCGGAGATGTCGCTGGCGCTGGTGGCCGCCGCGCGCGAGACCGGTATCCGCCTGACCCTGCTGCCGGTGCTGTACATGGCCGGCGGCTTCGACGGCCGGCCGTTGTCAGCGCGGCAGCGCCGCTTCGGGCACGAGGTGGACGCCTATCTGCGCCTGTTCGAGGCGCTGCGCGCGCGCGAGGACGAGACCCTGCGCGCGGGCGTGGCCCTGCACAGCCTGCGCGCGGTGCCGGAGGCGGCGATGCGCGAGGTGCTCGCGGCGCTGCCGGCGCGCACGCCGGTGCACATCCACATCGCCGAGCAGGTCGGCGAGGTGCAGGACTGCCTGGCGCTGCGCGGCGCCAGGCCGGTGGCATGGCTGCTGGCGAACGCCCCGGTGGACGCGCACTGGACGCTGGTGCACGCCACCCACCTGGACGAGGCGGAGATCGCCGGCATCGCCCGCAGCGGGGCGGTGGTCGCGTTGTGCCCGACGACGGAGGCCAATCTGGGCGACGGGCTGTTCCCGCTGCGCGCCTTCCTCGATGCCGGCGGCCGCTGGGGCGTGGGTTCGGACTCGCAGATCTCGGTGTCGCCGGTGGAGGAACTGCGCTGGCTGGAATACGGCCAGCGGCTGGTCGCCCGCCGCCGCAACATCGCCGTGGGCGCGTCGGAGAGCGTCGGCCAGACGCTGCTGGCCGGCGTCGCCGAGAGCGCGGGCGCGGCGACCGGTTTCGACGAAAGCGACGACTGGCTGCTGCTCGATGCCGATGCCCCGGTCCTCGCCGGCGCGACCGAGCAGGACGTGGCCGACCGCTGGATCTTCAGCGGCAACCGCCCGCTGCTGCGCGAGGCGCACGTGGGCGGGCGGCGCGTGGTCGCCGAGGGGCGGCACCTGCTGGCCGACGCCATCGCCGCCGACTACGGCGCCACGCTGCGCCGGCTGCTGGCGGCCTAAGCGGTAGCCGCGCTCGCCCGCGGCTCGCGGGCCGCGCGGAGCGTCGCCCCCGCCGGGCCAGGCGGATGTCGCGCCGCTGCCGCCGAGCGCGGCGCGTCCCGCAGGGACGGGCGGGCGGCATGGCAGCCGCCCGCGGCGTTCGGGCATCGGCAGGTTCCGCCGCGGGCAATGAAAATCCACGCGCCCCGGTGCGACCAATCCTAGCGAGCCCGCCGGACTGCGACCATGAGCGCGATGGACACCGAAGCCGCCTTCACCGCGATGCTGCAGGCGAACCAGCCGGCCCTGGTGCGGCTGGCGCGCCGCTATGCGGGCCCGCAGGACTGGCAGGACCTGCTGCAGGACATGCACCTGCAGCTGTGGCGCAGCTTCGCGGGCTTCGAGGGCCGCGCGCAGCGCTCGACCTGGGTGTATCGGGTCGCGCTCAATACCGCGCTGTCGCACGTGCGCCGCCCGCGGCGCGAGCACCGGCCGCTGGACGAGGCGGCGGAGCCGGCCGACGCCGGGCACCCGCTGGATCCGCTGGACGTGCTCGACGCCTTCCTGGCGACGCTGGATCCGGTGCAGCGCAGCGTGCTGCTGCTGGATCTCGAGGGCCTGTCGCGCGAGCAGATCGCCGAGGTGCTGGGGTCGACCCCGAACGCGGTGGCGATCCGCATGACCCGCCTGCGGCAGGCCTACGAAACCCGATTCGTGAACGATTGACCCGGAGGACGACGATGGACTGGGAGCGGATCCGAGAGGCGTGGCAGCGCCAGCCGACCGACGGCGCTGCGCAGACCGTCTCGCTGCAGTCGCTGCGCGAGCGCGATCGCGCCCTCGCGCGTGCCGTGCGCACGCGCGACCGGGTGGAGGCGGTGGCCGCCGTCCTGGTGCTGGCGTTCTTCGCCCTGGTCGGCGTCGCCGCGGGGCTGCGCGGTGCCTGGTGGGTGGCCGCGTCCGCGGCGTGGATCGCGGCCTGGGCGGCGTGGCTGCCGTGGACGCTGCGCCGTGCGCGGCATGCGGTGCCCGAGGCGGCGCCCGACCAGCCGCTGGTGCTCCATCTGCAGCGCCGGCGCGACGCCGCGCTGGTGCAGGCGCGCCTGCTCGACCGCGCGTGGCGATGGTACGTCGCGCCGCCGATGCTCGGCGCGAGCGCGTTCGTCCTCGCCTCCAGCGGGCCCACCCCCGGCGCGCTGATCACCATCGCCGCGTTCGTGGCGTTCGGCATGCTCGCGGTCTGGCTGAACCGCCGTGCCGCGAAGGACTTCCACGCGCACGCGGCCGCGCTGCAGCGGCAGATCGATCCGCTCGCCGGCGACTCGGCCTGACCTCGCGCCTTTCCCGTGTCCCAACCCGTCCAGGAGGATCCGCCATGCCGAAGTTCCGACCGCTCGCCGCCGCCCTGCTGCTGTGCGCCGGCGCCGCGCAAGCCGATGCCGACCAGGCCCTGCGGCTCGCGCTGGACCATCGCCTCGACGGCGACGCCAGCGGCGCCTGCGTCGCCGCCGCGGTGATCGACGGCGACCGTGTCGCCCGCGCCTGGCGCTGCGCAGATCCAGCGCAGTCGTCGAGGATCGGGCCCGACGCGGCGTTCGAGATCGGCTCCGTCGCCAAGACCATGACCGGCGCGCTGTTGGCCGACCTGATCGCGCAGGGCCGCGCCTCGCTGGACGATCCGCTGGCCGCCTACCTGCCGGAGGGCACGGCGGTGCCGGACCACTCGGGCCAGCCGATCCTGCTGCGCCACCTCGTCGCCCACACCTCCGGGCTGCCGCGCCTGCCGCCGGGGATGGACCTGTCGGACCCGGCCGATCCCTACGCCGCGCTGGACGTCGCCACGCTGCTGGCCGCGCTGCAGGACACGCCCCTGGCGCAGGCCCCGGGCGAGCGCTTCGAGTATTCCAACTTCGGCTACATGCTGCTGTCCTACGCGCTCGCGCATCGCGCCGGCGAGGACCTGGAGGCGCTGCTGCGCGCGCGCCTGTTCGCGCCGCTGGGCATGGACGGCGCCTACGTCGCGACGCCGCCGGACGGCGTGCGCCCGGCCCAGGGCCACCTGCCGGGCGGGGAGGCGACGCCGGCCTGGCGCTTCGCCCCGGCACTGGCCGGGGTCGGCGGCGTGCGCGCCACGCTCGACGACATGGTGCGCTACGCGCAGGCCCAGCTCGGCCAGGCCGAGGCGCCGATCGCCGCGGCGCTGGTGCAGGCCCAGCAGCCGATCGCCGGGGCGGCGGAGCAGCCGATGGCGATGGGCTGGCTGCTCGCGCCCTTCGACGGCCGCGTCCTGCACCTGCACGAGGGCGGTACCGGCGGTTTCTCCGCCTTCGTCGGTTTCGAGCGCGCGCGCGGCCGCGCGGTGGTGCTGCTGTCGGATACCGCGCTGTACTCCCACGGCGGGTTGGAACCGCTCGGCCTGCACCTGCTCGACGCGCGCTTCCCGGCGCCCGGCGCGCGCCGCCCGGCCGCCGCGCCGATGCCGGCCCCCGAGATGCTGCGCGCCTACGCCGGCATCTATCCGCTGGCGCCGGGCTTCGAGCTGAGCGTGCGCGAGCGCGACGGCGGGCTGTTCGCGCAGGCCACCGGACAGGGCGAATTCGCGCTGGACGCCACCGGCGAGGCCGACCGCTTCGAGGCCGCCGCCTACGGCATCGAGATCCGTTTCCTGCGTGGCGCCGACGAAGCCGTGACCGCGCTGGAACTGCACCAGGGCGGCCAGACGCTGCACGGCGAGAAGCGCTGAGCGTCCCGGGCGGGCCGGCCCGCCGGCCGGGGCCACGACCGCAACGTCCTGGCGATGCCTGGGTGCGGTGGCCCGGAAGTCGCGCTGGCCGGCGCACGCGTGCGAGCGCGGCGCTACCCGGTGCGGATTCGACCGCCCGGGCGGGAAGCGCCCGCCGGGCCCGGCGGTGCGTTCGCGGAGACACGCGGCACGGGCTCGCGCACGCCCGGTTGGGCATGGCCTGCGAACGGGATGCCGCGCGGCAGCGCGCCTTCGAGTTCCAGCAGGAAGCGCTTGGTCGGCAGGCCGCCGCCGAAGCCGGTCAGCGCGCCGTCGGCGCCGATGACGCGGTGGCAGGGCAGCACGATCGGCAGCGGGTTGCGGCCGTTGGCGGCGCCCACCGCGCGGGTCGCGCTGGGGCGGCCGACACGGGCGGCCAGTTGCGCATAGCTTGCGGTCGCGCCGTAGGGGATGTCGGCCAGCGCCTGCCACACGGCGAGCTGGAACGGCGTGCCGTGCGGGGCCAGCGGCAGGTCGAAGCGGCGCAGCGTGCCGGCGAAGTAGGCGTCGAGCTGCGCGCGCGCGGCGTCGATCAGCGGATGCGGGCCGGCGCGCCAGTCGCCGAGGCGGCGCACCGGGCGGCGGTTGTCGGGGAACTCGATCGCGTGCAGGCCGGCATCGGAGGCGGCGACCAGCAGCGCGCCGACCGGGCTGGGAAGGTGGGCGTAGCGGACGCTCATGCGGCGCTCCTGGAGGCGGCGGGGTGGGAAGGTGCGGGCGCGGCGGCCATGGCCTCGTGCCAAAGCGCGATCACCGCGTAGCCGCGCCAGGGGCGCCAGGCTTCGGCGCGGGCCGACAGCGCGCGGGCGCCGAGGCGGGTGCCGTCCGCCGGCACGGTACGCTGCAGGATGAGGTCTTCGGCGGGAAAGGCGTCGGGGTGCCCGAGCGCGCGCAGCGCGATGTACTGCGCGGTCCACGGCCCGATCCCCGGCAACGCGGTCCAGCGCGCGACGAAGTCGTCCAGTGGAGCGTCCGCGGCGAAATCGACCCGGCCTTCGCGCACCGCGCGGGCGATGCCGCGCACGGCCTGCGCGCGGGCGCGGGTCAGGCCGAAGCCGTCGGGATCGGCCTCGGACAGCGCCTCCACACTGGGGAACAGGTGGCCGAAGCCCTGCGCGGCGAGCGGCGCCGGCAACGCGGCGCCGTGCGCGGCGGCCAGGCGCGCGGTCAGGGTGCGCGCGGCGGCCACGCTGACCTGCTGGCCGATCACCGCGCGCACCGCGATCTCGAAGCCGTCCCAGCCGCTGGGAATGCGCAGCCCCGGGTGCGCGCGCAGCAGCGGCGCGAGCCGGGGATCGCGCCCCAGCACCGATGCGATCGCATGCGGGTCGGCGTCGAGGTCGAACATGCGCCGCACGCGCTGCACGATGCCCAGCAGGCCGCCGGTGGCCGCGCCGTGCACTTCCAGCCGCAGCGCATGCGCGGGCGCGGGCCAGCGGCCGACGCGCAGCCAGCCGGTGCCGCCATCGTGGCCGAACGCCCGCGCGTAGGTGCGCGCATCGACCCGCTCGACGCCGGGCAGCGCGCGGCCGCGGAAGAACGCCAGCACGGCGTCGAAGTCGTAGGGCGGCCGGTAGCCCAGCCGCAGCACCAGCGGGCCGTCCTGCACCGCCGGCAGTTGCCGGCGCAGGTCGCGCGGGGCCAGGCCGTAGGCCTGGCGGAAGGCGGCGTTGAAGCGCCGCAGGCTGCCGAAGCCCGCCTCCATCGCCACCGTGGTGACCGGCAGCGCGGTCTCGGTCAGCAGCTGCTTGGCGAACAGCAGGCGCCGGGTGGTATGCACCGCGTTCGGCGCCGCGCCCAGGCGCACGACGAACAGCCGGCGCAACTGGCGCTCGCCCAGGTGCAGGCGCGCGGCCAGCGCGGCGAGCGATCCCTCCGCCAGCGCGCCCTGGTCGATCAGCTTCAGCGCCCGTGCCACCGCTTCGTCGCCGCGGCGCCAGGACCCCTCGCCGGGGGCCAGTTCCGGCCGGCAGCGCAGGCAGGGGCGGAAGCCGGCGGCCTCGGCCGCCGCGGCGCTGGGGTAGTAGCGCACGTTGCCCGGCTTCGGTGCCGGCGCCGGGCACACCGGCCGGCAGTAGATGCCGGTGGTGCGCACCGCGGTGAAGAACAGCCCGTCGAAGCGGGCGTCGCGGCTCAACCGCGCGCGCTCGCAGACCTGGGCATCGGGCATGGCGGCGGCAGCGGGCATGGCGGCAGACTAGCACCGGGGCCCTGGCGGAACCGGCCGCTTTCGGACATGGATGCGCGGGCGGATCGCGCCGCAGCCGCGCGTGTGCGATAAGGCGGGCAGGCGGACACGGGAGGCGGGCGATGCGCACGGCGCGAACGATCGGACTGATCGGCGGGATGAGCTGGGAATCGACCCTGCCGTACTACCGCATCGTCAACCGCACGGTGCGCGAGCGCCTGGGCGGCCTGCACTCGGCGCGGGTGCTGCTGTACAGCGTGGATTTCCACGAGATCGAGGCGCTGCAGCGCGCGGGCGACTGGAGCGGCGCCGGCGAGGCGATGGCGGACGCGGCGCGGCGCCTGCAGCGCGGCGGCGCCGACTTCCTGGTGCTGTGCACCAACACCATGCACATCGTCGCCGAGGCGATCGAGGCGGCGGTGCCGTTGCCGCTGCTGCACATCGCCGATCCCACCGCCGATGCGCTCGCCGCCGCCGGCATCCGCCGGGTCGGCCTGCTGGGCACCCGCTTCACCATGGAGCAGGCGTTCTACCGCGAGCGGCTGGAGCGGCACGGCCTGGAGGTGCTGGTGCCCGACGCGGCCGCGCGCGGCCAGGTGCACCGGGTGATCTACGAGGAACTGTGCCGCGGGGTGATCCGCGACGCGTCCCGCGCGGCCTATCGCGAGGTGCTGGCCGGGCTCGCCGCGCGCGGCGCCGAGGGCGCGATCCTGGGCTGCACCGAGATCTCGTTGCTGGTGGGCGCGGACGATGCGCCGATGCCGCTGTTCGACACCACCGAGCTGCACGCGCGCGCCGCGGCGCTGCGCAGCCTCGGCGCGTAGGTGTGCGCCGCTACGGGCGCGTGGCCGTGCCCTGCTCGCGCAGCGCCGGCAGCAGGGTGCGCACGTCGCCGTCGTGCGGCTGCGGCGCGATGCCCAGCAGGCGCGCCAGCAGCGGGTAGACATCGACGTTGTCGAAGCCGGGCAGGGTGGCGCCTCGCCGGAACGACGGCCCGCGGGCGATGAAGATCGCGCGCATCTGCGGCAGGTCCGGGTCGTAGCCGTGCGATCCGCGCATGCGCGCGGGACGCTGCGCCAGCGCCTGCCGCGGCACCGCGTCCCAGCCCAGGTGCATCTGGCACACGATCGGCGGCACCCGCGGGTGCGTGCCGTAATGCCAGCGCGCCGGCAGCTCGCCCTTGCGCCAGCAGTCGTACTGCGCGTGCGCGCCGAGCAGGGCGGCCTCGGCCTCCGCCTCGCGACCGGGCCGCGGGCGGAAGCCGATCACCTGGCCCGCGCTCACCACCTCGGCGAGCGCGGGATCGGCCATGTCCTCCACCGCGATCGCCTGGCCCGGAGGCACCTCGGCCATGCCGTGGTCGGAGACGACGAGGATGTCGACCCGGTCCTCCAGCCCGCGCGCGCGCAGGCCGTCGAACAGCGTGCCGAGCGCGGCGTCCACCTGCGCCAGCGCCGCGTGCAGCTCGGGCGAGTCCGGGCCGTAATGGTGGCCGGCGAAGTCGGGGTGCTCGAAGTAGAGCGTCGCCAGCCGCGGGCGCGTGGACGCCGGCTCCGAGAGCCAGCCCAGCACCTCGGCCACGCGGGTCTCGTGCGGCAGGCTGTCGTCGAAGGGCCGCCAGCGGGTCGGCCGCACGCCCTGCACGTCGGCCTCGGAGCCCGGCCAGAACAGCGTGGCCGTCGGCAGGCCCGCGCGCTCGGCGGAGACCCAGATCGGCTCGCCGCCCCACCAGCGCCCGTCGGAGACCGCGTCGCGATCCTTCAGCGCGAAGCGCCCGAGCGCCTCGTCCTGCATGACGTTGTGGACCAGGCCGTGGCGGTCCGGGCGCATCCCGGTCACCAGGGTGTAGTGGTTGGGGAAGGTCAGCGCGGGATACGACGGGCGCATCCACGCCGCGCGCACGCCCTCGCGCGCGAGGCGGTCGATGTGCGGGGTATGGCCCTGGCCGAGCATGTCGGGGCGCACCCCGTCCAGCGAGATCAGCAGCAGGGTGGGCGGGCCATCGGCGGCCGACGAGGCGGGCAGAGCCGGGGACGTAGCGCAAGCGGCGAGCAGGCAGGCCGCGAAGGCGGCCGCCAGGAAACGGAACGGCATCATCCGCCCATGATAGGCCGGCGAGGTGACAGTTGGTCGCAACGCGCGACGGTGCCGGCGACGTAGCGCAGGCCCGCCAGCAGGTGCGCGCGGAACACCGGGTCGGCGTAGAGCGCGGCATCGTGGCCGAGGCCGCTGTACCAGGCGCGGCCGCCCAGGCGCTCGTGGCACCACGCGATCGGGTGGTCGGCGCCCATGCCGCCGCCGTCGGCACGCTCGTGCAGCGTGGCGATCACCCGCACCCAGGGGCGCGGGTTGCGGTGGAAGTCGTACAGCTCGTCCTCGATCCGCCACGGGCCGTGGGCGGCCTCCACCGCCGGGTCCTCGAAGCGCACGCGCGCGCGCTGCAGGCCGGGCGGGTGGCTGCGGAACCAGGCGCCCACCAGCTCGCCGTAGAACGGCCAGTCGTGGCCGGTGTCGGCGGCCGAGTGCAGGCCGAGGAAGCCGCCGCCGTCGCGCACGTAGGCCTCGAACGCGGCGCGCTGCGCCTCGTCGAGCAGGTTGCCGGTGGTGAGCGCGAACGCCACCGCGCGGTAGCGCGCGAGCCGCTCCGGCGCGAACGCCGCGGGGTCCTCGCCGTGCTCGACGGCCAGGCCCGCCTCGCCCGCCAGCGCGCGCAGCGTCTCGACCGCGAGCGGGATGGTGTCGTGGCGGAACCCCTCGGTGCGGGTGAACACGAGGATCGTCGGCGCCGGCGGCGCATCGCCGGGCGAGGCGGCCGGCGATGGTGCGCACGCGGCGCCCAGGGCGATCGCGGCAAGGCAGGCGGCGGTCCGGAGCATGGCGTGTTCCCGGCCGTGCACGCAGGTGACGGCGCGCTAAATGCGGCCGGCGCGTGCACATGCGTGCGCGGGGTGCGCGCGCTATCGTCCAGCCTACACATATCCCCGGAGGTGATCCATGAAACGTCTGCTGCTGGCGACCGCCTTGATGGGCCTGGCGTTCGGCGCTTTCGCGCAGCAAGCCGAGCCGGAGGAAGAGGCGCGCCTGTCGCGTGCCGAGCGCGCGGCGGCCAACGAGCGCTTCTGCATCCAGGAGACCGGTTCGCGGATCGTGGCCACGCGCAACGCGCGCAGCCGCGGCGAGCGCGATGCCTGCGTGAGCGCGGGCGGTCGCGTGTATACCCGCGAGGAGATCGACCGCACCGGCAGCGCCGACATGCGCGACGCGCTGCGCCGGCTGGACCCGTCGATCCGCTGAGCCCGCGCTGGCCCGGCGTTCGCCCGATGCCCGGCTCCGGCCGGGCATCGTCGTTGTGGGCGCAGGTGCGGCCCATGGGGCGCTCTGTCGAGCGACGCGGCCATGGTCCTTTCGCGCGGGCGGGCGCGCACCGGGCCGGCGTCGGCGTGGCATCGATCCACCGGGCCGCAGGCCATTTCCCGGCTCTGGAGGCGGGGCCGCGCGTGCGGACGCATGTGCGACCATGCGTGCCCCCCGTCGTCGGAGCCCGCGCATGAACTGGCTGTATCTCGCCGTCGCCATCGTCGCCGAGGTGATCGCGACCTCGATGCTCAAGGCCAGCGATGGTTTCAGCCGGCTCTGGCCCTCGCTGATCGTGGTGGTGGGCTACGGGGTGGCGTTCTATTGCCTGTCGCTGACGTTGCGCACGATCCCGGTCGGCATCGCCTACGCGGTCTGGTCCGGCGCGGGCATCGTGCTGGTCTCGCTGGTCGCCTGGCTGGGCTTCGGGCAGAAGCTCGATGCGCCGGCGGTGGCGGGCATCGCCCTGATCGTGGCGGGGGTGATGGTGCTGAACCTGTTCTCGCGCTCCATCGCGCACTGAGCGCCCCCGTGCCGCCCGGTGGCCGGTCCGAGCCGGAGTCGGAGTCGGAGTCGGAAACAGGCCCTGGGCTGTATCGGCATCCAGCGCGCGAAAGGCCCTCGCCTGGAGGTGCGCTGGGGCACGCCGCAGGCGTGCAAACGCGCCCTCATCCGGCGCTGCGCGGGAGAAGGGACGACATGGGCCCGCTTGCGGGAGAAGGGACGACATGACCCCGCTTGCGGGAGCAGGGACGGTTTCGACGCTGCAGGTCGAATGTCGATACGCCCTGGGCCGCCGCGTCGACAGGCCCTAGACTCGCATCGGCCTCGGAATCCGGGAAGACGCATGGCGACCCTCTCCTCGCCCGTCGGGCTGGCGCTGCTGGTGGCGCTGACCGCCGTGCCGCTGCGGCTCGGCGCGAGCCTGGTGCGCGCGCGCCGGCGCAGCTTCGGCTACGCGCTGCTGGGCACCCTCGCGCTGGGCGCGCTCTGGCGCGGGCTGGAGAGTCTGGGCTGGGCGCCGGTCGCCTGCGGCCTGGTCCTGGTCGCGGTGGGCGGCGCGCTGCTGGCGCTGATCCATGGCACCGGCCTGCTGCGCGGGGCGCTGCTGGCAGCCGGCGTGGTCGCGGTGCATCTCGCGCTCGCCCCGGCCCTCGCCGGGTTATAGGCCCAGGGCGGCATCCGACCGTCCGCACGACGCGTCGACGCGCCAGGGCCGCGGGTCCTCACCCGCCGCCGACCGCACCGGGGCTAACGTCGCCCGGTCTCGTGAGGAGGTCCGATGGCGTACCCAGCCCCTGCGCAATGCCTGCGCCCGCCGCCCGCGCCGCGCCGCCCGGAGGGCGGTGGCCGATGAGCGCGCTCGACGAGATCGGCCGGGCGCTCGCGGACGAGTTCTCGCTGCCGGGCGCGGGCGAGATGACCGTGATCGTGGCGCGGGTGCTGACCGCGGCGGTGCTGGGCGGGATCATCGGCTGGGAACGCGAGCAGAAGGGGCGCGCCGCCGGGCTCAAGACCCATATCCTGGTCTCGATCGGCTCCGCGCTGTTCGTGCTGGCGCCGCTGCTGTACGGGATCGACGGCGCCGAGGTCACGCGGGTGATGCAGGGCATCGTCTCCGGCATCGGGTTCCTGGGCGCCGGCGCGATCCTGAAGCTCGATCGCGGCGAACGCATCGAAGGCCTGACCACGGCGGCGGGCATCTGGATGACCGCGGCGATCGGCATGGCCGCCGGCATGGGGCAGGAGTGGGTGGCGGCGATCACCACCGTGGTCGCCTTCATCGTCGTCAGCCTGCTGCCGCGCGTGGCCCACCAGGACGACGGCGCCCGGACGTCGATCGACAACCACGACGGTTAGAGGGGGGCATGCCCGGCGAGGCGGGGCCGCACGCCGGAGGACGCGACGCGTTCCAGCCGGGCAGGCGCGTTGCCCGGCCGTTCACGACGGCGTTTCGCGTTCCGGGGCATGCTATGCCCATTCACTTCGAGGGGGGCAGGCATGAGCGCAGGGCAGGGTTCCACCGGCAACGTCATCGCCGCGATCTGCAGTTTCTTCGTCCCGGGCCTGGGCCAGCTGTTCCAGGGGCGGGTGCTGTCGGCGATCCTGTGGTTCGTGAGCGCGTGCGTGGCCTTCGCCGTCACCTGGTTGCTGACCCTGTCGCTGCTGCCCTTCGGCTGGTTCGTGGTCAGCATCTTCGCCTGCGTCAACGCCGCGCTGTATCGCCGGCCGGCCGGCTGACGCCGGCGCGCGATCCCGCTTCCCGCCCGCCACCACCGCAGACGCCCATGCCCATCGAATCCCTGCCCGTCGAGATCCGCGTGCTCGCCTGGTCCGTGCTGCTGGGCCTGCTGCAGGTATGGGTGGCCGCCACGGCGGCCACCCGCGAGCGCGGCCTGCGCTGGAACGCCAGCGCGCGCGACGGCCAGGCCGCGCCGCTGGGCCCGCTGGCCGGCCGGCTCGACCGCGCGCGGCGCAACTTCCTCGAAACCTTCCCGTTCTTCGCCGCGGCGGCGCTGGCCGTGGTGGCGACGGGCCGTGGCGACGACCAGACCGCGCTGGGCGCGCAGCTCTATTTCTGGGCGCGGGTGGCCTACGTGCCGCTGTATGCCGCCGGCGTGCCCTACCTGCGCTCGCTGGTCTGGCTGGCCTCGCTGGCGGGCCTGCTGCTGGTGCTCGCCGGCTTGCTGTAGGGCGCCGCGTTTTCCGCCGCCGCGCGCCCGGCCGGCCGAGCGCCTCGCGGCGTTGCATCTCGATCGCATGGCGCATCGCGCCGGGGCCTGGCGGCCCCGCTGCCGCAGCCCGTGAGATCTCGCCGGGGCGCCCGCGGCCCGGTCTGCGGACGATTCACTCGGGGTTCGCCCGTCCCGCGGCGCGGGCACTACACTGGCCGTTCCCTGCCGCCCGGCCGACCCGGAGCTTTCCGTCGTATGCGCGTGATGTCCTGGCGGGTCCTGCCCTGCCTCGTCCTGTTGCTGGCCGCCTGCGCGCGACCCGAGCCGGCATCGGAGGCGCCGTTGCTGGAGACGGTGCCGTTGGCCGGTCCCGAGGACGGCGGTGCGTTCAGCGTCGCGCCGGTGGAGCCGGCGCCGCCCGAGGATGCCGCGCCGGCGCCGCCGGCGCCCGCGCCCGAGCCGGCAGGCGTCGACTGGTCCGACCTGGCGCTGGAGTCCGGACGCGCCTCCGTGAGCTGCGAGCTGGATTACCTCTCCCGCGGCGATGGCGAGCCGCTGCCCGACCTGACCCACGGCGCGATCGAGCACGCGCTGCAGCCTTGCGCCGAACGCGGGGTGATGCGGCTGCGCTACGACGGCCGCATCGCCGCGGACTTCACCGCGCTGGTGCAGCGGGTGGCGACGGTGGCCGACGAGCTGGGCATCGGCAAGCGCGTGCTCGACATCGCCTCGGTGGGCGGCCAGGTGGAGGAGGCGATCCGCGCCGGCGACTTCATCGCCGAATCGCGCTGGACGATCTGGGTACGCGAAGGCTCCTCCTGCCACAGCGCCTGCGTGTTCGTGCTCACCGCCGGCGATACGCGCCTGATCACCGGCCGCGTGGGCATCCACCGCATCATCCGCATGAGCTCCACCGCGACCACGCGTGCCGAACTCAACGCCGAGCTGCGCGCGGTCTACGATCGCGTGCGCAGCTATCTGGAACGCAACGGCGCGGCGGTCGCGGTCGCGGACCTGATGATGGCGGTGCCCAACCGCAGCCTGCGCCTGCTCACGCCCGAGGAACTGCAGCTGTACGGCCTGGACGGCGTGAACCCGGCCCAGGACGACCTGGACCGGCTGCGGCTGATGCGCAAGTGCGGCGAGGATTTCGTCAGCCGGCGCGACTCCTTCACCCGCGCCTTCGACGTGCGCTGCAAGGCGCCCAACACCGATCTCGACGCGCTTAACGCCTGCGGGCTGGAACTGCGCCAGCGGTTCGGTTTTCCCGACGAGACCTGCCCGGCCGAAAGCCCGCTGTCGGAGTTCGACGTCGGCACCGGCCTGGTGCTGGCGCCGCCGCCGCGCCCCGAGCCGCTGGGGCAGCAGGGCGGCGGCGGCTGAGCGCGTCGTCCGCGGCTCAGGGCGCCGGCGCCGCGCGCGCGGCGGCCTCGCCGGGATCGATGAAGCCGCCGGACTGCCGCGCCCAGAGCTGCGCGTAGATGCCGCCCGCGGCGATGAGGGTCTCGTGGGTGCCTTCCTCGACAATCCGGCCCTGCTCCATCACGATCAGGCGGTCCATCGCCGCGATCGTCGACAACCGGTGGGCGATGGCGATGACGGTCTTGCCCTCCATCAGCGTGGCCAGGTTCTCCTGGATCGCCGCCTCCACTTCGGAATCCAGCGCCGAGGTGGCCTCGTCGAGGACCAGGATCGGCGCGTTCTTCAGCAGCACCCGCGCGATCGCGATGCGCTGGCGCTGGCCGCCGGACAGCTTCACCCCGCGCTCGCCGACGTGGGCGTCGTAGCCGCGGCGGCCCTGCGCGTCGGTCAGGCCGAGGATGAAGTCGTGGGCGCGGGCCTGCCTGGCCGCTTCGATCATCTCCGCCTCGCTCGCGTCCGGGCGGCCGTAGAGGATGTTCTCGCGCACCGAGCGGTGCAGCAGCGAGGTGTCCTGGGTGACCACGCCGATCTGCGCGCGCAGGTCGTCCTGGGGCACCCGCGCGATGTCGCGGCCGTCGATGCGGATCGCGCCGGATTCGCAATCGTGCAAGCGCAGCAGCAGGTTGACCAGGGTGGACTTGCCGGCGCCGGAGCGGCCGACCACGCCGATCTTCTCGCCCGGGCGCACGTGCAGGTCCAGCCGGTCGATCACGCCGCCGCCCTTGCCGTAGTGGAAGCCGACGCCGTCGAACACGATGTCGCCGCGCACCTGCGGCAACGGCTGCGCATCCGGCGCGTCGTCGACGGTGGGCGCCAGCGAGATCGAGTTGATGCCGTCGCGCACGGTGCCGATGTTCTCGAACAGCGCCGACATCTCCCACATGATCCATTGCGACATGCCGAGGATGCGCAGCACGAAGGCGATCGCCACCGCGATCGCGCCGGTGGTCACCGCGCCCTGCATCCACAGCCAGATGCCCAGCGCCGCCACCGCGAACAGCAGCAGCATGTTGAGGGCGTAGTTGAGCGCGGTGTACCAGGTCGACAGGCGCATCTGCCGGTGCACGGTGTCCAGGAACCCGGACATCGCCTCGCGGGCGTAGGCCTGTTCGCGCTGCGAGTGCGAGAACAGCTTGACGGTGGCGATGTTGGTGTAGCTGTCGACGATGCGGCCGGTCATGACCGAGCGCGCGTCGGCCTGCTGGGTGGCGACCCGGCTCAGGCGCGGCACGAAGTAGCGCATCATGCCGCCGTAGGCCAGCAGCCAGACCGCGAACGGCAGCATCAGCCGCCAGTCCGCCGAGGCCGCCACCGCCAGTGCGCCGCCCAGGTAGACCACGACGTAGACGCCGACGTCGAGCAGCTTGACCACCGTCTCGCGCACCGCCAGCGAGGTCTGCATCAGCTTGGTCGCGATGCGCCCGGCGAACTCGTCCTGGAAATAGCTCATCGACTGCCGCAGCAGGTAGCGATGCACGTTCCAGCGGATGCGCATCGGGTAGTTGCCGAGCAGGGTCTGGTGGATGACCAGCGAGTACAGCAGGTTGAGCGCCGGCAGCAGCACCAGCACCAGCGCGCTCATCCACAGCAGGGCGCCGCCCTCCGTGCCGAGGAACTCGGCGGGCGTGCGCTCGGCCAGCCGGTCGACCAGGGAGCCGACGAAGGCGTACATGACCACTTCGGCCGCGGCGACCGCGGCGGCCAGCGCCGCCATCAGCGCCAGCCAGCCCTCCGCGCCGCGGGTGTAGTGGCGGCAGAACGAGAGCAGCCCGCGCGGCGGCTGCACCGGCGGGGCGGGCGGGAAGGGGTCGAGTCGGGTTTCGAACCAGCGGAGCATGGACGGTTCCGGAAAGGCGGCGCGCCGCCCGGGGCGGGGCGGCGCGTCGGCGAAGGACGGTGGCGGGCGTCGGCGGCTCACGCCGCGTTCGCGCGGTAGGGCCGTTCCGCGCGCGCCCGGCGCAGCGCGACGGCCCACCAGTGCAATTGTGCCAGCATCGCCTGCATGGCCCGTCCACACGCCTGCGCATCGGGCGGTCGGCCCGATGCGTCGAAGCGCGCGGCGGCGCCCGGCAACAGCAGGCTGTCGTGCACCGGCACCGCGTGCAGCGCGCAGAACACCTGCCGCAGCTGCTCGATGGCGCGCAGCCCGCCGGAATGCCCGCCATAGCCGACGAAGGCCGCCGGCTTGGCCTGCCACTCGGCGTGCGCGGCGTCGAGGGTCTGCTTCAGCGGCGCCGGGTAGCCGTGGTTGTATTCCGGCGCGACCACGAGGAAGGCGTCCGCCGCCGCCAGGCGCCGGCGCAGGCGCAGGGTGGGCGGGTCGGGCTCCGGCGGCAGCGAGGCGGGCAGGCCGAGCGTGCGCGGATCCAGGACGTCCATCTGGTAGCCGCCGTGCCGCGCCACCTCGTCGAGGACCCAGGCGGCCACGGTGTCGCAGAAGCGGGGCGTGCGGTTGCTGCCCAGCAGCAGGGCGAGGCGGATCGGGGCCATGGGCGTCGCGCTTGCGGTGAAGGGGCGCGCAGGTTAAAACCTCGACAATTGTTGAGGTCAAGGAGGCGGGCATGGCGCCGGCACGATCGGTGCGGGAACTCACGGTGGGCGAACTGGCCGCGCGCAGCGGGGTGGCGGTGTCCGCGCTGCACTTCTACGAGAAGAAGGGGCTGATCCGCAGCCTGCGCACCGCCGGCAACCAGCGCCGCTACCCGCGCGACGTGCTGCGCCGGGTCGCAGTGATCAAGGTCGGCCAGCGCGCCGGCGTGCCGCTGGCGGAGATCCGCGCCGCCCTGGAAACGTTGCCGGACGGGCGCACGCCGACCGTGGCCGACTGGTCGCGGCTGTCGCGGCGCTGGCGCGCGGAGCTCGACGAGCGCATCCAGCGGCTGCTGCACCTGCGCGACGACCTGGACGGCTGCATCGGCTGCGGCTGCCTGTCGCTGAAGGTCTGCCCGCTGCGCAACCCCGAGGACCGGCTGGGCGAGGACGGCGCCGGGCCGCGCCTGATCGAGCCCTAGGCCGTATCGACATTCGGCGCGCGGAAGCGGCCCTCATCCGGCGC
>NZ_JAAN01000031.1 GCF_000559025.1 Luteimonas huabeiensis HB2 | reverse complement strand
AACCCGGCTCCCTACCCGATCCGAAAGGCGCACGAACGCCGCCGGCCGGCCGGGACGAACCCGGCACCGGCGCCCGCCGGCGCGGCGCAATCGGGTTAAACTGCGCGGCTACTTAACCTGCCGGTCTTCCCGATGCTGCAAGCCTTGAGAGAGAAAACGAGCGGTTGGATCGCGGTGGTCATCGTGGTCCTGCTGGCGATCCCGTTCGCCTTCTTCGGCATGGAGCAGTACCTGTTCCAGAGCGGCGGCACCCACGTGGCGCGGGTCGAATCGCCGCCGTCGTGGTGGCGCGGCGCGCCCGACTGGTGGCTGGTGCGCAAGCTGGCGTGGAACCACGAGGACGTCGATCCGGATGAGTTCCGCCGCGCCTTCGAGGAAGAGCGCGCGCGCCGCCGCGAGGCCGAAGGCGACGCCTTCGACGGCCTGGCCTTCGAGAGCATCGACAACCGCCGCGAGGTGCTGGAACGGCTGATCGACCAGGCCGTGCTGCGGCTGGCCGCGCGCGACCGCGGCGTGGCGATCGGCGACGCGCAGGTGCGCGAGCAGATCGAGCAGATTCCCGCCTTCCAGGTCGAAGGCCGTTTCGATCCGCAGCGCTACCAGTTGGCCCTGCAGTCGCAGGTGCCGCCGCAGACGCCGGCGCAGTTCCAGGAGTTCGTGCGCGAGAGCCTGCAGCAGGCGCTGCTGCCGACCCACGTCGCGCAATCGGCCTTCGTGCCGCCGGGCCAGCTCGACCGCCTGCTGAGGTTGCTGGGCGAACGCCGCGACGTGTCCTTCGTGGTGCTGCCGCCGCCGGCCGTGGACGAAGCGCCGGTCGAGGATGCCGAGATCGCGGCGTGGTACGAGTCGCATGCGCAGCAGTACCGGGCACCGGCCACGGTGTCGATCGAGTACATCGTCCTCGACGGCTCGGCGCTGGAGGCCGAACCGGTCGACGAAGCCTCGCTGCGCGCGCGCTACGAGGAAGAGAAGTCGCGCTTCTCCGAGCCCGAGCAGCGGCTGGTCTCGCACATCCTGATCGAGGTCCCGCAGGGCGCCGACGCGGCCGCGCAGCAGGCCGCCGAGCAGGAGGCGAAGGCGCTGGCCGCGCAGGCGCAGGCCGAGGGCGCGGACTTCGCGGCGCTGGCGCGCGAGCACTCCGACGACCCCGGCTCGAAGGACGCCGGCGGCGACCTGGGCTGGGTGGAGCCGGGCATGATGGGCGACGCCTTCGACGCCGCGGTGTTCGCGATGGCGCCTGGCGAGGTGCGCGTCGCCAAGACCGAGTACGGCTGGCACGTGCTGCAGCTGCGCGAGGTGCGCGAGGGCGCGCAGACGCCGTTCGAGGAGGTGCGCGAGCAGCTCGAGCGCGAGGCGACCGAGGGCGGGCGCGAGCGCGCCTTCAGCGATCTGGTCGGGCGCGTGACCGATCAGGCCTACCGCAATCCGACCTCGCTGGCGGCCGCGGCCGAGGAGGCCGGCGTGCCGGTGCAGCAGGCCGGCCCGTTCGCGCGCGGCGCCATCGCCGAGGGCGTGCTGGCGCACCCGGCGGTGCAGCGCATGGCCTTCAACCAGACCCTGATCGAGGACGGTACCGTCAGCGACCCGGTGGAGACCGGCCCGAACCAGAGCGTGCTGCTGCGCGTGACCGACCATAGCCCGGAGCGCACGCTGCCGCTGGAGGAGGTGCGCGACCGCGTGGTCGCCGCGATCCGCGCCGACCGCGCCGCCAAGCGCAACGCCGCGGAGGCCGAGGCCATCGTCGCGCGCGTCGCCAAGGGCGAGTCCCTGGCCGCGGCGGTCGCCGAACGCGGGCTGCCGGTGCAGGACGTGCCGGGGGTGCCGCGCGGCACGCCGATCCCGCATCCGCAGGCGGTGGACGCCTACTTCCGCGCGCCGGTGCCGGAGCAGGGCGGTGCGTCGCCGGGCCACGTCGCCCTCGAGGACGGTAGCCAGGTGGTGTTCGCGGTGACCGCGGTGACCCCCGGCGACCCCGAGGAAGCCAGCGAGCAGGAGCGCCAGATGCTGCGCCAGCAGCTGACCGCGCTGGCCGGCAACGAATCCGCCGCCGTCCTGCTGCGCGAGCTGCGCGCCCGGATGAAGGTCAGCGTGATCGAAGCCCGCCTCTGAGGGCCGTTCGCGACGGCGCCGGCCGGCGCCGTCGTTGCGCGGGCGCCCCGGGGCGCGTGTGCTCCGCGTGGTGTTCTGCGCGTGGGCGCCGCGGTGTCCGGGGCCGGCGGGAGCGGGCCTGTCCGCCCGCGCGCCGGCTCGCGCACGCGCCCCGCCGGGGCGCGATGGCAGCCGGTCGGTCAGTCGCCCAGGCGCGCCTCGCCGGCCACGGCGGCCGGCAGCACCTCGTCGATCCATAACGTGGTCCCGGGCCTGAGCACGCTGTCGCGGCTCAACCCGTTGCGCGCCAGCAACTGCGCCACGCCGACGCCGTAGCGCTGCGCGATGCGCCAGACCGATTCCCCGCGCGCGACCACGTGGGCGCGCGGCGGCTCGACCGCCTGCGCGTAGTGGACGGGCGCGGCGACGGCGGCCACGGGCGCGGCCGGAGCGCGCACCGGCGCCGGCGCGGGCTCTTCCGCGCGCCGGGCCGAGGCCAGGGCGGCGGCGTTCGATGCCGGCGCCAGCACCTGCAGCGAACGGTCCGCGCTGGCGACGCGGCCGTCGGGAAAGGCCGGGTTGAAGCGGCGCACGAGGGCCGGATCCAGCCCCTGGCGCTGCGCCCAGGTGTCGAGATGGGCGGTATTGCGCGGCAACGGCGCGGCGGTCAACACCGGCACGGTGTGGTCGATCGCCCGCAGCCAGTCCTCGCGCTGGCCGGCCTCGACCAGCAGGCACGACAGCGCCTGCAGCTTGTCGACGTAGGCGCGGGTGGTCTGCGGCATCGGCAGTTCCTCCGGGCGCGCATCCATCGGGCGCTGGCCGGCGGCGCGCAGCGCGCCGAACACCCGATACTCGCCGGCGTTGTAGCCCATGACGGCCAGGCGCCAGTCGCCGGCGAACATGCCGTGCAGGGTCTTGAGATAGCGCACCGCCGCCTGGGTGGAGTCCACCGGCGACAGCCGGCCGTCGTAGCCGGGCCGGATCGCGATGCGATGGTTGCGGGCGGTGAGGGCGATGAACTGCCACAGCCCCGCCGGTCCCGCCGAGCTGCGCGCGCCGGGGCGGTAGCCGCTTTCCACGAACGGGATCAGCGCGTACTCGGTGGGCAGGTGGTTGGCGCGCAGTTGGTCGACGACGTAGCCGAACAGCGGCAGCAGCTTGTCGGGCTTGTTGGCGAGGTCGCGCGGCACGTGGGCGAAGTGGCGGCGCCAGCGCTCGCCGCCGTCGGCGCTGCAGCCGGGGTCGGCCAGTCCTTCGACGAAGCGCGCGTAGATGTCCCGGCCCTGCCGTTGCACGGCGTCGGTGGGCGCTTGCGCCGCGGGCTCGGCGCCTGCGGGGGCCAGGGCGGGCGCGGGTTCGGCGGCGGCCGACGCCAGCCAGGCCAGCGCCAGGGCGAGCGCGCACGGGCGCGCCATCCACCGCCGCCTCATGCGCGGAAGCCGTCCTTCCACGCCCG
This sequence comes from Luteimonas huabeiensis HB2, assembly GCF_000559025.1. Taxonomy (GTDB): domain Bacteria; phylum Pseudomonadota; class Gammaproteobacteria; order Xanthomonadales; family Xanthomonadaceae; genus Luteimonas; species Luteimonas huabeiensis. The sequence goes on along the minus strand of NZ_JAAN01000031.1, from coordinate 152,618 downwards.
CAGGGCGCCGAAGCAGCGGTCGCGGGGCGCATCGGCGTCCAGCCCGGCCTGGCGCGCGACGGCGGCGCGGACGGCGGGCGCATCGATGCGCAGGAAGGGATTGCAGGCCAGTTCGTCGTCGAGGCGGGTCGGCAGGGTGGGTTGTCCGCGGGCTCGCATCGCCTGTACGTCCTCGCTGCGGCGCGCGAGCGCCGGGTTGTCGGGGTCCACCGCCCGGGCGAAGCGGGCGTTGGCGTCGGTGTATTCGTGGCCGCAGCAGACCAGGGTGTCGCCGGGCAGCGCCGCCAGCCGATCCAGCGAGGCCAGCATCTGCGCGGGCGTACCCTCGAACAGGCGCCCGCAACCGAGGCTGAACAAGGTGTCTCCGCTGAACAGGATGCCATGCCCGTGGAAGGCGAGGTGGGTACGGGTGTGACCGGGCACCCAGATCGCATCGAAAGTCCAGGGGCCGGCCAGGAACCGCTCGCCGTCGCCGACCCGGTGCGTGGCATGCGGAATGCGCTCGTCCGCCGGCGCGATCACCGGGGTGCCGGGCCACCGGGCCAGCAGCTCGGGCACGCCGCCGATGTGGTCCGGGTGGTGGTGGGTGAGCAGGATCGCCGCCGGTGCGCGGTCCAGCGCGGCCAGGACCGGGGCCGCTTCGCCCGGATCGACCAGCAGCGTCGCGCCGCCCTCGTCGTCCAGCCGCCAGATGTAATTGTCCGCGAGCGCGGGAAGGGGCTGCAGCCGCATGGCCGGCTCCCGGGTGCCTGTAGAATGGCGAACATGCCCTCGACATCCCTGAACGGTCAACCGGCCACGCCTGCGGCCTGGTTCGCCAGCCCCGCCGGCCGGGCGCTGGTGGACGGCGAGGCCGCGATGCTCGAGCGCGTCATGGCCGAGCGCCCGACCCCGCCGTGGCTGTGGCTTGCGCCGGTGCCGTGCGCGCCGCCGGACCAGGCCTGCGGCCGCGGCCTGCGCCTGTGGGCCGACGGCGCGGGCTGGCGCGGCGCGGTGCGCTGCGAGGGCGCGCTGCCGTTTCCGAGCGAGTCGATGGGCACCGTGATCCTGCAGCACGTGCTGCGCCCGGACGGCGGCGACGGGCTGCTGGCGGAAGCCGCGCGCGTGCTGGAACCGGGCGGACGGCTGTGGCTGCTGGTGCTCAACCCGCTCTCGCCCTACCGCTGGCGCTGGCGCGGACACGGCCTGCACGCGCGCGAGCCGCTGGGCTGGCGGCGCCGCCTGCGGGCGGCCGGGCTGGAGCCGGAGCCGGTGTCACAGGGGATCGGGCCGGGCTGGCGGCCGCACGCCGACAGCACGCTGCGCTCCGGCCCTGGCCTGTGCGCCGCCTACGCGCTGCGCGCCGAGAAGCGGGTGGCGGCGTTGACGCCGGTCGCGCCGCGCCGCGCGCTGTCGGTCCCGAAGGGGGCCTCGGCGGCATGAGCGTCAAGGCGGTCGAGATCCACACCGACGGCGCCTGCCTCGGCAACCCTGGCCCCGGCGGCTGGGCGGCGTTGCTGCGCTATCGCGCGAAGGAGCGCGAGATCGTCGGCGGCGAGCCGCTGACCACCAACAACCGGATGGAGTTGATGGCCGCCATCCGCGGGCTGGAGGCGCTGACCGAGCCGTGCGCGGTGGTGCTGCAGACCGATTCGCAGTACGTGCGCAAGGGCATCACCGAGTGGATGCCGAACTGGATCCGGCGCAACTGGCGGACCGCCGCCGGCGAGCCGGTCAAGAACCAGGAGCTGTGGCAGCGGCTGCAGGCCGCGGCCGCGCCGCATCGCATCGACTGGCGCTGGGTGAAGGGACACGCCGGCGATCCCGACAACGAGCGCGTGGACGCGCTGGCGCGCGACGAGGCGATCCGCCAGCGCGCGGCGTCGGCGGCCGTCGCGCTGCGCTGAACCCGTCCGATCGTTCCGCCGCAAGGCTACAGAGGCTTTCCGATACCGCATGCGCCAGATCGTGCTCGACACCGAAACCACCGGCCTGGAATGGAAGAAGGGCAACCGCGTGGTCGAGATCGGCTGCGTGGAACTGCAGGAGCGCCGGCCGACCGGCCGCACCTTCCACCGCTACATCAACCCGCAGCGGGAATTCGAGGCCGGCGCGCAGGAGGTGACCGGGCTGACCCTGGAGTTCCTGGCGGACAAGCCGCTGTTCGAGGACATCGTCGAGGAATTCCTGGAGTTCGTGGACGGCGCCGAACTGGTGATCCACAACGCCGCGTTCGACATGGGCTTCCTGGAGGCCGAACTGGCGCGCCTCGGCGGCCGCTACGGGCGGCTGGCGGAGCGGGTGAGCGTGCTCGACTCGCTGCAGGTGGCGCGGCAGCGCTACCCGGGCCAGCGCAACTCGCTGGACGCGCTGTGCAAGCGCCTGGGCGTGGACAACGCGCACCGGCAGTTGCACGGCGCGCTGCTCGACGCGCAGCTGCTGGCCGAGGTGTATCTGGCGCTCACCGCGGGCCAGGGCGAGATCGGCTTCGCGGCGCCGGAGCCGGCGCCCGGGGAGGCCGCCGCCGCGTCGCGCTTCGTGGGCGCGGCCGCGGGCCCGCGGCCGCGGGTGCGGGTGCTCGACGACGAGCTGGCGTTGCACGCCGCGCGGCTGGAGGCGATCCGCAAGCGCGCCGGCACGCTGGTGTGGGACGCCGCTTAGGCGCCCGGGCGGCGGTCAGCAGGCGCGGATCAGGATCGCGGTGACGTTGTCGGAGCCGCCGCCGTCGAGCGCGGCGGCGACAAGGCCGTCCACGCATTCCTGGGCGCTGCATTCGTCGTGGGCGAGGATGCGGGCGATGCCGCGATCGTCGACCTCCTCGGTCAGCCCGTCGCTGCACAGCAGCAACTGCATGCCGGGCGCGAACTCGCCGGACATCGTCTCCACCTTCAGCGCCTGCGGCTCGGTCACGCCCAGCGCCTGGGTGACGACGTTGCGGTGCGGGTGGTGGCGGGCCTGGTCGGTGCTGATCGCGCCCTGCGAGATCAGTTCCTGCACGTAGCTGTGGTCCTGCGACAGCTGCACCAGCTTGCCGTCGCGCCACAGGTAGGCGCGGCTGTCGCCGACCCAGGCGACCTGGAAACGCCCGTCGCGCACCCGCGCGGCCACCACGGTGGTGCCCATCGGCAGGGCGTCGTGGCGCAGGCGCGAGGCGCGGATGATCTCCTCGTCGGCGCTGCGGATGGCCTGCTCCAGCGATGCACCGGCGCGCACTTCGCGGACCACGGCCTCGCGCGCGAGCGCGCTGGCGACCTCGCCGTACTCGTGGCCGCCCATGCCGTCGGCGACCAGCCACAGGCCGAGGTCGGCGTCGCCGTAGTAGGTGTCCTCGTTCAGCTCCCGCCGCAGCCCGGCGTGGGTGAGGTGGCCGAACTCGATCATGCGCGTCCCGGCGCCGGGGCCGCACGGCCGGCTGTCGCCGCCGGACACCGGGACGGGCACGCGATGGGCGAACGGTCGGGACGCATGGGCGGTAACCTAGCAGAGATGATCCGCGCACAAGCAAAACGCCCCGGGCGGGGCGTTGAGCGGAACTGGCGGAGAGGGGGGGATTCGAACCCCCGAGGCGCTATAAACGCCTGCCTGATTTCGAGTCAGGTACATTCAACCACTCTGCCACCTCTCCGGTGGCCCCGGGGCCAGAGCCGCGGGGCCGGTCATGATACGGGCGGGCCGGTCGGCCGACAAGACGCCGGCCGGGCGGGCGGCGGCCGCGATACACTGGCCGCGGTCACGTCCCGTCATGCTTGCGCCCATGTCCGAACTCCTGGTGCCCGTCTCCTTCGGCGAGCTGCTCGACAAGATCGCCATCCTGCAGATCAAGTCCGAGCGCATCGCCGATCCGGCCAAGCTGGCCAACGTGCGGCGCGAGCTGTCGGCGCTGGAGAAGACCTGGCTGGCGCATCCGGCCGCCGGTCGCGACATCGCCCGGCTGCGGGCCGAGCTCAAGGCGGTCAACGAGCGCCTGTGGGCGATCGAGGACGACATCCGGCTGAAGGAGAAGGCGCAGGCCTTCGACGAGGAATTCGTGCGTCTGGCGCGCAGCGTGTATTTCGAGAACGACGAGCGCGCGCGGATCAAGAAGGAGATCAACCTGGCGCTGGGCTCGAGCTACGTCGAGGAGAAGTCCTACCAGGACTACCGCAGCGGCGAGCCGCCGGCGGTCTAGGGCCTGCGTCAGCGGGGGGCACTCTGTTTTTTCCTTCCCCCGCAGGCGGGGGGCCTTCTGTCTTTTCCCTTCCCCCGCAAGCGGGGGAAGGTGCCGAAGGCGGATGGGGGTGTCGTGGTCAAGTTTTGGTGGACACGGGGATAGGGGATTTCAGGTAGTGGCTTTTTCGTAGTCGGCTGGAGATCGATAGCCGAGTGTGGAGTGCAGCCGGTGGGTGTTGTAGAAGCCGGCCGGATGAGGGCCGCTTTACACGCCTGCGGCGTGCCCTGTCCTGGTCTAATTCTCGTGGACACCTCGATAGGGGATGATCATCCCCAACGAGGACTTTGAACGACATGACGCCCCGTATCCGTAGAACGTTCGATACCGCCTTCAAGCTGCAGGTGGTGCAGATGATCCGAGACCAAGGCCTGAGCGTAGGCCAGGTGTGCCGCGACCTGGACTTGGTCGATAGCGCCGTGCGTCGCTGGCTGGCCCAGTACGAGGCCGAGCAGGCCGACCAGCCCGGACAAGGCCGGCCGCTGACCCCCGAGCAGCAACGCATCCGTGAGTTGGAGCGGGAGAACCAGCGGTTACGTGAGGACAACACGTTGTTAAAAAAAGCATCGGCCTTCTTCGCCCGGGAACTGAAGTGATCCAGCAGGTGATCAATCAGTGGCAGGAGAAGGCCGACATCACCCGCCTGTGCCGGCTGCTGGGCGTGAGCCGCTCGGGACTGTATGGAGCCCGTCGGCGGCGCTCCGTACCGAGGGCCTGCACGCTCGCTGCGCCTTTGCAGGCCGCCTTCCAGGGACGACATGGCCCCGCTTGCAGTAGAAGGGGCGACGCGGTTTCCGCTTGCGGGAGAAGCGAGGCTTCGGCGCTGCGGGCCGAATATCGATACGCCTGAGCGCGCTACCGGGCGTCGCCGCGCCGGCGTGCCTCGCGGCGCCCGCGCGCCAGCGCCAGGCCGCACCACAGCAGCAGCGAGCCGGGGATCAGCCACAGCGGCAGGGCGACGAGCAGCAGCGCGTCCTGGGCGTCCTGCGGGAACCAGCGCACGCGGATGCGCGCGCCCAGGTCCAGCCCGCAGGCGAGCACGGCGGCCAGCAGCACGACCCAGGCCGGACCGGTGCGCGCCGCGCGCGAGAGCACCAGGTAGGGCAGCGCGGCCGCCACGGCCAGGCCGAGCACGAACGCCCAGGTGCCCGCACCGGCGCCGCCGAGGTCGGCGATCGCCAGCGTCGCCAGCGCGACGACCGCGCCGAGGGCGAGGATGAGGCGGCCGGCGGCGATCGGCGTCATCGCGCCTCCAGGTCGGCGGCGCGGCGCTCGAACGCGGCGATGGCGTCGTCCACGGTGACCAGGTCCATCACCCCCGCGCGCTCGATCTTGGTGCCCCAGCGCAGTTCCGCCGCCGGGCGGCCGAGGTAGCGGCGCGCGGCGTCGTCGTAGCGGTCCACGCAGTAGCGGCGGTCGGAATAGGGGCCGCTGCGCGCCGGGTTGCTGGCCGCGTGCAGGCCCAGCACCTTGGCGCCCATCGCGTTGGCGATGTGCATCGGGCCGGAATCGGGCGCCATCACCAGGGCCGCGCGCGCGAGCAGCGCCGGCAGCTGCTTGAGGGTGTCCTTGCCGACCAGGTCGAGCGCCGGGCCGCGCATCGCGGCCAGGATCGCGTCGGCGGTCTCGCGCTCCAGCGCGCTGCGCCCGCCGCAGAGCACCACGCGCCAGCCGCGCGCCACGGCGTGATCGGCCACCGCCGCGTAGCGCTCGGCGCGCCAGTTGCGCAGCGTGTGGCTGGAGCAGGGCGAGATCAGCAGCGCCGGCGCGCCGTCCTCGGGCCACTGCGCCGCGGCCCAGGCGTGGGCCTCCGCCGGCACCGGCAGGTCCCAGGCCACGCGGGTCTGGCGCAGGCCCAGCGGTTCGCAGAAGCTGCCGATCGCGTCCAGCACGTGGATGCCGGGTCGGTCGGGAATGCGCTCGTTGACGAACAGGCCGTGCAGATCCTTCGAGCGCGCGCGGTCGTAGCCGATCCGGCGCCGCGCGGGGACGAAGGCCGACAGCAGGTTGGCGCGCGCGGCGACCTGCATCTGCAGCAGCACGTCGAAGCGCTCGCCGCCCAGCTCGCGGCGCAGCGCGCGCATGCCGCGCAGGCCGGTCTTCTTGTCGTAGACCACGAACCTCACCCCCGGCAGGCCGTCGAGCAGGCGCTGCTCGCCGCGCCCGACGATCCAGGTCAGCCGCGTCTGCGGCCAGGCCTCGCGCAGGGTGCGCACCAGCGGCAGCACGTGGGTGACGTCGCCCAGCGCCGACAGCCGCAGCAGGCAGATCGAGCGCGGCGCGGGCGGGGTGGGGGCCGGGGATGGCGGCATGCGGCGTGGTCTCGGTGGGGGCGTGCGGCGGGCAGTGTAGCGGCCGCCCCGGCCGGTGGCCGCCCCCTTTCGGCGCGGGCCGCAACGCTGCATTCCCGGGGCCGGCGCGCGGAAAGCGCTTCAAATCGCGCGGCACCCTCTAAACTCGCGGGATGGTGCGATTCGACGCCACCGAGAACCTGATCCCGTTCGACGATGGGGCCGGGTCGATCCTCAGCGACGCCGCCTGGACCCAGCAGGTCGAGCCCGGCTGGTTCGAGCCCGGCTACTGGGGCGAGCGCGCGCATGCGGTCGGCAGCGGCGGCCGCGGCAGCGCCTGGTTCGTGCGCGGTCCTTTCGGCGAGGCGGTGCTGCGCCACTACCTGCGCGGCGGGCTGGCCGCGCGGGTGAGCCGCGACCGCTACCTCTGGCGCGGCGCGGCGCGCACGCGCAGCTTCGCCGAGTTCCGCCTGACCCGCGACCTGCAGCAGGAGGGCCTGCCGGTGCCCGCGCCGATCGCGGCTCGCTACGCACGGCGCGGCGCCACCTATCGCGCCGCGATCCTGGTCCGCCGCATCGACGGCGCGCGCGCGTTCGCCGACCTTGCCGCGGCCGCCGGCGGCGACGCGCCGTGGGAGGAGACCGGGCGGCTGATCGCGCGCTTCCACCGCGCCGGCCTCGATCACGCCGACCTGAACGCCCACAACATCCTGTTCGATGCCGGCGGCGCCGGACGCGGCTGGCTGATCGACCTGGATCGCGGCCGCCTGCGCCTGCCGGAGACCCGCTGGCGCGCGCGCAACCTGGCGCGGCTGGAGCGCTCGCTGCTGAAGCTGCGCGGCGAGCGCGCCGAGGCCGAGATTCGCGCGGATTTCGCGCGCCTGCGCGCAGCCTACGACGCCCGATGGGCCAGGGGATACTGATGGACTGGGCCTTGCGCTTCCACGGGGTCGGCAACGCCTCGGCGGTCGAGCTGGGCTCGCCGATGGCGACCATCGAGCGAGACGGCGCGCCGTGGCTGACCATCGACTGCGGCAGCGAGGGCCTGACGGCGTACCTGGCCCGCTACGGCGAGCCGCCGCGCGCGCTGTTCGTCACCCATACCCATCTCGATCACGTTTCCGGCTTCGAGCGCCTGTTCGTGTCCGCCTACTTCGATCCGGCGCTGCGCGGCCGCATCGCGGTGTACGTGCCGGCGCCGGTGCTGCCGCTGCTGCACCAGCGCGTGGGCGATTACCCGAACGTGCTGGCCGAGGGCGGCGCCAACTTCTGGGACGCGTTCCGGCTGATCCCGGTGGGTGCCGCGTTCTGGCACGAGGGCGTGCGGCTGGAGACCTTCGCCGTGCGCCACCACTGGCCCGACACCGCCTACGGCCTGCGGCTGCCGGGCAGCCTGGTCTGGAGCGGCGACACCCGGCCGATCCCCGACCTGCTGGCGCGCCACGCGGGCGACGGCGAGCTGGTCGCCCACGACTGCGCGCTGCACGGCAATCCCTCGCACAGCGGCATCGACGATCTGGAGCGCGAGTACCCGCCCGAGCTGCTGGCGCGCTGCGTGCTCTACCACTACGCCGGCGCCGCCGACGGCGAGGCGCTGCGCGCGCGCGGCCGCCGGGTCGCCGCGCCGGGCGAGGCGTTCGCGCTGCGCGCACCGCGCGCGGGGCTGCCGGCATGAACGCGATCGCGCTGCCGGCGCCGCAGCTGCGGCCGCTGGACCGGCTGGGCCGGCCGCTGCACGACTTGCGGCTGTCGGTCATCGAGGCCTGCAACTTCCGCTGCGGCTACTGCATGCCGGCCGACCGCGTGCCCGGCGACTACGGCTTCGACGCCGCCGGCCGGCTGTCCTTCGACGAGATGGAGACGCTGGTGCGCGGCTTCGCCCGCGTCGGCGTGCGCAAGCTGCGCATCACCGGCGGCGAGCCGCTGCTGCGCCGCGACCTGCCGGCGCTGATCGCGCGGCTGGCGCGGGTGCCGGGGATCGAGGATCTGGCGCTGACCACCAACGGCAGCCTGCTGGCCCGCCACGCGCGCGCGCTGCGCGAGGCCGGCCTGCGCCGGCTCACGGTGAGCCTGGACGCGCTCGACCCCACGCGGTTCCGCGCGCTGTCGGGCGACCGCGGCGACGTGGCCGACGTGCTGGCCGGGCTCGATGCGGCGCAGGCGGCGGGGTTCTCCTCGATCAAGATCAACTGCGTGGTGCAGCGCGGCCTCAACGACGACCAGGCGCTGCCGCTGGCCGAGCATTTCCGCGGCAGCGGCCACGTGCTGCGCTTCATCGAGTACATGGACGTGGGCACCTGCAACGACTGGAACCGCGAGCGGGTGGTGCCCTCGGCGGAGCTGCGCGAGCGGATCGCCGCGCGCTGGCCGCTGGTGCCGCTGGCGCCGCACTACCGCGGCGAGGTGGCCGAGCGCTACCGCTATGCCGACGGCGCCGGCGAGATCGGCTTCGTGGCCTCGGTCACCGCGCCGTTCTGCGGCGATTGCCACCGCGCGCGGGTGGCCGCCGACGGCACGCTGTACACCTGCCTGTTCGCCGCCGGCGGCACGCCGCTGCGCGGGCTGCTGGGCGAGGGCGAGGCCGCGCTGGCCGAGCGCGTGGCGGCGCTGTGGTCGCGCCGCGCCGATCGCTACAGCGAGGTGCGCGGCGCCGAGCGCGCCCGCAACCGCCGGCGCGTCGAGATGTTCCTGGTCGGCGGCTGAAGCGGCCGCTGCGCCGGGCCGCGCATGGGAGCGCGCCCGCGCCCGGGGTACCATCTGGCCCGGTGTTTTCCTGAAGTCTCCCCATGGCCGCAACCCGTCCACGCAAGCCGAAACCCGCACTCACCCATCTCGACGCGCAAGGGCGCCCGGCGATGGTGGACGTGTCCGCCAAGGCCGTCACCGCACGCAGCGCCAGCGCGGTCTGCGCGGTGCGCTTCCCCGCCGAGGTCGCCGCGCAGCTGCGCGCCAGCGGGTTGCGCAGCGCCAAGGGCGGCATCGTCGAGACCGCGGTGATCGCCGGCACCCTGGCGGTCAAGCGCACCCACGAGCTGATCCCGTTCTGCCATCCGCTGCCGATCGACGGCGTGCGCATCGACATCGACTGGCGCGGCGAGCGCGAACTGCGCATCGCGTGCGCGGTGAAGACGACCCACCGCACCGGCGTCGAGATGGAAGCGCTGACCGGCGCGACGGTGGCCGCGCTGACGGTGTACGACATGTGCAAGGCGCTCTCGCACGCGATCTCGATCGGGCCGGCGCGGCTGGCGGCCAAGCGCGGTGGCAAGCGCGACGTGGGGTGCGCGCCATGAGCCGGCTGACGGTGCTGTATTTCGCCAGCCTGCGCGATGCCGCCGGCGTCGCCGAGGAGATCGTGGAAACCGAGGCTGCCGACCTGGCCGGCCTCTACCAGGCGCTGCGCGCGCGGCACGGCTTCGCGCTGCCGCGCGAGCGCCTGCGCGTGGCGGTGGACGGCGCGTTCGCGTGCTGGGGCGATGCGCCGCGCGCGGGCAGCGAGGTCGCCTTCATTCCGCCGGTCAGCGGGGGCTGAGCATGGACGCCGCACGCCGTTTCCGGCTGTCCGCCGAACCGATCGAGATCGCCCCGCTGCACGCGCGGCTGCGCCATCCCGCGGCCGGCGCCTGCGCCACGTTCGAGGGCTGGGTGCGCGACCACCACGACGGGCGCGCGGTCCGCGGGCTGCGCTACGAAGCCTACGCCGCGCTGGCCGAGGCGGAGGGCGAACGCATCGTCGCGGCCGCGATCGCGCGCTTCGGCTTGAAGGCGGCGCTGTGCGTGCACCGCACCGGCGAGCTGGCGGTGGGCGACCTCGCGGTCTGGGTCGGCGTGGCCTCGGCGCATCGCGCCGCCGCGTTCGAGGCTTGCCGCGCGATCATCGACGAGATCAAGCGCGACGTGCCGATCTGGAAGCATGAGCGCTACGCCGAGGGCGACGCCGGCTGGCTGCACCCCGACGAGGGCGAAGGCTGAGCGCCCGGCCATGGAGGGCCGGGCCGGGCGATCCGGCGGCGTGTGGGCGCGCCATGGATGGCGTCGGTTCGCGTGGAGTGGCGCGGGAGAAAGGCGATGGCCCCGCCGACTGACCTCGGCGCCCGCGTCGACCGATACCGTTGCTGCCTTCCGGCCCTGGCGGGATTTTCGATCTAGCGTCGCGAGGGGCCGACGGGGCCACCATAGAAACGAACTGTTGTAGAGCAAGAACTGCGTAACGCACGGGCGGGATGGCTCGGCCCATCCATGGGCCTCGCCCCTCCGGCGCGATGCGCCTCCGGGGCCAGCCTGCGGCTGTCCGAATTCGTTCCGGACGAATTCGTCGAACCGCGGGTTCTCACCAAATCCACCCGTACCGTCTTCAACCGCAAAGGGGCCACGCTGGCCCCTTTGCGGTTGAAGATGGCGGAGAGGGCGGGATTCGAACCCGCGAAGCGGGGTTTAGCCGCTTACACACTTTCCAGGCGTGCTCCTTCAACCACTCGGACACCTCTCCTCCCGGACCCGTCCGCGCCGGGCGGGCCGCGGGCAGGGTCGCGCATTCTAGCCCCCCAGCGGTCCCAGGAACAAGGAAAGCGCGCCCGCGGGCGCGCGGACAGGGAGGGTGGGGGCGGGGCGTGGCAGAATGGCGGCATGTCCTACCTCGTCCTCGCCCGCAAGTGGCGTCCGAAGCGTTTCGCCGAGCTGGTCGGGCAGGAGCACGTGGTGCGCGCGCTGACCAATGCGCTCGATTCCGGTCGTGTCCACCACGCCTTCCTGTTCACCGGCACCCGCGGCGTGGGCAAGACCACGATCGCGCGGATCTTCGCCAAGAGCCTGAACTGCGAGTCCGGCACCTCGGCCGATCCCTGCGGCGAGTGCGAGACCTGCCGCTCGATCGACGCCGGGCGCTTCATCGACCTGCTCGAGATCGACGCGGCCAGCAATACCGGCGTGGACGACGTGCGCGAGCTGATCGACAACGCGCAGTACATGCCCTCGCGCGGCCGGGTGAAGGTCTACCTGATCGACGAGGTGCACATGCTCTCGAAGTCGGCCTTCAACGCGTTGCTGAAGACGCTGGAGGAGCCGCCGGAGCACGTGAAGTTCCTGCTCGCCACCACCGATCCGCAGAAGCTGCCGGTGACGGTGCTCTCGCGCTGCCTGCAGTTCAACCTGAAGCGACTGGACCTGGGCCAGATCGAGGGCCAGATCGGGCGCATCCTGGAAGCCGAGGGCATCGCCTTCGAGCCTGGCGCGGTGCGCCAGCTCGCGCGCGCCGCCGACGGCAGCCTGCGCGACGGGCTGTCGCTGCTCGACCAGGCGATCGCCTACACCGGCGGCCGGCTGGAGGACGCCGGCGTCGCCGCGATGCTGGGGACCGTGGACCGCGCCCGGGTCGGCGCGCTGCTGGACGCGCTCGCGGCCGGCGACGGCGAGCGCCTGCTGGCCGAGGTCGGCGCGCTGGCCGAGTTCTCGCCCGACTGGGGCGGGGTGCTCGACGCGCTCGCCGAGGCGTTGCACCGGGTGCAGGTGCGGCAACTGGTGCCCGCCAGCGCGATCGAGGGCGACGGCATCGACCTCGACGCCCTGGCGCCGGCGCTGCGCCCGGAGCTGGTGCAGCTGTGGTACCAGATGGCGCTCGACGGCCGCCGCGAGCTGCCGCTGGCGCCGAGCCCGCGCACCGGCTTCGAGATGAGCCTGCTGCGGATGCTGGCGTTCCGTCCGCTCGAGACCGACGCTGCGGCGGCGTCCGCTGGCGCCGCCGCGCCGCGCGCCAGCGGCCGGGATGCTGCCGCCGCGGCGCGTGCGGCCCTGGCGACCGATGCCGCGCCTGCGGCCCGGTCCGCGCCCGCCGCGCCGCAGGCCGCGGAGCCGCCCAGGCGCGTCGCGCCGCCGCCGCCGTTCGCGCCGGTCGCTGCGCCGCCTTCGCCGCCTTCGCCGCCGCCCGCCGCGGTGGCCACGTCTGAGCCCGTCGCCGCGCCGCCCGCTGCCGCGCGGACGCCGCCGGCCGCGCCGGCGCCGGAAGCGGCGCCGCGCGTGGCGGTGGATGCCGCCGGCTGGCCCGACCTGGTGGTGCGGCTGGGCCTGCGCGGCCCGGTGCGCGAGCTGGCCGCGCACACCGCCTTCGTCGGCTACGCCGACGGCGTGCTGAAGCTGTCGCTGCCGGAATCCGACGATCACCTGAAGACGCCCTTGCTGGTCGGGCAGTTCGCCGAGGCGCTGGCGCCGCACTTCGGTGCGGTGCCGACGCTGCGCTTCGAGGCCGAGGCGCCCGCCGCCGGCGAGACGCTGCGCGCGCGCCATGCGCGCGAGCGCGACGCGCGGCAGAACGCGGCCGAGGCCGCGTTCCTCAACGATCCCGACGTCAAGCGGCTGATGACCCAGCACGGCGCGAAGCTGGTGCCCGACTCGATCCGTCCGTTCGACGACCGTTGACGCCATGCCGCCGCCTCGCCGCGGCGCTCCATTCCGAGGACCCGAACATGCGTGGAAACATCGCCCAGCTGATGCAGCAGGCGCAGAAGATGCAGGAGAACATGCAGCGCGCGCAGGAGGAACTGGCCGCGCTCGAGGTGACCGGCAACGCCGGCGGCGGCATGGTCTCGGTGACCCTGACCGGCCGCATGGAGTGCCGCAAGGTGCGCATCGATCCCAGCGTGCTGGGCGATGCCGAGATGACCGAGGACCTGGTCGCCGCGGCGGTCAACGACGCGGTCAACAAGGTCAACGCCGAGTCGCAGTCGCGCATGGCCGCGGCCACCGCCGGCATGCCGATCCCGCCCGGCATGAAGATGCCGTTCTGAGCGCCGGGATCCGGGAGCGGGGGCGCCGGGCGCGCCGGATGTCCGCGCCCCGGCGCCCGGACCGAGCCTTCGCCAGCCTGCCGACCTCGCCGTGTCCTCACTGCTCGAACAGCTGATCGACGCGTTGCGCGTGCTGCCCGGCGTCGGGCAGAAGTCCGCGCAGCGCATGGCCTACCACCTGCTGGAGCGCCAGCGCGACGGCGGCCTGCGCCTGGCCGGCGCGCTGGAGGCGGCGATGACGCACGTGCGCCACTGCGAGCGCTGCCGCGACTTCTCCGAGACCCCGGTGTGCGCGATCTGCGCCAGCGCCTCGCGCGAGGCCCAGCAGTTGTGCGTGGTGGAGTCCCCGGCCGACCGCCTGGCGATCGAGCAGGCCACCGACTACCGCGGGCTGTACTTCGTGCTGCACGGCCGGCTGAGCCCGCTGGACGGGATCGGGCCGGCCGAGCTCGGTCTCGACGCCCTGGCCGAGCGGCTGGCGGCGGGCGAGGTGCGCGAGCTGATCGTCGCCACCAATCCGACCGTCGAGGGCGAGGCCACCGCGCATTACCTGGCGCAGCTGGCGCGGCGCCATGGCGTGCGCCCCAGCCGTCCCGCGCACGGGCTGCCGCTGGGCGGCGAGCTGGAGTACGTGGACCGCGGCACGCTGTCGCACGCCTTCGGCAGCCGCAGCGAAGTGGTGTAGGAGTCGGGACTGCGGAGTCTCGCGGCGCCGGGGTATGCTCGATCCATCCCCGTTCCCGTTCCCCGACGCCCATGACCCTGTTCCACAAGATCATCCGCCGCGAGATCCCGGCCGACATCGTCTACGAGGACGAGCACCTGATCGCCTTCCGCGACATCGCGCCGCAGGCGCCGGTGCACGTGCTGTTCGTGCCCAAGGAGACGATCCCCTCGCTCGACGCCGCCCGGCCCGAACACGCCGAACTGGTCGGCCGGCTGGCGCTGGCCGCGGCGGAGTACGCGCGCCAGGAAGGCTTCGCCGAGGACGGCTACCGCATCGTCATGAACTGCAACGGCCACGGCGGGCAGACCGTGTACCAGATGCACCTGCACCTGCTGGCCGGCGCGCCGCTGGGGCGCTTCGGTACGCCGTAGGGCCCGGCCGCCGCGCTGCGGCTACCCGCGGCTCACCACCACCACCAGCCCGGCGGGCCCCAGGGATAGGGGTCGTAGCGGATCACCTGCACGTCGGCCCGTTCCGGCCACAGGTAGACGACATCGGCGTCGAGGCGCGGCAGGCGGTAGTCGTATTCGCCGATGCGCACCTGCTCGGTCCCCGCGACGCGGCCGGTGAAGGTGACTTCGCGGTCGGCGGCGAACAGCGCCGGATCGTAGAAGCCGGCGCGGCAGGCGATGAAGCGGCCGCCGGCGACGTCGCCCTGGAAACGGGGCCGGCCGGTGGCGTCCAGCGGCGCGGACAGCACCTGGAAGCAGGTGCGCGCAGGCTCGGGCGCGACCTCGACGATGCGCCCGCCCCAGCGCACCGTGGCGCCGAGGCCGGTGCCGTCGGCGGCCTGCTCGGGGGTGATGGCGTTATAGGCGCCCTGCAGCGGCACGGGTTGGGTGGCGCAGCCGACGAGCAGCGCGCTGGCGCACGCGGCGGCGAGGAAGGCGAGGGTGGCGCGTGTCATCGTGCGGTCTCCACGGAACGTGGCCGGTGCCGTTGCAGGTCGCGGACGAGGCGCCGCGCCACGGCCGGGTCGGGCTGATGCGCAGCGTAGCGCCAATCGACGAAACGCGCGCTGAGCGCGGCCAGGGTGTCGTCGCCGGGACGCGCGGCCAGCACGCGCGCGCTCCAGCGCCCGGCCGGCTCCCAGGGCTCCGGCGCCAGGCCCAGGCGCGCGTAGCGGCGGCCCAGCGCGTGCCAGGCGCGCAGCACCGGGTCGCGCTCGCGCTCGCCGCGCGCGACCAGCCAGAGCATCCAGGCCAGCGCCAGGCCCCCGGCCGCGGCGAACAGCGCCACCAGTTGCGGCGCGTCCAGGTCCGGGCCGCCGAGCGGGCGCAGCAGCCGGCGCTGGCGCCCGGCATCGAAACCCAGCACCAGATCGTTCCAGCCGCGGCGCATCCAGTCGCCGAAGTCGCGCACCGGGGCCAGCGGCAGCAGATCGCCGGCAGCGCCGCCGGCGAGGTCGTCGAGGGTGTCGTAGATGCGTTCGGGCGCGACGGCGGCGGTGGGGTCCACGCGCACCCAGCCGCGGTCCTGCAGCCAGACTTCGATCCAGGCATGGGCGTCGTTGCGGCGGACCAGCCAGTAGCCGCCGAAGCGGTTGTACTGGCCGCCGGCGTAGCCGGTGACCACGCGCGCGGGGATGCCCGCCGCGCGCATCAGCACCGCGAAGGCCGAGCTGTAGTGCTCGCAGAAGCCGCGCTGCTGGTCGAACAGGAATTCGTCCACCGCGTGGCGGCCGGGCAGCGGCACGGCGAGGGTGTAGGCGAAGTCGCGGCGGACCCAGGCCAGCGCGCGCGCGATCAGCGCCTCGTCGCCGGCGGCGCCCTCGCCGAGCTCCGCGCGCCACTGGCGGGCGAGCGCGAGCGTGCGCGGGTTGTAGCCTTCGGGCAGGCGCAGGGCGAGGTCGCGCAGCGCCGGGCGCAGCGCCGGCTCGAAGGCGACCGGCGGCGACGAGCGCAGCCGCCAGCGCCGCAGCGCATCCAGCGGCCGCAGCGCCAGGAGGCTGTAGTCGGCGCTCATGCGCAGGCCCTCCGGCGCGCCCTGCGGCAGGTCGAGCGCGACCATGAAGCGGCGGTCGGTGGGCTCGACGTCGATCTCGTAGTCCCACGTCGTCGCGGCGCGGCGCACCTCGGCCGGCCGCAGGCCCTCGGTCCAGGCCGTGCGCGTCCAGCGGCGGCCGTCGTAGTCGCCGAGCACCGGGCCGCGCCAGTACAGCTGGGTGCGCTCGGGCGTGGCGCCGAAGAAGCGCACGCGCAGCGCCGGCGAATCGTCGCCCATCAGGTCCAGCCATGCGCCCGGCGCCATCTCCCCGGACAGGCCGGGCCGCGCCACCGCGCGCTCGGGCACGCCCCACAGCGGCGAGGACATGCGCGGAAACAGCCAGAACGCGGCCAGGGCCAGCGGCAGGCCGATCAGCGCCAGCCGCGCCACCCACCACAGCCGCCGCGCCAGGCCGCGCGCGCCGACCGTGCGCGGGTCGGGCGGGACCGAGGACGCCAGCTCGGACAGCCGCCACAGCGCCGCCAGCGCCAGGCCGGCGCCGGCCAGCCCGAGCAGCAGCGACAGCGGGCCCTGGTCGAGCAGGAAGGTGGCGAACGGCGCGAACAGGGCGAAGCCGACCAGGCTGCGCGCGTCGCGCCAGGTGAACAGCTCCACCGGCTTGATCGCCAGCATCGCCGCCAGCAGCGCGCAGCCGGTGTCGCGGCCGACGGCGAAGCCGTTGGCGGCGGCCACCAGCGCGATCGTCGCCAGCGCGATCGCCAGCCGCAGCGCCGCCGGCAGGCGCCGTGTCCACGCCGCCGCCGCCATGCCGGCCGCCAGGCAGCCGAGCGCGATCCCCTGCCGGCCCGGCAACTGCAGCAGCAACGGCAGCAGGCAGGCGAACGCGCCCGCCAGGCACCATGGCCGTGCGGCATCGGGCAGGCGGGCCGCGGCGGTCGCGGCCTCAGCCACGGGGCGCCTCCGGCATCAGCGCCAGCGCGCGCAGGCAGGCGTACCGGTGCGCGGCGCCGCGGGACGGCCCGATCGGCGGCTGGCCCGGCAGCCGCAGCAGGTAGCGGCGCAGGTCGCGCTCGGCCTCGTCCACCCAGCGCGCCAGGCGGCGGATGCGGTCCTCGTGGGCGAGCGCGCCGAGTTCGCGCCAGTCGAGCACGACATCGGCGCCTTGCGGTTGCTCGTACTCGCGCACCAGCAACTGGTCGCGGCGCGCGGACGGCTTCCAGGCGATCGCGCGCCGGGCATCGCCGCGGCGCCAGGCGCGCAGGTGGTGGACGTCGTCGCCGGACGGGTGCAGCCGCGCTTGCGCGTTGTCGCCGGCGCCTTGCGGCAGCGGCGGTCCGTGCGGTTCGGGGGCGGGGAACACCAGCAGCGGCGCGTCCGGCCACAGCCAGGACCAGGCGCGCGCCAGCCCGAGCGGCCGCGTGGTGGCGATGCGGATGCGGCCGGGCTCGAGCCAGCCGCGCCGCTGGGTGGGCAGGTCCAGCACCGCCTCGCCCGCGCCGTCCTCGAGGTGCAGCGCGGCCCGGGCCTGGCCGCAGCGTACCTCCAGCCCGCGCCGCGGACGCGCCGGGTCCGCGCGCACGTGCAGGCGCAGCGCCAGCGGCCGGCCGGCGGCGACCGGCTCGGCGCTCGCGGCCTGCACGGTCAGCCCGCTCAGTTGCAGGTGCGCGTGCAGCAGGCTGGCCAGCCCGGCGCCCGCCAGCAGCAGGCACAGCAGCAGCGCGGGATTGTTGTTGTAGTTGAGCGCGCCCGCGCCCATGCCCAGCAGCAGCGCCAGGAAGAACAGGCCGAAGGCGGTCGGCAGCACGTACACGCGGCGGCGGTCGAAGCGCACCGGCAGCGGCTCGGGCGCGCGCGGTCGCGCCAGCGCCGACAGGCGGGCGCCGAGGCGGGCGCGAACGGAAGCGGCCTCGCCCATCGCGGCGGCGTCAGTCGACGGCGACCGCGTGCAGGATGGCCTTGGCGAGCCCGGCGGCGTCGCCGCCGTCGCCCTCGGGCACGATGCGGTGCGCGGCGACCGCGGCGAACAGCGCCTGCACGTCCTCCGGCACCACGTGGGCGCGGCCGAGCACCAGCGCGTGCGCGCGCGCGGCGCGCAGCAACGCGATGCCCGCGCGCGGCGACAGCCCGACGCGCACGCCGCCGTGGTGGCGGCTGCGCGCGATCAGCGCCTGCACGTAGTCGATCAGCGCCTCGCTGGCGTGCACGCGCTGCACGGCCTCGCGCAGGCGCAGTACCTCGTCGGGGCCCAGTACCGGCAGCGCGCGCGCGATCAGGTCGCGGCGGTCGCGGCCCGACAGCAGCGCGCGTTCGGCCTCGCGGTCGGGATAGCCCAGGCTCAGGCGCAGCAGGAAGCGGTCGAGCTGCGAATCGGGCAGGGGATAGGTGCCGGCGAGGTCGAGCGGGTTCTGGGTGGCGATGACGAAGAACGGCTCCGGCAGCGCGTGGGTGGTGCCGTCCACGCTGACCTGGCGCTCGGCCATCGCCTCCAGCAGCGCGCTCTGCGTGCGCGGCGGCGCGCGGTTGATCTCGTCGGCCAGCAGCACCTGCGCGAACACCGGCCCGGGGTGGAACTCGAACTGGCGCGCGGCGGCGTCGTAGACCGACACGCCGACGATGTCGGACGGCAGCAGGTCGGAGGTGAACTGCAGGCGCTGGAACGCCAGGCCGAGCGTCGCGGCCAGCGCATGCGCGAGCGTGGTCTTGCCCAGCCCGGGCAGGTCCTCGATCAGCACGTGGCCGCCGGCGAGCAGGGCGACGAAGGCCAGCCGCACCTCGTGTGCCTTGCCCAGGACCAGCGAGTTCACCTGGTCCTGGGCCGTCTTCAAGGAATGCGACAACGCCTCGGTTAGGATGTCGGCTCGGGCGGCGGGTTCGGCCATCGTCGTCTCCGGAAGCGGGGGCGGCGGGGCGGGCGCGACGCGTCGCCGTCGCCCGCGCTCCCCGTCGCCGCAGGCGTCACCCTTTCGTTCGTCACGAGTGTAGCGAGGTCGCGTGAGGATGCCGACTGACATCGCCATGCGGAACGCGCCGCAGCGCACGCTTTCCACGCGCGGCTGCTTCATCGCGCTGTGGGCGGGCGCGATGCTGCTCAAGATCCTGCTCGCCGCGCGCCTGCCGCTGTTCGTGGACGAGGCGTTCTACTGGCAGGAAGGACAGCACCTGGCCTGGGCCTACTCCGACCTGCCGGGACTGACGGCCTGGCTGATCCGGCTCGGCGTCGAGCTCGGCGGCCACCACCTGCTGGCGGTGCGCGCGCCGTTCCTGGCGATCGCGGCGCTGCTGCCGTGGTGGATGGTGGCGATGGTGCGGCGCGAGTTCGACGAGCGCACCGCGTGGCTGGCCGGCATCGCGACCCTGCTGCTGCCGCTGGCCGGCACGCTCGGGCTGCTGGCGCTGCCGGACGTGCCGATGGCGCTGGCGACGCTGCTCTGCGCCGACGCCGGCCTGCGCCTGCTGCGCCGGCCCGATGCCGGCGCCTCGGTGCTGCTGGCGCTGGGACTGGCGATCGGGGCGCTGAGCCATTACCGCTTCGCCGCGGTGGTGGGCGTGGGCCTGGTCGCGCTGCTGCTGTTGCCGGAAGGGCGGCGCGCGCTGCGCGATCCGCGGCCCTGGATCGCGATCGCGTTCGGCGCCGCGGCCTGGGCGCCGCTGCTGGCGTGGAATCTCGACAACGCCGAGGCCGGCCTGCGCTTCCAGCTGGTCGATCGCCATCCCTGGGCGCTGCATCCCGAGGGCGCGCTGTTTTTGCCGGTGCAGGCCGGCATGACCACGCCGCTGCTGTTCGCCGCGCTGCTGGCCGGCGCCTGGCTGGGCTGGCGCAGCGCAATCGCGCCGCGGCGCCTGCTGGCGCTGCTCGGCATGCTGCTGGTGGGCGGTTTCTTCGTGCTCGGCTTCTTCGCCGATACCGAGCGGGTGAGCTTCCACTGGCCGCTGCCGGGCTATCTGGCGCTGATCCCGCTGCTGCCGGCGCTGCTCAACGCCTGGCCGCGCTGGCTGCGCATCGGCACCTGGGCGCTGGCCGCGCTGGGGCTGGTCGCCTTCCTCGGCTACTACGCCGCGGTGTCCGCGCCGTCGCTGCGCGAGCGCTCGGCGGCGATGAAGTGGTATCCCTCCAACTTCGCCGGCTGGGAGCGGCTGGCCGACGAGGTGCGCGAGGCACGGGCGGGGATGCCCGAGGGGACGCGCCTGCTCGCCGACAACTTCAAGATCGGCGCCGAGCTCGGTTTCGCGCTGCAGGACCCGCGCGTCGAGGTGCTGGAGCATCCGCTCAACCGCGCCCACGGGCGCGCGCCGCAGCTGGCGCTGTGGGGGCTGCAGGCCGGCAGCGATTCGCTGCGCGGCGCGCCGGTGCTGCTGGTGGTCGGCGCCAGCGACGTGCCCTATCGCCTGCTGCTGCAGCGCTACCACGCGCTGTGCCGGGTGGTCGGGCCGCTGCCGCCGCCGCGCGTGCTCAACATCGACCACGGGCGCCAGCGCTTCCTGCTGTTCGCGATCGCGCAGGCGGCGCCCGGCGACGGCACGGCCTGCGCGGCGCCGGCGATGGCCTGGATCGACCGCCCGGCCTCGGGCGCGCGCGTCGGGCTGCCGTTGGAGATCGAAGGCTGGGCGTTCAAGGACGGCGTCGGCCTGTCGCGCGTCGAGGTGACGGTGGGCGGGCGCGTCGTCGCCGAGGCCGAGTACGGGCTCGACAGCCCGGGCGTGGCGGCGTACTGGCGGGTCTCGCAGGATCCGCAGCATCCGAAGGTCGGCTTCCGCGCGCGGCTGGAGGTCGGCGCGCTGCCGGCCGGCACCCACTGGCTGGGCCTGCGCCTGCACGGCCGCGACGGCAGCGTCGAGGATTGGAGCGAGCAGCCGCTGGAGGTGCGCTGAGCGCGTCGGTGCGCTTGCGCGCGACGCAGATCGGCATCGGGTCGGGAAAAACACCGCGCGCAGGCGCGCTCCGGCCGGCCTGGATCTATGGCACCGCGAAGCCGGCCGCGCGCAGCGCGCGGGCGGTGGCGATCAGCGGCAGGCCGATCAGCGCGGTGGGATCGCGGCTGTCGATGGCCTCGAACAGCGCGATGCCCAGACCTTCGCACTTGAAGCTGCCGGCGCAGTCGAACGGTCGCTCGGCGTCCACGTAGCGGGCGATCTCGGCCTCGTCGAGCGCGCGCAGGCGCACCGTGGTCTCGTCGCGGTGCGCGGCCTCGATGCGGCCGTCGCGGGCCAGCGCTAGCGCGGTGGAGAAGGTCGCCGCGCGGCCGGACATCGCGCGCAGCTGGGCGATGGCGGCGTCGCGGCCGCCGGGCTTGCCCAGCGGCGCGCCGTCGAGGCCGGCGGCCTGGTCTGAACCCAGCACCCAGGCCCCGGGCGCGGCGCGCGAGACCGCCAGCGCCTTCGCCGCCGCCAGCCGCTCGGCCAGCGCGTCCGGCGCCTCGCCGGGACGCGGCGTCTCGTCCACCTCGGGACGGGCGACATCGAACGGCAGGCGCAGCCGCTCCAGGAGCTGGCGTCGGTAGGGCGAGGTGGAGGCGAGGATCAGCCGCATCGGCATCGGGTCGGTCCGTGGGAAAGTGAGGTCAGTGCGCGCGGGCGCGTTCGAGGCGGTCGAGCTGGCGGTCGATGCGCGCGCGGGCGCCGTCGATGGCATCGCGCACGCGCTCCAGCCGCTCGGGCGAGGCTTCGCCGCCGTGGCGCTGCAGCCACAGCCGCTGGCGCAGCATCTCCTGCATCGCTTCGCGCACGGGATCGCGGTCGCGGTCGCGGTCGGCCGCCGCCTCGATCTCGGCGCGCGCCGCGCGCAGCCGGGCTTCGAAGGCATCGGCGGCGTCGAGCACACCGGCCAGCGCGCGGCGGTGGCGATCGGCGCGCCGTCGCCGCGCCCGCAGCCAGGCCGCGGCGGCCAGCAGCGCGGCGAAGGCGATGGCGAGAGCGAGCAGGGCCATGGCGGCGGGTCTCCTGAGGCGGGCGGCCGGCTGGCCAGCGATGCGTGCGCAGGCTGGCGGTCGGCACCGGAAGCCGCCGGCAGGCTGCCAGGAGCGCCCCCCGGGGCCGGCCGGGCAGTCTACCGCCCCATCGGTTGGGCGGGACGCTTCATGCGGCGGCCCGCCGGAGCGAGGTCGCGCTCCGCCCGGGCCGCGGAGCGCAGGGCGCTACAATCGGCCGGCATGCCGCAGACCGTGGAGCGATCTTGACCGGTGTCCCGCTGCGCAGGCCCCCTCCGCCTGCGGCCCATGGAATCCGCCGCTACGTCTTCGGCATCGTCGTCGGTTCGCTCTGCGCGGGCGCGACCCTGGTCGCGACGATCGTCGCCCTCGCCGTGGACGCCATGATCGCGATCGCCATCGGCATCTACATCTGCCTGCCGTTGCTGCTGCTGCTGTCCATCGTCTGGCTGGTCTACGCGATACGGGATCGCGGCCGCATGCCCGCGCGGGCCCACGGCTGGTGCTGGCTGCCGACGCTGTCGGCCGCGCTGATCCTGCCCGCCGCGGCGAAGGTGGACGCCTGGCGCAAGGCGCTTCGCGAGAGGGCGTTCCCGCCCGTCAGCGAACTGCACGTCAACCTGACCGGCCGGGATCTGTGGGTGCCGACGCGGGGGACCAGCACGTACAGCGGCACTGCGCCGGATATGCCCATGCGCGGCGATCGGCCCGCGGACTTCGTCGAACTGACCCGCTGGGCCGGCAGCGTCGATGCGTTGCCCGGTCCGCTGTTTCCCTACAGGAAGGGGCTGCTGTTGCCCGAGTTCGATCGCCTGCCGCGGCAACTGGACGCGCCGCCCGACGGGGCCGCGGCCTGGCCGCCGGATGCGGGCGCTTATGCGCCCTGGACGTTGTCCAATCCGGTGCCCGCCACCGACGCCCTGAGGTCCCAGGCCGGCTTCTTTGGCGCGGGCTCCCTGCTGCAATACGTCTACTACCACTACGCGGATCGCATCGAGGTCGCGCCGGTGCTGCGCGATGGCACGGACCTGTGGGACGTGCCGGGGGATGCGCTTCCCGTGCCTCTGGTCGCCTTCCATGCGATGAACATGACGAGCGAGGACATCGTGCGCCTGGAGGTCAACGGCCGGGCCGTGCGCGTCGGGCCCTGGGGGCGGGCGGTGGCGCCGATGCGCGATTGCAGCCGGGGGCCGGCGGGGCTGGGCCTGGCGCAGATCGAACTGGACGCGCCGCTGCGGGTGCGGTGGCAGACGAGCCGCGCGCCGCACGCGTGGCGGCAGGCGGTCGCGCCTTTGCCGGAGTTCGAAGGCGCGTTGCCGCCCGGCTCCCGGCCTCTCCTGCAGCGGGCGATGCTCTATTTCGACCAGGACGACCGGGTTTTCGTCGAGCGCTTCCAGGAGGTCGAACTCGACGGCGGCCTGGGCGTGCGCCTGACCGGGACGCCCGACGGGCTGAGCCGTCCCCCGCCATGCAGGTCCGCGCTGGATCCCTACGGCCCACGTCGCGCGCGCGTGCTGCCGGCGCGGTGAGGCGGACGGGGCGGGGCCCGTGCCCGACGGCGGTGCCCCCCGGAGGTTCTCGCGCGGCGAATCGCCCGCCGCGACAGCCGGTTGCGGGGAGGACGGTCGATTGACAGCGCCCGGGGGCCGGCCTAACATTTCGCCTCTTATGTCCGCCGATCTGCCCGAAGTGATCGACGCCTGGCGCATGGTCGCTTCGCGCCGGGTGTTCGAGGGACGCCGTCCGTTGTCCGCGATGCTCCGCCTCGGCGGCGCGTTGCAGTCCACGGAGGGCGAGGCGGCCTATGTCGTGGAGTTCGGCCAGGACGCGTTCCAGGTACCGTTCGTGGCGCTGCGGGCCGAGGCCGGGTTGCCGCTGCAGTGCCAGCGGTCGCTGCAGGAATTCGTGCAGCCGATCCGGGTGGAGCAGCGTTTCGGCCTGATCCGCGACGAGGCCGACGAGGCGGCGCTTCCGCCCGGGTACGAGGCGTTGCTGGTGCCGGAGGACGGCAGCCTGCGGCCGCTCGACCTGTTGGAGGACGAGCTCATCCTCGCGGTGCCGCTGGTCCCGGTGGCGCCCGGCTCGGAAGCCGTCGAGCGCGACTGGCCGGCGAGCGCGGAAGAGGAAGCGCGCGCCAGCCCGTTCGCGGCGCTGGCGGCGCTGAAGAAGCAGTAAGAAGAATCCAGGCGGGCGCCCGCGGGCGTGCGCGAACGGAAGAACCCCGAGATCCATCGCTGGAGCAATCCCATGGCTGTGCAGAAATCCCGAGTCACCCCTTCCCGCCGCGGCATGCGCCGTGCGCACGACAAGCTCGACGCCAAGCAGCTGGCGACCGACCCGACCACCGGCGAGACCCATCTGCGCCACCACGTCACCGCCGACGGCTACTACCGCGGCAAGCAGGTGATCCAGGTCAAGTCGAAGATCGTCGACGAGGACTGATGCGGCTCGCCGCCGCGACAGCGGCGGCGGCTCCCGGCGCTACGCGGCGGCACGGATCGTCTTCCTCGCGCAGCGCCCCCGCCACGGCCCGGTGCGACAGGCCGCGGCTGCGAGGACAGCGGTAACGATGAGCGAAACGGGTGCGACGCCCCGCGTCTATGCGCGGATTGCCGGCACCGGCAGCTACCTGCCGGCGAACGTGGTCACCAACGACGACCTGTCCAAGGTGGTCGATACCAGCGACGAGTGGATCGCCTCGCGCACGGGCATCCGGCAGCGCCACGTGGCCGCCGAGGGCGAGACCACCGGCGACCTCGCCTACCACGCCTCGGTGCGCGCGCTGGAGGCGGCCGGCGTCGAGGCCTCCGAGCTCGACCTGATCGTGCTCGGCACCACCACGCCCGATCTCGTGTTCCCGTCCACCGCCTGCCTGCTGCAGCACCGGCTGGGCGCCAACGGCTGCGGCGCGTTCGACGTCAACGCCGCCTGCTCCGGGTTCGTCTACGCGCTGTCGGTCGCCGACAAGTTCATCCGCACCGGCGCCGCGCGCACCGTGCTGGTGGTCGGTGCGGAAACGCTGACCCGCATGGTCGACTGGAGCGATCGCGCCACCTGCGTGCTGTTCGGCGACGGCGCCGGCGCGGTGGTGCTCAAGGCCGATACCGAGACCGGCATCCTCAGCACCCACCTGCATGCCGACGGCGGCAAGAAGGAACTGCTGTGGAACCCGGTCGGCGTGTCGGTCGGCTTCAAGGAACAGGAAAAGAACGCCGGCGTGCGCATCCACATGACCGGCAACGAGGTCTTCAAGCACGCGGTCAAGGCGCTCGACTCGGTGGTCGAGGAGACCCTGGCCGAGAACGGCCTGGACCGCCGCGCCATCGACTGGCTGATCCCGCATCAGGCCAACCTGCGCATCATCGAGGCGACCGCCAAGCGCCTGGACCTGCCGATGGACCGGGTGGTGGTGACCGTGGACCGCCACGGCAACACGTCCTCCGGCTCGGTGCCGCTGGCGCTGGACGAGGCGGTGCGTTCGGGCCGGGTCGAGCGCGGCCAGCTGCTGCTGCTGGAAGCCTTCGGCGGCGGCTTCACCTGGGGTTCGGCGCTGCTGCGCTACTGATGTCGGGTCCGGGCGCCGCCCGGGGCTTGCGGGCCGCGCGCCATGATCGAACCCATCCGCATCGCCGGCGAGACCGCCTGGCTCAAACGTTATCCCGCCGGCGGCCGCCGGCGCCTGCGCCTGGCCGCGATGGACGCGTTCGCCCGTCGCCTGGGCCTGCGCCCGCTGCGGCCGCCGCCGCACCATGCCGGCGCCGACGCGCGCGCGGTCGAGCAGCGCCGCATCCGCCAGCTGCAGGCCGCCGGCGTGCGGGTGCCGGAGATCCTGGGCGCCGGCCGCGACGTGCTGGTGCTCAGCGACCTCGGTCCCACGCTGTCCTCGCGGATGCGCGAGGCCGCCGACGCGCCGGCGCGGCTGGACGCGCTGACCGGCGCCGCGATCGAGGCGATCGGCGCCGGCCACGCGCGCGGCGGCTACTTCGGCCAGCCGTGGCCGCGCAACCTCACCGCCGCCGATGCCGGCATCGGCTTCCTCGACTTCGAGGAGGATCCGCTCGACGTGATGCCGCTGGCCGATGCGCAGGCGCGCGACTGGGTGCTGTTCGCCTACGGGGCCTCGCGCTACTACGCCGAACGCCCGCAGGCGCTGACCGGAATGCTGGGCGAGGCGCTGGCGCAGGCGCCGGCCGAGGTGGAAGCGGCGGTGGGCCAGGTCGGCGGGCGGCTGCGGCCCTGGGCGCGGATCGCCGAGGCCCTGCGGCATCCGGCCGCGCACACGGTGGCGCGCGCGATCTCGATCCTGGGCGCGGCCGCGCCGTTGCTGCTGGCGCTGGCGATGCTGCTCGGCTTCGACCTGCTGCACGACGGCGAACTGGACCTGTTCGACCTGCTGTCCTGAGCGCGCCGGCGTCCGGCGGCACATACGACCGCGTACAGACAGGGCGTGCGCGGTGCCCGTATCATTCCGCGCTTTCCTGGCACCGGACCCGCGCGTGACCGATCCGCAACTCGCCTTCGTCTTCCCCGGCCAGGGGTCGCAGTCGCTCGGCATGCTGGCCGATCTCGCCGCGCGGCACCCGTCGATCCGCAACGATTTCGCGGAAGCCTCCGAGGGCGCGGGCGTGGACCTGTGGGCGCTGAGCCAGGACGGGCCGGAAGACCGCCTCAACGCCACCGAATTCACCCAGCCCGCGTTGCTGGCCGCCAGCGTGGCGGTGTGGCGGCTGTGGCGCGCCGAGGGCGGCGCGGCGCCGGCGGCGCTGGCCGGCCACAGCCTGGGCGAGTACAGCGCGCTGGTCGCCGCCGACGCGCTCTCGCTGGCCGATGCCGCGCGCCTGGTGCGCCTGCGCGGGCAGCTGATGCAGGCGGCGGTGCCTGCGGGCACCGGCGCGATGGCGGCGGTGATCGGCGCCGACGACGCGCTCGTCGAGCGCGTCTGCAAGGAGGCCGCCGGCGACGGCGTGGCGGTGCCGGCCAACTACAACGCGCCCGGCCAGGTCGTCATCGGCGGCGAGAGCGCCGCGGTCGAGCGGGTCCTGGAGGCGCTGGCCGCGCAGGGCGTGCGCAAGGCGGTGCGGCTGGCGGTCAGCGTGCCCTCGCACACGCCGCTGATGCGCGAGGCCGCCAACCGCCTGGCCGAGGCGATGGCCGGCGCCGACTGGCGCGCGCCGGCGTTGCCGGTGGTGCAGAACGTCGACGTCGAGGTCCACGACGGCGTGCAGGCGGTCCGCGACGCGCTGGTGCGCCAGCTCTACCTGCCGGTGCGCTGGACCGGCTGCATGCAGGCCCTGGCCGCGCGCGGCGCGACCCGCTTCGCCGAGTGCGGGCCGGGCAAGGTGCTGACCGGGCTCGCGCGCCGCATCGACAAGGCCTTCGACGCCCGCGCGCTCGCCGCGCCGGACGATTTCGACGCCGCGCTGGCGGCGTGGAAGGCCTGATCCGGCGACGGATCGACGCGCCCGGGCGCGGCCGAGCGAGTCCGGTAGGACGAGCGAGAACATCCTCCCGTTGGCCTTGCCCGCGGGTATCCGCGAAAATCCGCGGCTGAACGAGTCGCTGTTCGGAGCAGACAGAACCATGACCCAACCCCTGCAAGGCGAGATCGCCCTGGTCACCGGCGCCAGCCGCGGCATCGGCGCCGCCATCGCCGACGAACTGGCCGCGCAGGGCGCGACCGTGATCGGCACCGCCACCAGCGAGGCCGGCGCGCGCGCGATCGGCGAGCGGCTCGCCGCCGCCGGCGGCCACGGCCGCGTGCTCGACGTCGCCGACGGCGCCTCGGTCGAGGCGCTGTTCGACGCCGTCGCCAAGGAATTCGGCGCGATCGGCATCCTGGTCAACAACGCCGGCATCACCCGCGACAACCTGCTGATGCGGATGAAGGACGAGGACTGGCAGGCGATCCTGGACACCAACCTCTCCAGCGTCTACCGCACCTGCAAGGCCGCCATGCGCGGGATGATGAAGGCGCGCAAGGGCCGCATCGTCAACATCGCCTCGGTGATCGGGGTCACCGGCAACGCCGGCCAGGCCAACTACGCCGCCGCCAAGGCCGGCATCATCGGCTTCAGCAAGTCGCTGGCCAAGGAGATCGGCTCGCGCGGGGTGACCGTGAACGTGGTCGCGCCCGGCTTCATCGACACCGACATGACCCGCGCCCTGCCGGACGAGGCGAAGACCGCCCTGCTGGGCCAGATCGCCCTCGGGCGGCTGGGCGAGCCGGCCGACATCGCCCGCGCGGTGGCGTTCCTGGCCGGCCCCTCGGCCGCCTACATCACCGGCGAGACCCTCCACGTCAACGGCGGCATGTACATGCCGTGACGCCCCCATCATGGGACGCAAGTCCCTGAGCCCGAACGGCTTCCGGCGCGCATCGCTGCCGGCGGGCCTTTCCCTTACACTATCGGCCGAACCAGGGCCCCTGCGGAGCATACCCATATGAGCACCATCGAAGAGCGCGTCAAGAAGATCGTCGTCGAGCAACTCGGCGTGAAGGAAGAAGATGTCAATCCGAGCGCCTCGTTCGTGGACGACCTGGGCGCCGACTCGCTCGACACCGTCGAGCTGGTGATGGCCCTGGAAGAGGAGTTCGAGTGCGAGATCCCGGACGAGGAAGCGGAGAAGATCACCTCGGTGCAGCAGGCGATCGACTACGTCAAGGCGCACGTCAAGAGCTGAGCGCCCGCGGCCGGCGCGCCCGAGGCGAGCCGGCCGTTTCGCCTTAGAGCCCGGGGCCGCTTACGCGGCCTCGTGCATTTCCGGTGCGCGACGGGCTCGCGCCCATCGAATCGATTGAGGAGCATTCCATGTCCAAGCGACGCGTCGCGATCACCGGCCTGGGCATCCTGTCGCCGGTCGGCAACGACCTCGCCTCGAGCTGGGAGGCGATCGTCGCCGGCCGCTCGGGCATCGGCCCGATCACCCACTTCGACGCCTCCGCGTTCCCGACCCGCATCGCCGGCGAGGTCAAGGGCTTCGATCCCGGCCGCTGGATCGCGCCGAAGGACGTCAAGAAGATGGACACCTTCGTGCACTACGGCGTCGCCGCCTCGATGATGGCGCTGGAGGACGCGGGGCTGGCGATCGGCGAGGCCGACGCCGAGCGCATCGGCGTGGCCATCGGCGCCGGCATCGGCGGCCTCAAGGGCATCGAGGACACCACGATCAAGTACCACGAGGGCGGCCCGCGCAAGGTCTCGCCCTTCTACGTGCCCAGCACGATCATCAACATGATCGCCGGCCAGGTCTCGATCATGACCGGCGCCAAGGGCCCGAACATCGCCGCGGTCACCGCCTGCACCACGGCCACCCACAACATCGGCCTGGCGATGCGCATGATCCAGTACGGCGACGCCGACGCGATGATCGCCGGCGGCGCCGAGTACGCCACCACCCCGACCTCGCTCGGCGGCTTCTGCGCGATGAAGGCGCTGTCCACCCGCAACGACGATCCCGCGCGCGCCTCGCGCCCGTGGGACCGCGGCCGCGACGGCTTCGTCATGGGCGACGGCGCCGGCATCCTGATCCTGGAAGAGTACGAGCGCGCCAAGGCGCGCGGCGCGCGCATCTACGCCGAGCTGGTCGGCTTCGGCATGAGCGGCGACGCCTACCACATGACCGCGCCCAGCGAGAGCGGCGAGGGTGCGGCGCGCTGCATGCGCAACGCGATCGCCGATGCCGGCATCGACGTCTCGCGCATCGGCTACATCAACGCGCACGGCACCTCGACTCCGGCCGGCGACCTCGCCGAGACGCTCGCGATCAAGAACGCGCTGGGCGAACACGCGGCCAAGGTCGCGGTCAGCTCGACCAAGTCGATGACCGGCCACCTGCTCGGCGCGGCCGGCGGCATCGAGGCGGTGTTCGCGGCGATGGCGCTGCACGACGGCGTGCTGCCGCCGACCATCAACCTCGACGATCCCTCCGAGGGCTGCGACCTCGACTACGTGCCGCACACCGCGCGCCGGCAGCAGGTCGAGGTCGCGCTGTCGAACTCGTTCGGCTTCGGTGGCACCAACGGCACGCTGGTGTTCGCCCGGGTCTGAGCCGCGGCGGAAACGCAGCGGCCGGGCGACCGGCCCGCATGGCCTCGCGCCGCTGCGGATCGGGCTCTGCGGTCTACCGACCGGCCTGCGGCGCCGAAGCTGTTGCTTCTGCCGCAAGCGGGCGCATCTCGTTTTTCCCTTCTCCCGCAAGCGGGCGCATCTCGTTTTTCCCTTCTCCCGCAAGCGGCAGCGCCGGATGAGGGCGCGTTCGCAGGCCTGCGGCGTGCCCCATCCGCCTTCGGCCCCTTGCGAAGGAAGGCAAAGACGCAGCGTCCCCGCAGGCGGGTGAAGGGCTTGCCTTCTGCGCTCCCGGATGCCGATCCGCCTTAGAATCGCGGACCGTCGCGGCTGCGAGTCGTCTCGTGCTGATCACCCGTCCCCTGGCGCCCGGCGTCGATCTGCTCGCGCTGCACCGCCGTGCCCCGTCGCGCTATCCGGTACTGCTGGAATCGGTCGCCCACGGCACCGCGCAGGCGCGCTGGGACCTGCTGCTGGCGGCTTCGGGCGAATCGTTGACGCTG
Source organism: Luteimonas huabeiensis HB2 (assembly GCF_000559025.1). GTDB lineage: Bacteria > Pseudomonadota > Gammaproteobacteria > Xanthomonadales > Xanthomonadaceae > Luteimonas > Luteimonas huabeiensis. Next base: position 122,195 of record NZ_JAAN01000031.1, on the reverse strand, counting down.
GGGGCCGACGGCCGCACGCGCGACGCCGGCGGGCGGGCGCTGGAGGGCCGCTTCCTCGACCTGCTCGACGCCGCGTGGCGCGCGCTTCGGTTGCCGCGCGAGGAACCGCGCTGGCCGTTCCGCGGCGGCTGGGCGCTGCTGCTGGGCTACGAGCTGGGCGCGCAGGTGGAGCCGGTGCTGCGGCTGCCGCCGGCGGCCGACGGCACGCCGGTGGCGCAGGCGCTGCGCTGCCCGGCGGCGGTGCTGCGCGACCATGCCACCGGCGAGTGCGTGGCGCTGGCGGAAGCGGGCCGGGACGACCTGCTCGACGCGCTGCTGGCCGATCTGGCGGCGCCCGCGCCGGCGCCGCTGCCGGCCTGGCGTCCGCCGCGAACGCTCGACGAGGAGCCGCCGGAGCGCTACATCCGCGGCGTGGCGCGGATCCTCGACTATCTCGCCGCCGGCGACGTGTTCCAGGTCAACCTGTCGCGCGGCTGGCGCGCCGGCTTCGCGGCGCCGCTCGATCCCGCACGCCTGTACGCGCGCCTGCGCGCGATCAGCCCCGCGCCCTTCGCCGGGCTGTACGCCGGCGCGGGCTTCGCGGTGGTCAGCGCGTCGCCGGAGCGGCTGGTCTCGGTGCGCGGCGACCTGGTCGAGACCCGGCCGATCGCCGGCACCCGGCCGCGCCTGCCCGGCGACGACGACGCCGGCCGCGTGCGCGAGCTGGTCGGCCATCCCAAGGAACGCGCCGAGCACGTGATGCTGGTGGACCTGGAGCGCAACGACCTGGGCCGGATCTGCCTGCCGGGGACGGTGGAAGTGGACGAGCTGATGACCGTGGAGAGCTACGCCCACGTGCACCACATCGTCAGCAACGTGCGCGGGCGCCTGCGGCCCGGGGTCGGCCCCGGCGAGACGGTGGCCGCGGTCCATCCGGGCGGCACCATCACCGGTTGCCCGAAGGTGCGCTGCATGCAGATCGTCGCCGAGCTGGAGGGCGCCGGCCGCGGCGCCTACACCGGCGCCATGGGCTGGCTCAACCGCGACGGCGACCTCGATCTCAACATCCTCATCCGCAGCGCCGCGGTGGCGGGCAGGGCGCTGCGCTTCCGCACCGGCGCCGGCATCGTCGCCGACTCCGACCCGCAACGCGAACTGGAGGAAACCCGGGTCAAGGCGCGCGGCATGCTGCAGGCGCTGGCGGCGGGCGGAACCTGAGTCCCCGGGGGGGCGGGGCGACCCCCCGCACGGTATCCTTGGCGCCGATGACACGCATTCCTCACGCAGGCGGGACCCGCTGATGGCCGCGTCCCGACGCCGGCGCGGCATCGGCGCCTTCCTCGCGCTGCTCGCGCTGTTCGCCGGCGGTGCCGGCTACTGGGCCTGGGACCGCTGGCAGGGCTTCCAGCGGGACCCGCTCGCCGGCCTGGAGGCCGGCGACGGCTACGTGGTCGAGCGAGGGGACTCCTTCGCGCGGGTGCTGCAGAAGCTGCGCGAGGCGGGCGTGCGCGAGGGTCACGACCTGGAATGGCAACTGCTCGCGCGCCGGCTCGGCGCCGCCGGCCGCCTGCACGTGGGCGAGTACGCGCTGGCGCCGGGCATGAGCGCGCGCGACGTGCTGATCAACATGCGCGACGGCCGCGTGGTGCGCCACCGCTTCACCCTCGTCGAGGGCTGGAACATCCGCGAATTGCGCGCGGCGCTGCGCGCGACCGAGCGGCTGCGGCCCGATAGCGCCGGGCTCGACGACGCCGCGCTGATGGCCGAGCTGGGCCATGCCGGGGTGCATCCGGAGGGCCGTTTCCTCCCCGAGACCTACTTCTACACCCGCGGCGACAGCGACCTCGACCTGCTGCGCCGCGCCAACCAGGCGCTCGAGCGCGCGCTCGACGAAGCCTGGGCGGCCCGCGCCGAGGATCTGCCGCTGCGCTCGCGCGAGGAGGCGCTGGTGCTGGCCTCGATCGTCGAGAAGGAGACCGGGATCGCCGAGGAGCGGCCGCTGATCGCCGGCGTGTTCGTGCGCCGGCTGCGGCTGGGCATGCGCCTGCAGACCGATCCCACCGTCATCTACGGCCTCGGCGAGGCCTTCGACGGCAACATCCGCCGCGCCGACCTGCAGGCCGACACGCCCTACAACACCTATACCCGCGACGGCCTGCCGCCGACGCCCATCGCGATGCCCGGCGTGGCGGCGCTGCGCGCGGCCACCCGCCCGGCCGAAGGCGACGCGCTGTACTTCGTGGCCGTGGGCGACGGCAGCGGCCGCCACGTGTTCTCGCGCACCTATGCCGAGCACAACGCCGCGGTGCGCGAGTACGTGCGCCGCTACCGCGAGCGGTTCCCGCGATGAGCGCGAACGGCGGCAACGGCGTGCCGGCGCACGCGCGCTTCGTGTCGCTCGAGGGCGGCGAGGGCGCCGGCAAGACCACCGTGCTGCGCGCGCTGCGCGCGGCCCTGGGCGCCGGCGGCGACGAGGTGATGTGCACCCGCGAACCCGGCGGCACGCCGCTGGCCGAGCGCATCCGCGAGCTGCTGCTCGATCCCGGACAGGCGCCGACGGCGCCACAGGCCGAGCTGCTGCTGGTGTTCGCCGCCCGCGCGCAGCACGTGCGCGAGGTGATCGCGCCGGCGCTGGCGCGCGGCGCCTGGGTGCTGTGCGACCGCTTCACCGATTCCAGCTACGCCTACCAGGGCGCCGGCCGCGGGCTCGATCCGGCGCTGATCGCGGGGCTGGAGCGCGACTTCGTCGGCCTGCGCCCGGGGCTGACCCTGCTGCTCGACGTCGATGTCGCCCGCGGCCGCGCCCGCGCCAGCGGCCGCGACGGTGCGCCGGACCGCATCGAACGCGAGCGCGACGAGTTCTTCGAGCGCGTGCGCGCCGCCTACCTGGCGCGCGCGCGGGCCGAACCCGCGCGCGTGCGGGTGATCGACGCCGCGCCCGCGGCGGAGGTCGTCGCCGCCGCCGCGGTGGCCGCGCTCGAGGACTGGAGGCGGGGCCGATGAGCGCCGCCGCCGCACCGCCGTTCGCGCCCTGGCAGCAGCGCGCCTACGACCATGCGCTGGCCGCGCTGGAGAGCGGCCGGCTGGGGCACGCGCTGCTGCTGTGCGGCCCGGCCCGGCTCGGCAAGCGCGCGGTGGCCGACCGGCTCGCCGCGCACCTGCTGGGCGCCGACCGCGATCCCCGCGCGGCCGGCCTGATCGCCGCCGGTACCCACCCCGACCTGCTGACGGTGGGCTTCGCGCCGACCCGCGACGGCACCAAGCTGCGGACCGAGATCGTCATCGAGCAGATGCGCGCGCTCTCGGAGAAGCTGTCGCTGACCGCGCAGTACGGCCAGACCCGGGTGGCCATCGTCGATCCCGCCGATGCGATCAACCATGCCGCCGCCAATGCGCTGCTGAAGACGCTGGAGGAGCCGCAGCCAGGCCGCTACCTGTGGCTGCTGGCCGCCGAGCCGATGCGGCTGCCGGCGACCATCCGCAGCCGCTGCCAGCGGCTGGAGTTCCGCCTGCCGCCCCACGACGAGGCGCTGGCCTGGTTGCGCGCGCAGGGCCATGCCCCGGCAGCGGCGGAGGAAGCGCTGGCCGCCGCGCGCGGCCATCCGGGGCTGGCCGACCACTGGCTGCGCGAGGGCGGGATGGCGCTGCGCAAGGAGGTCGCCGCCGATCTCGACGCGGTGGCCGCCGGCCGCGCGGCGCCGTCGGAGGCGGCGCGGCGCTGGGCTGCCGACGAACTCGCCGAGCAGCGGCTGCGGCACGCCGCGGCGATCGCCGCGGCGCGCGCCTCGGACTTGACCGACCTCGGGCGAACCCGCAGGCTGGCCGCGTGGTTCGGCCGCGCCAACCGGACCCGCGACCTGCTGCGCACCACCGTGCGCGCGGACCTGGCGATCACCGAACTGCTGCTGGCCTGGCGCGACGAGGCCGGGGGCGCCAAGCGCGATTCGCGGAGATAGGGATGGGCAGCACGGGTACGGGCGCGCGGCAGGGCATCCTGTCGCTGACGGTCAAGGACAAGGCGCAGCTCTACGGCGCCTACATGCCCTACCTCAAGTCCGGCGGCATCTTCGTGCCCACGCCCAAGCGCTACTTCATCGGCGACGAGGTGTTCCTGCTGCTGACCCTGCCCGAGTCCAGCGAGCGGCTGCCGGTGGCCGGCAAGGTGGTCTGGGTGACGCCGCCCGGCGCGCAGGGCAACCGCATGGCCGGCATCGGCGTGCAGTTCGCCGACAGCGGCGAGGGCGAGACCGTGCGCGGCAAGATCGAGACGCTGCTGGCCGGCACGCTGACGGCCGAGAAACCCACCCACACCATGTAGCGGCGATGCCCGGCCGTCACCTTCGCGCGGGCCCGCGCCCGCGCCGCCGGAACGCTCGCCGCTCAGCGCGCCGCGTCGTCCACCATGGCGCGCAGGCCGGGGTGGTCGATGCGCACGATGTCGAACAGCCCGGCCGCGCGCAGGAACGCCGCGCGCCGCAACACCTCGTCCTCGTAGCGCCGGCGCAGCGCCTCGTCGTCTTCTTCCTCGATGGCGCAGCGCGCCAGGCGCACGAATTCCTCGATCCAGGCCAGCGCAGCGTAGGCCTCGGCGCCGCCGACGGCCGGCGGCGAGACCACGGAAACCGGCACGTGCAGCTGAGCTGTCATGGCGTAATCTGTCTTGATTCCAGGGGTGTACCGTCTGGATGGTAAAGTATAGGAGGCTGAACGATGGTTGAACGTGACGAGGCGGACGCCGCCGCGCCCGGCCGCGCCAATGCGCGCGAACGGATCCTGGATGCGGCGCTGGCCGTGGCGGAGCAGGTGGGCGCGGCGCACCTGACGCTGGATGCCGTCGCCGCCGAGGCCGGGGTCAGCAAGGGCGGGCTGCTCTACCACTTCGCCAGCAAGGACGCGCTGCTGACCGCGATGGTCGATCGGCAGATCGAGCGCTACCAGTCCGAGCTGGAGCGCGCGAGGCGACGCTACCCCGAGACGCCGGGCGGTTACGTCCAGGCCCATCTCGAGGCGGAAATCGAGATGCGCCGCTCCGGCTTCAACGCACCGCAGACGATCCGCTCCTTCATCGTCGCCGCGGTCAACACCCCCGAGCTGATGGCGCGCCCCCGGCGACTGCACCTCGAGCACCTGGACGCGCTGCGCGCGAACGGCCCGAGGTTCCTGGACGCGCTGCTGATCTCGCTCGCCCTCGACGGGCTGTTCTTCGGCGAGGCCTTCGAGATGCTCGCGCTCACGCCGGACGAACACCAGGCCCTGCTGGACATGCTGCGCCAGCGCGCGGCGGCGCTGGACCAGGACGCGTCCGCCGGCCGGGGCGGATCGCTGCGCGGCTAGCCGCGCAGCGCCGGATCGTCCCAGCCCGGGCGCGGCGCGAAGCGGTCGCCGTGGCGGGCCTGCAGCGCCTGCAGCCGGGCGCGCACGGTGTCGATGCCGGTCTCGCGCAGGTACTGGATCGGGCCGCCGCGGAACGGCGCGAAGCCGGTACCGAAGACGACCCCCGCATCGAGCAGGTCGGCATCGGCCACCACGCCCTCGTGCAGGGCCGCGACCGCCTCGTTGACCAGCGGCAGCACCAGCCGGTCCTCGAGGTCGTCCGGCGCCACGTAGTCCTTGGGCACCTCCGGCTTCTTCGGCTTGCCGTCCTCCCAGGCGTAGAAGCCCTGGCCGTCCTTCTTGCCGCGCTTGCCCGGCTCGGGCGGCGTGGCCAGCGCCGGCGGGATCGCCAGGCCGAGGAAGGGCGCGAGTTCCCGGCCGACGCCGGCCGCCACGTCCAGGCCCACGGTGTCGATCAGCTCGATCGGGCCCATCGGCATGCCGAACCGCACCGCCGCCTTGTCGATGACCGGCGCCGGGATGCCCTCGGCGTAGGCGGTGGCCGCCTCCAGCAGGTAGGGAAACAGCAGGCGGTTGACCAGGAAGCCGGGCGAGCCCGCCACCGGCACCGGCAGCTTGTCGATCGCCTTGCAGAACGCGGCCAGCCGCGCCAGCGTTTCCTCGGCCACGCCGTCGTGGCGGACGATCTCCACCAGCGGCATCAGCGCCACCGGGTTGAAGTAGTGCAGGCCCGCGAACTGCGCCGGCCGCTGCAGCCCCTGCGCGAGCTCCGCCAGCGGGATCGAGGAGGTGTTGGTCGCCAGCAGCGCGCCGGGCTTGAGCCGCGGCTCGGCCTGCGCGTAGAGCCCGCGCTTGGCCTGCGCGTCCTCCACGATCGCCTCGATCACCAGGTCCGCCCGCGCCACGCCGTCGCCGGCGAGATCGGACTTCAGGCGCGCGGCCACCTCGGGGCGCTTGTCGTCGTCCTTGACCTTCTTCTGGAACAGCGACTGCGCGCGCGCCAGCGCCTGGTCGATGTAGGGCTGCTCGCGGTCCTGCAGGGTCACCTGGAAGCCCTTGTAGGCGGCCCAGGCCGCGATGTCGCCGCCCATGACGCCGGCGCCGACCACGTGCACGGCCTCGATCGCATGCGCATGCCCGCCGCCCAGGCCCTTCAGGCGCTCCTGCAGGAAGAAGACCCGGGTCAGGTTGCGCGCGGTCGCGGTGCCGGCGAGCCGGACCACCGACTTGCGCTCCGCGGCCAGCCGGTTCTGGAGGCCGCCGCCGGTGCGGCGCCAGGTCTCGATCAGCGTGTAGGGCGCGGGGTAGTGCTCCTTGCGCGCCTTGCGCGAGACCTGCTTGACCATCTGCGGCGCCAGCAGCTGCCGCGCCGGCCAGGTATTGGTCAGCCAGCCCAGCGCGCGCTGCTTGAACGGCCGCTGCAGGCCGCGCAGGGCGAGCGTCGCGGCGGTATCGATCAGCAGCGCCGGCTCGGCGATCTTGTCCACCAGGCCGATGCCGCGCGCGGCCTTGGCCGACAGCGCGCGGCCGGTCAGCATCATGTCGAAGGCCGCCGGCGCGCCGACCAGGCGCGGCAGCCGCACGCTGCCGCCCCAGCCGGGGTAGATGCCGAGCTTGACCTCGGGCAGGCCGATGCGGGTGGACGCATCGCTGCTGGCCACGCGGTAGTCGCAGGCCAGCGCCAGCTCGGTGCCGCCGCCCATGCAGAAACCGTGGATCGCGGCCACGGTCGGGCAGGGCAGGTCGGCCAGGCGCTGGAACACCTGCTGGCCGCGCCGGATCGAATCGCCGATGGTGCCCTTGGCGTCGAATTCCGCGAACTCGCGGATGTCGGCGCCGGCGATGAAGCCCTTCGCCTTCGCCGAGCGGATCACCAGACCCTTCGGCGGCTCCAGCGCCAGGCGCTCGAGCAGGGCGTCGAGCTCGATCAGCACGTCCTGGGCGAAGGTGTTGACCGACTCGCCGGCGCGGTCGAACGCCAGCACCAGCACGCCGTCTTCGCGCGACTCGGCCTTCCAGTGGCTGAAGCGCAGTCCGTCGAGGCCTGCCACCATACGGCACCATCCGATAAGGTACGGGAGAAGCCCTTATGATCCAGAGGTCGTTCCGCCGGCGTCAAATCGCGCGCGCGGCGACGACTTGCGAGCGGGGCGGGGCACCCCAAGATGAAGCGTTCGCGGTGAAGCGCGCGGGCGGCGGGAACTCGCCGCCTGCGTCCAGGTCACAACGCCCGGTCGTCGCGCCGGGTCACAGGAGCCACCGGCCGATGGCCGACAACGACACCGAACAGCTGGACCAGGAGCTGGTCCGCCGCGTCCAGCGCGGCGACAGCGCCGCCTTCGACCTGCTGGTGCGCAAGTACCAGCACCGCATCGCGGCGCTGATCGGGCGCTACGTGGCGGACTGGAGCGAGTGCCAGGACGTGGCGCAGGAGACTTTCATCCGCGCCTACCGGGCGATCGGCAACTTCCGCGGCGACGCGCAGTTCTACACCTGGCTGCACCGGATCGCGGTCAACACCGCCAAGAACCACCTGGTCGCGCACAACCGGCGGCCGCCGACCGACGACATCGACGTCGCCGACGCCGAGCAGTTCGATTCGGGGGTGCGGCTGCGCGATACCGACACCCCCGAGCGCGAGCTGATGCGGCAGCAGATGGAACAAACGGTGATGCGCGCGGTCGAAGCACTGCCCGAGGAGCTGCGGGTCGCGATCACGCTGCGCGAGGTCGACGGTCTGAGCTACGAGGACATCGCCCGGCGCATGGACTGCCCGATCGGCACCGTCAGGTCGCGCATCTTCCGTGCGCGCGAGGCGATCGACCAGGAACTGAAACCGTTGATGGACAACGAAACTCCCGCGGAGCGTGCGATCCGATGATGCATTCCGACGACATCGACGCGCTGCAGCTGCAGCCCGAACCCGACAAGCTCTACCGCTACCACCGCCAGCAGCTCTCGGCGATGCTGGACGGCGAACTGTCGCCCGACCAGGCGCGCTTCATGCTGCGCAGGCTCGAGCACGACACCGAGCTGGCCGCGTGCTGGGAGCGCTGGCAGGTCTGCGGCGACGTGCTGCGCGGCCGCCATGCGGCGCTGCTGCCGGCCGACTTCGCCGCCAACGTGGCGCGCGCGATCGCCGGCGACGCCCAGGCGCAGGACGCCGTCGTGCAGTCGGCCGGCCAGGCCGCGCGCCGCGGCGGCCTGCTGCGCTGGGGCGGCAGCGCCGCGCTCGCCGCCTCGGTGGCGGTGGTGGCGTTGCTGGTGGGCCGTCAGGCGCAGGCGCCGCTGGAGGTCGAGACGCCCGCGCCGGCCCGCGTCGCCGCCGCCGATCCCGTGCCGAAACCGGCGCCGGCGCCCACCGCGCCGACCTTCGCGCCGGATGCCCCCGCCGCCGCGCCGCTGGAAGGCGTCACCCTGGCGATGGCCGGCGCCAGCGCGCTGGCCGTGGCCGAAGCCCCGCGCCGCGAGGAGCGGCGTTCGCGCGGGCAGAGCCAGCGCGCCGCGGTCACGCGCGAGCGCCGTCGCCAGGAGGCGTCGGCCGCCCCCGAGCGGATGCTGGCCGCGGCCGCCCCGGCGCCGGCTGCCGCCGCGGCACGGCCGACGTTCGCCGCAGAGGCCGCGCCCGCGCCGGTCGCGCGGCCCTGGCCGCAGGCCGGCTTCGGCGGCGGCAGCGCGTTCGCCGCCGGCTATGCGTCCGGCAGCGCCGCCATCGGCCTGGAGGCGCCGTCCTTCCATCCGTTCGAACCGCGCCTCGAGGCGCGGCTGGCGATGCCGCTGCCGGCGCTGGTCTGGCCGCAACCCGCCGGCGCGCTGGGGCCGTTGCCCCCGGCCGACGCCGACTGATCGCCGCCGCGGGCCGTGGGCCCGCGGCGCGCCTGCCGAATCCCCCGTTCCCGCTGTCGAGGATCGTTCCCCGATGAAGAAAGTCCTGCCCGCCGCCGTCCTGGTCGTGGCCACCGCGGCCGCGACCGCCGCCGTGATCCTGCCCATCGCCACCGCCGAGCCGCAGGCGGCCGCTGCCGCCCCGCAGCAGGCGCCCGCAGCCCCGGCCCAGCAACTGGTGACCGGCCTGCCCGACTTCACCCGGCTGGTCGAGCAGGTCGCCCCGGGCGTGGTCAGCATCGAGGCCACCATCGGCGCCGATCGCACCGCGCAGCGCGGGCAGATGCCGCAGGACGACATGCTGCCGGACATCTTCCGTCGCCTGCTGGGGCCGGACTTCCCGTTCCCCGGCGGCCCGGGCGGCCCGGGGTTCCCCGGCGAGCCGGGCATGCCGCGCGGCACCTCGATGGGCACCGGCTTCATCGTCTCCGCCGACGGCTACGTGCTGACCAACCACCACGTCGTCGCCGGCGCCGAATCGGTAACCGTGCGCCTGCAGGACCGCCGCCAGTTCGACGCGAAGATCGTCGGCAGCGACGAGGAGTCCGACGTCGCCGTGCTGAAGATCGAGGGCAACGGCCTAACCGCGCTGCGCGCGGGCGATTCGCGGCAGGTCAAGTCCGGCCAGTGGGCGGTGGCGATCGGCTCGCCGTTCGGGCTCGAGCAGTCGGTGACCGCGGGCATCGTCAGCGCGGTCGGCCGCTCCAACCCGTACACCAACCAGCAGTACGTGCCCTTCATCCAGACCGACGTGGCGATCAACCGCGGCAACTCCGGCGGCCCGCTGCTCAACACCCGCGGCGAGGTGATCGGCATCAACTCGCAGATCTTCAGCAACACCGGCGGATTCCAGGGCGTGAGCTTCGCGATCCCGATCGACATGGCGATGAACGTCGCCGAGCAGATCAAGGCGACCGGCTCGGTGCAGCGCGGCCAGATCGGCGTGCGGTTCCAGGCCCAGGGCATCAGCGCCGATCAGGCGCGCGGCTTCGGCCTGCCCGATACGCTCGGCGCGCTGGTCAGCGAGATCGTGCCGGGCAGCCCGGCCGAGAAGGCGGGGCTGGAGCCGGGCGACGTGATCCGCAGCGTCGACGGCACGACCATCTACCAGCCCAGCGACCTGCCGCCGCTGATCGGCAACAAGGCGCCGGGCGCCAAGGTTCGGCTGTCGGTGTTCCGCGAGGGCCGCGAGCGCACCTTCGAGATCACCCTGGCCCCGCTCGACCGCAACGAGCTGGCCGCCGTCCGCCAGGGCGGGCAGCCCGCGCCGTCCCCGGCGCCGTCGGCCTCGAGCAACCCGCTCGGCCTGGTCGGCCAGGAGCTGACCGCCGCGCAGCGGCGCCAGCTGGGGATCGAGGAGGGCAAGGGCGTGCGGATCGCGCAGGTGACCGGCCTGGCCGCGCGCAGCGCCGGCATCCAGCCCGGCGACGTGGTGCTGCGGGTGGGCCGGGAGGACGTGGGCTCGCCCGCCGAGCTCGACCGCGCCCTGCGCGGCGTGAAGGCCGGCGACACGGTGATGCTGCTGGTGCGCAATCCCCGCGGCACCCAGTTCGTGGCGGTCACCCCGCGCGAGGACGGCGAGCGCTAGCCCGGGCTGCCGGGAGATCGGGCGGCGGCGCCCCGGCCGAGGCGGCCGGGGCGCGTCGCGGGCCGATCGCCGCGCGCGCCTTGTGCGATAATTCGCCGTTTTGACGCCCTCGCCGCGCGGACCGCCGCTCCCATGACCGACCCGATGCGGAACATCCGCAACTTCTCCATCATCGCCCACGTCGACCACGGCAAGTCGACGCTCGCCGATCGCATCATCCAGCTGTGCGGCGGCCTGTCCGAACGCGAGATGGAAGCGCAGGTGCTCGACAACAATCCCATCGAGCGCGAGCGCGGCATCACCATCAAGGCGCAGTCGGTCTCGCTGCCGTACACCGCAAAGGACGGGCAGACCTACCACCTCAATTTCATCGATACCCCCGGCCACGTCGACTTCAGCTACGAGGTCAGCCGCTCGCTGGCCGCCTGCGAAGGCGCGCTGCTGGTGGTCGATGCCGCCCAGGGCGTGGAGGCGCAGTCGGTGGCCAACTGCTACACCGCGGTGGAGCAGGGGCTGGAGGTGGTGCCGGTGCTCAACAAGATCGACCTGCCCACCGCCGACATCGAGCGCGCCAAGGGCGAGATCGAGGCGGTGATCGGCATCGACGCCAGCGATGCGATCGCGGTCAGCGCCAAGACCGGCCTCAACGTGCAGGACGTGCTGGAAGCCATCGTCCACCGCATCCCGCCGCCTGCGCCGCGCGACACCGACAAGCTGCAGGCGCTGATCATCGACTCCTGGTTCGACAACTACCTGGGCGTGGTGTCGCTGGTGCGCGTCATGCAGGGCGAGATCAAGCCCAGGAGCAAGATCCTGGTGATGTCGACCGGGCGCGCCCACGAGGTGGACAAGGTCGGCGTGTTCACCCCCAAGCGCAAGGAGCTGCCGGCGCTGCGCGCCGGCGAGGTGGGCTGGATCACAGCCAGCATCAAGGACGTGCACGGCGCGCCGGTCGGCGACACCCTCACGCTGGCCGCGGATCCCGCGCCCAAGCCGCTGCCGGGGTTCCAGGAGATGCAGCCGCGCGTGTTCGCCGGCCTGTTCCCGGTCGATGCCGAGGACTATCCGGACCTGCGCGAGGCGCTCGACAAGCTGCGGCTCAACGACGCCGCGCTGCGCTTCGAGCCGGAAAGCTCCGAGGCGATGGGCTTCGGCTTCCGCTGCGGCTTCCTGGGCATGCTGCACATGGAGATCGTGCAGGAGCGGCTGGAGCGCGAGTACGACCTCAACCTGATCACCACCGCGCCGACGGTGATCTACGAGATCCTGAAGACCGACGGCACCATCGTGCCGCTGGACAACCCCGCGCAGCTGCCGCCGGTCAACCAGATCGAGGAGATCCGCGAGCCGATCATCCGCGCCAACATCCTGACCCCGCCCGACTACGTGGGCGCGGTGATCACCCTGTGCGAGGAAAAGCGCGGCTCGCAGATCGGCATCCAGTACCTCGGCGGCCAGGTGCAGGTGAGCTACGAGCTGCCGATGGCCGAAGTGGTGCTGGACTTCTTCGACAGGCTGAAGTCGGTCAGCCGCGGCTACGCCTCGCTGGACTACCACTTCCTGCGCTTCGATCCGGGCCCGTTCGTGCGCGTGGACGTGCTGATCAACGGCGACAAGGTCGATGCGCTGTCCTTGATCGTGCACCGCAGCCACGCCGACCGGCGCGGCCGCGAGCTGACCGAGAAGATGAAGGAACTGATCCCGCGGCAGCAGTTCGACGTGGCGATCCAGGCCGCGATCGGCTCGCAGATCATCGCCCGCACCACGGTCAAGGCGCTGCGCAAGAACGTGCTCGCCAAGTGCTATGGTGGCGACGTTTCGCGCAAGAAGAAGCTGCTGGAGAAGCAGAAGGAAGGCAAGAAGCGCATGAAACAGGTCGGCCGCGTCGATATCCCGCAGGAAGCCTTCCTGGCGGTGCTGAGCACGAGCCGCGAGTAGCGGGGCGGGAAGGGGACGGCCCGGGGCGAGGGCCTTCCCGATCCCCCATGCGCCCGCCCCGGTTCAATTTCCGAAGGAACATCCATGAAGTGGTTCGAGATCACCCTGGTCGTGCTGACCCTGCTTTCCGGCGCCATCTGGCTGCTCGACCGGCTGGTTCTGGCCAAGCGCCGCGCCGCGCGCGGCGGCTTGCTGGAGGCGAAGGAGCCGGTCGCGGTGGACTACGCGCGGACCTTCTTCCCGGTGCTGGCAGCGGTGCTGATCCTGCGCAGCTTCGTCGCCGAGCCGTTCCGCATCCCGTCCAGCTCGATGATGCCCACGCTGCTGATCGGCGACTTCATCCTGGTCAACAAGTTCTCCTACGGCCTGCGCCTGCCGATCAGCAACCGCAAGGTCGTCGAGCTGGGCGAGCCCGAGCGCGGCGACGTGGTGGTGTTCCGGCCGCCGCACCACCCGGACCAGGACTGGATCAAGCGCGTCATCGGCCTGCCGGGCGATGTGGTCAGCTATCGCGACAACCAGGTCTACGTCAACGGCGAGCCGTTCCACTACCAGTCCAACGGCACCTACGAAGGGCGCGGTCGCGGCGCGGAGATGACCGGCGCGACCCTGCTGCGCGAGGACATGCCCGGGCGCAGCCACGAGGTGCTGGAGATCACCGGCCTGCCGTTCCGGGACCCGGGCGAGGGCGAATGGGTGGTCAGCCCCGGGCACTACTTCGTGATGGGCGACAACCGCGACCGCAGCGACGACAGCCGCTTCTGGGGCGAGCTGCCGGAGTCGCAACTGCGCGGCAAGGCGTTCCTGATCTGGATGAACTGGGACGGCGGCGTGGGCTTCGACCGCATCGGCCGCAGCATCCGCTGACGCGGCGCCGGCCGTGCGTGCCCGCCGCTGCGCGCGTCATTCGCGTTGGCGGGCCGCAGGCTCTAAGATCGCGCCCGGACCAGGCGCTTTCCGGGGAGACGCGCAATGAAGCAGACGCAGAAGGGGATGACCCTGCTCGGGTTCCTCATCGTGCTGGCGGTGGTGGGCTTCTTCGCCTACGTCGCCATGAGGCTGTTCCCGATGTATTCCGAGTACTACAGCGTGCGCGCGGCGCTGAAGGGCCTTTCGCAGGAAGCCGACATCGGCAGCCAGGACCCGGCGCGGATCCAGGACCTGTTCTTCCGCCGGCTCTACATCAGCTATTCGGAGAACGTGAAGAAGGAGCACGTCAAGCTCAAGCGCGTGGGCAACGCGTGGCAGATGGACGTGCGCTACGAGGTGCGCAGGCCGCTGGTCGGCAACCTCGACGTGGTCGGCCGCTTCGAGGCCAGCCGGCTGCTCGGCGGCAACGGCCGGGACGCCGAATGAGCGCGCGGCCGGCGGCGTGATGGCGGCGCGCGATCCTTTCGGCCACCGGTTCGCCGACCCCGGGCTGCTCGCGCAGGCGCTCACCCATCGCAGCGCCGGCAGCCCGCACAACGAGCGGCTGGAGTTCCTCGGCGACGCGCTGCTCGACCTGATCGCCGCCGAGGCGCTGTACCAGCGCTTCCCGCGCGCCGACGAGGGCGCGATGACCCGGGCGCGCGCCGAACTGGTGCGCGAATCGACCCTGGCGCGGATCGCGCGCCGGCTCGACATCGGCCCGCTGCTGATGCTGGGCCCGGGCGAGATGAAGTCGGGCGGCCACCGCCGCGATTCCATCCTGTCCGACGCGCTGGAGGCGGTGATCGCCGCGATCTACCTCGACGCCGGATTCGAGGCCTGCCGCGCGGTGGTGCTGGCCTGGCTGGAGCCGGAGCTGGAGGATTTCCGCATCGACCGCGTCGGCAAGGACGCCAAGACCCGGCTGCAGGAATGGCTGCAGGCCCGGCAGCGGGCGCTGCCGCGCTACGAGCTGCTGGCCGAGAGCGGCGACGAGCACGCGCGCGTGTTCCGCGTCGCCTGCAGGATCGCCGAGCCGCCGCTGGCCGGCGAGGGCGAGGGCGGCTCGCGCCGCGCCGCCGAGCAGGCCGCGGCGGAAGCCGTGCTGTCGCGGCTGGAGGCCGCGCAGGCCGCCGCGCGCGCGCGCTGAGGCGCGCACGCCTACAATGCCGGCATGAATTCCGACCCGTCCTACCGGGCCGGCCACCTCGCGGTGATCGGCCGCCCCAACGTGGGCAAGTCCACCCTGGTCAACGCCCTCGTCGGCGCCCGGATCAGCATCGTCTCCAACCGGCCGCAGACCACGCGCCACCGGCTGCTCGGGGTGGCCACCTTCCCGGCCGGCCAACTGGTGCTGGTCGATACGCCCGGCCTGCACCGCGACCAGGGCAAGGCCACCGCCAGCGCCATGCACCGCTGGATGAACCGCGCCGCGCGCGGCGCGGTCGAGGGCGTGGACGCGGCGCTGCTGGTGGTCGAGGCCGGGCGCTGGGACGACGAGGACGGCGCCGCCTACGAACTGCTGCACGACAGCGGGGTGCCGGTCGTGCTGGTGGTCAACCAGGTGGACCGGATCAAGGACAAGGCGGCCTTGCTGCCGTATCTGGCGCGGGTCTCGGAAGGCCGCGCGTTCGCCAGCGTGCATCCGGTCTCCGCGCTCAAGCGCACCGGCCTCGACGCGCTGGTCGCCGCCGTGCTGCCGCTGCTGCCGCAGCAGCCCGCGCTGTACGACGAGGACGCGATCACCGACCGCAGCCAGCGCTTCCTGGCCGCGGAACTGCTGCGCGAGCAGCTGATGCGCCAGCTCGGCGCCGAGCTGCCCTACGCGACCACGGTGGAGATCGAGCGCTTCGAGGAGGACGGCGGCTTGTACCGCATCGGCGCGGTGGTCTGGGTCGAGCGCGAGGGCCAGAAGGCGATCGTCATCGGCAAGGGCGGCGCGCGCTTGAAGGAGATCGGCGCGCGGGCGCGACAGCAGATGGAGCGCCTGTTCGACCGCAAGGTGTTCCTGGAGACCTGGGTACGCGTGCGCGCCGGCTGGTCCGACGACGAGGCCGCGCTGCGTGCGTTCGGCTATGAGGAGCCGGGACCCGGGCCCCGGGACTCGGGACCCGGAAAGGCTTGATGCGCGGCGTACGGATCGCTCGGCAGCCGTCGCCACTGGCGAGGTGCACGAAGGAGACGAGGATCTAGACTCGCTGCGAGTCCCGAGTCCCCATGCGCTACGCCGACGAGCCCGCCTTCGTCCTGCACGCGCGCCGCTGGCGCGAGACCAGCCTGCTGGTGGAGCTGCTCACGCGCGCGCACGGCCGGGTCGGTGCGGTGGCGCGCGGCGTGCAGGGGCCGCGGCGGCACGCGCTGCGCGCCGCGCTGCAGCCGCTGCAGCGCATCCGCTTCGATGCGGTGCAGCGCGGCGAGCTGGCGACGCTGACCGCGGCCGAGGCCGCCGACCGCGCGCCGGTACTGTCCGGCGAGGCCGCGCTGGCGGGGTTCTACGTCAACGAGCTGATGCTGCGGCTGGCGCCGCGGCAGGACCCGCACCCCGAGCTGTTCGCGCTCTACGGCGAGGTGCGCGGCCGCCTCGCCGGGCCGGCACTGGCGTGGACGCTGCGCCGCTTCGAGCGCGATCTGCTGGAGGCGCTGGGGTTCGGCATCGCCTTCGACCTGGACGGCGACGGCGCGCCGATCGACCCGGCGGCGCGCTACCTGCTGGAGCCCGAGCACGGGCCGCGCCGGCTGCTGGTCGAGCGCGGCGGCGACCGCGCCCGCGCGGCCACCGGACGCGCGCTGCTGGCGCTGGCCGCCGATGCCATGCCCGGCCCGGAGGATCTGCGCGACCTGCGCCACGGCCTGCGCGGCCTGCTGGCGCACCATCTCGGCGGGCGCGGCCTGAAATCCTGGGAGCTGATGGGCGAACTCGGCCGCCTGGGCGGCGGCGCGCCGCGGCCGGAGGCGGACGCCCCGTAGCCGCGCGATACCGCTCCGCGGCGGGAGCCCTCAGGGCGAAGGCGCCTGGGCGAAGGTCTGGTCGGTGGTCTCGACGAAGCGCTGCAGCGCGCCATGGTCCTCGGGCCGGCCCTGCAGCGCGCGCACCGCCTGGTCGAGCCGGGCCGCGCCGACGAAGCCGGCGCTGGCGCGCAGCTTGTGCAGGGCCGAGCGCAAGCCGTCGAGGTCGCCGGCCCGCGCCGCACCGAGGACCTGTTCGCGCGCCGCCGGCAACTCCGCCAGGAACAGTTCGCGCAGGGCGCCCACGTGGGTCGGGTTGCCGCCCAGCGCGCGGGTGGCGGCGTCGTCGTCCCAGATCGGGGTCGGGGCCGCGGTCGTGTCCGCGGCGACGGCCGGCGCGCCACTGGCGGCCGCGCCTCCGAGCGCGCCGCGGATCGCGTCCTGCCACGCGGCGGCGCTCAGCGGCTTGACCGCCACGCCGGCGAAGCCCTGCGCGAGCAGCCGCTCGCGCTCCTCGTCCTCGCAGGTCGCGGTGTGGGCGATCGCCGGGGTCGTCAGGCCGTCCGCGCGCAGGCGCGCGAGCAGCTCGGCACCGCTGCCGTCGGGCAGGTTGGCGTCGATCAGCCACAGCGCGTAGCCGCCGCGCCTGGCCATGCCGTAGGCCTCCGACACGCGCTCGGCGGTATCGACCTGCGCCGGCAGCGCGGCGGCGGCGGCCTTGAGGAACAGCCGGCTGGTGGGCTCATCCTCCACCAGCAGCAACCGGGGCGTCATCATGCCTGGGCCGTCCATGCTTATCCTTCCTGGATGGGACGCCTCATCCTACTCCTCGTCGCGGCGGCATGGCTCGCCCCGGCGCAGGCGCGGACGCTGGAGGCGCGCATCGCGCGCGTCGAGACCGCGGTCGCAGTCCTGCGCGAGGTGCGCGTGCGGCTCGACTGGCCGGCCGGGGCGGCGCAGGGCCGGCTGCGGATCGAGGCCGCGGCCGCCGACGCGCCCGGGCTGGGCTACCGGCTGCGCGCGCTGGCCTGGGAATGCCCGCTGCGGCGGCCGGCCACGGGCGCCTGGGGCTGCGACGGCCCGGTCCGCGCGGGCGGCGGCGCGCCGGCGGCGCTCTCGCTGGACCTGTCCGGGGCGATGATCGATGCCCGCCTGCGCCAGGGCGAGGCGGCGCTGTCGCTGCACCGCGACGGCGCCTCGGCCGATGCCTACCGCATCGATCTGGCGCGGGTGCCGCTGGCCTGGGCCGCGGCGCTGATCCAGCAGGCCATGCCCAGCCTGCAGCCCCAGGCCGGGCGGCTGGACGGCGAGGTGCGGGTGGCGGCGCCCTCCGGCGCGCCGATGCGCATCGAGGCGGACCTGCGCGGCGACGGCCTGGCCTTCGACTCGGAGGACGGCAGCCTGGCGGGCGAGGGCGTCGGCCTCGCGGTGCGCGCCGACTACCGCGAGGACGGCCCGGCGCAGACCGTGGACCTGCGCGGCACCCTGCACGGCGCCCACTTGCTGTTCGGCACCGCCTATCTGGAGCTGCCGGCGGCGCCGCTGCCGCTGGCGCTGCAGGCGCGCCGCGACGGTCCCGGGACCGGCTGGACGCTGCCGGCGCTGCGCTGGGACGACGGCGCCGCCCTGCGCGCGGAAGGCGGCGCGGCGTTCGACGCCGGCGGCGACCTGCGCGCGCTCGATCTGCGCCTGCATAGCGACGATGCCGGCCTGCTGCCGGCGCGCTACCTCTCCGGCTGGCTGGGCCTGGCGGGGCTGGCCGGCCTGGAGCTTGCCGGCACCCTCGATGCCCACCTGCGGATGAGCGAAGGCGCGTTGCGCGGCGCCGACGTCGGCCTGCGCGAGGTGCGCGTGGCCGATGCGCGCGGACGCTTCGCCTTCGACGGCCTGGACGGCGACGTACGCATCTCGGAGGGCGCCGCGGTCGACAGCGCGCTCGCCTGGCGCGGCGGCCGCCTGCAGGCGATCGCGTTCGGCCCGGCGCGGCTGCCGTTCCGCAGTGCGGCCGGCCGCATCGATCTGCGCGAGGACGTCGCGGTGGAGATGCTCGGCGGCGCGCTGCGCTTCGGCGGCCTGTCGCTGCGCCTGCCGGTGGACGGGCAGGGCATGCGCATCGAGTCGGGGCTGGCGGTGGAATCGCTGCGCCTGGGCGAACTGGCCGCCGCCTTCGGCTGGCCCGAGTTCGGCGGCACCGTCAGCGGCGAGATCCCGCGCGTGCGCTACGCGGATTCGCGCATCGACTTCGACGGCGGGCTGGCCATGCACGTGTTCGACGGCGAGGTGCGGGTGGACGCGCTGGCGCTGGAGCGCCCGTTCGGGGTGGCGCCCTCGCTGTCGGCCGACGTCGCCCTCGACGGCCTCGACCTGACCGCGCTGACCGAGGTCTTCGACCTGGGCCAGATTGATGGCCGCCTGCACGGGCGCTTCGACGGCCTGCGCCTGGTCGACTGGCAGGTCGCGGCGTTCGACGCCGAGCTGCGCACCGAGCCGCGCCGCGGCGAGCGCCAGCGGATCAGCCAGCGCGCGGTGCAGGACATCTCCAGCGTCGGCGACGCCTCCTTCGCCGGCGGCCTGCAGGCGCGGCTGATCGGCCTGTTCGACGACTTCGGCTATCGCCGCATCGGCATCCGCTGCCGGCTGCGCAACGAGGTCTGCGAGATGGGGGGCCTGCGTTCTGCGGGCGACGCCTTTATCATCGTCGAAGGCGCGGGCCTGCCGCGGCTCGAGGTGGTCGGCCACAACCGCAACGTCGATTGGCCGACCCTGGTCGAGCGGATCGGGGCGGCGGTCGGCGGCGACGTCGCGCCGGTGGTCGAATGACCCCGGCCCCGAGCATGCCCTTCCCAGGAGACCGCCCATGACCCGCTGGTTCGCCACGTTCGCCGCCGCCCTGGCGCTGACCGCCTGCGTCACCATCAACGTCTACTTCCCCGCCGCCGAGGCGCGCGAGGCCGCGCGCGAGTTCGTCGACGAGGTCATCGGCCGCGACGGCGGCGAGCCGCCCGCGCCCCTGCCGCCCGGCGGCATGGCCTCGCGCGGCGGTTTCCATCCGCTGATGCTGCTGGGCATCTCCACCGCGCACGCGCAGAGCCCGGACATCACCATCCGCACGCCGGCCATCGAGGCGATCCGCTCGCGCATGTCCGAGCGCTTCCGCGGCACCCTGGCCCCGCATTTCGATTCCGGGGCGCTGGGCTTCACCCGCGCCGGCGAGATCACCGTGCGCGACGCCGGCAGCATCCCGATGCCGCAGCGCGCGCAGGTGAACCAGGCCGTGGCCGAGCAGAACCGAGACGCCCGCGCGGTCTACCGCGAGATCGCGGTGGCCAACGGCCACCCCGAGTGGGAAAGCCAGATCCGCGACGTGTTCGCCCAGCAATGGGTGCAGCGCGCCCGCGCCGGCTGGTGGTACCAGGACGCGAGCGGCACCTGGCGGCAGAAGTAGCGGGGGGGAGGGGCCAGGGGCCAGGGAAAAGCCTCGGGCGCGCGCGCGCGGCGCTTCCGCTCTTGCTTCTCCCTGACCCCTGGCCCCCGGCCCCTGACCCCTACAATAAGCCCCCTTCCGCCCGCAGCCGTCGCCACGTGGCCCGACCCAACCGCATCGATCAGACCCCGTTCGCGCTCGACATTCTCGATCTCAGCCATGACGGCCGCGGCGTGGCCCGCCGCGAGAACGGCAAGACCGTGTTCGTCGCCGGCGCGCTGCCGGGCGAGCGGGTGCTGGCGAAGCAGACCGCGCGCTCGCGCAGCTTCGACGAGGCGGTCGTCGTCGAGGTCGAGCGCGCCTCGCCCGACCGCGTCCAGCCGCGCTGCCCGCACTTCGGCGTGTGCGGCGGCTGCGCGCTGCAGCACCTGGAAGAATCCAAGCAGATCCTGGCCAAGCAGCGCGTGCTGCTGGAGAACTTCGAGCGCATCGGCCACGTCGCTCCGGAGGCGGTGCTGCCGCCGCTGACCGATGCGCAATGGGGCTACCGCCGCAAGGGGCGCTTCTCGGTGCGCCGGGTCGAGAAGAAGGGCAAGACCCTGGTCGGCTTCCGCGAGCAGGATCCGCGCTTCGTGGCCGATCTGTCGATCTGCCACACCGCGATCCCGGAGATCGGCGAACGGGTGGAGGCGCTGTCGCGGCTGGTCGATGCGATGGACGCGCGGCGCGAGATCCCGCAGATCGAGTTCATCGCCGGCGACCAGACCGTGGCCCTGGTATTCCGCCACCTGGCGCCGCTGTCGGCGGCCGATCGCGAGCGGCTGGAAGCCTTCGCACGCGAGCATGGGTTCGCGGTCTTCCTGCAGCCCGGCGGCGTGGATTCGGTGCACGCGCTGTGGCCGGCCGATCCGCCGTTGTCGTTCCGCCTGCCGCAATGGGACGTGGAACTGGGCTTCCGGCCGCTGGACTTCATCCAGGTCAACCGCGGTCTCAACGAGAAGATGATCGCGCGGGCGCTGGAACTGCTCGACGCGCAGCCCGGCGAGCGGGTGCTGGACCTGTTCTGCGGGCTGGGCAACTTCACCCTGCCGCTGGCGCGCGGCGCGGCGCACGTGGTCGGCGTGGAAGGCGATGCCGGCCTGGTGGCGCGCGCGCGGGAGAACGCCCGGCGCAACGGCCTGGGCAACGTCGAGTTCCATGCCGCCGACCTGGCGCAGCCGCTCGCCGGCCAGCCGTGGGCGCGGCAGGGCTTCGACCGCCTGCTGCTGGACCCGCCGCGCTCCGGCGCCGACGGCGTGCTGCGGCAGCTCCCGCTCGACGGCCTGAAGCGCATCGTCTACGTGAGCTGCCACCCCGGTTCGCTCGCGCGCGACGCCGGCTACCTGGTGCGCGAGCGCGGCTGGGCGCTGCGCGCGGCCGGGGTGATGGACATGTTCCCGCATACCGCGCACGTCGAGTCGATCGCGGTGTTCGAGACGCGGGGGCCGGGGGGCCGGGGGCCAGCGGCCAGGGGCCAGGGGCCAGGGAAGGACCTGGAGCCCGACATCGGATAAGAGAATCGTCTCGCAGATTTAGAATCCGCTCCCGAGCGCGGCGCTTCCGCTTTTCCCTGGCCCCTGGCCTCTGAACCCCGGCCCCCGACCCATGCATCTCGAGATCGAACGCAAGTTCCTGGTGACTTCGGACGCATGGCGTGCGGCCGCGCACGCGGTGCTGCCGATGGCGCAGGGCTACCTCAACGACCAGGCCGCGATGGCGCGCGGCGATCAGCGCGCCTCGGTGCGGGTGCGCGTGCAGGGCGACGGGGCGTGGCTCAACATCAAGTCGCGCGAGCTGGGCGCATGCCGGCAGGAGTTCGAGTACGCGATCCCGGCGCAGGACGCGCGCGCGCTGTTCGCGCTGTGCGTGTGCGGGCGGATCGAGAAGCGCCGCCACCTGGTCCGCCACGGCGCGCACCTGTGGGAGATCGACGAGTTCCTGGGCGACAACGCCGGCCTGGTGGTCGCCGAGATCGAGCTGGGCGCGGTGGACGAGGCCTTCGAGCGGCCGGAGTGGCTGGGCGCGGAGGTCACCGAGCTGCCGCGCTACTACAACCTCGCGCTCGCCGCGAGACCCTACGCGCATTGGCGCGACGACGAACGCGCCGGCCCCGCCGGCGAACAGGCGATGGGATGAGAATCGATATCTGGTCCGACGTGGTCTGCCCCTGGTGCTGGATCGGCAAGCGCCGCTTCGAGCGCGCGGTCGAGTCGCTCGGCGCGCAGGCGCCCGCGCTGGAGATCCACTGGCATCCCTATCTGCTCGATCCGCAGGCCGACGAGACGCCGGTGCCGCTGCGCGAGGCCTATGCCGGCAAGTTCGGCGGCGCCGAGCGCGCCGCGCAGTTGCTGCGGCAGACCCAGCAGACCGCCCGCGGCGAGGGGCTGCCGTTCGACTTCGACCGCGGGCAGGTGCGGGTGACCACCGTGCCCGCGCACCGCGTGCTGGCGCTGGCCGCGCGCGAGGGCGACGCGGATGCGGTGGCCGAGGCGCTGTTCCACGCCCACTTCGCCGAAGGGCGCAACCTGGCCGATCCGGAAGTGCTGGTCGCCGCCGCGGCCGCGGGCGGCCTGGGCGAGGCGCGGGTGCGCGCGCTGCTGCGATCGAGCGAAGGGCTGGACGCGCTGCACGCGGAACTGGCGCAGGCGCAGTCGATCGGCGTGCAGGCGGTGCCGACCTTCGTGATCGACGGCCGCTACGCGGTGCAGGGCGCGCAGCCGCCCGAGGTGTTCGCCGAGGTGTTGCGCCGCGCCCAGGCCGAGGCGCAAGACGGCGGCGCGGCGCCGGGCGCGGACGATGCCGGCGCCTGCGGCCCGGACGGCTGCGCGGTGCCCGATCCCGCGCCGCGCTGAGCGCGCCGGGCATCTGCGACAATGCGCATCGGGGCGGCCCGCTCGCCGCCCGCGGAGATCTCCATGCTCGTGATCGGCATCGCCGGCACCGAACTCGCCGCACAGGAGCGCGACTGGCTGCAGCACGACGCCTGCGCCGGGGTGATCCTGTTCAAGCGCAACTTCGCCTCGCGCGACCAGGTGGCCGAGCTCTCGGCGGCGATCCGCGAGGCCGCGCCGCGCCCGCAACTGGTCTGCGTGGACCAGGAAGGCGGGCGCGTGCAGCGCTTCCGCGAAGGCTACAGCGACCTGCCGCCGCTGGAAGCCTTCGGCCGCCGCTATCGCGAGGACCCGCAGGCCGCGCTGGCCGCGGCCCGCGAGCACGCCTGGCTGATGGCCAGCGAGGTGCGCGCCAGCGGCGTGGACCTCAGCTTCGCGCCGGTGGTCGACCTGGCCCGCGGCAACCTCGCCATCGGCGACCGCGCCTTCGACGCCGCGCCCGAAGTGGTCGCCGCGTTCGCCCGCGCCTACGTGCAGGGCATGCACGAGGCCGGCATGGCCGCCACCCTGAAGCACTTCCCGGGCCACGGCTCGGTGCGCGAGGACACGCACTTCGACGCCGCCGTCGACGACCGCCCGCTGGAAGCGATCCGCGCCGAGGACCTGGTGCCGTTCGCGGCCGGCATCGCCGCCGGCGCCGATGCGGTGATGCTCGCCCACGTGACCTATCCGCAGGTGGCGCCGGAGCCGGCCGGCTACTCGCCGCGCTGGATCGGCGACATCCTGCGCGGCGAGCTGGGCTTCCGCGGCGTGGTGTTCTCCGACGACATCGGCATGGCCGCGGCGCATTCGGCCGGCGGCGTGCGCCAGCGCATCGACGCGCACCTGGATGCCGGCTGCGACGTGGTGCTGGTCTGCCACCCGGAGCTGGTCGCCGAATCGCTGGCCGCGGTGGAAGGCCGGCGCCTCAACACCATGGCCCTGACCGGCCTGATCGGCCGCGGCGCGCGGGGCTGGGACGGCCTGCTCGCCGATGCCCGCTACGGCGCCGCGCGCGCCGACCTGCCAGGAGGCTTCATCGCATGACCCCCAGACTCGCCGACGCGCTGCGCGATGCCGAACTGCTGCACGACCGCGCCGCGCTGGATGCCGCCATCGCGCGCATGGCCGACGCCATCCGCGCCGACTATCGCGACGACGAGCCGCCGCCGCTGTTCGTGACCGTGATGCACGGCGGCCTGCCGTTCGCCGCCCAGCTCGCGTTCGCGCTCGGCGAGCGCGGGCTCGACCTCCAGTTCGATTACCTGCATGCCACCCGCTACCGCGGCCAGACCGCCGGCTCCGGCCTGGCCTGGCTGCACCGGCCGGCCACGCCGATGCGCGATCGCCGCGTGCTGCTGGTCGACGACATCCTCGACGAGGGCCACACCCTGCAGGCGGTGAGCCGCTGGTGCGAGGACCAGAACGCGGCCGAGGTGCGCGTGGCCGTGCTCGCGGTCAAGCGCCACGACCGTTGCG
This sequence comes from Luteimonas huabeiensis HB2, assembly GCF_000559025.1. Lineage (GTDB taxonomy): Bacteria > Pseudomonadota > Gammaproteobacteria > Xanthomonadales > Xanthomonadaceae > Luteimonas > Luteimonas huabeiensis. Next base: position 97,804 of record NZ_JAAN01000031.1, on the reverse strand, counting down.
TGGACGGCGTCTGCGCCGACTACGTCGGCGTCGAGGTGCCGGATCGCTACGTGTTCGGCTACGGCATGGACTACCACGAGCAGGGACGCAACCTGCCCGCGATCTACGCGTTGGCCGGATGAGCGCGATGAACGGGATCGACCTGGCGGTCATCGGCGGCACCGGCCTCTACCGCATCGCCGAGCTGGAGGACGTGGAGACCCTGCAGCCCGACACGCCCTACGGCGCGCCGTCCGGGCCGGTGCGCGTGGGCAGGCTCGACGGCCGCCGCGTGGCCTTCCTCGCCCGCCACGGCGAGGGCCATTCGGTGCCGCCGCATCGGGTGAACTACCGCGCCAACCTCGCCGCGCTGCACGCGCTGGGCGCGCGGCGGGTGGTGGCGCTCAACACCGTCGGCGGCATCGGCGAGCGCTTCGGCCCGCGCGTGCTCGCCTGCCCGGACCAACTGATCGACTACACCTGGGGCCGCATCGCCACCTTCTGCGAGGAACCGGGCAGCGAGGTGCTGCACGTCGACTTCGGCGACCCCTACACGCCATCGCTGCGCCGGGCGCTGCTCGCCGCGGCGGCGGCGGCGGGCGTGGCGGTGGTCGACGGCGGTTGCTACGGCGCCACCCAGGGACCGCGGCTGGAGACCCGTGCCGAGATCGCCCGCCTGCGCCGCGACGGCTGCGACCTCGTCGGCATGACCGGCATGCCGGAAGCGGGGCTGGCGCGCGAGCTGGGCCTCGACTACGCCTGCCTGGCGATCGTCGCCAACTGGGCGGCGGGCGCCGGCCCGGTGGCCGACGAGGCGATCACCTTCCAGGACGTGCTCGACAACGTCGCCGCGGCCTCGTCCGGCATCGCGCCGCTGCTGCGCCGGCTGGTGGCCTAGGCTGTTACGGCCTCGGGTCGCAGGTTTTCCCCTCCCCGCATGCGGGGGCACCCTGTTTTTCCCTTCCCCCGCAAAGCGGGGGGGGGGGGCATCCCGTTTTTCCCTTCCCCCGCAAAGCGGGGGAAGGTGCCGAAGGCGGATGGGGGCACACCGCAGGCGTGCGAACGTGCCCTCATCCGGCGCTGCGCGCCACCTTCTCCCGCTTGCGGGAGAAGGGACGGCATGCGCCCGCTCGCGGGAGAAGGAGCGACATGCGCCGGCTCGCGGGAGAGGGCGCGACATGCGCCCGCCTGCGGAAGGAAGGACAGCTTCGGCGCGGCGCCCTATCGGCCGTCCGTCCAGTCCACGCCCTTCGGCGTCCGGCCGATGCCGGGGTTGAAGGCGTTGCGCGGGTCGAGCGCGCGGTAGAACGCCGCCAGCGCGGGCTTGGCGCGGTACAGGTGGCCGACGTTGTGCTCGGCCGGGTATTCGGCGCCGCGCGCGTCCAGGCGCGCCCACATCGCATGCTCGATCGCCAGCGGGTCGTGGCCCTTGCGGACGATGTAGTCCTGGTGGAACACGTGGCAGAGGAAGTGCCCGTAGTAGAGCCGGGCGACCAGCGCGTCGTCGATCTCCGGCGGCAGCGTCTCGACCCAGTCGCGGTCGTTGCGGCGCAGGGCGATGTCCAGCGCGACGATGTCGGCGACGCTGCGCCGGTGGGTGTCGCGGTAGCGGATCGCCGCGCTGGCCACCGCGAAGCGGTGCAGGAAGGCCTTGCGCGCTTCCTCGGCGTCGCAGCGGAACCAGCCGCCGTTCGCGCTGCCGGCGAAGCGTTGCGCCAGGAACGCCTCCGTGGCCGCCGCGGTGCCTGAGCCGACCTTGAGCAGCAGGTGGTGTTCGTAGCGCGCGCGGAACTCGCGCATGCGCCGCGGCAGGTGGCGGGGCAGCAGCGCGGTCAGCGCCTGCAGCGCGTGGTCGGTCGCCCCGCGCAGGCCGATGCGCTCGCACCAGCCGTCGATGCGGCTCTTGAGGGCGAACGCGGCCGGCACCTTGTCGGTGCCGAAGCGGTCGATCAGCAGGAACACGTCCTTGCCGTAGCGCTCGCCGATGTCGTAGGCGTCGCGGTGGATGTACTCGCCGGCGATCGGCAGTTCGTCCAGCGCGGTCAGCAGGTGGCGGCGGATCGCGGTCAGGTCGTCGGGGTCGTTGCTGCCGACGTAGAACACCGTCGCGCTCTCGCGCGCGAAGGTGTCCAGGCGCACCGCGAACACCGCCAGCCGGCCGGCCGAGCCGGAGGCCTCGTACAGCCGCGACGGGTCGGCGTTGTAGCGCGCCGGTGTCGGCGCATCGACTTCGCGCACGTCGCGCGCGTAGCGCGGGTCGGAGGCGGCGCGCGCCGGATCGTCGCGGATGTCGGCCGCCGAGTAGTCGGCGGCCTGCAGGCGCGACAGGATCGTCTCCGGGTCGTCGCCCAGCTCGATGCCCAGGTGGTTGACCAGGCGCAGTGCGCCGTCCTCGCCGAGCCGTGCGAACAGCGCCAGCTCGGTGTAGGCCGGGCCGCGCCGTACCAGCGCGCCGCCGGAGTTGTTGCAGATTCCGCCGAGCACCGAGGCGCCGATGCACGAGGAGCCGATCACCGAGTGCGGCTCGCGGCCCAGCGGCGCCAGCGTCTTCTCCAGCCGGTCGAGGGTGGCGCCGGGCAGGCAGACCACCTGGCGGCCGTCGCGGATCGGCTGCACGCCGTCCAGGCGGCGGGTGCTGACCAGCACGATCTCGCGGTCGTAGCCGTCGCCGTCGGGCGTGGAGCCGCCGGTCAGCCCGGTGTTGGCGGCCTGCATGATGACGATGCGGCCCGCATCGACGATCGCCTGCAGCGCCCGCCACATCTCGACCAGGCTGCCCGGCCTGACCACCGCGAGCACCGGGCCTTCGCCGAAGCGGTAGCCCTTGCGGTAGCCGCGCGTGGCCTTGTCGCCGGTCAGCACGTGGCGCGCGCCGGCGATCTCGCGCAGGCGCGCCAGCAACCGTGCGGCGGGGACGGCGGCGCCGGTCGCCGGCCGGCTCATGGCGAGACGGCGCGGTCGCGCTCGGCCGCGGCGAGGGTGTCGCGGCCGATGTCGGCGACGGTGCGGGCGCCGGTCAGGGTCATCGCCACGCGCATCTCGCGCTGCAGCAGGTCGAGCAGGTGCTCCACGCCCGCGCCGCCGGCGGCCGCCAGCGCGTAGACGAAGACGCGGCCGAGCAGCACCGCGTCGGCGCCGAGCGCCAGCATGCGCACGATGTCCAGGCCGTTGCGCACGCCCGAGTCGGCCAGGATCTTCAGCTCGCCGCCGACCGCGTCGGCGATCGCCGGCAGCGCGCGCGCGGTCGACAGCACGCCGTCGAGCTGGCGCCCGCCGTGGTTGGAGACCACGATGCCGTCGGCGCCGAAGCGCACCGCGTCGCGCGCGTCCTCGGGGTCGAGGATGCCCTTGATGACCATCGGACCGGTCCAGAACTCGCGGATCCATTCCAGGTCCTTCCACGAGATCGACGGATCGAAGTTCGCCGCCAGCCAGCCGATGTAGTCGGCCAGCCCGGTGGGGTGGCCGCGGTAGCGCGAGATGTTGCCCAGGTCGTGCGGGCGGCCGAGCAGGCCGACGTCCCAGGCCCAGCGCGGGTGGGCGGCGGCCTGCAGCATGCGCCGCAGCGGCGCGTTCGGTCCGCTCATGCCCGAGTGCGCGTCGCGGTAGCGCGCGCCGGGGGTGGGCATGTCGACGGTGAACACCAGGGTCGAGCAGCCGGCCGCCTGCGCGCGCTCCAGCGCGTTGCGCATGAAGCCGCGGTCCCGCAGCACGTAGAGCTGGAACCACATCGGCCGTTCGATCGCCGGCGCCACCTCCTCGATCGGGCACACCGACACCGTGGACAGCGTGAACGGGATGCCGCTGGCGGCTGCGGCGCGCGCGGCCTGGACCTCGCCGCGGCGCGCGTACATGCCGGTCAGGCCGACCGGCGCCAGCGCCGCCGGGAACGCCAGCCGCTCGCCGAACAGTTCGGTCGACAGGTCCAGCTCGGCGACGTCGCGGAGGATGCGCTGGCGCAGCGCGACGTCCTCGAGGTCGGCGACGTTGCGGCGCAGGGTGCGCTCGGCGTAGGCGCCGCCGTCGATGTAGTGGAACAGGAACGGCGGCAGCCGGGACTGCGCGGCGGCGCGGTAGTCGGTGGAGGCGGAGATGATCATGGTCGCGGGAGTCTTCAGCGGTGCGACGGGGGCAGGCGCGAGGCGCGCGCGCGGCGCGCCTCGTTGTCGTCGAGCTCGCGCAGCGAGGTGTGCACGAATTCCAGGTGGGCGTGCGCGGCGGCGCGCGCGCGCTCCGGGTCGCCGGCGAGGACCGCGTCGCGCATCTCGCGGTGCTGCACCGACAGCGGCTCGAAGGTGCGTGGCGACAGGTAGAGCTTTTCGCGGCTTTGCGAGATGTTGGTCTGCAGCAGCTCGAACAGGCCGCGCATGACCTGCAGCAGCACCAGGTTGTGCGAGGCCTCGGCGATCGACAGGTGGAACGCGGCGTCGGCCCGCGCCTCGCCGGCCGGGTCGTTGCGGCCGTGCACGGACATCATCGAATCGAACGCCGCGGCGATGCGCGCGCGGTCGTCGCCGGTCGCGCGCAGCGCCGCGTGCCAGGCCGCCATGCCTTCCAGCGCGTGGCGGATCTCCAGCACGTCGAAGCGGTACTCCGGGTCGCTGCGGAACACCGAGACGTAGGGCATCAGCGGTTCGATGGCCGCCCGGTCGGCCGCGTCGCGGGCGAGCACGTAGGTGCCGCCGCCTTGGCGCGCGCGCAGCAGGCCGAGGCTCGACAGCCGGGCGATCGCCTCGCGCAGCGCGGCGCGCGAGACCCCGAGCTCGAGCGCCAGCGCGCGCTCGGCCGGCAGGCGGTCGCCGGGCCGCAGGTCGCGGTCGCGGATCAGCGCTTGCAGCCGCTCGGCGACGCGGTCGGGCAGGCGCGCGGCCGGCGCGTCCTCGCGAGGCGGCGGTGCGGGCGCGGTGCGGCGGGGCGGCGGGGTCACGGGATCATCCAGGGCAGCACGTGCGCCTGCAGCGTGGTGATGATGCCGACCATCGCCGCGAAGGCCAGGCTGTGCTTGACGGTGAAGCGGAACAGGTCCGATTCGCGGCCGGCCAGGCCGACCGCCGCGCAGGCGATCGCGATCGACTGCGGCGAGATCATCTTGCCGGTCACGCCGCCGGTGGTGTTGGCCGCCACCAGCAGCACCTCCGGCACGCCGATCTGCTGCGCGGTGTTGGCCTGCAGCGCGGCGAACAGCGCGTTGGCCGAGGTGTCGGAACCGGTCAGGAACACGCCGAGCCAGCCCAGGAACGGCGAGAAGAACGTGAACGCATCGCCGGTGTGCGCCATCGCCAGCGCCAGCGTCGCCGACAGGCCGGAGTAGTTGGCGACGAACGCGAACGCCAGCACCATGCCGATCGAGTAGATCGGCGTGCGCAGTTCCTTCAGCGTCTCGCCGAAGGTGGCCACGGCCTGCGCCGGCCGCATCCGCAGCAACGCGATCGAGATCAGCGCGGCGATCAGGATCGCGGTGCCGGTGGCCGAGAACCAGTCGAAGCGGTAGACCGCATCGTAGGGCGCGGCCTCGCCGACGATCGGCGGCGTCTTCTCCACCAGCCGGTGCAGGAACGGAACCGGGACCGCGAGCACCCAGTCCTGCAGCGCGCCGCCCGGCGCGAACAGCGCCTTGAACGGCTTGACGCTCCAGATCGACACCATGGCGGTCAGCACGATGAAGGGCGACCAGGCCTTGACGATCGCGCCGGTCGAGTGGCGCGCCGGCGGCGCCGGGGCCCGCACGGGCGCCGCGCCGCCGGCCGGGGCGTCCGCCGCATCCGGCTCGAAGCGGAAGATGCGCCGCGGCTGCCACACCCGCAGGAACAGCGTCAGGCAGACCAGCGAGGCGATCGCCGAGGTGATGTCGGGCAGTTCCGGGCCGATGTAGTTCGAGGTCAGGAACTGCACGATCGCGAACGAGCCGCCGCCCACCAGCACCGCCGGCCAGGTCTCGCGGATGCCGCGCCAGCCGTCCATGATCGCCATGATCCAGAACAGCACGATGATCGTCAGGAACGGCAACTGGCGGCCGGCCATCTGGCCGATCTCGAACGCGTCCAGGCCGGTGACCTGCCCGGCGACGATGATCGGGATCCCCATCGCCCCGAACGCGACCGGGGCGGTGTTGGCGATCAGGCACAGCCCGGCCGCGTACAGCGGCTTGAAGCCCAGCCCCACCAGCAGCGCCGCGGTGATCGCCACCGGCGCGCCGAAGCCGGCCGCACCCTCCAGGAAGGCGCCGAAGGCGAAGCCGACCAGCAGCATCTGCAGGCGCTGGTCCTCGGTCACCGAGAGGATCGAGGCGCGGATGATGTCGAACTGGCCGGTCCTGACCGAGACCTTGTAGAGGAACACCGCGCCGATGATGATCCACGCGATCGGCCACAGGCCGTAGACGAAGCCGTAGGCGGCCGAGGCCAGCGCGCGGTCGGCCGGCATGCGGTAGAACAGCAGCGCGACCGCCAGCGCGAGCAGCACGGTCAGCGTGCCCGCCAGCCAGCCCTTGAGCCGGGCGACGACCAGGGCGAAGAAGAAGAACGCGATCGGGATCGCGGCGACGGCGCTGGAGATCCAGAGGTTGCCGGCGGGGTCGTAGAACTGCGGCCAGGGCTGCATCGGCGCGGTGGTCCCGGAAGCTGAGCGGAAGGGCGGCGCGCGTCGCGGGCCGGGGTCGTGCACGAAGGCGTTGGTACGCCTGATTGGTATGACCAATAATGCAGGGATACCGGTGTTCGGCTGGGATTAGACGCGCAGTAAGGCCGCGGGGTCAACTGAGACCATAGGCTAAGTCGATATTGGTCATACCAATTGAGTCTGGCCGTCTCGATCGACTGGCCGGGCGGTGCCGCCCGCCGGATGCTGGACACGCTGCGGATGCCGCCGCTTCGGCGGTCGCCGCCGTGCATTCCGCGGAAGCTGCAAACGCGATCACACTTCGGCGGTCGCCGGATGCGCTCGCCGCCGACCGTCGCGTCCATTCCCGCCGCCATGCGTCCTCGATCGGCGGCGATCGGATTGCAAGCGCCGGAAATTGCTTCGATACTCGGGCCGTGCGTCCCGGCGCACGCTATCGCATCCAGACGAGGTGGAAGGGTTATGCAATACGGCACAGTGAAGTGGTTCAACGATGCCAAGGGTTTCGGCTTCATCGCCCCGGAAGACGGGGGATCGGACGTATTCGTCCATTACTCGGCCATCGAGTCCAAGGGCTTCCGCAGCCTGCAGGAAGGTCAGCGCGTCAGCTACGAGGTGACCCAGGGGCCGAAGGGCGCACAGGCCTCCGGCGTTTCCCCGGTCGCCTGACGGCTCGGGCCCGTCCTGTCCAGGCCCCGCGTCCGCGCGGGGCCTTTTTCGTGGAACCCGTTCGAATTCTTGCTGCGCTTGCCAGCTGGCGCGCGTGCGGTGCGCCAGCGATGGCGGCCATGAATGCTCTGTGCCGCTCGTGCACTGCGCTTGCTGCGCTGCGCCACGCGCCACCCGGCTGCGCTCGCGGCAGGATTTGAACCGGTTCCGGGGGATGCGCGCATGAGCCGCGAGCTGTCGATCGCAATCGTCGGTTACGGCACCGCCGGCCAGGCCGCCGCGCTGCTGCTGTCGCGCGATGGCCACCGGGTCGAGGCGTTCGAGCGCGCGCCGCAGCCGCGCCCGGTCGGCGCCGGCTTCCTGCTGCAGCCCACCGGCCTGGAGGTGCTGTGGGAGCTCGGGTTGCTGGAGTCCGCGTTCGCCCACGGCGCGCGCATCCTGCGCCTCTACGGCGAGACCGATGCCGGCCGCCCGGTCATGGACATGCGCTACGCCGAGCTGGAGCCGCGCCTGTTCGGGCTCGGCCTGCAGCGCGGCACGCTGTTCTCGCTGCTCGACCGCGCCTGGACCTCGCGGCGTTCGCTGCGCGCCGGCTGCGCGATCGTTTCGGTCGACGTGCGCGAGGGCCGGCTGACCGACGCCGACGGCCATCGCCACGGGCCCTACGACCTGGTGCTGGTCGCCGACGGCAGCGGCTCCTCCCTGCGCGGCCAGGTCGCGCCCGCGCGCTACGACCGCCCCTATCCCTGGGGCGCGCAGTGGTGCCTGGTCGAGACCGGCGCCTGGCCCTGGCCCGCGGAACTGCGCCAGCGCTACCGCCGGGCCCGCTGCATGGCCGGCATGCTGCCGGTCGGCACGCATCCCGACGATCCGGTGCCGCGCACCAGCTTCTTCTGGAGCGTGCCCGCCGCCGCGCTCGAGGATGCCGCATGGCCGGGCGAATCCGCCTGGCGCGCCGGGCTCGACGCGCTCTGGCCCGAGGCCGGCGAGCGGCTGGCCGCCACGCCGGTGCCGCAGGGGCTGGCGCGGGCGCGCTACCGCGATGCGGTCCACGCGCGCTGGTACGCCGGCCGCGCCGCGCTGATCGGCGATGCCGCCCACGCGATGAGCCCGCAGCTGGGGCAGGGCGTCAACATGGCCCTGCTCGACGCCCGCGCCCTGCGCGACGCGTTGCGCGCGCACGCCGACGTGGAGCGCGCACTGGCGCAGTGGCAGCGCGCGCGGCTCGCCCACGTGCGCGTGTACCAGCGCTGGAGCCGCTGGCTGACGCCGCTGTTCCAGTCGGATCTGGACTACGCCGCGCGCCTGCGCGACCGGGTCTTCCATCCGCTCACCCGCGTCCCCGGGCTGCGCGCCCAGAGCCTGCGGGTGCTGACCGGCACCCGCCTGGGCTGGTTCGGCACCTTCGCGCTGGCGCCGGCGTTGCTCGACGCGCTCGCGGCGGCGGCGGCGCCCGCGCCGGCCTACACTGATCCGGTCGAAGCGGGAGGCCTGCCATGAACGCCGAATCGTCCGCGGCCGCGCTGGCCGCGCTGAACCAGCCGCCGGAGTTCGCGCCGCGCGACCTGTGGGCCGACGACGCCGCGCTGCGCGAGGCCCTCGCCCGCGAGGGCGGCGGCGACTGGGCCGAGGCGATCGCGAGCTACGGCGCGCTCGCCGGCGACACCCTCTACGCCCTCGGCTTCGACGCCAACCGCGACCGCCCGCGCCTGCGCACCCACGACCGCTTCGGCCAGCGCATCGACCGGGTGGAGTTCCACCCGAACTACCACGCGCTGATGTCGCAGGCCATCGGGCATGGCGTGGCCGGCCTGTCCTGGCGCGAGCCGCGCGCCGGCGCGCACGTCGCCCGCGCGGCGCTGAGCTACCTGCACCACCAGGCCGAGGCCGGCACCAGCTGTCCGCTGACCATGACCCATGCCGCGGTGCCGGTGCTGGCGCGCGAGCCGCGCCTGCGCGACTGGGTCGCGGGCATCGCCGCCTGCGTCTACGACCCCGCCGACGCGCCGGCCGCCGCCAAGCGCGGCCTGACCGTCGGCATGGGCATGACCGAGAAGCAGGGCGGCAGCGACGTGCGCGCCAACCGCACCCTCGCCACGCCGCTGCAGGCCGAGGGCGAGTACGCGCTGCAGGGGCACAAGTGGTTCTTCTCGGCGCCGATGTCCGACGGCTTCCTGGTGCTGGCGCAGGCGCCGGCCGGCCTGAGCTGCTTCCTGATGCCGCGCTGGCGCCCCGACGGCCTGCGCAACGGCTTCCGGCTGATGCGGCTCAAGGACAAGCTCGGCGACTGGGCCAACGCCTCCAGCGAGGTCGAGTTCGACGACGCCTGGGCGTTGCGGATCGGCGACGAAGGCCGCGGCGTGCAGACCATCATCGAGATGGTCATGCTGACCCGGCTGGACTGCATGCTCGGCTCCGCCGCCGAGATGCGCATGGCGCTGGCGCAGGCCGTGCACCATGCCCGCCACCGCGCCGCGTTCGGGCGCGCGCTGGCCGCGCAGCCGCTGATGCGCAACGTGCTGGCCGACCTCGCCCTGGAGGCCGAGGCCGCGCTGGCGCTGGCGATGCGCGTGGCGCGCGCGGTCGATGTCGGCGCCCGCGGCGACGCCGCCGAGGCGGCGTTCGCCCGCGTGGCCACCGCGATCGGCAAGTACTGGGTCTGCCGCCGCGCGCCGGTGGTGGTCAACGAGGCGCAGGAGTGCCTCGGCGGCGCCGGCTACGTCGAGGAATCGATCCTGCCGCGGCTGTACCGGCAGGCGCCGCTGAACTCGATCTGGGAGGGCAGCGGCAACATCCAGTGCCTGGACGTGCTGCGCGCGCTGGCGCGCGAGCCGGCGAGCGGGCGCGCGCTGCGCGAGGAACTGCGCGCGGCCGCCGGCCGCGACCCGGCCTACGACGCCGCGCTCGAGGCGCTCGACGCGGCGCTGGCGCGGCAGGCCGACGAGACGGCCGAGGCGCGCGAGCTGGGCGCGCGCCGGCTGGTCGAGCGGCTGGCGCTGGCCTTGCAGGCCGGCGTGCTGCTGCGCGCCGGCAATCCCGCCGCGGCCGCGTTCTGCCGCAGCCGCCTCGGCGGCGAGCACGGCTTCGCCCTCGGCACGTTGCCGGCCGGGACGGACTTCGTCGCGCTGATCGATCGCGCGCTTCCGTAGCGGGCGGGGACCGGGGGTGCCCCGGCGGCGGATTTTCCCCCGCAGGCGGGGAGCACGCTGTTTCGGGAGAAGGGACGACATGCGCCCGCTCGCGGGAGAAGGAACAACATGGCCCCGCTCGCGGGAGAAGGGGCGGTGTACTCCCGCTTGCGGGGGAAGGGACGACATGCCCGCGCTTGCGGGAGAACGGACGACCGGCTCCGCTCGCGGGAGACGGGGCTGCTTCGGCGCTGCAGGCCGGCTGCAGGCCGAATGTCGATGCCCCCTAGAACCAGTCCTGCAGCGAGATGCCCAGGCCGACGTAGGTGGCCTTGTGGTTGTAGTCGATCAGGCTCTCGCCGTAGCCGTGGAACAACTGCAGGTGGCCGCGCACGTTGCGCAGGCCGGGATGCAGCGGGAAGCCCCAGTCGAACTGCAGCGCGCCGTGCGAGCGGTCGCCGCCGCGCAGCGAGTGCCGGCCCATCAGGGTGAAGCGCTGCTCGCCGCGCACGTGCATCAGGGTCAGATCGCCGCGGCCGACGTAGTCCTCGATGTCCGGGTTGTCGTCGTCGCTGCCGTCGCTCAGGCGGACCCAGGGGCGCGCCACCAGTGCCCAGTTCTCGCGGTCGAAGCCGAAGTTGAACATCAGCCGGTTCCAGCTGCGCGACAGCGGGTCGCTGCGGCCGTTGGACTGGTGGTTGATGCCGATCGCGCTCATCCGCCCGCGCCAGCCGCCCGGCAGGCCGTAGCCGTTGCGGAACACCAGCAGGACTTCGGGCTCGTAGTTGGTCTCGCGGAACGGACGCGAGTTGTCGGTGTTGTAGACCTGCCAGCGCGAGCTCTGGGTGTAGCCCAGCCAGATGTCGCCGTTGTCGCCGAACAGGTTCTCCCAGGCCTTGGTCTTGAAGCTGAGCTGGAACTTCGTCTCCAGGCTGTCGAGCGACTGCGGCGTGGTGACGGTGTTGTCCGGGTTGGGCGAGGACGGGGTGTCGTTGACGTCGCTGGTCCAGAACGCCGGCAGCAGGTACATGGGCTTGTAGACGCGGAAGTTGAACAGCCCGAGCTTGGAATCCTTGGCCAGCTCCCAGCGGGTGTCGAGCAGCGAGCCCTTGCCGACGTTGGCGATGGCCTCGCGCGTCTGCGCGTCTTCCTGGGCCTGGAACACCTCATTGCTACGCCTCCACGGGCGCCGGCCCTCGCCGCCGCGTTCGGCGTCCTCCGCTGCGGCGCGGGCCTGTTCGGCGGCGGCGTCGGCGCTCGCCGGGTTCAGGCTCTGGCGCCCGGCGAGCTGGTCGTAGCACTGCAGGCGCTGGGCGTCGTTCTCCAGGCCGGCGCAGGCGGCGATGCCGGCGGGCTCGGCGGCCATCAGCGGTGCGGCGGCCAGTACGCCGGCGAGGGCGCAGGTCAGTCGGTCGAGGCGGGGCATGCGGGTTCTCGTGGCGAAGGCGGCAGGGTGAGGGGCACGGGCGTGGGCGGCGGGTGAAGGCGGGCCGCCCGCTAGCGGCCGGCCCACCAGGCCAGCGCGAAGACGCCGATCATTGCGAAGGCCAGCATCAGTTTCAACGCGACCGCGACCGCCACCCCGATCCAGGTGCCCAGGCCGACCCGGGTGGCCTCGCCCAGCGCGGGCGCGTCCAGGCGCCGGCGGTGCAGCAGTTCGCCGGCCATCGCGCCGGCGAACGGACCCACGAAGATGCCCGGAATGCCGAAGAAGATGCCCACGAAGGTGCCGATCACCGCGCCCGCCAGCGCCTTGCGGCTGGCGCCCACGCGCTTGGCGCCCATCGCCGTGGCCCAGAAGTCAACCAGGAACGACAGCACCGTCAGCAGCGCCAGCAGCGCCAGCGTCAACGGCCCGACGTGGACGAAGCCGTCGACCCAGGCGGCCAGCAGCAGGCCCGCGAACACCAGCGGGATGCCCGGCAGGGCCGGCAGGATCGTGCCCAAGAGGCCCACGATCACCAGGACCGCGGCGAGCGCGTAGAGGAAGGGTTCGGTCTGCATCGAGGGGGCTCCCGGAAGGAGCGGGCAGGGCGCCCGCGGCGGATTGCATTCTCCCGGAGGCCGGGGTAATTTGCTCGCGCTGTGTTTGTCAAGGTCACCGTGAACCGTGGCCTGGATGCAGTCGAGTCGCGTTGGACGAGCCCGCTCGCATGTTCCACCGGTCCGCTACATCGCTAGATCTGCGCTTCCCTCCTTGCAACCAGCCGCCGGCGACGGCGTCCATCGTACAGGCCAGCCGATCCGTTCCAGGGAGTGACGCGCATGTCAGATCGTGAAATCGGTACCGTGAAGTGGTTCAACGACGCCAAGGGCTTCGGATTCATCAGCCGCGAGAGCGGCGAGGACGTCTTCGTGCATTTCCGCGCCATCCAGGTGCAGGGCTTCAAGAGCCTCAAGGAAGGCCAGCGGGTCAGCTTCACCGTGGTCAAGGGCCAGAAAGGCCTGCAGGCCGACGCCGTGCAGCCCGCCTGACCCGCGCTGCGCGCGGTCCTCTGACGAGAAAAAACCCGGCCTTGCGGCCGGGTTTCTTTTTGCGCCTGCGCTGGCGGCCGCGCTCAGAGCGCCCAGGCCCGGCCGTCGCGCACCTGCACCGCGGAGCCTTCGCGCAGCCCGCCCACCTCGCTCTGCACCAGCACCACGGTGCGGCCGTCGTTGAGGCGGACGTGGACGTCGTACAAGCCGCCGCTGCCGGTGCGGTTCTGGATCGCGTTGCCGGCGACCGCGCCGGCCACGGCGCCGCCGGCGGTGGCGACGTTGCGGCGCCCGTCGCTGTCGGTGTTGCGCCGCGCCAGTTCGCGGCCGGCGACCGCGCCGACGATGCCGCCGATCACCGGGCCGGCCACGTTCGGCTGGCTGTCCGGGCGGCGTTCGATCCGGGTGACGGTGCCGCAGTCGCGGCAGCTGGGCGCGCCATAGCCCGAACCGTAGCCGGGGCTGGAACCGTAGCCCGGCCCGTAGCCGGGCGAGGAAGCGCAGCCGGCGAGCGCCAGGGCGGCGGCGACGGCGGTGGTGGCCAGCAACGGGGTCTTCATCGCGTTTCTCCGCATTCGGATGGGGGCATGCGCGATCAGCGCATGGCGCGACGTTAGGACCGGATTCGTGAACACGCCGACAATCGCGCCGGCCATCCGCCTGCGCGGCCGGCGCGGAGACGGTCTGCGTTCACGCGCGGCGCGCGCGCCGGATCAGCCGCGGAAATCCTGGTGGCAGGCGCGGCAGGCGTTGGCGATGTCGCGCGTGGCGCTTTCCAGCCCGGCGCAGTTGAGCGGCGGCGAAGCGAGATTGGCGTCCAGCGAGCGGCGCATCTGGCTCGCGGCCTGGGCGAAGCGCTGATCGTCGCGCAGGTCGGGGAACGCCGGCTCGAGGTCGTCGGCCAGCGTGCGCAGCGCGCGCAGGTGCGGCAGCAGGTCGGTGGCCGCGCAGCGGTTCTCCTCGACCTTCGCCCGCAACTGCTCGGCATGCCACTGGGTGACCTGCATGAGGCTTGTGGGGAAACGATCGGCGCGGGCCTGCAGCGCGCGAACGATCATCACCGTCGCCACCGCGCCGACCACCAGGCCGACGAGGAACAGGAACAGGTAGCGCTGCGCGGCGGACGGGCCGCGCGGGCGGGACGGGCTGGCGGGGGACGGTGCGGACATCGCGGGCTCCTTGGCTGGCGTCGCCTATAGGATGCCCCCTCGCGCGGGCGCTGTCGCGCGCGCCGGCCGCGCGGCGTCTCGAGCGGCGCGCGCGTCCAGCGCGGGACCACGCGCGCCGAAGGCCCGCCGCGCGCTCTAGAATTCGCGCATGGACGAGACCTGGAGCGAGCGCTTCGGCGGCATCGATCGCCTCTACGGGCGCGGCACGGTGGCCGCGCTTTCGCGCGCGCACGTGGCCGTGGTCGGCCTGGGCGGCGTCGGCTCGTGGGCAGTGGAGGCGCTGGCGCGCAGCGGCGTGGGGCGGCTGACCCTGATCGACGCCGACGATCTGTGCGTGTCCAACACCAACCGCCAGTTGCCCGCGCTGGCCGGCCAGTACGGCCGCGGCAAGGCCGAGGCGATGGCCGAGCGTTGCCTGGCGATCAACCCCGCGATCCGGGTGGCGCCGGTGGCGAGCTTCCTCACCCCGGGCAACCTCGACGCGCTGCTGGGCCCCGGCTACGACCTGGTGCTCGATGCCTTCGACAGCTTCCGCGCCAAGGTGGAGGCGATCGCGTGGTGCCGCCGCCGGCGCCAGCCGGTGCTCACGGTCGGCTCGGCCGGCGGGCGCATCGATCCCACCCTGGTGCGCGTGCGCGATCTTTCGCGCACCGAACACGACGCCATGCTGGCGCTGGTGCGCAAGAAGCTGCGCGCCGACTTCGCCTTCCCGCGCAGCCCGCAGCGCTACTTCGGCGTGCCGGCGGTGTACTCGCTGGAGAACGTGCGCTACCCGCAGCCCGATGGCTCGGTGTGCGGCCTGCGCCCGAAGCTCGATGGCGAGGCGGCGCTCAAGCTCGACTGCGGCGGCGGGCTCGGCGCCGCCACCCACGTCACCGGCGCGTTCGCGTTCGCGGCCGCCGGCAAGGCGATCCAGATGCTGCTCAAGCGCTCCGCACCGGCGGGCGCGGCGGCCGACGCGTAGGCGAGGCTCAGGCGCCCTCGGTCGCGACGCCGAACAGCCGCGCGGCGTTGCGCGTGGTCGCCGCGGCGATGGCCTCCGGCGCGGCTCCGCGCAGCCGCGCGACCGCCTCGCACACGGCCACCAGCCGCGCCGGTTCGTTGCGTTCGCCGCGGTGCGCGCAGTCCGGCTGGTCCGGGGCGTCGGTCTCCAGCAGCAACTGCTCCAGCGGCACCGTGGCGACCACGCGGTGCATGCGCCTGGCGCGCGCGTAGGTGACCGGGCCGCCGATGCCGATCAGGAAGTCCAGCCGCTGCAGTTGCCTGGCCTGCTCCTCGCTGCCGGCGTAGCTGTGGACCACGCCGCGCACGCGGCCGACACGGCGGATCGCCTGGATCACGGCTTCCACCGCGCGCCGCGCGTGCACGATCAGCGGCAGTCCGCTCTCGCGCGCCAGTTCCAGCTGGCCCTCGAAGTAGCGCTGCTGGGCGTCGCGGTCCAGGTCCTCGAGGTAATGATCGAGCCCGCATTCGCCGATGGCCACCGGGCGCTCGCGCGCGACCCAGTCCGCCAGCGCGTCCAGGTCCTCGGCGCGGTGATGGGCGAGGAAGGTGGGGTGCAGCCCGTAGGCGGCATGCAGCCCCGCGTCGGCGGCGCAGGTCTCGCGCAGCGCCGGCCATTCCTCGCGATGGGTGCCGGGCACCAGCTGCCAGCGCACGCCGGCCGCGCGCGCGCGCGCCACCACCGCATCGCGGTCGCGGTCGAACTCGGGCGCGTCGAGATGGCAGTGGCTGTCGAACAGCATCGTCCGGTCAGCGCCGGCGCTCGGCGCGTCCGTCGATGGGCGGCGGCGTCCCGCCCTCGTCCTTCGGGCGCTTGAGCCGGGCCAGCAGCAGCGTGCCCAGGCCCAGCAGCAGCTCGTCCACCAGCGGGATCGGGTCGGGGATCACCACGCTCAGCGCGAACAGCGCCGCGGTGACGGCGAACAAGCGCGGGTAGCTGAGCCGGCCGAGCCAGCGCAGCGCGGGGGCCAGGAACAGGTATCGCATCGCAAAGCGCTCCGCTTGGGGAAGGGCCGGCAGCGTGGGGGCCACCGCGCACCGGCCGGATCACGCTAGCACGCGGCGCGCCGATCCCGCGTTCAGGGGAAATCTCGGGAAAGCGTTTTCCTGGCGGTATCCATTCAGGAAGAAAGTGTTGCAATCGCGCCGATCCCCCCACCTCAGGACGCCGCAAGCGTCCCCGACAAGGAGCGAACGATGAAGAACAACACCTTGGCTATCGCGCTTGCATCGCTGCTGGTGGGCGGCGTCGCGGTGGCGGCGTTCCAGAACAACCGCGACGACCGCCCGGCCGGCGAAGGCATCGAGACCGTGGCGGGCGACACGCTGCCTGCGGGCGGGCGCGTGGAATACGCGGACGTGGTGCGGGTGGAGCCGGTGACCGAGCGGCAGGATCTGTACGCGACCGTGCTGGGCAGCGAGCCGATCCGCGAAACCACCACCCACGCCACGCCGCGGGAAGTCTGCGAGGACGTCGTCGTGCAGGAGCGCCTGCCCGAGCGCGACGGCAACGTCGGCGGTACCGTGGCCGGCGCGATCATCGGTGGGCTGGTCGGCAACCAGATCGGCGGCGGCAACGGCCGCAAGCTGGCCACCGCGGCCGGCGCCACTGCCGGCGGCTTCATCGGCAACCGCGTCGACCGCAACCACGTCGGCGGACGGGTGGTGGAGCGGGTGGATCGCCAGTGCCGCACGGTGCAGGACAGTTCGCAGTCCTCGCGGGTCGTGGCCTACGACGTGACCTACCGCAATCCGGACGGCAGCACCGGCACGCTGCGCACCGACAGCAAGCCGGGCGAGCGCATCAAGCTCGGTACCGAGGACGTGCCGGTGGCCTACGAGGTGACCTACCGCTACGGCGGCCAGGAGCGCACCGTGCGCATGGATCAGCGTCCGGGCGAACGGCTGCCGGTGCTGGACGGGCAGGTCGTGACCCAGACCGCGGCCATCGACGCGAGCGACCGACTGCAGTAGCGGGCGACCGGAACGATGTCAGGGTCATGGGCCGGCGCGAGCCGGCCCATTTCGTTGGGCGCCTCCCTGCGCGATCGAGACGCGCGGCAGGCGCGGCTCATCGCGCCGGTGCGCATGCCGGGCCGGCCTGCGCGATCCGCGGCGCCGGCGGGCCTTCGCGCAGATAGCGGGCCAGCGCGTCGTCGAGCGCCGGCATCGCGAACGCGCGCGAGGAGCCGAGCGCGCTGTAGCGCGGGCGCCGGGCGGCCAGGCCGAGTTCGGCATGCGGGCGGGCCCGCAGGCCGGCGACGTCGGCGCCGGCCATGCGCGCCGCGCGACGGGCGAATTCGGCCCAGGTGAGCGCGGTACCGCTGGCCAGGTGCCAGATCCCGGATTCGGCGTCGATCAGCAGGTCGAGGCAGGCGTGCACCAGGTCGGGCACGTAGGTGGGCGAGACGGTCAGGTCGTCGGCGGCGTCGAACCGGCCGCCGGCGCGCAGCGCGCGCAGCGCATGGGCGAGGAAGTTGGCCTCGTCCCAGGGGCCGAAGAACGCGCTGGTGCGCACGACCAGCGCGCCGGGATGGCGGTCGAGCGTGCAGGCTTCCGCGCGCGCCTTGCAGCGCCCGTACACGTTCAGCGGCGCGACGGCGGCGTCTTCCGGATAGGGGGCGCTGCGGGCGCCGTCGAAGACGAGGTCGGTCGAAAAGGTGACCAGCGGGATCCCGGCGCGCGCGCAGGCCGCCGCGAGGTTCTGCGCGCCGAGCACGTTCTCGCGGAAGCAGCGCTCGGGGTCGGTCTCGGCGTCGTCCACGCGCACGTAGCCGGCGGCGTTGATCACCGCCCACGGTGCGCAGGCATCGAGGGAGCGCTCGACCGCCGCCGGGTCGGCGATGTCGAGTTCGGCCCTGGCCAGCAGCCGGTGATCGAGCGCGCGCTGGCCGCAGATCAGGGAGAACGCGCGGCCGAGCGTGCCGGCGCCCGCGATCAGGATCGGCGCGCTGCGCGCGCCCGGCTGCGGCCCCGGTTCGGGCGGTCCGGGCACCGGGGCGGCGCGTGCGTACAGCAAGCGCGACGGGCGGCGCCACCAGCCCGGCTGCGCCAGCACCGGATGCGCGGGCGGATCGCCGCGCGCGAGCGCGGCCGCCATCCGCGCGATCGCCGTCGTCCTCGCCCGGCCGCGGCGGACCTCGAAGGCGCCGGGCTCGTAGTGGCCGCGGCGCTGGGTGAGCAGGCGGTCCCAGTCGTAGCTGCCCAGCAGCGCCCACAGGGTGACCGCACGGACGTCCGCGCCGGCCTCGCGCGCGCGCTCGACCGCCCGCCAGGTTTCGGCCAGCCAGCGCAGCTGGTCCTCGCGCGGGGCATGCAGGTGGCTCTCGGTGACCGCCAGCGGCAGGCGGTAGCGCGACCACGCTTCGCGCAGCAGGGCGGACAGGCCGGCGCTCGGCGGCGACAGCACCCGGGCCGCTTCCACGTCGGCGTAGCGGTGGCGCCCGTTGCCGCCGCGGCATTCCGGCGGATAGCGCTCCGGATCCTCGTCGAGGTAGCGCTCACTGGTGACGTAGTGGTTCACGCCGACGACGTCCGGCCGACAGCGATGCGCCGCGAACCACAGCAGGTCCTCGGGCTGCGCCCGGCAGCATTCCACCAGCCAGGACCAGAGCGGGTGGTCGCTGCCGACGCGGCCGTACAGCAGGTCCCAGCCCAGCCAGCGCAGGTGGTTGTTGAAGTCGGCCTGGTACTGGAGCGGCGGCGTCGCGTACGTCCTGCCGAGATCGTCGGTCTGCACCAGCCTGGCCCGCGGCTGGACGCGGCGGATGGCCCGCATGGCCTGCGCGATGCCGCGGCACTGCGCGTGCAGCGCGCGCCAGAACGACGGCGGATCGCGGCGATGCGGGTACCAGTGGCCGTACAGGCCGCTGAAGCGCGCGGTCGTCAGCGGCTCGTTCACCGGCGTGTAGTCGAGCACCCACGGATAGCGGGCGGCCACCGCGCCGGCATAGGCGGCCAGCTCGTCCGGAAAGGCGGGATCGAGCAGGCTGGTGTGGCGCGGGCCGCTGCCGTGATGCAGCAGCCCGACGATCGGGCGGATGCCCAGCGCGCGGATCCGCTGCAGGCAGGCGTCGGGCCAGCGCCAGTCCGCGTCGCGCAGGCCGCGCGGCGCGACCCGTTCCCACAGCACCGGTTGCCTGAGCGCGCGCACGCCCAGCGCGGCGAACGCGTCGATGTCGCCGGGGCGGGGGCAGCCGCCGTAGTCGAACTGGCTGGAGTAGCCATCGCCGATGCGAACGACCGAGCACTCGACGCCGCCCCACAGTTCGATCGGGCCGGGGGCGCATCCGCGGGCTCCGTCCCGCGCCATGGCGTCAGCGCAGTCCGGCCGCCAGTGCGTCCGCTTCGTCGGGCGCGGCGCCGGTCTTCTGCAGCACGTACTGCGCCGCCTTGAGGGCGGCGCCGACGCACTGGTCCATGTTGTAGTAGCGGTACTGCGCCAGGCGGCCGACGAAGGTGACGTCGCGCTCCTTCAGCGCCAGCGCCTCGTAGCGCTTGAACAGCAGTTCGTTTTCCGGCCGCGGCACCGGGTAGTAGGGATCGCCTTCGGCGATGGGATACTCGCGCACGATCGAGGTGCCCGGATGCGCCTGCCCGGTGAGATGCTTGAATTCGGTGATCCGGGTGTAGGCATGTTCGTTGGGATAGTTCACCGTGCCCACGGCCTGGTAGCGTTCGGTCCCGGGGTGGTGCTCGTGCTCGAAGCGCAGCGACCGATAGGGCAGCGGGCCATAGCGATGGCCGTAGAAGGCGTCGATGGGGCCGGTGTAGACCAGATGGTCGTGGCGCAGGCGCTCGCGCTCGCGGAAGAAGTCGACGCCCAGCTCGATCGCGATCTTCGGATGGTCGAGCATGCGCTCGAACATCCGCGTGTAGCCTTCCAGCGGCATCGCCTGGAACTTGTCGGTGAAGTAGCGATCGTCGCGGTTGGTGCGGGTGGGAATGCGCGCGGCGACCGAGGCGGCGAGCTCCGAGGGGTCCAGCCCCCACTGCTTGCGCGTATAGCCCTGGAAGAACTTGCGGTACAGGTCGCGCCCGACCGCATCGACCACCACGTCCTCGCTGGTGAGGATCCGTTCGCGGGGCTCGCGCACGCTGTCGAAGAAGCCCTGGATGGTGCGTTCGTCCAGCTGCAGGCCGTAGAGGCGGTTGACCGTGTCGATGTTGATCGGCAGCGGCACCAGCATGCCGTCCACGGCGGCCAGCACGCGATGCTCGTAGGGGCGCCAGCCGGTGAAGCGCGACAGGTAGTCGTAGATGCGCGCGCTGTTGGTATGGAAGATGTGCGGCCCGTAGGGGTGGACCAGCACGCCGTGGGCATCGAGGCGGTCGTGCGCGTTGCCGCCGATGTGCTCGCGCCTGTCGATCACCCGCACGTCCAGGCCGCGCTCGGCCAGCTCCCGGGCCACCACCGCGCCGGAGAATCCGGCGCCGACGACCGTCACCGCGGTCATGGCCGGCGCACCGATGCGGCGCGCACGGGCACGACGGCGTCGAGCAGCTCCCGGCGCATCGTATCGACCGTGGCGTCCCACGTCGCGCCTTGCGCATGGGCGCGCGCCGCCTGCAGCCGCTCGGCGTGCGGCGCGCGCGCCGCCTGCGCGACGGCGTCCAGGAACTCGGCCGGCGAGCGGGCGACGGCGACGAAGGCGGAGAAGTTGCGCACCACGTCGGCCACCGCGGTGGAGACGACCGGCTTGCCGGCGGCCATGTATTCCAGGGTCTTGGTCGGGTTGATGTAGCGGGTGGCCTCGTTGAGGGCGAACGGCATCAGGCAGACGTCGAATCCCTTGATCAGCGCCGGCAGCCGCTCGTAGGGCTGCTGCCCGAACCAGTGGATGTTGGGCAGGTCGGGCAGGTCTTCGCGTTCGACCTTGGCCAGCGGGCCGACCATGGCCACCGAGGCCCGCGGAAACGCGCGCGCGAGGGATTCGATCAGCGCGTAATCCAGCCGCTCGTCGATCACGCCGACGTAGCCGAAGACCGGGCCAGGCAGCGCGGCCAACGCTTCGGGAACCCGCGTCGCCTCGGCCTGGGCCTTGGCGAAATGCGCCACGTCCACGCCGCAGCCGTGGAAATACACGGTCGGATGGTGCCGGGACTTCGAGCGGAACAGCTCGTGGCCGCCGGTGAATACGACGTCGGCGCGGGCGAGCAGCTGGCGTTCGCGTTCCGGCAGGTCGGCTGCGGCGAAGCGGAAGTTGGCGAGTTCGTCCATGCAGTCGTAGACGGTACCGCAGGCGCCGAAGGCGCCCAGCAGCGCCGGCGCGGGCATGGGCGAGTAGAACCATTGCACCGGCGCGCGGAACCGATCCTTCAGCAGCGGGTGCTCCGCCAGCGCCGCCTCGATGAGCGGGCGCAGCAGGCGCCACTGCGCATCGACGTCGCGTTCGCCGGCCGAGCGCGGCAGCCTGGGGACCAGCCGCACCACGCCGGGGACCGGCTCGCTCAGATCGAGTTGCGCGCGCTCGCCGTCGCCCGCGAGAGGGTCCTCGATGAACAGCACGCGATGGTGCCTGGCGAGCCGGGAGAGGATCTGCTGCGGGCGCTGCCAGACGAAGTCCCAGCGAAGGTGGCAGTGCACGACGATCGGGAACGCGGACTCGTCGCGGCCCGGATCGTCGAGGGCGGCAGCGGCCCGCCAGGGGACCGGCGCGTCGAGAGGCTCGAAGCGATCCTGGCGCTCCCCGATCGCGTACGAGCCGCTTCCGTACAGTGGGACGCTCGCATCCGTTGCCTTGGTCATGTCGGAAGTTCCTCGTGGGTTGCCGGAGTATTCGAACGCTGCGGTCGCGAAGCGGTGAACGCCGCGGGCGAATCCGGCTTCATGCCGGCGTCGCCTCCCTTGCACGGGCCCGTGACATGCGCGCTGCTACTGCTGTGCGGCCACCCCGGCTTGCCAGGAGACCCCAGCGATGGCCAAGACGCCGAAGAAGACGACCAAGACGACGAAGACGACGAGGACAACGGCGAAGAAGAAGGCGCCGGGCAAGCGCGCGGCGGCGGTGTCCGCGGCGCGCGCATCCGACAGCGCGCCGGCCCGCGCTCCCGCGCGCGGGACCGGCGACCCGCAGGCCGAACAGGCCGCGGACACCCAGGCCACCGCGGCGGGCTTCGGCTACAACGACAACAAGGCGGCCGAATACGGCCGTGGCGCGGCGACCTTGCCGCCGGCGGGCAAGACGTTTCCGCCGCCTTCCGACCTCGCGACCGCGAGCACGCTGGCGGAATCGAATCCCTCGGCCAAGGTCGGCACGAAGGCGCGGCCGGGCGGCAATCCCACGGTGGAATCGCTCGACCGGGTGCGCGTGGACGCCTCGCAGCGCCCGCTGACCACCAACCAGGGCGTGCCGGTCGCCAACAACCAGGATTCGCTGAAGGCGGGCCTGCGGGGGCCGGCGCTGCTGAAGGATTTCATCCTCCGCGAGAAGATCACCCACTTCGACCACGAGCGCATTCCGGAGCGGATCGTGCATGCGCGCGGCTCGGGCGCGCACGGCTATTTCGAATGCTACGAGGCGGTGCCGGACCTGACCTGCGCGGCGCCGTTCCAGGAAGCCGGCAAGCGCACGCCGGTGTTCGTGCGCTTCTCGACCGTGGCCGGCGAGCGCGGCTCCAAGGACACCGCGCGCGACGTGCGCGGGTTCGCGGTGAAGTTCTACACCGAGCAGGGCAACTGGGACCTGGTCGGCAACAACATCCCGGTGTTCTTCATCCAGGACGCGATGAAGTTCCCCGACCTGGTGCACGCGGTGAAGCCGGAGCCGCACCACGCCATGCCGCAGGCGGCCTCGGCGCACGACACCTTCTGGGATTTCGTCTCGCTGATGCCGGAATCGACCCACATGCTGCTGTGGCAGATGTCCGACCGTGCGATCCCGCGCAGCTACCGGATGATGCAGGGCTTCGGCGTGCACACCTTCCGCTTCGTCACCGCCGAGGGCGTGTCCACCTTCGTCAAGTTCCACTGGACGCCGCTGCTGGGCACCCACGCCCAGCTGTGGGACGAGGCGGTCAAGACCTCTGGCTGCGATCCGGATTTCCATCGCCGCGACCTGTGGGACGCCATCGAGGCCGGCGAGTACCCGGAATGGGAGCTCGGCGTGCAGGTATTCTCCGAGGAAGAGGCCGAACGCTTCTCCTTCGACGTGCTCGATCCGACCAAGATCGTGCCCGAGGAACTGGTGCCGCTGCGGCC
This sequence comes from Luteimonas huabeiensis HB2, assembly GCF_000559025.1. Lineage (GTDB taxonomy): Bacteria > Pseudomonadota > Gammaproteobacteria > Xanthomonadales > Xanthomonadaceae > Luteimonas > Luteimonas huabeiensis. Next base: position 74,564 of record NZ_JAAN01000031.1, on the reverse strand, counting down.
GCTGGGCCGGCTGGTGCTGGACCGCAACCCGGACAACTTCTTCGCCGAGACCGAGCAGGTCGCGTTCTGCGCCGCGCACGTGATCCCCGGCATCGATTTCACCAACGATCCGCTGCTGGCCGGGCGCATCCATTCCTACGTCGATACGCAGATCTCGCGGCTGGGCGGCCCCAACTTCCACGAGATCCCGATCAACGCGCCGATCGCGCCGGTGCACAACAACCAGCGCGACGGCATGCACCGGCAGGCGATCCATCGCGGCCGGGTGGCCTACGAACCGAACTCGCTCGGCGGCGGCTGCCCGTTCCAGGCCGGCAGCGCCGGCTTCGTGCCCTTCCCGGAGCCGGTGGAACAGGACGAGGTGCGCGGGCGGCCGGAGAAGTTCGCCGAGCATTTCAACCAGGCCACGCTGTTCTACGACAGCCAGAGCCCGGTGGAGCAGGCGCACATCGTGGCGGCGTTCCGCTTCGAGCTGTCGAAGGTGACGGTGCCGGCGGTGCGCGAGCGCGTCGTGTCGATGCTGCGCAACGTTTCCGACGACCTGGCCGGCCGCGTCGCCGAGGGCCTGGGCATGCCGCTGCCGGAGCCGATGCCGCGGGCGCTGCCGGATCCGCCGGCGCCGGAGGTGAAGACCTCGCCGGCGCTGTCGATGCTGGCGCGACCGGGCGCGGGCGGGATCCGCACCCGCCGGGTCGCGATCCTCGTCGCCGATGGCGTGGACGCCGGCGCCGTCGTGCGCCTGCAGGCGCGACTGCTGGAGGAAGGCGCGGTGGCGCGGCTGGTGGCGACCTGCGTCGGGCCGGTAGTGGCCGCCGACGGCACTGAACTCGATGCCGACGCGTCGTTCGAGAACGAGCCCTCGGTGCTGTTCGACGGCATGGCCGTTCCCGGCGGCGACGAATTGCATCTGCGCCTGGCCGAGGACGGCAGGGCGGCCGAGTTCGCCAAGGACCAGTACCGCCATTGCAAGGCGATCCTCGCCCTCGGCAGCGGCGTCGACTTCCTGGAGGCGGCCGGCGTGCCTCTGGACGAAAGCGATGCCGGCTTGATCCTGGCGCGCGGGGGCGGCGAGCGCGAGGACGGGCTCGCCGACCGCTTCGTGCTCGCTCTGTCGCGGCACAAGACCTTCGAGCGCGAGCGCGATCCGCCGCTGATCTGACCTCCGCCGGCCGCCGCCCCGCCTTGTCCGAGTTCGCGCGTTCGTCGAGGACGGCGCGCGGCGCGGGATGCGCGCGCCCGATCGTGGACTGAAGGCGCATCGCGCGATGCCCGTCGCCACCCGGCAGCGGGCCGCGGCCCTCGCGGCCGCATCCACCTACCGCCGCAAGGCGCGGCCGCAACAGGAGACCCATGACCAAGACCAACCAGGAACGTCTGCTGGAATGGCTGTCCGACGCGCATGCGATGGAGAGCGAGGCCGAGACCATGCTGAAGGGCCAGGCCGCGCGGCTGGAGCACTATCCGCAGCTGCAGCAGCGCATCCAGCAGCACGTCGAGGAGACCCGCGAGCAGGCCCGCCTGCTGGAGCAGCGCATCGAGGCGCTCGGCGGCTCGCGCTCGACGATCAAGGATGCGCTGGGATCGATGGCCGCCTCGCTGCACGCCGCCGGCAACGCGATGATGAGCGACGAGGTGGTCAAGGGCTCGGGCATGAGCTACGCCTTCGAACACCTGGAGATCGCCACCTACCGCGCGATCATCGCCGCTGCGCGCAAGGTGGGCGATGCCGAGACCGAAGCGGTCTGCCGGCGCATCCTCGCCCAGGAGGAAGCCATGGCCGACTGGCTGGCCGGCCACCTCGACCAGGTGGTGCTGGACTACCTGGCCCGCGACGAGACCGAGGGGCAGACCGCCAAGCGCTGACCGGCGCGGCGCCGCGCGCCGGTCGCGGCCCGGCCGGGGGCGCAGGAGCGCCCGCGCTCAGCGGCGGCCGGTCCCGGGCGATCCCGGGTCCGGCGCCGGTTATCCACGCCGCCTGTGGGCAACTCTGTGGAAGCGCGCGGGACGGGGCGTCGGAAACGGCGTCGCCACGCCGTCGCCGGCATCATGGCGAAATCGTGACCACGCCCCGGTCGGCTCAGGCTTCGGCCGCCTCGTCCTTGAACGCCTCGATCGGGATGCACGCGCACATGACGTGCTTGTCGCCGTGCACGTTGTCCACGCGGCCCACCGGCGGCCAGTACTTCTGCTTCTTCAGCGACGGCAGCGGGAACGCGGCCAGCTCGCGCGGATAGGCGCGGGTCCACTCGCTGGCCGTCACCGCCGCGGCGGTGTGCGGCGCGTGCTTGAGCGGGTTGTCCTCGCGGTCGAGGCGACCGTCCTCGATCGCGCGGATCTCCTCGCGGATCTGGATCATCGCCTCGACGAAGCGGTCGAGCTCGGCCAGCGATTCGCTCTCGGTCGGCTCCACCATCAGCGTGCCCGCGACCGGGAAGCTCAGGGTCGGCGCATGGAAGCCGAAGTCGATCAGCCGCTTGGCCACGTCCTCGGCGCTGATGCCGGTGGCGTCCTTGAGCGGGCGCAGGTCGAGGATGCATTCGTGCGCGACCAGTCCGCTGCGGCCTGTGTAGAGCGTCGGGTAATGCGGCGCGAGGCGCTTGGCGACGTAGTTGGCGTTGAGCAGCGCGACCTGGGTGGCGCGCTTCAGGCCGGCGGCGCCCATCATCACGATGTACATCCACGAGATCGGCAGGATCGAGGCCGAGCCGAAGCGGGCGGCCGAGACCATGCCGACCGCGCCGGCCGGCCGCTCGCCCCCATCCGCCCTGCGGGCACCTTCCCCCGCGGGCGGAGGAAGGGGCGCGGAGGAGGGCAAGAAGGGTGCGAGATGCGCCTTCACCGCGCAGGGGCCGACGCCGGGGCCACCGCCGCCGTGCGGAATGCAGAAGGTCTTGTGCAGGTTGAGGTGGGACACGTCCGAGCCCCACTTGCCGGGCTTGGCGACGCCGACCAGGGCGTTCATGTTGGCGCCGTCGGTATAGACCTGGCCGCCGTGGGCGTGGACGATCTCGCAGATCTCGACCACCGCCTCCTCGAACACGCCGTGGGTGGAGGGATAGGTGATCATCAGCGCGGCCAGCCGGTCGGCGTGCTTGGCCGCCTGCGCGCGCAGGTCCTCGACATCGACGTTGCCGTCGCGGTCGCACTTCACCACCACCACGCGCATGCCGCACATCTGCGCGGAGGCGGGGTTGGTGCCGTGCGCGGATTCCGGGATCAGGCAGACGTCGCGGTGCGACTCGCCGCGCGAGGCGTGCCAGGCGCGGATCGCCAGCAGGCCGGCGAACTCGCCCTGGGCGCCGGAGTTGGGCTGCAGGCTGACCGCGTCGTAGCCGGTGCATTCGGCCAGCATCCGCTCCAGCCCGTCGATCAGCTCGCGATAGCCTTCGGTCTGGTCGGCCGGCGCCAGCGGGTGGATGTTGGCGAACTCCGGCCAGGTGATGGGGATCATCTCCGCGGTGGCGTTGAGCTTCATCGTGCACGAGCCGAGCGGGATCATGGTGCGGTCCAGCGCCAGGTCCTTGTCGGCCAGCGCGCGCATGTAGCGCAGCAGTTCGTGCTCGCTGTGGTAGGTGTTGAAGACCGGGTGCTGCAGGTAGGGGGTGCGCCGGCGCAGGGCCGCGGGCAGCGCATCCGGGGTGGCGGCGTCGAGCGCGTCGAGGTCGTCGATGGCGGCGCCGAACAGGCCCGCCAGCGCGATCACGTCGTCGCGGGTGGCGGTCTCGTCGAGGCTGATGCCCACGCTCTCGTCGTCGATCGCGCGCAGGTTGATGCCGGCCTCGCGGGCGCGGGCGTGGATCGCGCCGGCGTCGATGCCGGTCACGTGCAGGGTGTCGAAGAAGTCCTCGCCCACCGCGACGCCCGCGCCGCGCAGCGCGGCGGCCAGCAGCGCGGTCAGCCGATGGGTGCGGGCGGCGATGCGCTTCAGGCCCTCGGGGCCGTGGTAGACCGCGTACATGCCGGCCATCACCGCCAGCAGCACCTGCGCGGTGCAGATGTTGGAGGTGGCCTTCTCGCGGCGGATGTGCTGCTCGCGGGTCTGCAGGGTCAGGCGGTAGGCGGGCTGGCCCTGCGAATCCACCGACACGCCGATCAGGCGCCCGGGCATGGAGCGCTTGAACGCGTCGCGGCAGGCCAGGAAGGCCGCGTGCGGGCCGCCGAAGCCGAACGGCACGCCGAAGCGCTGCGAGTTGCCGACCACGATGTCTGCGCCCCAGGCGCCCGGCGCCTCGATCAGCGCCAGCGCGAGCAGGTCGGCCGACACCGCCAGCAGCGCGCCGCGCGCGTGCACGGCCTCGGCCAGCCCGGCGTGGTCGCGCACGCGGCCGTAGGTGTCCGGGTACTGCAGCAGCACGCCGAAGCTGTCGGCCTGCGCGGCGTCCTCGTCCGGGCCCACCTGCAGCGCGATGCCGAGGCCGGCGGCGCGCGTGCGCAGGACCTCGAGGGTCTGCGGGTGCACGCGCTCGGAGACGAAGAAGGTGTCGGACTTCGACTTCGCCGCGCGCTTGGCCAGGGTCATCGCCTCGGCCGCCGCGGTGGCCTCGTCGAGCAGCGAGGCGTTGGCGATGTCCATGCCGGTGAGGTCGGCGACCATGGTCTGGAAGTTGATCAGCGCCTCCATCCGGCCCTGCGAGATCTCGGCCTGGTAGGGGGTGTAGGCGGTGTACCAGGCCGGGTTCTCGAGGATGTTGCGCAGCACGACGTTCGGCGTGCGGGTGCCGTAGTAGCCCTGGCCGATGAAGCTGCGGAAGATCTTGTTCCTGTTCGCCAGCGCGCGGATGCGCGCCAGCGCCTCGTGCTCGTCGAGCGGCGCGGGCAGGTCGAGCGGGGCGTCGAGGCGGATGCTGGCCGGCACGATGGCGTCGGTCAGCGCGTCCAGCGAAGGCTGGCCGACCACCTCGAGCATGCGGGCGATCTCCGCCTCGTTGGGGCCGATGTGGCGGGCCAGGAACGCGTCGTGGTGCTCGAGTTCGCGCAGGGAGGGGGCGGCGTGGGGCATGGCGGCTTCCGGAAGGCGGCAGGGCGGGCGGGGGCATCGCCGTCGACCCGGACGGCCGCCGCCGCCGGCGGCGGACGGAACGCGCGTGCGGGAACGACGCGCCGGCGGGCCGGCGATCGATGCGCCCCTCTGTCCTTTTGCCTGAGAGTTTGGACGGGCGTGGCGCTGCCCCTCTTGCCCCTTCGGCGCCGGAACGAACCGGTCTCTCCAGAGTTGTGCCGACGGTGGTTTGGGAGCCTGAGCGATTACGGGCGTTGCGCCTTCGGCAGCGGGCCCCTCGCGGAGCGGCCGCTTCTCCCACCGACGGTTGCCGGGCGAGTATATCGCGGCGGGAACGGTGGGCGGTTCGCCGCGGCGGCCGTATCCTGTGCCGGATGGACAGCGCGACGCCGACCGATCCCGCCCCCGCCGCGCGGCTTGCACGATGAACCTGCAGGGGGTCTCGGTGCGGCGCATGGCGCTGCTGCTGGCCGGGCTGGCGATGTTCGGCCCGTTCTCGATCGACACGATCTTCCCCGCCTTCGCGCAGATGGGCGCCGAACTCGGCGCCGACAAGCTGGCGATGCAGCAGACCATCGCCGTGTACCTGATCGCCTACGCGCTGATGAGCATCGTCCACGGGCCGCTGTCGGACGCGCTGGGGCGGCGCCGGGTGATCCTGGCCGGGCTGGCGGTCTTCACCCTGGCCTCGGTGGGCTGCGCGCTCTCGCGGGATCTGGGCACGCTGCTGGCGTTTCGCGCGCTGCAGGGGCTGTCGGCCGGCGTCGGGCTGATCGTCGGCCGCGCGGTGATCCGCGACCTGTTCGACGGCGACGACGCGCAGCGTCTGATGAGCCAGGTGTCGATGATCTTCGGCATCGCGCCGGCGGTGGCGCCGATCATCGGCGGCTGGATCCTGGGCTGGCAGCGCTGGCCGGCGATCTTCTGGTTCCTGGTCGCGTTCTCGGTGGGGCTGTGGCTGGCGACCTGGCGCTGGCTGCCGGAGACCCACCCGCCCGATGCCCGCGCGCCGGCCTCGCCGCGGCGGCTGCTGCGCGACTACGTCGCGATCTTCCGCAATTCGCGGTTCCAGCGGCTGGCGGCCGCAGGCGCGTTCAACTTCGCCGCGCTGTTCCTGTACATCGCCTCCGCGCCGGCCTTCGTGATGGACATCCTCGCCCTGGGCGAGCGCCAGTTCGGCTGGTTCTTCGTACCGATGATCGGCGGGATGATGCTGGGGGCCTGGGTGTCCGGGCGGGCCGCCGGCCGCGTCAGCGGCGCGCGCCTGGTCAACGTCGGCTTCGCCTGCAGCGGCGTGGCGATCGCCGGCAACATCGCCTACAACCTGCTGACCGCGCAGCCGCAGGTGCCGTGGGCGGTGCTGCCGATGGCGCTCAACTCGTTCGGGATCGCGCTGGTGTTCCCGATCGTCACCCTCGCGATCCTCGACATGTACCCGCGCCAGCGCGGCGCGGCGTCGTCGCTGCAGGCCTTCACCGGGCTGGTGCTGAACGCGCTGATCGCGGGCGTCCTCTCGCCCCTGGCGAGCCGCAGCGGGATCCTGCTGGCGCTGGTCGGCGCGGGCTTCCTGCTGGTCGGCTGGGGCTTCTGGCGCTGGGAGGCGCGCCGGGACCGCACGCGCCCCCGGGCCCTGCCGGTGGCGCCGCCGATCGAGCCGGGCGAACCGCTGTGAGCCTGCGCCGCCGCGGTTGACCTCGACCGCGGTCGAGGTCGCACGCTACGGCCGTCCGGGGCGCGCGTCCCGGGTGTCCCGTCCCGCCGCAGGAGTGCCGCCATGCCGCCGTTCGTCGCCCGTGTCCTCGACAGCCCCTGGTGCTGGTTCGCCGCCAGGGCCTTGCTGGTCGTCGTCTTCGTCGCTTCCGGGCTCGCCAAGGTGGTGGATTTCGCCGGCGGGATGGACGAGATGCGTGCGGCGGGGCTCCGCCCGGCGTGGCTGTTCAACGCCGCCGTGGCGGCGACGCTGCTGGGCGGCTCGGTGCTGGTGCTGCTGGACCGCTGGCTCTGGGTCGGTGCGGCCGCGCTCTGCGTCTTCCTGGCGCTGACCATCGCGGTGGTGCATCGCTTCTGGACGCTGCCGGAGCCGCAGGCGACGCTGTCGATGCATTTCGCCCTGGAGCATCTGTCGGTGATGGGCGGGCTGCTCGCGGCCGCTGTCGCCGGCCGCGCGCTGCAGCGGGCGCCCGGCCGCGGCCGGGACTGAACCGGGGCCGCCGCGGGGTCAGGGCCGGCCGGCGGCGTCGGCCGCGGCATCGCTCCAGCCGCAGGCCTGGCCCTCGTTCTGCGCCTTCAGCCAGCCCTGCAGCGGGGCGAAGTACTCCAGCACCGCGCCGGCGTCCATCTGCCGGCTGCCGGTCATCTCTTCCAGGGTGTCCTGCCAGGGCTGGCTGGCGCCGCGGCCGAGCATGGCCCAGAACTTCCGGCCGGCCTCCTCGCTGCCGTAGAAGCTGCACGCGTACAGCGGGCCGTCGTGGCCGGCGGCCTCGCACAGCGCCTTGTAGAACTGGAACTGCAGGATGTGGGCGAGGAAGTAGCGGGTGTAGGGCGTGTTGCCCGGCACGTGGTACTTCGCGCCCGGGTCGAAGTGCTCCTCGCCGCGCGGGCTCGCCGGGGCCACGCCCTGGTAGCGCGCCTTCAGCGCCCACCAGCTGGCGTTGTAGTCCGCCGGCGCGATCGAGCCGTCGAACACGCCCCAGCGCCAGCGGTCGATCATCAGCCCGAACGGCAGGAACGCCACCTTCGCCAGCGCCATGCGCATCTGCGAGTTGATCAGCGCGTCCTGGCCCTGCCGCGGCGCGTCCACCAGGCCGATGGAGGCGAGGTAGCTCGGCGTCATCGACAGCACGATGGTGTCGCCGATGGCCTCGTGGAAACCGTCGTGCGCGCCTTCCTGGAACAGCGGCGGCAGTGCCTTCTGCGCCAGGTAGTAGTAGATGTGGCCGAGCTCGTGGTAGACGGTGGTGAAGTCCTCCTCGTTGGGACGGATGCACATCTTGATGCGCACGTCGTCGGCCAGGTCCATCGGCCAGGCGCTGGCGTGGCAGACCACGTCGCGGTCGCGCGGCTTGATCAGCTGGCTCTTGCGCCAGAACGCGTCGGGCAGCTGCGGCATCCCCAGCGAGGTGTAGAAGTCCTCCGCGCGACGGGTCATGGTGGCCGCCATCGCCTGCTGCGCGATGCGCTCCTCCTCGGCCAGGCGCGACGGCTCGGGAAGGGTGTCGAGCGCTTCCAGGCGGCGCTCGTAGGTGCGGCGCGCCTGGCGCTGCAGGGCGGCGGTGACGTCCAGGCTGCCGGCGTTGGGGTAGGGCGCCAGGATGTCCCAGAGATTGCTCCAGTCCTGCTGCCACATGTTGCCCATCAGGTGCGCGGGCAGCAGGCCGTCCACCGAGCCGCGGCCGGGGTAGCGGGCTTCCAGGCGGGTGCGGGCGTAGCAGTGCAGCTGCTCGTACAGCGGCTTGACCTGGCCCCACAGGCGGTCGGTCTCGGCGGCCAGCTCCACCGGCGACATGTCGTAGCCGGAGCGCCACATCTCGCCGGCATCGGCGAAGCCCATGTCGCGCGCGCCCTCGTTGACCAGCTCGACGAAGCGCGAATAGTCCTGCCGCATCGGCCCGGCGACGCCGTGCCAGCCCTGCCACGCGTCGAGCTGTTCGTCGTAGTCGCGGCTCGTGCGCAGCACGTCCTCCAGTTCGCCGAGCTGGCGGCAACGGCGTGCCGGACCCTCGCCGGTGCAGGCGCTGCCGGCGCCGTACATGCCTTCCAGGCGCGTGGCGATGCGGGTCAGCTCGGCCAGCTTCTGCGCATCGCGCGGCGCCGGCATGGCGGTCTTGAGCTTGAGCAGGTGGATCGCGCGCGCGGTCTCGGGCGACATCTCGCGGCCCTCGAAGCGGCGCGCCTGCTCGATCCAGCCGTTGAGCCGGGTCAGCCAGCGCTCGTTGGCCTTGGCCGCGAGCAACTGGCTGTCGTCGCCGATGTAGGTCGACGACAGCCATTGCGCGGCGGTGACCTCGGGATAGAGTTCGCGGTATTCCTCGTTGACGCGGGCGATGAACTGGTCGGCGGTCTCGTCCTTCGGGATCTCGGGGCCGGCCGAGGGCGACGGCTCGCGCTTGCAGGCCGACAGCGCCAGGCAGGCGCCGGCGAGCAGGACGAGGGCAGGACGAAGGTTCACGGGACACCCGCAGCGCGACGGAAAGGCGGCAGGCTAGTGTCCCGCCTGCGCGCCCGCAAGTGGCGCGTGCTCGCGGATGCGGCGGCGCAGGCGCTCGGCGCGGCGCGCGATCTTGCGCCGCGCCAGGCGCCGCGACCAGCGCGAGAACGGCACGATTTCCTTGTTCTCGAGCACCGATTTCACGTCGATGCAGACCAGTTCCACGCGGCCGGCGCGCTCCACCGCCACCAGGTTGCCGCTGTTGAGGTCGAACAGCGGCACCGCCGCTTCGTGCAGCCAGGCCTCGAAGCGCGAGACCGCCGCGCACAGCGCCTCGGCGCCGTAGCGGCCGCGCGCGGCGCCGAACAGGCAGGCGTAGACGCTCGGCGCGGGCGCTTGGTCGGCGCCGGTCACCAGTTCGCAGCGCAGGGCGGGCCCGTGCGGGGTGTCGACCAGGCCGACGCAGCGGGCCACGCGCGCGTGCAGGGCGTCGCCCAGGCGCGCGTGCAGGCGGCGCCAGGCGCGCAGTTCCAGCCGGTTGCCGCCGCGCCAGGGCGCCAGCCGCGCCAGCAGCGCGCGCAGCCGGTGGCGCAGGGACCTGCGCGCGGCCGGGTCGGGCGGCAGCGGGTACTTCAGGCAGTGGCCGGGCAGCTCGGGATCGATCACGCAGACCCGGTTGGCGCCGCGGGCGACCACGCGCAGGCCGCGCCAGTGCGCGCTGCCGGCGTCGGGCTCAGCCATCGGGCAGCAGGCCGCGCGCGGCCAGCCAGGCGCGCGCCTCGGCCGCGTCGCGCTCGAACCACGCGCGCGCCGAGCCCAGGCGGAAGCTGTAGCCCCAGGCGTCCATGTCGGCCATCAGGCGATCGCGGCCCACGCCGGGCAGGGCGTCGGCGAGCAGGATCTGCAGGTAGCAGGTGGCGTCCTCCTCCTCGACCGAGTCGGTGGCGTCGGTATGCACCGCGGCGCGCCGCTCGGGCGGCAGCACGATCAGGTGGCAGGCCTCGTGCAGCAGCGAGTGCACGGGCGTGTCGGCGCGCGCGTAGACCTCGTGGCCGATCACCCCGGCCTCGGGCTCGCCCCAGTAGCTTCCCGGGATCGGCGCGCCGTCGGGCACGGCATGCAGGGTCAGGCCGTAGCGGGCCAGCAGGCCGGCGGCGGCCGCGAACGGCAGCTGCCCCAGCCGCAGCATCGCGTCCTCGCCGGGCGTCGCCGCGGAAGGCGGCTGCGCACCGGGGACGGCCTGCGGGGCGGCGGTGTCGTGCGTCATGGGAAGTGCGGCGCGGACGCCGCCAAGCGCCTCGCGCAGCGCGTCAGGGGGACGTGGGGCGCTCGTCGGGCAGCGCCACGGAGATGTCGAGCACATCGTGGTCGCCGTCCTTGGCCAGATCGACCTTGACCGCGTCGGCGTCGATGCTGACGTACTTGCGGATCACCTCCAGCAGCTCGCGTTGCAGCAGCGGCAGGTAGTCGGGCGCGCCGCGGCCGCTGCGCTCCTGCGCGACGATGATGCGCAGGCGCTCCTTGGCGATATGGGCGGTGTTCTTCTTGGTCTTCAGGAAATCGAGCAGCCCCATCGTCAACCCCCGAACAACTTGCTGAAGAAGCCCTTCTTCTCGGCCTGGGTGAAGCGCATCGGGCGCTCCTCCCCGAGCAGCCGGGCGACCGCGTCGTCGTAGGCCTGGCCGGCGCTGGATTCCATGTCCAGGATCACCGGCTCGCCCTTGTTGGAGGCGTTGAGCACGTCGGGCGATTCGGGAATCACGCCGATGGTCTTGAGCCCCAGGACCTCCTCGACGTCGCCGATGGAGAGCATCTCGCCGGTTTCCACGCGCGCGGGGCTGTAGCGGGTCAGCAGGAGGAACTCGCCGACCCGCTCGCCGGTCTCGGCGCGGCGGGTCTTGGACTGCAGCAGGCCGATGATGCGGTCGGAGTCGCGCACCGAGGACACCTCGGGATTGACCACCACCACCGCCGTGTCGGCGAAATACATGGCCAGGAACGCGCCCTTCTCGATGCCGGCGGGCGAATCGCAGACGATGTACTCGAAGCCCTCGTCGGCCAGTTCCTTCAGCACGCGCTCCACGCCTTCCTTGGTCAGCGCGTCCTTGTCGCGCGTCTGCGAGGCGGCCAGCACGTGCAGGCTGTCGAAGCGCTTGTCCTTGATCAGCGCCTGCTTCAGCGTCGCCTCGCCGTTGACGACGTTGACGAAGTCGTACACCACGCGGCGCTCGCAGCCCATGATCAGGTCGAGGTTGCGCAGGCCCACGTCGAAGTCGATCACCGCGACCTTCTTGCCGCGCCGGGCGAGACCGCTGGCGAGGCTGGCGCTGGTGGTGGTCTTGCCGACACCGCCCTTGCCCGAGGTGACTACGATGATTTCGGCCAATGTTGTTCTCCTGGAGATGCAGCGCGCGGGGCGGCTGCGAGTTCGGACGGGCGAGCGGCGCGCTTCCCGCGGGTGGGGGGACGTTACGGCATTAGCGTAATCGCTGCCACGCGCGCGGAAAACCGCGGGCGCGGCCGTTCAGGGGCGGTCCTAGTCGAGCGCGGCGATGCGCAGTTCCTCGCCTTCCAGCCAGACCTGCACCGCCTTGCCGTGCAGGGCCTTGGGAATTTCCTCGAGGACCTTGTAGTGGCCGGCCACGGCGACCAGCTCGGCCTGGAAGCCGCGGCAGAAGATGCGCGCCCGGGCGTTGCCGCGGGCGCCGGCCAGGGCGCGGCCGCGCAGCGGGCCGTAGATGTGGATCGAGCCGTCGGCGATCACCTCGGCGCCGGCGCCGACCGCGCCGAGCACGGTCAGGTCGCGGTGCTCGGCGTAGATCTGCTGGCCCGAGCGCACCGGCACCGACTGCATCAGGCCGGGCTCCGCGGCGGCCGGCGGCGCGGGCGGCGGGGCGGGGGCCGGCTCGGGCGCGGGTTCGGGCGCGGCGGCGGCCGGCGGCGGCGTTTCCGCGCCGCCGTCGCCGCGCTCGTACTGGGCGCGGAACTTCGACAGCAGCGGCAGCCCCAGCGCCTCGGCCAGGCGGGCGTTGTCCGCGCTGCCCCAGGCCAGCGCCACCGGCAGCACGCCGGCCTCGCGCAGGGCGGCGATCAGCGCCTGCGCCTGCGCGGGCTCCGGGGTGGCGGGCAGGCCGCCGAAGTCGATGACCACCGCGGCGCGGGCGAACAGGTTCGGCGCGCGGGCGACGCGGTCGCGCATCTCCGCGGCCAGGCGGTCCGGGTCGAGCCGGCGCACGCGCAGGTTGGCGATGCCGACCTGGCCGAACTTCAGCTCGCCGGCGGGCTCGAAATCGAGGTGGGTCGCGGCCATGGTCAGACGCCTCCCGCGGACAGGCGGGCGGCGGCGGCCTGGGCGCGCGGCCGGTGCAGCCAGGGCACGTCGGGCAGCTCGCCCCGGTAGCGCTCGCGCACCCATTCGTAGCTGCACAGCGGCTTGAGCAGCATCGAGGCGCGCACGCCGGTCTCGGGCATCACGTGCTGGCCGACTTCCAGGAAACCGAAGGCGCCGTGGAACAGCCGCGCCGGATCGCTGTCGTGCTCGATGAAGACCTCGCTGACCAGCGCCGGGTAGCGCACCTCGGCGTAGCTCTGCACGTCGGCGTAGAAGGCGCGGCCCACGCCGCCGCCGCGGCGGCGGCTGGCGACCACGATGCGGTCGATGTAGAAGAACGCCTCGTGGCGCTCGGCGAACCAGCGGAAGTTGCTGCTGTCGTGGCCGCTGCCGGAGCCGAAGCCGACCAGGAAGCCGGCCAGGTTGCCGTCGCGCTCGGCGACGCGGAAGTACTCGGCGGTATCGTGGAAGCGGCGCAGGCGGGCCGCGTCGAGCGCCAGGATGGACGGGCCCGCGGCGTTGTTCAGGGCGAGGATGGAATCCAGCTCGTGCTCGCGCACGTCGCGGATGACGATCGACATTACGGACTTCCTCGAAAGCGAAAACCCGCCCGCGCATGCGCGGCGGGCAGCGCCGGGATTATCGCATGGCCGGCGCGGCGCGCAGGCCCGGCCCGGTGCGCATGACTTCCGGCCGGCACGCGGCAGGGGGAATCGGCCTACCATCGGCGGCGATGATCCGCGGCCTCAACCACAACCGCCTGCTGCGCTACGCCGGCCTGTTCACCTGGGGCGTGATCGGCCTGCCGCTGCTGGCGCTCACCCTGGACCAGGCGCACCTGGCGGCGCCGGAGAGCGCGCAGGGCGCGCTGTTCGACGGCGTGCTCAGGACGTGGCTGGCCTGGGGCGTGTTCGGGCTGTGCTACGCCTGGCTCACCCGCGGCCTGGGCGAGCGCCGGATCGGCGCGCTGGACCACATGCTGGTCGTGCTGCTGGCCGGCGGCGCGATCGCGATCAGCTACTACAGCCAGAGCGGGCTGGGCAGCATCCTGCTGATGGTGGTGGCCTGCGTCCTGCCCTGGCTGATGCCGGTGGGCCTGGGCATCGCCCTGCTGGTGGTGTGCGAGTTCGTCATCGTGCCGGTCTACCTGCGCGGCCTGGACTTCTCGTGGCTGGAGGCGGTGCTGCAGGCCAGCCTGTACGTGGGCTTCACCGGGTTCGCCTTCGTGACCGGGCTGGTGGCGCGCCAGCAGGCGCAGGCCCGGGACGAGCAGCGCCGGCTCAATTCGGAACTGCGCGCCACCCGCGCGCTGCTGGCCGAGAGCGTGCGCGTCAACGAGCGCACCCGCATCTCGCGCGAGCTGCACGACCTGCTGGGCCACCACCTGACCGCGCTCAGCCTGAACCTGGAGGTCGCCAACCACCTGACCGAGGGGGTGGCGCAGGAGCACGTGCACCAGGCCCACACCCTGGCCAAGCTGCTGCTCAGCGACGTGCGCGAGGCCGTCAGCCGGCTGCGCGAGGACGACGCCATCGACCTGGGCGCCACCCTGCGGCCGCTGGCGGAGAACGTGCCGGCGCTGAGGATCGCGATGGAGATGCCCGAGCCGTTCCTGCTCGACGATGCCGAGCGCGCCCACGTGCTGCTGCGCTGCACGCAGGAGATCGTCACCAACGCCGTGCGCCACGCCCAGGCGGAACACCTGTGGCTGCGCTACAGTCTGGACGCCGACGGGGTCCGCCTCGACGCCCGCGACGACGGCCGCGGCGCCGAGATCGCCACCATCGGCAACGGCCTGCGCGGCATGCGCGAGCGGCTGGAGGCCTATGGCGGCACGGTGCAGATCGAGACCGCGCCCGGCCGCGGTTTCCGGTTGCGCCTGCACCTGCCGCTGTCGGCGCCGGCCGAGCGGGTGGCCCGCGCCGCGCGCGGCGCGCGGGTGCCCGCGCGCGCGCCGGTGCCGCGATGAATGCGCCGCCGGCGCCACGATACCCGGGAGAAGAAGGCATGATCCGCGTCTGTCTGGTCGACGACCAAACCCTGGTGCGCCAGGGCATCCGCTCCCTGCTGGCGCTCGACGGCGGCATCGAGGTGATCGCCGAGGCCGGCGACGGCCGGCAGGCGGTGGAGCTGATCCCCCAGGTCGCGCCGGACGTGGTGCTGATGGACATGCGCATGCCGGCGATGTCCGGCCTGGAGGCCCTGCAGACGCTGTCGCGGCAGGGCCAGCTGCCGCCGACCATCATCCTGACCACCTTCGACGACGACCAGCTGGTGCTGGCCGGGCTGAAGGCCGGCGCCAAGGGCTACCTGCTCAAGGACGTCTCCCTGGAGCAGCTGGTCGGCGCGATCCGCACCGTGGCCGGCGGCGGCTCGCTGGTGCAGCCGGCGATGACCCAGCGGCTGCTGTCGGGGCTGGAGCACATGCGCAACGAGTTCGTCAGCCTGGACCGGCCCGACCCGCTGACCGACCGCGAGACCGAGATCCTGCGGCTGATGGCCGGCGGCTTCTCCAACAAGGAGATCGCCAACTCGCTGGGCGTGGCCGAGGGCACGATCAAGAACCACGTGTCCAACATCCTCTCCAAGCTCGGCGTGCGCGACCGTACCCGCGCCGTGCTCAAGGCCTTCGAGCTCAAGCTGGTCTGAGCGGGGGCGCGGACGGGGCCGGGGGGCCGGCCCGGGCGCCGCCGCCGGTGCGATGGCGCGTTCGCGGCTGTCGCCGGCCGGGTCGCATCTTGCTACGATTCAGGGTCTGCGCCCCGGCACTGCCGGTTCCGGTCCTGGAGAACCCTGAATGACCCGTCTGCTCGAGCTCCTGATTTCCGTTGCGATCGTCGCCGTGCTGTTCCTGGTGATCGGCGTGATCCTTCCGTCCAGCCGGACGCTGGAGGAGAAAGTCG
The DNA here is from genome assembly GCF_000559025.1 of Luteimonas huabeiensis HB2. Lineage (GTDB taxonomy): Bacteria > Pseudomonadota > Gammaproteobacteria > Xanthomonadales > Xanthomonadaceae > Luteimonas > Luteimonas huabeiensis. The sequence goes on along the minus strand of NZ_JAAN01000031.1, from coordinate 59,184 downwards.
AGACCAATCGCCGCCAGACGATCGTGTTCGATACGCTCAACAGTTTCCGCCGTCTGGACGACTGGCATCCCATGGCGGTCCAGGACCCGCGCATCCAGATCCGCCTGTCGGGCCCGGAGTCCGGCGTCGGCGCGACGATGGAGTACGAGTCGCAGGTCAACGCGATCGGCTCGGGCAAGTGGGAGATCGTCGAGTCCGAGCCGCGCACCCGGGTCGTCTACGCGATCGAGAACGACCAGCGCGGCACCAACAAGCGCACCGAGTTCGTGCTGCGCCCGACCGGCCGCAGCGGCCGCAACATCGAGATCACCCAGACCTACCACGTCGACTACGGCTGGAACCTGCTCGGCCGCTACGCCGGCCTGTACGTGGCCCGCAACGTCGGCGACAGCATGGAGCTCGGCCTGAAGCGGCTGACCAACATGCTGGCCTCGGTGCCCAACGTCGACTACGCGGTCGAGGGCAGCAAGCTCACCGGCCTGACCGTGGAGGAGCTGCCCGCGGAGAACCTGCTGGTGGTCAAGGCCGGCGCGATCGAGCGCAGCAACGACGCGATCATGACCTCCATGAAGGACAACATGGAGTGGATCAACCGCACCCTCGCCGCCAACAAGCTGGAAGCGGCCGGTCCGATGCGCATCATCACCTCGGAACTGGGGCGCGAGACCTACACCTTCGACATCGCGCTGCCGGTGCGGCCGGCCGGCGGCGGCGAGGCCGCCGAGGGCGAGGCGCCCGCGCCGTCCGCGGTGGCCGATGCCGGCGAGCTGACCGGCCTGGAGCTGCTGGGCCCGGTGGAGTACGTGCGCAGCGAGCCGGTGCGCGTGGCGAAGGCCGAGTACACCGGCTTCATGGCCGAGCTCGACAACGTCCGCAACGCCCTGCGCGCCTGGGCGGTGACCCAGGGCCACGAGGTGGTCGGGCGCCCGTTCGAGAACTACGAGAACGGCATCGACGCGGCGTTCACCGCCGACGGCGAGTACGAGGTGTTCTGGACCCTCAAGCAGTAACGGGGTCCCGTCCCGCACCCGCGAACCCGCACACGCCGCGCCCACAGCGCGGCGTGTGCGTTTTGAAGGAGCGTTCCCGCATGATCCTCGAATCGTCACGACGCCCGGCGCGCGCGCCGCTGGCCGCGATCGGCGCGCTGTGCGCGGGCCTGGGGGTGGCGCTGTCGGCCTACGCCGCGCACGGCGCCACCGGCGAGGTGCAGGCGCGGCTGCAGCTGGCCGCGCTGTTCGCCTTCGGCCACGGCCTGGCGCTGGCCGCCCTCGGCGCCCAGCGCCGCCGTGCGCTGGCGCAGGCCGCGCTGCTGGCGCTGCTGCTCGGCATGCTGGTGTTCGCCGGCAGCTTGGCCGGCGCCGCGCTGGCCGGCTGGCCGACCCGGGCCGCGCCGTTCGGCGGCGGGCTGATGATGCTGGGCTGGCTGCTGCTGGCGCTGGATTTCCTGCGCCGCTGAGGCCCGCCCTTCCGAGGCCCGACGCCATGCCCAGACACCCGCGCGGATTCGATACCCAGGCCGCCTACGACTGGCTGTCGCGGCGCGACCGCCGCCTGGCGGCGTGGATGCGCCGCATCGGCCCGATCCCGCCGAACCCGCAGTGGAAGCGCAGTTTCGATCCGGTCGATGCGCTGGCGCGCTCGATCCTGTTCCAGCAGCTGTCGGGCAAGGCCGCCGCGACCATCGTCGGCCGCGTGGAGGCCGCGATCGGCAGCCGCCGCCTGCACGCCGACACCCTGGGCCGCGTGGACGACGCCGCGCTGCGCGCCTGCGGCGTTTCCGGCAACAAGGTCCTGGCCCTGCGCGACCTCGCCGCGCGCGAGATTCGCGGCGAGATCCCGAGCCTGCGGCGGATGGCCACGATGGACCACGAGGCGATCGTCGCCGCCCTGGTGCCGATCCGCGGCATCGGCCGCTGGACGGTGGAGATGATGCTGATGTTCCGCCTCGGCCGGCCCGACCTGCTGCCGGTGGACGATCTGGGCGTGCGCAAGGGCGCGCAGCGGGTCGACCGCCTGGAGACGCTGCCGACGCCGCGCGAGCTGGCCGAGCGCGGCGAGCGCTGGGGACCGTACCGCACCTACGCGGGCTTCTACCTGTGGCGGGTGGCGGACTTCGCCGCGCAGGCGAAGGCGCCGACCCCGCGCTCGCAGGAGTAGCGCCGCCGCGCGGCAGGGTCCGTCGGAGGATGCGGCCCGGTCCGGGCTGCCGGCACCGGGCCGGCGGGCGCGGCGGCGTCGCTACGCGGCCGCGCCGTCGTGGCGCCAGTGCCAGGGCTCGTAGACGATGCCGTGCGGGTTGTCCGCCGGGTAGCTCATGACGAAGCCGTGGCCGGCGGCGCGCTCGCGCAGCCAGGCGAAGGCGGCGGTGCGCTCGAAGCTCGCCTCGGCGGGCGGTTCGCCGGGCGCGCCGATGTCCAGCGCCCGCCCGCTGTGGTGCTCGCTGAAGCCCGGCGCGGCGTTGACCGCCAGGATCGCCTCCACCGACAGCCCGCGCGCGCGCTTGCGCTCGAAGATGCCCAGTTGGTAATCGTGGCTGCGGTAGCCGGAGATCGCATCGAGCGCGATGCCGTCGGCGCGCGCGGCGGCCCGCAGCCGGTGCCAGGCGCGCGCGGTGTCGGCCTGGAGCCACAGCGGGCGGCGGTAGCGGTCGTGCCCGGCGAAGGCGAGCCAGGCAGGCTCCGGCACCAGCGCCAGGCCGGTGCGCTGCGCATAGTCCTCGGCCCGCAGGCCCAGCGCCTGCAGTCGCGCCTCGATCCGGTGCAGCGGCAGCGGCGCGGCCGGCGCGAGGCCCTGGCCGCCGGTGCGCGGCGCGCGGTCGAGCGCGTCGAGCGCGGCCTCGGCGTCGATGCCGGCGGTCCAGCGCGGCAGCAGCGGCACCAGGCCGCGGTCCTGCGCCGCCGCCAGGTAGCGGCCGTCGCGCTTGCGGCGCAGCAGCCAGCGCGCCTGCGCCAGCGCGCGCGCATCGCGGTTGCCGCGCGCGCGCAGCAGGTCGGCGGGCCACAGCTCGACGTCGGGCGTGTTGATCAGCAGGCGGGGCGGGCAGCGCATGCGCGGCGGAGGATGCGGGAGACGGCGCCAGTCTAGCGACGTCCCGCGGCCGGCGGCCGCGGCGGGCTCGCATGGATCCAGGCGGCCACGTCGTCGAGCAGGCCGGCATCGACGCGGCCCGGCGTCTGGTAGTCCGCCAGCGAGCCGGGGCCGACCCCGGCGATGCCGAGGTGGCTCAGCGCCGGATAGCGTTTCAGCATGACGCCCGGCGTATCGCCCAGCGCGGACCGCCAGCCCTGCCAGTCCGCGTCCGCGACCTGGATGTCGCGGCCGCCGTGCAGCACCAGCAGCGGGAGGCCGAGCGCGCGCGCCTGCGCCGCGGGGTCGATCCCATCGACGCTGCGCCAGTAGGCGTCCGGCAGGCCCAGCACGCGCTCGCCCGCGGCGGTCGCCTCGCCGGCGCGCAGCCGGGCAATGCCCTTGCGCAGCGTTTCGATCCCGTCCGGGGGCGCGCGCGGCGGCAGCCCGCCCAGCGTCGGTGCGCGCTGCACCTGCTCCAGCAGCACGTCGAGCAGGCGCCGAGACGGCGCCGCGAACAGGATCGCGCCGGCGGCGTCGGCGCGCTGCGCGATGCGCGGGCCGAGCAGGCCGCCCAGGCTGTGGCCGAACACGAACACCCGCGCCGGGTCGATGCCGGGCTGGGCCCGCAGCACGGCGACCGCGGCGACCGCATCGTCGGTGGTCTCGTCGTCCACGGTCCAGTCCTCGCCCTGGAAGGCCTGCGGATGCGCCAGGCTGCGCTTGTCGTAGCGCAGCACCGCCACGCCGCGCGCGGCCAGCCCGTAGGCGATGTCGCGCAACGGCGCGTTGGGACCGATGGTCTGGTCGCGATCCTGCGGGCCCGAGCCGTGCACCAGGACCACCGCCGGCACCGGGCCGGCACCCGCGGGCGTATCGGCAGGGGCGGGCGCCGGCAGCGTCAGCGTGCCGGGCAGGGCGAAGGCGCCGACGCTCAACGCGCGCTCGCTCGCACCGGGCGGCAGCGCGGCGGGCGCCGGGGCGGCCGGGCGCGGGACCAGGCGCAGGCCGGCGATGCGGTCCTGCGCGTCGAGCGCGAACACGGCATCCACCGTGCCGCGCGCGTAGCGCAAGGGCACCGTCACCACGCGGTACTCGTCGCGGCGCGCCAGCGCCGGCGCCTCGCGGCCCGTGGCCTCGCCGAGTTGCTGCGGCAGCGCGGTCCAGGCCGCTTCCAGCGCCGCGGCGTCGATCGCCGCGGCGGCGTCCGGGGCCAGGTCCGCGACGACGGCGTCGAAGTCGCCGGCATCGAGGCGGTCGAGCGCGCGCACGGCGATCGCGATTGCCTGGTCGTGCTGCTCGGCGGTCCCGGCATGCGCCGCCGCCGCGGGCCCATCGGCCGGCCGCTCGCGTGCGCAGGCGACGGCCAGCGCGATCGCCAGGGCGGCGATGGCCGCGCACAGCACGCGCCGGTTCACCTCACAAGCCCTTCTTCAGGAACAGCCGCACCGCATCCAGGCTGCTGTTCTGGGTCACCGCGACCAGCTCCCAGCCCTGGGCGCCGAGCTTGTCCAGCGCCTCCTGCAGCCGCCGGGTCAGCTTGCCGCCGAACAGGCTGGCCGGTACCTCCACCACCTTGTGCTGAAAGCGTTCGCTCACGACGGATCCTCCGACATGGAAAGAGAAAAGGGGGGGGCGGCGTGCGATCGCGGGCTCACGAGGCGCGCCCGTCGCCCGCGCGGGCGCGCCCTTCGCGCGGCAGCCGGCCGGCCTGGCGCAGCGCTTCGCGCAGGACATACTCGATCTGCGCGTTGACGCTGCGCAGGTCGTCGTCGGCCCAGCGCTGCATCGCCTCCAGCACCTCGGCGCCGATCCGCAGCGGGTAGCTCTTCTTCGCGCTCATGGCCGCCGGCGCCGGCGCAGCGCGTCCACGAGCACCAGCAACCCGAGGCCGTTCACCGCCAGCGCCATGCCCAGGGCGACGGCGAGCGTGCGCGCGCGGTCGCCGTCGGCCCAGGCCAGCCCGGCGCCGCCGGCCAGCATCGCCAGCCCCGCCAGGCGCAGCAGCGTCGCCAACCGCCGCCGTTCGCGGGCGAATCCGTGGGCGAGGACGAACGCCGGCAGGCTGCTGGCGGCGATCACCACGGCGGGAAGCAGGCCCTCGCGCACGATCAGTACAGCGTTCCGGCGTTGACCACCGGCTGCGTGCCGCGATCGCCGCACAGCACCACCAGCAGGTTGCTGACCATGGCCGCCTTGCGCTCCTCGTCGAGCTCGACCACGCCGCTCTTCTGCAGCTCCGACAGCGCCATCTCGACCATGCCGCAGGCGCCGGCGACGATCCGCGCGCGCGCGGCCACCACCGCGTTGGCCTGCTGCCGCTGCAGCATCGCCTGGGCGATCTCCGGCGCGTAGGCGAGGTGGCTGATGCGCGCGTCCAGCACGTCCACGCCGGCCGAGGTCAGGCGCTCGTCGAGATGCTCCTTGAGGCGATCGGAGATCTCCGTCGGGTGGCTGCGCAGCGAGACCTGGCCCTCCTCGTGCTGGTCGTAGGGATAGCTGGTGGCCATCGCGCGCAGCGCCGCCTCGGACTGGATGTGCACGAAGCTCTCGTAGTCGTCGACGTTGAACACCGCTTCCGCCGAATCGACCACCTTCCACACGATCACCGCCGCGATCTCGATCGGGCTGCCGTCGAGCTCGTTGACCTTCAGCCGCCCGCTTTCGAAGTTGCGCACGCGCAAGGACACCTTGCGCTTGCTGTAGAAGGGGTTGTTCCAGCGCAGGCCGTTGTCGTGGACGGTGCCGACGTAGCGGCCGAACAGGCTCAGCACCGCCGACTGGTTCGGCTCGACCATGTACAGCCCGGCCAGGCAGAACGCCGCCAGCGCCGCGACCGGGACGGCGACCAGCAGACGCCCGGGGGAGGCCCCGGCGGTCAGGACGGTGGCGACGCCGTAGCCGGCCGCCAGCAGCACTGCGATCAGGACCAGCGTCACCGGGATGCCCGGCAGCGAGCGGACGGGGTTTTCCTTCATGGGGGGTCTCCGCGGACCCGGCGATCGGGTCGTCGAGAGATTGATATCGGAATGATATCAATGTGTCAAGCGGCGGGCGGGCGCGGCCGGGCCGGGCGCCTACAATGGCCGTCCCTTTCGCGCAAGGAATTCCCGATGGTCCGCCTCGGCACGCCGCTGTCCCCGTCCGCCACCCGCGTCCTGCTGCTCGGCTCGGGCGAGCTCGGCAAGGAGGTGGCGATCGAGCTGCAGCGGTTCGGGGCCGAGGTGATCGCCGCCGACCGCTATGCCGACGCGCCGGCGATGCAGGTCGCCCACCGTAGCCACGTGCTGGACATGCTCGACGGCGCCGCGATCCGCGCGCTGGTGGCGCACGAGCGCCCGCACCTGATCGTCCCGGAGATCGAGGCCATCCACACGCCGACCCTGGTCGCGCTGGAGCGCGAGTTCGCCGAGGCCGGCACCGCGACGCGGGTGATCCCCACCGCGCGCGCGGCGCGCCTGACCATGGACCGCGAGGGCATCCGCCGGCTGGCCGCCGAGACCCTGGGCCTGCCGACCTCGCCGTACCGCTTCGTGGACTCGCTGGAGGACTACCGCGCCGCGGTGGCGGAGATCGGGCTGCCCTGCGTGGTCAAGCCGGTGATGTCGTCTTCCGGCAAGGGGCAGTCGCTGGTGCGCGAGGCGGCGCAGGTCGACGGTGCCTGGGATCACGCGCAGACCGGCGGTCGCGCCGGCGCCGGTCGCGTCATCGTGGAAGGCTTCGTCGATTTCGACTACGAGATCACCCTGCTCACCGTGCGCCACGCCGGCGGTACCGCGTTCTGCGCGCCGATCGGCCACCTGCAGCGCGACGGCGACTACCGCGAGAGCTGGCAGCCGCAGCCGATGTCGCCGCTGGCCCTGGCGCGTTCGCAAGAGATCGCGCGCGCCATCACCGACGACCTGGGCGGCTGGGGCGTGTTCGGCGTGGAGCTGTTCGTCAAGGGCGACGAGGTGTGGTTCTCGGAAGTGTCGCCGCGCCCGCACGACACCGGCCTGGTGACCCTGGCCTCGCAGGAGCTGAGCGAGTTCGCGCTGCACGCGCGCGCGATCCTCGGCCTGCCGGTGCCCGCCGATGCCGACGGCACGGTCCCGCTGCTGGGGCCCGCGGCCTCCTGCGCGCTGCTGGCGCAGGGGCACGGCGTGCCGGCGTTCGCCAACGTCGAGGCCGCGCTGCGCGCCCCGGGCACGGCGCTGCGGCTGTTCGGCAAGCCGCGCGTGGAAGGCCAGCGCCGCGTGGGCGTGACGCTGGCGCGCGCGCAGGACGTCGAGGCGGCGCGGGCGACCGCGCGCGAGGCCGCGGTGGCGCTGGACGTCGCGCTGGAGTGACGCGCCGCGCGCGGCGTCAGACGATCGGCGCGGCGAAGCGGTTGCCGGCCAGGCGGATGCTCCAGGCCAGTTCCACCATCGCCAGGTTGTTGAGCAGCGGCTCGCCGCCGATCGCCAGCCAGTAGCCGGCGCCCTCGACCCAGAACGGCACGAACGACCAGTCCGGCAGCAGCAGCTGCGGGTCGCTGAAGAACGACACGCAGCGGCCGGCGCCGTCCCAGCCGCGCCGCGCCTGCCGCGCGGCGTAGTCGGAGAAATCGGCGGCGGCGGCGCTCAGGGCGTCGGCTTCTTCCTGCGATACGCCGGCGTGGCCCAGGCTGAAGCCGCTCTCCGAGGCCAGCACCGCGCGGCGCTCGCCCGACAGCGGCGCGATGACGTGCTGGGCGAAATCGTCCAGCCGCACCTCCGGCCCCGGCTGCGGCCGGTGCAGGACCTGCACCCAGTGCCGGCGCGCGGCCGCCTCCAGCAGGGCTTCGGCCTCCACGCCGTCGCAGCGCGCGCGCCAGCTTGCGGCGTCTTGCGCCTGCGGCGCGGCCAGCAGCGCCTGCAGCGCGCGCCGCTCCGGGTCCGGCTCGCGGCGCGAGAACGCATGCAGCACGCCGGACGGCGTGAGCATCAGCCAGGGACCGCCGGCGGCACCGTTCATGGGCTCGTCTCGTCGAAGGAAGGGATCCGTGCGGCCTGCGCGCCGGCGTCGGGCGCGCGCGCGCCGTCGGGCAGGCATTGCTGCAGCCAGGCCTCGGCGCGGCGCCAGTCCGCGCCCAGCCAGACCTCGCGCCGGCGCAGCTCGCGCGCGGCGAGCATGAAGGCCAGCTTGTCCTGGCAGGAGACGCAGTGGTCGAGAAAGGCCCGCTCGACGCGGTTGGCCTCGACCGGGGCGCCGTCGCACAGCGCGGCGACCACGTCGTCGGCGAGCCGGCGCGAGGCGTCGGGGCTGCCGCGGCGCACCCGCGCCGGCACCTCGGCCGAGGGCTGCACCAGCACCGACCAGCGCGTGGCCAGCGGATGCACCCGCGGCAGCGGGTGGCCGTGGGCGTGGCGCTCGAAGGCGTCGGCCACGTGCGGGCCGAGCCGCGGCGCGGCCAGCCGCAGCGCGGCCTGGCGCACGCCGGTGGCGGCCGCGGGCAGGCCGGCGAACAGGTCGGCGAGCGCGCCCTGCACCGGTTCGGCGCCGTCCATCGCCAGTGCGGCGTCGAGCCGGGCCAGGTGCGTGGCCGCCGCCTCCGGGCGCTCGCGCAGCCGCCGCGCGCAGTCGCGGTAGCTGCGCCGGGCCTCCAGGTCGGCCGCCGCGCTCATTCGAGCAGGGTGTCCATCAGGTCGACCATGAACTCGGCATCCTCGCGCGAGACCGCTTCGAAGCCGCCGGGCAGGCCGACCGCGTCGAGCACGTCGCGGCTGGCGAGGTCCTTGCCCAGGCCGAGCAGCGCCGGCATCAGCGCGCGCGCCTGCTCCTCGGCGCGCGGATGGGCGAGCAGCATGTGGGCGATGTCGCGCAGCGCGCTTTCCACCAGTACCCGCAGGCCGGCGCGGGTGGGGCGGGCGAGCGCATGGAAGGCGTCGGCGGAAAAGAACGCCGCGTCCACGCGCCCCTGCAGCAGCAGCCGCGCCGCGGCCTGGACGCTGTCGACCCGTTGCCAGTGCACGTCGCGCTCGCCGAGGTCGGCCGGCTCGATCAGGCGCAGGCCGATCAGGCGCACGTCGCGCTGCTCGGTCAGCGCGATCGCGCAGCCGGGGCGCAGGTCTTCGACCCGTTCCAGGCTGGACTGGGCGGAGGCGGCGATCACCATCTCGTCGGCGCGGTGCGCCGGCCGCGCCAGCGGCACGTAGCCGGCCTCGCGGACCAGCGTCGCGGCGTCGAACGGGCTGGCGTAGATCAGGTCGATGCGTCCCTCGTCCATGTACCGCGCCTGCTCGGCGGCGTCGGCGGGCAGCAGCAGGTGGATGCGCTGCCCGCTGCGCCGCTGCAGCAGGGTGTTGAGCAGGTGCCAGCCGGAGAACTGCTGCGGCGAGAAATCCGGCGCGACCAGGAAGTTCAGGCTCATGCCGGCGCCCCCGCGGCCGGCCGCCCTTCCTCGGCGAGCCACTGCGCGTACACCGGCAGCAGTTCCTCGATCCGGCGCCGGGAAGGTTTGCGCCGCACCGAGGTATAGCCGACCACCTCGCCGCCGCGCACGTTCGGGATCGCGGTGGCGTAGACCCAGTAGCAGTGGCCGTCCTTGCGCAGGTTCTTGACGTAGCCGTTCCACTTGCGCCCGGCCATCACCGTCTTCCACAGGTCGGCGAAGGCCGCGCGCGGCATCTCGGGGTGGCGCAGGATGTAGTGCGGCGCGCCGATCAGCTCCTCGCGGCCGTAGCCGCTCAGCTCGACGAAGGCGTCGTTGGCGTGGGTGATGTAGCCGTCGAGGTCGGTGCGCGAGACGATCAGGCGGCCGTCCGGGTAGGGCACCTCGCGCTCGGTCCAGCGCACGATGCGGCTGTTGCCGTCGTAGTAGGTCATGCGCACGGACCGGAACGGGGCGGCGGGCTCGGGCATGTCGTCGAGCAGCATGGCGGCGGCCTCAGACGTGCTGCGCGAGCGCGCGGGCGGCGCGCTTGATGTCGAGGAAGATCAGGCCGAGCTTGGCGTTGGGCCGGGCGAGCACGGTCAGCACCGCCTCGCTGCCGGCGGAGGTCATGATCACGCAGCCCTGCTCGCCCTGGATCAGCACCCGCTCCAGGGTGCCGCGGGCCAGCTCGCGCGCGATCCGCTCGCCCAGCGACAGCATCGCCGCCGACATCGCGCCGACCCGGTCCTCGTCCATGGTCTGCGGCATCGCCGAGGCCATCATCAGCCCGTCGACCGAGATCAGCGCGGACGCCTCGATGTCCGCGGTGGAGCCGTTGAGGTCTTCCAGCGCCTGCTGGAACGCTTCGGTACGCATCGCCTGGCCCGCAAGGAGGATGCGGCGATCCTAGGGGCGGGCCCGGGCGCCCGAAATGATCTCGATCAATGCGCGTGCGCGCGTCGGACGGCGGTCCGGGGCCGCCGGCGGGCGGATCGTCTCGACGCGACCACGCCGTCGCCGGCACACTGCGCGGCATGTCCCCGTCCGACGCCCTTCGCGCCCACCGCCCGATGCTGTGGCTGGTGGCCGTGGCGGTGTTCATGCAGATGCTGGACACCACCATCGTCAATACCGCGTTGCCGGCGATGGCCCGCAGCCTCGACCAGTCGCCGCTGCGGATGCAGGCGGTGGTGGTCGCCTATGCGCTGACGGTGGCCATGCTGATTCCGGCCTCGGGCTGGCTGGCCGACCGCTTCGGCACCCGCCGGGTGTTCTTCGCCGCGGTGGTGCTGTTCACCGCCGGCTCGCTGGCCTGCGCGCTGTCGCAGAGCCTGCAGGCGCTGGCGGCCTCGCGGGTGCTGCAGGGAGTGGGCGGCGCGATGCTGCTGCCGGTCGGGCGGCTGGCGGTGCTGCGTTCGGTGCCGCGCCAGGACTTCCTGGCCGCGATGACCTTCGTCACCGTGCCGGGGCTGATCGGGCCGCTGATCGGGCCGTCGCTCGGCGGCTGGCTGGTCGAGGCCGCCTCCTGGCACTGGATCTTCCTCATCAACCTGCCGCTGGGCCTGCTCGGCGCGGTCGCGGCGATGCGCTGGATGCCGGACCTGCGGGTGCCGGTGTCGCGCTTCGATCTGGCGGGCTACGGCCTGCTCGCGTTCGGCATGGTGGCGGTGTCGCTGTCGGTGGACGCGCTGTCCGACCACGTGGCCCGCAAGGCGGCGGTCCTGGTGCTGCTGGTGTTCGGGCTGGCCGCGCTGGTCGCCTACTGGCTGCACGCCGCGCGCGCGCCGGCGCCGATCTTCCCGCCGTCGCTGTTTCGTGTGCGCACCTTCGGCATCGGCGTGCTCGGCAACCTGTTCGCCCGCCTGGGCAGCGGCGGCATGCCCTACCTGATCCCGCTGCTGCTGCAGGTGGCGCTGGGCATCCCGCCGGCGCAGGCCGGCATGATGATGATCCCGGTCGCGGTGGCCGGCATGTTCTCCAAGCGCATCGTGGTGCCGCTGGTGCGCCGCTACGGCTACCGCCGCGTGCTGGTGGTCAACACCGTGCTGACCGGCCTGGCGATGGCCAGCTTCGCGCTGATCGGCCCGGGGCAGCCGCTGTGGCTGCACGTGATCCAGTTCGCCTGCTTCGGCGCGGTCAACTCGCTGCAGTTCACCGCCATGAACACCCTGACCCTGCGCGACCTGGACGGCGAGCACGCCAGCGCCGGCAACAGCCTGCTGTCGATGGTGATGATGCTGTCGATGAGCCTGGGCGTGGCCACCGCCGGCGGCCTGCTCGCGGCCTTCGGCGAGGACGGCGGCGGCGCGGGCGCGCCGGTGCTGTCGGCGTTCCGCTGGACCTTCGTGTGCATCGGCGCGCTGACCCTGTCCTCGGCCGCGATCTTCGCCCAGCTCGGCCGGACCCGCCGCATCCCGGACAACGTGGTCAAGCCGGCCGACCAGGGCTGACCCGCGCCGCCCGTCGGGCGCGATGGCGGTCGGCGCTCAGACCTCCAGCGTCGCCAGGTCGCCCTTGGTCTCCAGCCAGGTTCTGCGATCCCCCGCGCGCTTCTTCGCCAGCAGCATGTCCATCAGCCCGCGGGTGGCGAGGTCGTCGTCCACGGTGAGCTGCACCAGGCGGCGGGTGTCGGGGTGGATGGCCGATTCGCGCAACTGCGAGGGGTTCATCTCGCCCAGGCCCTTGAATCGGGTCACGCTGACCTGGCCCTTGATCTTCTCGCGGGCGATCTTCTCCAGCAGCGCGGCCTTCTCCTCCTCGTCCAGCGCGTAGAACACCTGCTTGCCCACGTCCACGCGGAACAGCGGCGGCATCGCCACGAACACGTGGCCGGCCGCGACCAGCGCCGGGAAGTGGCGCAGGAACAGCGCCGAGAGCAGGGTGGCGATGTGCAGGCCGTCGGAGTCGGCGTCGGCCAGGATCACGATCTTGCCGTAGCGCAGCCCGGAGATGTCGTCCTTGCCGGGATCGCAGCCGATGGCGATGGCGAGGTTGTGCACCTCCTCCGAGGCCAGCACGCTGCCCGAGGCCACTTCCCAGGTGTTGAGGATCTTGCCCCGCAGCGGCAGGATCGCCTGGAAATCCTTGTCGCGCGCCTGCTTGGCGCTGCCGCCGGCCGAGTCGCCCTCGACCAGAAACAGCTCGGTGCGCGACAGGTCCTGGCTGATGCAGTCGGCCAGCTTGCCGGGCAGGGCGGGGCCCTGGGTGACCTTCTTGCGGACGATCTGCTTCTCGGTCTTCAGCCGCGCGCTGGCGCGCTCGATCGCCAGCTGCGCGATCTTCTCGCCCAGTTCCACGTGCTGGTTGAGCCACAGCGAGAACGCATCGTGCGCGGCGCCTTCCACGAAGCCCGCGGCCTGGCGCGAGGACAGCCGCTCCTTGGTCTGCCCGGAGAACTGCGGATCGCTCATCTTCAGCGACAGCACGAAGCTCACCCGGTCCCAGACGTCCTCCGGCGCCAGCTTGACGCCGCGCGGCAGCAGGTTGCGGAAGTCGCAGAATTCCCGCAGCGCATCGGTGAAGCCGGTGCGCAGGCCGTTGACGTGGGTGCCGTGCTGCGCGGTGGGGATCAGGTTGACGTAGCTCTCCTGCACCAGCTCGCCCTCCGCGATCCAGCCCACCGCCCAGTCCACGGCCTCGGTCTCGCGCGCCAGGCGGCCCACGAACAGCTCCGGCGGCAGCGCCTCCAGGCCCGCCAGCGCGCCGCGCAGGTAGTCGCGCAGGCCGTCCTCGTAGTACCAGCGCTCGCGTTCGCCGCTGGCCTCGTCGTACAGGGTCACGGTCAGGCCCGGGCACAGCACCGCCTTGGCGCGCAGCAGGTGGCGCAGCGCGCGCAGGTTGAACTTCGGCGTGTCGAAGTACTTCGGATCGGGCCAGAAGCGCACGCGGGTGCCGGTGTTCCGGCGGCCGACCGTGCCCACCACCTCCAGCGGGGAGGCGCGCTCGCCGTCGCGGAAGGTGATGCGGTGCTCGCTGCCCTCGCGCTTGATGTGCACCTCCACCAGCGTCGACAGCGCGTTGACCACGCTCACGCCCACGCCGTGCAGGCCGCCGGAGAAGGTGTAGTTCTTGTTGCTGAACTTCCCGCCGGCGTGCAGGCGCGTCAGGATCAGCTCGACACCGGGGATCCTCTCTTCCGGGTGGATGTCCACGGGCATGCCGCGGCCGTCGTCGGAGACCTCGCAGCTGCCGTCCTTGTACAGCACCACGTCGATCGTGCGCGCATGGCCGGCCAGCGCCTCGTCCACCGCGTTGTCGATCACTTCCTGCGCCAGGTGGTTCGGGCGCGTGGTGTCGGTGTACATGCCGGGCCGGCGCTTGACCGGGTCCAGCCCGGAGAGGACTTCGATGTCGACGGCGTTGTAGCGGCTGCTCATGCGGGGGCGGCGGGGAAGGGCGGGGCAGCGCATGGTAATGGAAAGGCGGCGCGGTCGCGTTCGCGCAGCGGTCCCGGGGGGCAGCACGGAAAACGCTTCCGGATCAGCTGGGGAAAACCCGGGGTTTTCGGGCCTTTTCGTGACCGTTTCGTAAGCGCGGCGAGAGCACGGGGTTAAGGGTCCGTTGTTCAGTTTCGGGCCGGCCGCGCTGTGCTCAGGTGGCCGCGTCGCCGCCCGGCGGCGCAGGCGGCGCTCCGGCCTCGGCCGGCAGGCGCCACACACCACACCAAAGCTCGGGAGACGAGACCTCATGAAGAAGCACGACATCCTGTTCGCGGCCCTGGTCGGCGCCGCGTTCGCCGCGCCCACCGCCTTCGCCCAGGAAGTGGACCAGGACGCCCTGCGCGACGCCGAGCGCGCGGCCGCGGCCGCCGCGGAGGCCGCGAACGCCGCCGATGCCGAGGCCCGGCAGGCCGAGCAGCACGCCTTCTCCTCCGAACAGCAGGCCCAGCAGGCGCAGCAGCAGGCCGAGGCGGCCGAGTGGCGGACCGAGCAGGCGCAGCCGCCGGTCGAGCCGGAAGAAGAAGACCCGGCCTGATCCGCTCCGGTCCGGGCCGCCCGCGCGGCGGTCCGGCCGGATGCCGCAGCCCACGGGCGCCGCTTTCCGCGGCGCCCGTTCTCGTTGCGGCGCGCGCAGCGCGTCGCAGGCGCTCGCCGGCGAGACCGGCCGGTCGCTTGCCTGTAGAATGGGGCTTTCCAGCGACCGCTGCGCCCATGACTTCCCCCCTCCGCTCCGTCACCCCGCTCGTCTTCGTCACCGGTGGCGTGGTCTCTTCCCTCGGGAAGGGCATCGCCGCGGCGTCCCTCGCCGCCGTCCTCGAGGCCCGCGGCCTGCGGGTGACGATGATGAAGCTCGATCCCTACATCAACGTCGATCCGGGCACGATGAGCCCGTTCCAGCACGGCGAGGTCTACGTCACCGACGACGGCGCCGAGACCGATCTCGACCTCGGCCACTACGAGCGCTTCGTCAACGTGCGGCTGTCGGGCAAGAACTCGATCACCACCGGCAAGATCTACGAGAGCGTGATCCGCAAGGAGCGCCGCGGCGACTACCTGGGCGCGACCGTGCAGGTGATCCCGCACATCACCGACGCGATCAAGCGCGCGATCGACGAGGCCACCCAGGGCTACGACGTGGCGCTGGTCGAGATCGGCGGCACCGTCGGCGACATCGAGTCGCTGCCGTTCCTGGAGGCGATCCGCCAGATCCGCGCCGACCGCGGCCCGGACAAGGCGATGTTCGTGCACCTCACCCTGGTGCCCTACATCGCCGCCGCCGGCGAGCTGAAGACCAAGCCGACCCAGCACTCGGTCAAGGAGCTGCGCTCGATCGGCATCCAGCCCGACGTGCTGCTGTGCCGCAGCGAGCAGCCGCTGCCCGACAGCGAGCGCCGCAAGATCGCGCTGTTCACCAACGTCTCCGAGAAGGCGGTGATCTCGGTGGTCGATCTGGACGACATCCACAAGATCCCGATGTGGCTGCACGCGCAGGGGCTGGACCAGCTGGCGGTGGAGCGGCTGCAGCTGGGCGACCGCGCGGCCGAGCGCGCCGACCTGTCGGAATGGGTGGACGTGGTCGATGCCGCCGAGCATCCCATCGACGAGGTCACGATCGCCGTGGTCGGCAAGTACGTCGATCACAAGGACGCCTACAAGTCCGTCGGCGAGGCGCTCAAGCACGGCGGCATCCGCCAGCGCACCCGGGTGAACCTCAAGTGGGTCGAATCGCAGGATCTGGAACGCCACGGCGCCGAGCGGGCGCTGGACGGCGTCCACGGCGTGCTGGTGCCCGGCGGCTTCGGCGACCGCGGGTTCGAGGGCAAGGTGCTGGCCTCCCGCTACGCGCGCGAGCGCGGCGTCCCGTACTTCGGCATCTGCTACGGCATGCAGGCCGCGGTGGTGGACGTGGCGCGCCACCTCGCCGGGCTGGAAGGCGCCAACAGCACCGAGAACGACCGCCAGACCCCGCACCCGGTGATCGGCCTGATCACCGAGTGGCGCACCCGCAGCGGCGAGGTCGAGCGCCGCAGCGAGGACGACGACCTCGGCGGCACCATGCGCCTCGGGCTGCAGGAGGCGCGGATCAAGCCCGGCACCCGCGCCCATGCGCTGTACGGCCGCGACGTGGTCGGCGAGCGCCACCGCCATCGCTACGAGTTCAACAACCGCTACCGGCCGCAGCTCGAGGAGGCCGGCCTGGTGATCTCCGCCAAGTCGATGGACGACCTGCTGGTGGAGATGATCGAGCTGCCCGACCACCCCTGGTTCATCGCCTGCCAGGCGCATCCGGAATTCCTGTCCACGCCGCGCCAGGGCCATCCGCTGTTCGTCGGCTTCGTGCGCGCCGCGCGCGAGCGCAAGGCCAACGACGGCCAGGCCGGCGGCAAGCTGCTCAAGGAGGCGCAGGCATGAACCTGTGCGGATTCGAGGTCGGCCTGGACCGGCCGTTCTTCCTGATCGCCGGGCCCTGCGTGGTCGAGAGCGAGCAGTTGCAGCTCGACGTCGCCGGCCAGCTCAAGGAGATCGCCGGCGCGCTCGGCATCCCCTTCATTTTCAAGTCCAGCTTCGACAAGGCCAACCGCACCTCGCTGGGCAGCTTCCGCGGCCCCGGCATGGAGGAAGGCCTGCGCGTGCTGTCCGAGGTCAAGCGGCAGATCGGGGTGCCGGTGCTGACCGACGTCCACGAGTACACGCCGATGGACGAGGTCGCCAGCGTCGTGGACGTGCTGCAGACGCCCGCCTTCCTGGTGCGGCAGACCGATTTCATCCTCAAGGTCTGCTCGGCCGGCAAGCCGGTCAACATCAAGAAGGGCCAGTTCCTTTCGCCCTGGGACATGAAACCGGTGGTGGAAAAGGCGAAGTCCACCGGCAATGCGCAGATCATGGTCTGCGAGCGCGGCGCCAGCTTCGGCTACAACAACCTGGTCTCCGACATGCGCAGCCTGGCGGTGATGCGCGACACCGGCTGCCCGGTGGTGTTCGACGCCACCCATTCGGTGCAGCTGCCCGGCGGGCTGGGCGGCGCCAGCGGCGGCCAGCGCGAGTTCGTGCCGGTGCTCGCGCGTGCGGCGGTCGCCGTGGGCGTGGCCGGTCTGTTCATGGAAACCCATCCCGATCCGGCCAAGGCCCTGTCCGACGGTCCCAACGCCTGGCCGCTGGGGAAGATGCGCGCGCTGCTGGAGACCCTGCAGGCGCTCGACCGCGCCGCCAAGCAGGGTGGCTGGCTTGAAACCCCCTGAGCCGGAGCCCGCGCCCGCGCGCGCGGCCGCCCTCGCGGCCCTGATCGCGGCGTGCCTGGCCGGCGCCGCGCCGGCGCAGGCGCCCGTGCCGGCGGCGCCCGCCGGCGCGCCCAGCGCCGAGGACATCGCGCCGCTCGGCGCGGACGAATGGAACCGCTTCGCCCAGGCCATCGACACCCTGCGCCTGTGCGTGGAGGGCACCCGCGGCGCGCGCACGCCCGCGCAGAGCGTGCAGGCCCTGCAGGCGCTGGGCCTGGCTGGCGAAATGCGCGAGCGCGCGCTGGCCCTGCTGCCGCCCGGCGATCCCGGCCGCGCCGCGATCGAGGCCGCGCCCGACGACGCCCAGGCGATCATGCGATCCTTCCAGGCGGTCTCGGCCTGGGCGCCGTCGCGGCCGATCGACCAGGCCCGCGCGCTCGCCTACGTCTACCATTTCGAGGCCCGCGCCACCGGCGGGGCCTGCGTGCCGTCCGAAGACTTCCTGTCCAACTACCAGAAGACGCTGAGCTGATATGAAGATCGCAACCGTCCATGCCCGCGAAATCCTCGACAGCCGCGGCAACCCGACCCTGGAAGCCGAAGTCGTGCTCGAAGACGGCAGCTTCGGCCGCGCGATGGTGCCCTCCGGCGCCTCCACCGGCACCAAGGAAGCGGTGGAGCTGCGCGACGGCGACAGGACCCGCTACCTGGGCAAGGGCGTGCGCAAGGCGGTGGCCAACGTCAACGGCGCGATCGCCGAATCGCTGAAGGGGTTCGACGCCGGCGACCAGGCCGGGCTCGACAAGCGCCTGATCGACCTCGACGGCACCGAGAACAAGGCCCGGCTGGGCGCCAACGCGTTGCTGGGCGTGTCGCTGGCCAACGCGCACGCGGTGGCGGCGGCGCGCAAGGTGCCGCTGTGGAAGCTGCTCGCCGGCGACCGCGCGCCTGCGCTCCCGGTGCCGATGATGAACATCATCAACGGCGGCGCGCATGCCGACAACAACGTCGATTTCCAGGAATTCATGGTGCTGCCGGTGGGCTTCGACTCGTTCGCCGAATCGCTGCGCGCCGGCACCGAGATCTTCCACGCGCTGAAGTCGGTGCTGAAGGGGCAGGGCCTGTCGACCGCGGTCGGCGACGAAGGCGGCTTCGCGCCGGACTTCCGCAGCAACGTCGAGGCGCTCGACACCATCCTGGAGGCGATCGGCAAGGCCGGCTACAGCGCCGGCGACGACGTGCTGCTGGGCCTGGACGTGGCCTCCAGCGAGTTCCACGACAACGGCAAGTACCACCTGGTCGGCGAGAACAAGCGCCTGACCAGCGAGCAGTTCGTCGATTTCCTGGCCGACTGGGTCGCGCAGTACCCGATCGTCACCATCGAGGACGGCATGGCCGAGGACGACTGGGCCGGCTGGAGGCAGCTCACCGACCGCATCGGCGAGCGCGTGCAGCTGGTGGGCGACGACCTGTTCGTGACCAACCCGCGCATCTTCGCGCAAGGCATCGAGTCGAAGACCGCCAACGCGATCCTGATCAAGGTCAACCAGATCGGCACCCTGACCGAGACCCTGGAAGCCATCGCCATGGCCGATGCGGCCCACTACGCCGCGATCGTCTCGCACCGCTCCGGCGAGACCGAGGACACCACCATCGCCGACATCGCGGTCGCCACCACCGCCACCCAGATCAAGACCGGCTCGCTGTGCCGCAGCGACCGCGTGGCCAAGTACAACCAGCTGCTGCGCATCGAGGAAGCGCTGGGCGGCAACGCGCGCTTCGCCGGCCGCGACGCCTTCGTCTCGCTGCGGCGCTGAGCGGAGGGAGCCCGCGTCCATGCGCGCCCTGCGGATCCTGCTGGTGCTGCTGATCGCCCTGCTCGGGTGGCTGCAGTACCGGCTCTGGTTCGGCACCGCGGGCACCCGCGAGGTGGCCGCGCTGCAGGCGCGCGTCGACGAACAGGCCCGGCAGAACGCCGGCCTGGCCGAGCGCAACGCCGCGCTCGCCGCCGAGGTCGCGGACCTGAAATCCCCCACCGGCGAGGCCGCGGTGGAAGAGCGCGCGCGCAGCGAGCTGGGCATGGTGCGGCCGGGCGAGGTGTTCTACCGCGTCGTCGACGCGCCGGTCCACGCCGCGCCGCCGGCCGCGGACGATGCGGCGGATGCGGACGAAGCGCCGGCGCAGGAGCCGCCGCGATGACCTGGGCGGTGGTGCCGGCCGCCGGCCGCGGCGCGCGCTTCGGCGCCGAGCGGCCCAAGCAGTACCTGGAAGTCGCCGGCGAGCCGCTGATCGCGCACGCGCTGCGCGCGCTGCTGGCGCACCCGGGCGTGCGCGGCGTGGTGGTGGCGCTGGCGCCCGACGACGGGCTGTGGCCGGGCTGGCGCGAGTTCGAGGGCCGGCCCGTGCTGGCCTGCACCGGCGGCGGCTCACGTGCGGAATCGGTGCTGGCCGGCCTGCAGGCCTTGCCCGAGGACGTGCGCGCCGACGACTTCGTGCTGGTGCACGATGCCGCGCGCCCCAACCTGCGCCCGGACGATCTGTCGCACCTGCTGGAAGTCGGCCGCGACGACCCGGTCGGCGCGATCCTCGCCGCCCCGGTGCGCGACACGCTCAAGCGCGCCGGCGACGACGGCGGCATCGACGGCACCCAGCCGCGCGAGCGCCTGTGGCGCGCGCTGACCCCGCAGCTGTTCCGTCGCCTGCAGCTGACCCGCGCCCTGCAGGCCGCCCGCGACGCCGGCGTCGAGGTCACCGACGAATCGATGGCGATGGAGCGCCAGGGCGCCCGCCCGCTGCTGGTCGAGGGCGCCGAGGACAACTTCAAGATCACCACGCGCGCCGACCTGGAGCGCTTCGAATTCGTGCTGGCGCGGGCCAGAGGCCAGAGGCCAGAGGCCAGGGGCCAGGGGCCAGGGGAGGGCAGCTGATCGCGTTCATGCCCACGGTCGCTGTAACAGCGTCTCATCCGATCGACCCTCCTGCTTTTTTCTTTCCCTGGCCCCTGGCCCCTGGCCCCTGGCCCCTGGCCCCTGGCCCCTGGCCTCTGGTCCCTGCCCCTTGACCCCTGACCCCTGGACCCCTGCCCCCATGCCCCCCATCCGCATCGGCCACGGCTACGACGTGCATGCCTTCGGCGACGGCGACCACGTCGTCGTCGGCGGCGTGCGCATTCCCCACGAGCGCGGCGTGCTGGCCCACAGCGATGGCGACGTGGCCCTGCACGCGCTGTGCGACGCCATGCTCGGCGCGCTGGCGCTGGGCGACATCGGCGTGCACTTCCCGCCGA
Organism: Luteimonas huabeiensis HB2; assembly: GCF_000559025.1. Classification (GTDB taxonomy): domain Bacteria; phylum Pseudomonadota; class Gammaproteobacteria; order Xanthomonadales; family Xanthomonadaceae; genus Luteimonas; species Luteimonas huabeiensis. Next base: position 38,799 of record NZ_JAAN01000031.1, on the reverse strand, counting down.
CCGACCCGCGCTGGAAGGGCGCCGACAGCCGCGTGTTCGTCCGCCACTGCACGGCGCTGCTGGCCGAGCGCGGCTGGCGGGTCGGCAACGCCGACGTCACCGTGGTGTGCGAGCGGCCGAAGATCGGCCCGCACGCGCAGGCGATGCGCGAGGCCATCGCCGCCGACCTCGGCATCGGCCTCGATGCGGTGAGCGTCAAGGCCACCACCAGCGAGCGCCTGGGCTTCACCGGCCGTGGCGAGGGCATCGCCGCGCAGGCGGTCTGCCTGCTGGTCGCGGCATGAGCGAGGCGGGCGGGGAGCTGCCGCGGGCGTTCGGCCCGCCGCCGGCGCGGGCGCGCCTCCGCGCCAGCGACGAGGACTTCCGCGTCGAGGAACTGGACGCCTTCGCCGCCAGCGGCGAGGGCGAGCACCTGCTGCTGACCGTCGAGAAGCGCGGCATGAACACCGCCTTCGCCGCGCGCGCGCTGGCGGCGTGGGCGGGCGTCGACGAACCGGCCGTCGGCTACGCCGGGCTCAAGGACCGCCACGCGGTCACCCGCCAGCGCTTCAGCCTGCACCTGCCCGGGCGCGAGGCACCGCCGCTGGACGCGTTGCGGGTGGACGGCCTGCGGGTGATCTCCGCCGCGCGGCATGCCCGCAAGCTGCCGCGCGGTGCGCTGGCCGGCAACCGCTTCGTGCTGGTGCTGCGCGAAGTGCACGGCGATCGCGCGGCGGTGGCATCGAGGCTCGCCGAGGTCGCCGCGCGCGGCGTGCCCAACTACTTCGGCGAGCAGCGCTTCGGCCGCGGCGGCGGCAACGTCGCCCAGGCGTTGGCGATGTTCGGACACGTTCCGCCCGGCGACGCCGCCGCCCGCCCGCGCAAGCGGCTGCGGCGCGAGGAGCGCACGATGCTGCTGTCGGCCGCGCGTTCGGAATTGTTCAACCGCGCGCTGGCGCGGCGGGTGGAAGCCGACACCTGGGACCGCCCGCTCGACGGCGAGGTGTGGATGCTCGACGGCAGCCGCAGCGTGTTCGGCCCGGAGCCCTGGAACGAAGCCCTGGCGGCGCGCCTGGCCGCATTCGACATCCATCCGACCGCGCCCCTGTGGGGGCTGGGCGAACTGCGCAGCGCCGGCGAGGCGCGCGCGCTCGAGGAAGCGGCGCTCGGCGCCGACGATGCCCTGGCCCTGCGCGCCGGGCTCGAGCGCGCGGGGCTCAGGCAGGAGCGCCGCGCGACCCGCCTGCGCGCGCAGGATCTGGCCTGGGACTGGCCGGCGGACGACGTGCTGGCGTTGCGCTTCTCGCTGCCCCCCGGCGCCTACGCCACCGCCGTGCTGCGCGAGATCGCCGCCACCGCGGAATCGTGAACGCGCGCGCCCCGGCCGCGCCGAGGACCGTTCGTCGGAAAGTGCCCGCGCGCACCGGTGTGCCCGGCGGCGCAGCGTATAAGCGTGAGGCGCAGGCCCGCGAGGCGCGGGCCGCGCCCGGAGACGCCGCCATGCGCATCCTGTTCCGTTCCGCCCTGTGTCTCGTGCCGCTGGCGCTCGCCGCCTGCGCCGGCCCGCAGGCCGTTTCCCGCGTGCCCGCCGCGCAGCCCGGTGTGCGCGGCGAGGTCATCCGCAACGATGCCGAGTACGTCGCGCGGGTCGAAGCCGAGGCGCGGCGGCGCGGCCTCACCGTGCAGTGGCTCAATCCGCCGCCGCGGCGCGAGCCGGCCCGCGCCCGCCGCTAGCCTCCCGCAAACGGGGTCATGCTGTCCCTTCTCCCGCGAGCGGGGCCGGGTCGTCCCTTCTCCCGCAAGCGGGGCACGTTGTTCCTTCTCCCGCAAGCTTGCGGGGGAAGGAAAAAGCAGGATGCCCCCCGCTTGCGGGGGAAGGGAAAAACAGAGTGCTCCCCGCTTGCGGCGGAAGGCGAAGACCGCCTGGTCCCGGCAGGAAGGCGGGGCCTTTCGCAGGCTGAATGTCGAGACAGCCTGGGGGGCGCGGCGCGCTCAGCGCGGCCTGAGCAGCACCAGCACCGCGCCGGTCCCGCCCTGGGCGGGCGGCGCGGAATGGAACGCCAGCACGTCGGCGCGCTGGCGCAGGATGCGGTCCACCACGTTCTTCAGCACCGGCGTGCCTTCGGCGTGGCGGCCCTTGCCGTGGATGACCCGCACGCAGCCCATGCCGGCGTCGCGCGCCTCGGCCAGGAACCGCCGCAGCATCGTCTCGGCCTGCGCCGCGCCGGCATGGTGCAGGTCGAGCTCGTCCTGCGCGGCGTACTGCCCGCGCGACAGGCGCTTGAGCACGCGCGGCGGCACGTCGTCGCGGCGATAGCGCAGGGCGTCGCCGGCGAGCAGGCCGGCTTCCAGCGGACCGGCGCCGTCGAGCAGGCGATGGAACTCGCTGCGCGCGTCGGACTCCTCGCGCTCGGCCATGCGCGGGCGCGGGCTCGGCCGCGGCCTGGGCGCGGGTTCCGGCGCCGGCGGCAGTTCGCGCACCGGCCCGATCGCCGCGCGGAACAGCGCGGCGTCGTCGTCGTGCGGCGGATCGGGATCGCGTGGCATCGGGGCCCGTGGAGCGCGCAGGTGCGCGGAGTCGTCGGCCGGAACTCGCCGGACGCGAAGACGTCCACGCCCGGGGTCGGCCCAGCATACATCCGGTATCATGTCGCGCACAGGTCCTGCGGCGAGGCTCGACAGACAGATTCATGCGCGTACTGGTGAGCAACGATGACGGCGTGGATGCGCCGGGCATCCGCATCCTGGCGGAAGGCCTGCGCGATGCCGGCCACGACGTGCTGATCGTCGCCCCGGACCGCGATCGTTCCGGCGCCAGCAATTCCCTGACCCTGGACATGCCGCTGCGGGTGATCCAGGTGGACGAGGCGACCTGGCGCGTGCACGGCACCCCGACCGACTGCGTGCACGTGGCGATCACCGGCATGCTGGAGATCGAGCCGGACATCGTGGTGTCGGGCATCAACAACACCGCCAACCTCGGCGACGACGTGATCTATTCCGGCACCGTCGCCGCGGCGATGGAAGGCCGCTTCCTCGGCCTGCCGGCGGTGGCGGTCTCGCTGGTCACCCGCGACCACGTGGGCGAGCACTACGACACCGCCGCGCGCGCCGCGGTGGAGATCGTCGAGCGGCTCAAGGCCGACCCGCTGCCGGCCGACACCATCCTCAACGTCAACGTGCCCGACCTGCCGTGGTCGGAGATCGCCGGCTTCGAGGTGACCCGCCTGGGCAACCGCCACCGCGCCGAGCCCTGCGTGCCGCTGGAGGATCCGCGCGGGCGGACCTGGTGGTGGATCGGCCCGGCCGGCCCGGAGCTGGACTCCGGCCCCGGCACCGACTTCCACGCCGTGCGCACCCGCAACATCGCGATCACCCCGATCCACGTCGACCTGACCCGCTACCAGGCGCTGGAGCAGGTCGCCAGCTGGGTCGGCGGGCTGGCGCAGGCGCTCGGGAGCGTCCACGCATGATGACCCCGCGCCTGCGACTGCAGCCCGAGGCGCTGGGGGTCGGCATGACCTCGCAGCGCGTGCGCGATCGCCTGATCGAGCGCCTGCGCGAGGGCGGCATCCGCGACGAACGCGTGCTCAACGCGATCCGCACCGTGCCGCGCCACCTGTTCGTCGACGAGGCGCTGGCCACCCGCGCCTACGAGGACACCGCGCTGCCGATCGGCCACGGCCAGACCATCTCCCAGCCCTGGGTGGTGGCGCGCATGACCGAGACCCTGCTCGAGCAGGGCATGCCGCAGAAGGCGCTTGAGATCGGCACCGGCTCCGGCTACCAGGCCGCGATCCTGGCCGCGCTCGGCATCGAGGTGCATACCGTCGAGCGCATCGGCGAACTGCTGCGGGTGGCGCGCAAGCGCTTCCGCTCGCTGGGCCTCAACGTGCGCAGCAAGCACGACGACGGCCGCGCCGGCTGGGCCGAGAACGGTCCCTTCGACGGCATCCTGGTCACCGCCGCGGCGCCGGCCCTGGTCGATGCGCTGACCGCGCAGCTCGCGGTCGGCGGCGTGCTGGTGGCGCCGGTCGGCGGCAGCGGCGCGCAGACGCTGGTGCGCCTGCGCCGCCGCGAGGACGGCGGCATCGAGCGCACCGACCTGGCCCCGGTGGTGTTCGTGCCGCTGCTGTCGGGCGTGCTGGGCTGATGCGCGTCGCCGCCACGTTCATGCGCACCCCGGCACGCTGTCGCCCGCTCGCTTTCCGCCCCACTCGTGAGGACGCCGCCCCGATGACCGCACATTCCGCGCTCCGGACCCTGGCCGTGGTGGCCGCGCTGGCGCTGTTGAGCGCCTGCGCCAGCAGCCGCGTGGTACGCGAGGGCGGCGCAACGCGGCCGGCCTCGACGCCGCGCCCGGGGCAGAGCGTGACCGTGCAGCGCGGCGATACCGTGTACCGGATCGCGGTCAACAACGGCATCAGTCCGCTGGATCTGGCGATGTGGAACGGCATCGCCCCGCCGTACACCATCTATCCCGGCCAGCGCCTGCGGCTGTACCCGCAGGGCGGCGGCACCGCCGCGCGCCCGTCCGGCCCGGCGTCGCGGCCCGCGCAGGGCGGTACCGCCGCGCGGCCGCCGGCGCAGCCGACCGCGCCGCCGCCGCCGCCGGTGCGCAGCAGCGTCGCCTGGCGCTGGCCCGCCGACGGCCAGCTGGTCAGCCGCTTCGCCGAGGGCGACCCGACCAAGCAGGGCATCGGCATCGCCGGCAGCGGCGGCCAGGCCGTGCGCGCCGCCGCCGACGGCGTGGTGGTGTATTCCGGTTCCGGGCTGGTCGGCTACGGCGAACTGATCATCGTCAAGCACGACGAACAATGGCTCTCGGCCTACGGCCACAACCGCTCGCGGCTGGTCAACGAGGGCGAGCGCGTGCGCGCCGGACAGCAGATCGCCGAGATGGGCCGCAGCGGCGCGGCGCGCGACATGCTGCACTTCGAGATCCGCTACAACGGCAAGCCGGTCGACCCGCTCTCGTACCTGCCGCGCCGCTGACCGGATCGGGGATTCGCAAGCAGCGCGGCCCCCCGGCTTTTCCGGATCACTCGTCCCCGGTCGGGGCCCCGGCGAGCACGAACGCGGCGACCACCCGGCGGCCCTCGCCGGCGAGCACGTGGTAGGTCCGCGCGGCGGCGTCGTTGGCCATGGTCTCCAGGCCGATGCCGCGCGTCAGGCAGGCGGCGACCACCTCGGCCGGCGGGAACACCTGCGTGCGCCCCGAGCCCAGCACCACCAGCTCCGGCGATAGCGCCAGCAGCGCGTCCAGGTCCTCGGCGCGCAGCGCCGCGATGTCCGCGACCGGCCAGTCCTCGACCAGCGCGTCGGGCGCGATCACGAAGCTGCGGGTCAGCCGGCGCTCGTTGACCAGCGCGGTGCGGCCGTCGGCCCCGCGGAGGAAGTAATCGAAGTCGGGCGTTTCGAGATTGAGCTGCATGGGCGGTCGGGCGGTCCGGAGCGGATGAGCCCGGGCCTCAGGCGCGGGGCAGGACGATCCTGCGCTTGTCCTGGGCCGGGCGGTAGAGCACGGCGACGTGGCCGATCCGCTGCACCAGGGCCGCGCCGCTGCGTTCCACCAGCGCCGCGACGAGCGCGTCGCGCTCCTCGCGGTCGGCGGCGGCCACCTTCACCTTGATCAGCTCGTGGTGTTCCAGCAGCCCGTCCAGTTCCGCCGCCAGCGCATCGGTGACGCCCTTGCCGCCGACCTGGAGAACGGCACGCAGGTCGTGGGCCTGGCCGCGGAGGAATCGGGTCTGGGAGGCGGTCAGGGCGATGCTCATCGGGCGGTGGCGGTCAGCGGTCGGAGGGCGGGCAGGGTATCATGCCGGCCGGAACTCCCTGATTTGGCGGCACTTCCGCCGCGCCACGATCCCCCTTATGCCGCCCCGCAGCAAGAGCAGCCAGCGCTGGCTCGCCGAGCACTTCTCCGACCCCTACGTGAAGCGGGCCCAGGCCGAGGGCATGCGTTCGCGCGCCGCCTACAAGCTGGAGGAGCTGGTCGCTCGCGACCGCCTGCTCAAGCCGGGGATGACCGTGGTCGACCTGGGCGCGGCGCCGGGCGGCTGGTCGCAATGGGTCCGCCAGGCGCTGGGCGACGAGGGCCGGGTGATCGCGCTGGACATCCTGGAGATGCCGCCGCTGGCCGGGGTCGAGTTCCTTCATGGCGATTTCAGGGAGGATGCGGTGTTATCGCGGCTGGAGGCCGCGCTCGACGGACGCCCGGTGGATCTTGTGTTGTCGGACATGGCCCCCAACAAGAGCGGTGTGGGTGCCGTCGACCAGCCCCGGGCCATGCACCTGGCCGAACTGGCGATGGCGTTCGCCGACGATCATCTGCGCCCGGGCGGCGCGTTCCTGATCAAGCTGTTCCAGGGCGTGGGCTTCGACGACTACGTCCGCGAGCTGCGGCACCGGTACGACAAGGTCTCGGTCCGCAAGCCGGCGGCGTCGCGGCAGCGCTCTCCGGAGGTCTACGCCCTGGCCCGGGGGCGGCGGCCGCGCTGAGCGGCAGGCTCCAAGGTAGTACCATCGGGCAGCGGTGCGTGGGCGATCCCGCGCCATCCTCATCAAGAGCAGAAGCATTCCATGAACGATCTCGTGAAGAATCTGATGCTCTGGGTCATCGTCGCCGTCGTGCTGATGGTGGTGTTCCAGAGCTTCAGCCCCCGCACCGGCGGCAGCCAGGAGGTGGTGTACTCGCAGTTCATGGAGGAGGTGCGGGCCAATCGCATCCGCAAGGTCGACATCGCCGAGGACGAGCGCACCATCACCTTCGAGCGCGCCAACGGCGAGCGCGGCACGGTGATCGCGCCGCGCCGCGACGAGCGCATGGTCGACGACCTGATGAACCACAACGTGGAGATCAGGCAGGCGCCGCCGTCGAGCGGGCCGTCGCTGCTCTACATCCTGATCAATTTCCTGCCGGTGCTGCTGATCATCGGCTTCTTCCTGTTCATGATGCGGCAGATGCAGCAGGGCGGCGGCAAGGGCGCGATGTCGTTCGGCAAGTCGCGCGCGAAGCTGCTCAGCGAGGACCAGACCAAGGTCACCTTCGCCGACGTGGCCGGCTGCGACGAGGCCAAGGAGGAAGTCTCCGAGCTGGTCGAGTTCCTGCGCGATCCCTCCAAGTTCCAGCGCCTGGGCGGCAAGATCCCCCGCGGCGTGCTGATGGTCGGCCCGCCCGGCACCGGCAAGACCCTGCTGGCCAAGGCCATCGCCGGCGAGGCCAAGGTGCCGTTCTTCTCGATCTCCGGCTCGGACTTCGTGGAGATGTTCGTCGGCGTCGGTGCCAGCCGCGTGCGCGACATGTTCGAGCAGGCCAAGAAGCACGCGCCGTGCATCATCTTCATCGACGAGATCGACGCGGTCGGCCGCCACCGCGGCGCCGGCCTGGGCGGCGGCCACGACGAGCGCGAGCAGACCCTGAACCAGCTGCTGGTGGAGATGGACGGCTTCGAGGGCGGCGAGGGCGTGATCGTGATCGCCGCGACCAACCGCCCGGACGTGCTCGACCCGGCGCTGCTGCGCCCGGGCCGCTTCGACCGCCAGGTGGTGGTCGGCCTGCCCGACGTGCGCGGCCGCGAGCAGATCCTCAAGGTGCACATGCGCAAGGTGCCGCTGGACGACGACGTCGATCCGCTGATCGTCGCCCGCGGCACGCCGGGCTTCTCCGGCGCCGACCTGGCCAACCTGGTCAACGAGGCGGCGCTGTTCGCCGCGCGCGAGAACGCGAAGGAGGTCCGCATGGACCACTTCGACCGCGCCCGCGACAAGATCCTGATGGGCGCCGAGCGCCGCTCGATGGCGATGAGCGAGGAAGAGAAGACGCTCACCGCCTACCACGAGGCCGGCCACGCCATCGTCGGCCGCCTGGTCCCCGAGCACGATCCGGTCTACAAGGTCACGATCATTCCGCGCGGACGCGCGCTGGGCGTGACCATGTACCTGCCCGAGGGCGACAAGTACTCGATGAACAAGGTCGCGATCGAATCGCAGCTGTGCTCGCTGTACGGCGGCCGGGTGGCGGAGGAATTGATCTTCGGCGAGGACAAGGTCACCACCGGCGCCTCCAACGACATCGAGCGCGCGACCAAGATCGCGCGCAACATGGTCACCAAGTGGGGCCTGTCCGACGAGCTGGGCCCGGTGGCCTACGGCGAGGAAGAGGACGAGGTGTTCCTGGGCCGTTCGGTCACCCAGCACAAGAACGTCTCCGACGAGACCGCGCGCAAGATCGACGAGGTGGTGCGCTCGATCCTGGACAAGGCGTACGCGCGCACCAAGGAGATCCTGACCGCCAACATCGACAAGCTGCACGCCATGTCGCAGCTGCTGCTGCAGTACGAGACCATCGACGCGCCGCAGATCGACGCGATCATGGAAGGCCGCGAGCCGCCGCCGCCGATAGGCTGGAGCAAGTCCGGCCGCGGCGACGGCGGCGACGGGCAGGGCGGCCAGCCGCGCCCGGCCGCGCCGATCGGCGGCCCGGCCGAGCAGACCTGAGGGCGCCGGGAGAGCGCGACCCGGTTCGCGTTTCGGCGACCTTCACGGTTGCATCACGCGCCGCGAAAGGCCAGAGTCCGCTCTGGCCTTTTTCGTTTCCGGGAGACCCCATGTCCGCTGCCGACGATGCCGTGATGGATCCGCTTTGGCTGCCGCTGGGCCTGGCCCTGGGCATCGCGGTGGGCCTGTTCGTCGGCAACGTGGTGCTCGGCCTGGCCTTCGGCGCGCCCTGCGGCATCATGGCCGGCGTGGTCGCGCGCAGCCGCCGTCTGCGCCGGATCGAGACGCGCCGCGCGCCCGGCGGGCGCCGGCGCTGATGTTCGACACCGCGCCGCAGCTGGCCTGCGGGGAGCGCCGCCTGCGCCTGGACCGGCCGCGGGTCATGGGGATCGTCAACGTCACCCCGGATTCGTTCTCCGACGGCGGCCGCCACGACACCCCGGAGGCCGCCGTCGCGCATGGCCTGCGCCTGGTGGCCGAGGGCGCCGATCTGCTCGACGTGGGCGGCGAATCCACCCGCCCGGGCGCCGGCGAGGTGCCCGTGCAGGAGGAGATCCGCCGGGTGGTGCCGGTGATCGAGCGCCTGCGCGCGGCGACCGAGGTGCCGATCAGCGTCGATACCTCCAAGCCGGAGGTGATGCGCGCGGCCGTCGCCGCCGGCGCCGGCATGATCAACGACGTCTATGCCCTGCGCCGCGAGGGCGCGCTGGAAGCGGCCGCCGAGAGCGGTGCGGCGGTGGTGCTGATGCACATGCTGGGCGAGCCGCGTTCGATGCAGGACGCGCCGCGCTACGACGACGTGGTCGGCGAGGTGCACCGGTTCCTGGCCGAGCGCCTCTTCGCCGCCGAGATGGCCGGCATCGACAAGCGGCGCATCGTCGTCGATCCCGGCTTCGGCTTCGGCAAGACCCTGGACCACAACCTGGCGCTGCTGGCCGGGCTGGCGCGGTTTTCCGAGCTCGGCGTGCCGGTGCTGGCCGGGCTGTCGCGCAAGCGCAGCATCGGCGAGCTGACCGGCCGCGAGGCGCCGGCCGAGCGCGCCGCCGGCTCCGTGGCCGCGCACCTGATCGCCGCCCAGCGGGGCGCGGCGATCCTGCGCGTGCACGACGTCGCCGCCACCGTCGATGCGCTGAAGGTGTGGGCGGCGGTGGCCGCCGTGCCCGCGCCGCGCCGCGAGGCCGCGGCGCCGGCGATCCGCTGGCCGGACGACGCCTGAGCGCCCGGTTCGCGATCCCGGGTAAGCTTCCGCTCTTGTGGCCGCCGTCCGCGGCCGGGGATCGCGCATGACCGCAAGCACGCCGCTGTACGTCACCTTCGCCACCTACCTGCTGCTGATGGTGGGGATCGGCTTCTGGGCCTGGTACCGCACCAAGACCTTCGACGACTACATCCTCGGCGGCCGTTCGCTCGGCAGCTACGTCACCGCGCTGTCGGCCGGCGCCTCGGACATGAGCGGCTGGCTGCTGATGGGCCTGCCCGGCGCGCTGTACCTGACCGGCGCCTCGGAAGCCTGGATCGCGGTCGGCCTGACCGCCGGCGCCTGGCTCAACTGGCGCTACGTCGCCGGACCGCTGCGCGTCTATACCGAGCGCACGCGCAACGCGCTGACGCTGCCCGACTACTTCACCCACCGTTTCGAGGACCGCCAGAAGCTGCTGCGGGTGCTGTCGGCGCTGGTGATCCTGGTGTTCTTCGCGGTCTACTGCGCCTCCGGCATCGTCGCCGGCGCGCGGCTGTTCGAGAGCGTGTTCGGCATGCCCTACGCGCAGGCGCTGTGGTGGGGCGCGGCGGCGACGATCCTCTACACCCTGGTCGGCGGCTTCCTCGCGGTGAGCTGGACCGACATGGTGCAGGCGACGCTGATGATCTTCGCGCTGCTGCTGGTGCCGGTGATGGCGATCGTGGCCAGCGGCGGCATCGGGCCGAGCCTGGCGCTGATCGAGCAGGTGGACCCCGGGCACCTGCAATGGATCGGCGCCGGCGGCGTGATGGCGGTGGTCTCGGCGCTGGCCTGGGGCTTCGGCTATTTCGGCCAGCCGCACATCCTCGCCCGTTTCATGGCCGCCGACAGCGTCGCCACGATCCCGCGCGCGCGCCGGATCGGCATGACCTGGATGGTGCTGTGCCTGCTCGGCGCGTTGTCGACCGGGTTCTTCGGCGTGGCGTACTTCGCCGCCAATCCGGAGCTCGCCGGGCCGGTGAACGAGAACCCCGAACGCGTGTTCATCGTGCTCTCGGAGCTGCTGTTCAACCCGTGGGTGGCCGGCGTGCTGCTGTCGGCGATCCTGGCCGCGGTGATGAGCACGCTGTCGTGCCAGTTGCTGGTGTGCTCCAGCGCGCTCACGGAGGATTTCTACCGCGGCTTCCTGCGGCCGCACGCGGGCCATCGCGAGCTGGTCTGGGTCGGCCGCCTGATGGTCGCGGCGATCGCGCTGCTGGCGATCTGGATCGCGCGCGACCCGGACAGCCGCGTGCTGGGCCTGGTCGCCTACGCCTGGGCCGGCTTCGGCGCCGCGTTCGGCCCGGTCGTGCTGCTGTCGCTGTTCTGGCAGCGGATGACCCGCAACGGCGCCCTGGCCGGCATGCTGGCCGGCGCGCTGACCGTGGTGCTGTGGACGCTGACCGGCAGCGCGCTGTACGAGATGGTGCCTGGGGTGATCGCGGCGACCCTGGCCATCGTGGTGGTCAGCCTGCTGGGGCGGCCGCCGTCGGCGCAGGTGCAGGCGACCCACCGGCAGGTCCGGCTGTCGTTGCGCGAGACCGGCTACTGAGCCAAGCGCGATGGCGAGCCCGGACGATCGGCTTCCGCGGGCGCTGGCGATCCTCGGCCCGACCGCCTCGGGCAAGAGCGCGCTGGCGCTGGCGCTGGCGCAGGCGCGCGGCGGCGAGATCGTCAGCGTCGATTCGGCGCTGGTCTACCGCGGGCTGGACATCGGCGCCGCCAAGCCCGACGCCGCCGAGCGCGCGCGGGTGCCGCACCACATGCTCGACCTGCGCGACCCGTGGCAGACCTACTCCGCGGCGGAGTTCGCGGCCGATGCGCGCGCCGCGATCGAGGGCATCCTCGCCCGCGGCCGGTTGCCGGTGCTGGCCGGCGGCACCGGCCTGTACTTCCGGGCGCTGCTCGACGGCCTGGCCGACATGCCGCCGGCGGACCCGGCGCTGCGCGCCGAGCTCGCCGGGCAGGCCGCCGGGCGCGGCTGGGCCGCGCTGCACGCGGAGCTGGCGCGGGTCGATCCGGAAGCCGCCGCGCGCATCCACGCCACCGACGCCCAGCGCATCCAGCGCGCGCTGGAGGTCTACCGGCTGAGCGGCCGGCCGATCAGCGCCTGGCAGCGCGAGCGCCCCGCAGGCGCCGGCCTGCCGCTGCGGGTGGCCCGGCTGGCGATCGCGCCGGCCTCGCGCGCCGAACTGCACGCGCGCATCGCCCGCCGGTTCCGGGCCATGCTCGCCGCCGGCTTCCTCGACGAGGTCCGCGCCCTGCGCGCGCTGCCGCCGCTGCGCGCGCATCCCGCGCCGCTCGACCTGCCGGCGCTGCGCGCGGTGGGCTACCGCCAGGCCTGGGAGCACCTCGACGGCCTGACCGACGCGGCGACCTTCGCCGAGCGCGCCATCGCCGCCACCCGCCAGCTGGCCAAGCGGCAGTTCACCTGGCTGCGCGGCCAGCCCGGCCTGCAATGGTTCGATCCCGCCACCGACGGCGCCGCCCTGCGCGAAGCCGTCGCCCGCGCGCTGAGCGCCTAGTGCTGCGCAGCCGTGCGGCCAGGCGTGCCGGAGTTGTGTACCATCGTCTGGCTCTGCCGCCGCTTCCGGGGAATCGGGTCGGGCAGGGCGCGGTTCGCGCCGCACGGATGCGCACGACAACAACAAACAAGTTGGGGAAATCTAGATGTCCAAGGGGCAGTCCTTGCAGGATCCTTTCCTGAACGCACTCCGGCGCGAGCGTGTGCCGGTCTCGATCTATCTGGTCAACGGCATCAAGCTGCAGGGCACGATCGAGTCGTTCGACCAGTTCGTGGTGCTGCTGCGCAACACCGTCAGCCAGATGGTCTACAAGCACGCGATCTCCACCGTGGTGCCGGCGCGCAACGTGCGCATCGGCCCCGGCGGCGGCCAGGTGCAGACCGAGAACGGCGAGGCCGAGGAGGCCGAATAGCGCGGCGCGCGCGGGCGTGCGGCGCGAAGGCGGCGCCCCATTGAACCGGGGGCGCCGCGCCCGCATCTTGAGGGCTCTTCCCCGCCTCCAGGAGCACGCCCCGCGTGTTTGAACGCAGCAAGAAGGGCGAGCACGCGCTGCTCATCCAGCCGCACGCCGGCGGCCCGCCGGACGAGGGCGCCCTCGAGGAGTTCGCCGAGCTGGCGCGCTCGGCGGGCGCGGCGGTGGCGCTGGTGCTGACCGCGCGCATCGACAAGCCCAACCCCGCCACGCTGATCGGCAGCGGCAAGCTGGAAGAGGCGAAGGCCGCCGCGGACGCCGCCGGCGCCGACCTGATCCTGGTCAACCACCCGCTCAGCCCCGGTCAGGAACGCAACCTGGAGAAGGCGCTGGAGCGGCGCGTGGTCGACCGCACCGGCCTGATCCTCGACATCTTCGCCCAGCGCGCCCGCAGCCACGAGGGCAAGCTGCAGGTGGAGCTCGCCCAGCTCCGGCACATGGCGACCCGGCTGGTCCGCGGCTGGACCCACCTCGAACGCCAGCGCGGCGGCTCGATCGGCCTGCGCGGCCCCGGCGAGACCCAGCTCGAGACCGACCGCCGGCTGCTGCAGAAGCGCGTCGAGCAACTGCAGCGGCGGCTGGAGAAGGTGGAGGTGCAGCGCACCCAGATGCGCCGCGCCCGCGTGCGCAGCGAAATGCCGCGCGTGGCCTTGGTCGGCTACACCAACGCCGGCAAGTCCACCCTGTTCAACGCGCTGACCGGCGCCGACGCCTACGCCGCCGACCAGTTGTTCGCGACCCTCGACCCGACCGTGCGCCGCATCGCGCTGCCCGGCGGCGGGGTGGTGCTGGCCGACACCGTCGGCTTCGTGCGCGACCTGCCGCACGAGCTGGTGGCCGCCTTCCGCTCCACCCTCAGCGAGGCCCGCGAGGCCGACCTGCTGTTGCACGTGATCGACGCCGCCGATCCGTTGCGAGACGAACGCATCCGCCAGGTCGACGCCGTGCTGGCCGAGATCGGCGCCGGCGACATCCCGCAGCTGCTGGTCTTCAACAAGATCGACCGCATCGAGGGCGCGCAGGCGCGCCACGAGCGCCCGGCCGATGCCGCGCCCGACGAAGCGGTGGCCGAGCGGGTCTGGATCTCGGCCCGCGACGGCGACGGCCTCGGCCTGCTGCGCGACGCGCTGGCCGCCCGGCTGGGGCTGCGCCGGATCGTGGCCGAGGTGACGTTGCCGCCCTCGGCCGGTCGCCTGCGCGCGCGCCTGCACGCGCTCGATGCGGTGAAGGAGGAGGCCCACGACGAGCACGGCTGGCGCTTGCGCATCGATCTTCCGCATACCGATGCCGCGCGCCTGGCGGCGGAGTCCGACGGCGCGCCCTTGCGGCCATTGGTGGCCGAGCCCGCCGACGCCGAGTGGTGAGGCGCGCGGCGCCCGCGCCCGGGCGAAGAACCCCGTACGGGCGCGCATCCGCGCACCGGCGGGCACCGCGCCGCCAGGCGTCGCGCCAGGCCGGAGCCGGCGGCTGCGTCACCTTGTAGAATGTGCCTCCGCACGGTCGGCGACCGGCGGGGCGACCCACAGACTGGAGCAGGCATGGCCTGGAATATTCCCGGCAAGAACAACAGCGGTGGAACCGGCGGCGGCAACGGCCGGGGTCCGTGGAAGCCGCGCGGCGGCGGCGGCGGTGCGTTCGATGGCCTGCTGGAACAACTGCGCAACCTCTTCGGCGGCGGTCGCGGCGGTGGCGGCAATCCCCTGCGCTGGGCGGCCGTGGCGGTGGGCGCGTTCCTGCTCTTCAGCAGCTTCGTGCTGGTCGGTGAACAGCAGCTCGGCGTGGTGCTGCGCTTCGGTCAGGCGGTGCGGGTGATGTCGCCGGGCCCCAACCTCAAGCTGCCCTGGCCGCTGGAGCGGGTGAACAAGGTCAACGCCACCGAGATCAAGACCTTCACCAACACCGTGCCGGTGCTGACCCGCGACGAGAACATCGTCATCGTCTCGCTCAACGTGCAGTACCGCGTGGGCGATGCGCAGCTCTACCTGTTCGGCACCCGCGACGCCGAACGCGTGCTGGAGCAGGTCGCCCAGGGCGTGGTGCGCGAGCAGGTCGGTCGTTCCGATCTCGACACCGTGCTCGGCGCGCGCGGCCCGCTCTCCGCGCTGGCGTCCAAGCAGCTGCAGGATTCGCTCGACATCTACCGCACCGGCCTGGTGGTCACCGAGCTCAACCTGCAGGACGCGCGCCCGCCGGAGGAGGTCAAGCCGGCCTTCGACGAGGTCAACAGCGCCCAGCAGGTGCAGGAGAGCCTGGTCAACGAGGCGCGCGCCTACGCGGCGCGGATCGTGCCGGAAGCGCGAGGCGAGGCTTCGCGCACCCGCACCGTGGCCGAAGGCTACAAGACCGCCACGATCGCCCGCGCGACCGGCGACGCGGCCCGCTTCTCGCTGCTGCTCGACCAGTACCGCAGCGCCCCCGAGGTCACCCGCAAGCGCCTGTGGCTGGAGACCGTCTCCGACGTGCTGGCCGACAACCGCACCATCGTCGGCGGCGACGGCCGCCAGCTGATCTACGTGCCGATGGCGCAGGAGGGGGCCGGCGGATCGTCGTCCTCGTCCTCGCCGCAGGTGGTGCCGGCCGACGTGCTGGCGCCCACCGTCACCAGCGAGCCGCCGCGCCCGCGCAACCCGCCGCGGCCGGTCCGCGGCGAAGGAGCCGTCCGATGAACCCGCGCGCCCTGATCCCCGTGCTGCTGGTGGCGGTCCTGCTGGGCCTGCTCGGCTCGGTGTACGTGGTCCGCGAGGGCCAGGTCGGCCTGGTGCTGCAACTGGGCCGCGTGGTGCGCTCCGACGTCCCGCCGGGGCTGCACTTCAAGATTCCGCTGATGCAGACCGCGCGCGTGTTCGACCGCCGCTTCAACGCCGTCGACTTCACCCCCGAGCGCTACCTGACCTCGGAGCGCAAGGACGTCAGCGTCGATTTCGTCGCCATCGTGGCGATCTCCGACGTGGCCGACTTCTACCGCGCGACCTATCGCGGCGGCGGCAGCATCGCCGACATGGAAGCGCGCGCGGCCGATCGCCTCGCGCCGATCATCAAGGACTCGCTGCGCAACGAGATCAACGCGCGCACGCTGACCCAGCTGGTCTCCGGCGACCGCGGCGAAGTGATCGCCAAGCAGCTGGAGTCGATCAACCAGGGCGCCGCGACGCTGGGCATGCGGATCATCGACATCCGGCTCAAGCAGATCGACCTGCCCACCGACAGCGACGTCATCCAGCAGGTCTACAACCGCATGCGCGCCGAGCGCAAGCAGGTGGCCAGCCGGCTGCGCGCCGAGGGCGAGGAGCAGGCGCGCCTGATCCGCGCCCAGGCCGACCGCGACCAGGCGGTGATCCTGGCCGAGGCCGAGCGCGACGCGCAGACCCTGCGCGGCGAGGGCGACGCCGAGGCCGCGCGCATCTACGGCGAGGCCGCCAACCGCGATCCGGCGTTCTTCGCCTTCCAGCGCAGCCTGGACGCCTACCGCCGGTCCTTCGAGGGCGGCGACTCGGTGATCGTGCTCGAGCGCGACGACCCGTTCCTGCAGTACATGCGCAGCGATCGATGAGTCAGCTGTGGGCGGCGCTGTGCCTGGCGCTGGTGCTGGAAGGGCTGATGCTGTTCGCGCTGCCCGGCTTCTGGAAGCGCAACGCCGCCGAGATGCTGAAGATGCCGGACCGGCAGTTGCGCACGATCGGCGGCGGCGTCATGGCCGCCGCGCTGGTGGCGCTCTACCTGCTGCGCGCGCCGTAGGCCGCGCCCCGGCGATCGGCCGCTGAACGCCCGCCGCGCCGGGGTGGCCCCGCGCGGCGAAAACCCGGAGAATGCACAAAAGCCGGTCGGGGCCGTCTCTCAACGGAGCGCTCCCGCCGGCTTTTTCCGTGTGCGGGCCCGGCGCGGCGGCCGCTCCCCGATGGAGCGCCCGCGCAGCGCGCCGGCGCCGGTACCGGGCCACCCTGCGGCCCCGATGGCCGCAACGCAACCAGGAGTCAGCAGCATGGGTCAGTCAGTCGTGGTGATCGGCGCGCAGTGGGGCGACGAGGGCAAGGGCAAGATCGTCGACCTGCTCACCCAGGACATCGGCGCGGTCGCGCGCTTCCAGGGCGGCCACAACGCCGGCCACACCCTGGTCATCGGCGGCAAGAAGACGGTGCTCCACCTCATTCCCTCGGGCATCCTGCGCGACGACGCGCTGTGCCTGATCGGCAACGGCGTGGTGCTCAGCCCGGCCGCGCTGGTCAAGGAGATCGGCGAGCTCGAGGCCGCCGGGGTCGAGGTGCGCTCGCGGCTGAAGATCAGCCCGGCCACGCCGCTGATCATGCCCTACCACATCGCCCTGGATCAGGCCCGCGAGAAGGCCGCCGGCGGCAAGGCCATCGGCACCACCGGCCGCGGCATCGGCCCCGCCTACGAGGACAAGGTGGCCCGCCGCGGGATCCGCGTGGCCGACCTGCACTATCCGAAGCAGCTCGAGGACCTGCTGCGCACCGCGCTGGATTACCACAACTTCGTGCTGACGAAGTACCTGGGCGTGGAGGCGGTGGACTTCCAGAAGACCTACGACGAGGCGCTGGCCTTCGGCGAGTACGTCGAGCCGATGAAGTCCGACGTCGCCGGCATCCTGCACGACCTGCGCAAGCAGGGCCGCAAGGTGCTGTTCGAGGGCGCGCAGGGCGCGCTGCTGGACATCGACCACGGCACCTATCCCTACGTCACCAGTTCCAACACCACCGTCGGCGGCGCGCTGGCCGGCGCCGGCGTGGGCGCCGATGCCATCGACTACGTGCTGGGCATCGCCAAGGCCTACGCCACCCGCGTGGGCGGCGGCCCGTTCCCGACCGAGCTCGACGACGCCATCGGCCAGGGCCTGCGCGACCGCGGCCAGGAGTACGGCGCCTCCACCGGCCGCCCGCGCCGCTGCGGCTGGATGGACATCGTCGCGCTCAAGCGCGCGGTGGCCATCAACGGCATCTCCGGCCTGTGCATCACCAAGCTCGACGTGCTCGACGGCATGAAGACGCTGAAGATCTGCATCGCCTACGAGTACCACGGCAAGCGCAGCGAGTACGCTCCGCTCGACGCCCAGGGCTGGGACGAGTGCACTCCCGTGTACCTGGAGTTCCCGGGCTGGGAGGAGAGCACCCACGGCATCACCGAGTGGGACAAGCTGCCGCCGGCCGCGCGCGCCTACCTGCGCGCGCTGGAGGAACTGGCCGGCTGCCCGATCGCCATCGTCTCCACCGGCCCGGACCGCGACCACACCATGGTGCTGCAGGACCCGTTCGCCTGATCCACGCCCGGCGTCGCGGAAGCGAGGAAGGCCCCCGCGAGGGGCCTTCCTCTTTTCTGATTGGTACGATCTTTCAGCTTCCCTTCTCCCGCTTGCGGGAGAAGGTTGGGGCGAAATCGAGTTGCTGAAGGTGCGTGCTCGTCAGGTCCTCTTTTGGCGGGCAGGACGGCTGCCGCGCGCCGTCGCCGCGCGTTCACCGTGTCTTGCCGCGCCAGGCACGATCTTGTGCGTCGAGCCGTGCGACCGTGCGCGGTGATCGCCCCGCCGACGATGAGATGCCCATGGACACACGCCCCGTCCCCGTGGCGCGGCCCGACCGGCCGCTGCATCCCCTGCATCTGCTGCTGGCCAGCAGCGCGTTCCCGCTGTTCCTCGGCGCCTTGTTCGCCGACATCGCATACGCGCGGACCTACGAGATCCAGTGGACCAACTTCGCGTCCTGGCTGGTCGCCGGTGCGCTGGCGTTCGCCGGCCTGGCGCTGGTCTGGGCATTGCTGGCGCTGCTGGCGCCGGCAGCGCGGACGCGCGGTCGCTACGTCTACGTCGGCCTGCTGGCGCTGACCTGCGTGCTGGGCTTCGTCAACTCGCTGGTGCATGCGATGGACGCCTGGCAGAAGATGCCGCAGGCGCTGGTATGGTCGGTCCTGTGCGTGCTGTCGATCGGCGCGGCCCTGTGGTTTGCGTTCGGCGGCACGCTGCGGCGCCGGGAGGTGGTGGCATGAACGGCCTCTTCCCGATGAGCGAGCGCGCGCGCAAGCGCTCGCGCCCGTTGCTGGCATCGTCGCTGGCGCTCGCGCTGGCCGCGTGCGGCGGTGCGCCGGACGAAACCTACGTCGGGCCCTCGCCCGAGCTGCCCAAGCCGCAGCGCGGGCTGTTTCCCACGCTGAAGGTCTCGCTGCCGGCCGAGTGGGGCGATCGCCTGCCGACGGTGCCCGACGGCTACGAGATCGCCGCCATCGCCGACGACCTGCGGATCCCGCGGCAACTGCTGGTCCTGCCCAACGGCGACGTCCTCGTCGCCGAGGGGCGCGGCGGGCGCGCGCCCAAGCTCACGCCCAAGGACGTCATCGCCGGGATCATCAAGGCCCGCGGCAACACCCAGGTCGAGAGCGGCAACCGCATCACGCTGCTGCGCGATGCCGACGGCGACGGCACCTACGAGAGCCGCTCGATCTTCGCCGACGGCCTGGACGCGCCGTACGGCCTGGCCTACGGCAACGATTCGATCTACGTGGCCACGCAGGACGCGCTGCTGCGCTTCGACTACACCGAAGGCGCGGTCAACGCCGCCGGCCCGCCGCAGGAGATCGCCAGGCTGCCCGCGGCGGTGAACCACCACTGGACCAAGGCGCTGGCGATCAGCCACGACGGCCGCTACCTGTTCGTGGGCATCGGCTCGGACAGCAACATCACCGAGCGCGGCCTGGCGGTGGAGGAGAACCGCGCGATGATCTGGCAGGTGGATGCGCAGACCGGTTTCCACCGGGTGTTCGCCACCGGCCTGCGCAACCCGACCGCGCTGGCCATGCAGCCCGGCATGGACCAGCTGTGGGCGGTGGTCAACGAGCGCGACGAACTCGGCGACGAACTGGTCCCCGACTACCTGACCAGCGTGCGTCCCGGCGGCTTCTACGGCTGGCCTTACAGCTACTGGGGCCAGCACGTGGACGAGCGCGTGCGCCCGCAGAGGCCCGATCTGGTGGCGCGCGCGATCGTGCCCGATTACGCGCTGGGCTCGCACGTGGCGGCGCTGGGGCTGGCGTTCTCGACCCCGGCGATGGGCGCGCGGTTCGCCGAGGGCGTGTTCGTGGGCCAGCACGGCAGCTGGAACCGCGATCCTCCGGTGGGCTACAAGGTCTCGTTCGTGCCCTTCCGCGACGGCCGGCCGGCGGGCGAGGCGATCGATTTCGCCACCGGATTCCTCGGCGAGGACGGCAAGGCGCGCGGCCGCCCGGTCGGCGTGGCGGTGGACCCGCGCGGCGCGCTGCTGGTGGCCGACGACCTGTCGAACACGGTCTGGCGGATCGCACCGACCGGCGCGCGGACGACGGGCGTTCCCGCGGCGCCGGCGTCCGCTGCGCCGGCCGAAGCGCCCGCGCCCGCGGCCCCCATGGACTGACGGCGCGACGCGCATCCGGCAACGGGCCCGCGAGGCCCGCCTTGCCGGGCGCGTGGACTCAGCCCGCGGCCTGCGGCAGCTTCGCGACCACCTTGATCTCGAAATCGAAACCGGCGAGCCAGGTCGCACCGACCACGGTCGCGGTGGGGAAGGGGGCCTCGCCCCAGAACTCCGGCACGATCGCCCAGGCGCGCTCGAACCGCTGACCGGGGTCGACGACGAAGAAGGTCGCGTCGATCACGTCGTCGAAGGTGCAGCCGGCCGCGGCGAGCACGGCGTTGAGGTTCTCGAACGCGCGGCGCACCTGCCGCTCGAAATCGGGTTCCGGCGAGCCGTCCTCGCGGCTGCCGACCTGCCCGGACACGAACAGGAATCCATTCGCGCGCACGGCCGGCGAGTAGCGGTGGCGCTCGTACAGCGCATGGCGGTTGGCGGGGAACACGACGTCGCGGGTCGGCATGGAAAGATCCTCGGGTTGGGGGGCGGCCCAGTCTGGCCGCCGGCGCGGCCGCGATAAACGCGCAGTGCTGTCCAGCACTGTTCGTAGAATCCAAACAATTCCCGCGTTGGACCCGCCATGGACCGATTCGATGCGATGCAGGCCTTCGCCCGTGTGGTGGAGACGGGCAGCTTCACCAAGGCGGCCGCGACCCTGCACATAAGCCGCACCACCGTGACCCAGCTGGTGCAGCAGCTGGAGGCGCGGCTGCGGGTGAAGCTGCTCAACCGCACCACGCGGCGCGTGGCCGCGACCGCCGACGGCGCCGCCTACTACGAGCGCGTGGCGCGCCTGCTGGCCGACCTGGACGATGCCGAGACCAGCCTGTCGAGCGCGGCGGCGGCGCCGCGCGGGCGCCTGCGCATCGACGTGCCCAGCCCGTTCGCGCGCCTGATCCTGGTGCCGGCGCTGCCGCGGTTCCACGCCCGCTACCCGGACATCCAGCTCGACCTGGGCGTCAGCGACCGGCGCGTGGACCTGATCGGCGAGCACGTCGATTGCGTGGTGCGTGGCGGTACGATCACCGACCCCTCGCTGGTCGCCCGGCACGTGGGCGACCTGCCGCTCGGCGTGTACGCCGCGCCGGCATATCTGCAGCGCATGGGCGTGCCGGCGCACCCGCGCGAGCTCGACGACGGGCACCACCGCATCGTCGGCTTCCTCGGGGGGCGCACCGGCAGGCCGCTACCCTGCGCGATGCGCCGCGGCGACGAGCGCGTGCGGGCGCAAGGGCGCTACGTGGTCGCGCTCGACGACGGCAACGCCTATCTCGCCGCCGGCCTCGCCGGCCTGGGCGTGCTGTGGCTGCCGACCTACATTGCGGAGGCGGAAATCGCGAGCGGAGCGCTGGTGCGCCTGTTCGAGGACTGGCGCATCGACCCGATGCCGATGCACGTGGCCTTTGCGCCGAACCGCCACGTCAGCGCCAAGGCGCGGGCGTTCATCGACTGGATCGTCGAACTGATGGCCGCGCACGCGCCGCCGGCCCCGCGGCCGCGCGCATAGGCGGCGACGGCGCCGCGCCGCGTCGGCCTGGGAAGTGAAAGAGGCCCGGCGCCCGGCCGGCCTGGCCGAGAGCGGGCCAGGCGGCCCGCCTTCGTCGTCCCGCGTCGGTCAGAACGCGCCGTGGATGTCGGTCACCACGACCACCTTCTCGTTGACGAACTCGTTGAGGCCCAGATCGATCAGCTCGTGGCCGTAGCCGGAGTTCTTGACCCCGCCGAAGGGGATATCGGCCTTCACGCCGGTGGGCTGGTTGATGTAGACCATGCCGGTCTCCAGCTTCGCGGCCACGCGCCTGGCGCGCGCGATGTCCTGGCTGAACACCGAGCCGCCCAGGCCGTAGGGCGAGTCGTTGGCCAGCCGGATCGCCTCCTCCTCGTTGGCCACCCGATACACCTGGCTCACCGGGCCGAAGAACTCGGTGCGGTAGGCCGGGTTGTCCGGGGCGATGCCGGTCAGCAGCGTGGGCGGGTAGAACGCGCCCTGCTCGGGCACCGTACCCAGCGTCTCGGCCTTGGCGCCATGCGCGACCGCTTCCTCCACCTGCCTGGCCAGCCCGTCGCGGGCGCTCCTGGACGACAGCGGCGCCAGCGTGGTCGCCGGGTCCATCGGGTCGCCGGCGCGCAGCGCGGCCACGCCGGCGCGGTAGTGCTCGAGGAATTCGTCGTACACCGCGTCCTCGACGATGATCCGCTTCGAGGACACGCACACCTGGCCCGCGTTCCAGTGGCGGCCGAACACCGCCCACTTCGCCGCCTGCGCGACGTCCGCGTCCGACAGCACGATGAAGGCGTCCGCGCCGCCCAGTTCCAGCGTGCTCTTCTTCATGTACTTGCCGGCCAGCGCCGCCACCGCCGAACCCGCGCGCTCGCTGCCGGTCAGCGCCACCCCGCGCACGCGCGGATCGGCGATCACCCGCTCGGCATCCTCGTGGGACACGAACAGGTTGGTCAGCAGTCCCTCCGGCGCGCCGGCGTCGCGGAACAATTGCTCCATCGCCAATGCCGATTGCGGCACGTTGGCCGCGTGCTTGAGCACGATGGCGTTGCCGGCGGTGGCCTGCGGCGCGGTGATGCGGATCACCTGGTAGAACGGGAAGTTCCACGGCTCCACCGCGAACAGCACGCCCAGCGGCTCCTTGACCAGTTGCACGTCGGTGTCGCCGAAGCCTTCGGCCGGCAGGTAGCGCGGGGCCAGGCCCTCGGCGCCGTGCTCGACGTAGTAGTCGAGGATCTTCGCGCACAGCTCGACTTCGGCCTCGGCCTCGCCGATCAGCTTGCCCATCTCCAGGGTGAGGATCTCGGCGAACCGGCGCGGCTCGGCCCGCAGCAGCCCGGCCGCGCGCGCGAGCACCTGAGCGCGGTCGTCGAGCGAGGTCTCGCGCCAGGTGAGGAACGCAGCGTGCGCGCGCTCGATGGCGGCGTCGATCTCCGCAGGCGTGGCCGCGGGGAAGGTCTTGAGGGTCTCGCCGGTGTAGGGATTGGTGGTCGCAAATGCCATGGATCGGCTCCGTCGCAGCCGGGCAGCTCGGGGGAGGGCGTCAGGGCGAGCTGTCCGGGGAGACCCTGCGTCGCCGGCGGTCGCAGGGGCGATGCCGCGCGGTACCGACCACGTTGGGGCGCGGGGCGGGCATGGCAATGCGTCGGTATGCCGCGGCGCCGGAACGTTGCGTGCCGGCCGGGATGGCATCGAGGGCTTGCGTCGCGCGGCTGGCGTTGGACTGCGTGTCCGGTGGCCGCGTCCCGGGCTGTCGCAGGATGGGACACTTTCAGGATCGGGTACGATGTGGGCCGGTCCACGCCTGCCATGCCGATGTCCCGCACCGTCCCTGGCGCACCGGATCGCCATGTCCGTTTCGAAAGCGCCCATTCGCTGCAGGCCTCGGTCGCGCGGCTGGGCGCGGCCACGCAGCGGCGCGGCTTCATGCCGCCGCGCGAGGAAGCGATGATCGGGCACGTCGCCGCGGATCGGGTGGTGCTCGAGCGTCACGTTCCGCGCACGCGCAATCCCTTCAAGCCGGCGTTCGCCGGCCGCTTCGTCGGCGACAGCGGACGCACCGCGCTGGTCGGCCGCTTCGGCATGCACTGGAGCGTGCGGGTGTTCCTCGCGTTCTGGTTCGGCTTCGGCCTGGTGTGGACGGGCGCGGCGGTCGTCCTCGCGCTCGCCGGCACACCGCGTGCCTGGCTGCTGGCGCCCGTCGGACTGGCCCTGATGCTGATCGGCAAGGGGATCGTCGCGCTGGGCAGGCAGCTCGGCGGGACCGACATCGCCTGGCTCTCGGCGCGGATCGAGGCCGCGCTGGCGCCCGAAGCGCCGTAGGAACGCGCTCGCGCGCGACGGGCCGCGGAGGGAAACCGGTCGCGCGCGAGCGCACTCCGACCGTGCAGGCCTGCGGCCGGGCACGCCCTGTGGCGTGCCCGGCGCAGGGCTCACTTCAGCCCGCGGTGCTCCAGCAGCGGCTCCACGCTCGGGTCCTTGCCGCGGAACTCGCGGTAGGCCTGGGCCAAGTCGCGGGTATGGCCGATCGACAGGATCTTGTCGCGGAAGATTTGGCCGTTCTCGCGGGTCAGGCCGCCGTTCTCGCGGAACCACTGGAAGGCGTCGTGATCCAGCACCTCCGCGCCGAAGTAGGCGTAGTAGCCGGCCGCGTAGCCGCCGCCCCAGATGTGGCTGAAGTAGCTGGTGCGGTAGCGCGGCGGCACCGCCGGCAGGTCCACCTGGTACTTGGCCAGCGCCTGTCGCTCGAACGCGTCCACGTCCTGCTTCGCGTCTTCCGGCGGCAGCGTGTGCCAGGCCAGATCCAGCAGCGCCGCCGACAGGTACTCGGTGGTCGCATAGCCCTGGTTGAAGGTGCGTGCCTTGACGATCTTGTCCACCAGCGCCTGCGGCATCGCCTCGCCGGTCTCATGGTGCTTGGCGTAGTTCGCGAACACCGTCGGGTCCAGCGCCCAGTGCTCGTTGAACTGCGAGGGGAACTCCACGAAATCGCGCGGCACGTTGGTGCCGGCCAGGCTCGGGTAGCGGGTCTTGGAGAAGAACCCGTGCAGCGCATGGCCGAACTCGTGGAACAGCGTGGTCACCTCGTCCCAGCTCAGCAGCGCCGGCTGCCCGGCCGCCGGCTTGGTGAAGTTCTCCACGTTGTAGACCACCGGGATGGCCCCGGTCAGCCCGTCCTGCTCGACGAAGTTGCCCATCCAGGCGCCGCCCTGCTTGCTGTCGCGCTTGAACGGATCGAGGTAGAACAACGCGATCTGGGTGCCGTCCTCGTCCTTGATGTCGAACACGCGCACGTCCGGGTGGTAGACGGGGAGGTCGGTGCGCTCGGTGGCGGTGATGCCGTAGAGCTTGTTGGCGGCGAAGAACACGCCGTCGTTCAGTACCCGGTCGAGCTCGAAGTAGGGGCGGATCTGCGCCTCGTCGAGGTCGAACTCCGCCTTGCGCACCTGCTCGGCGTAGAAGTCCCAGTCCGCCGCGCCGGCGGTGAAGCCGCCGCCCTGCGCATCCACCACGCCCTGGATCTTGGCCAGCTCCGCGCGCGCGCGCGCGGTGGCCGCCGGCACCGTGTCGGTCAGCAGCTTCAGCGCCGCCTCCGGCGTGGCGGCCATCTGGTCGGCGATGCTGTAGGCGGCGTAGTTCGCAAAGCCCAGCAACTGCGCCTTGCGCGCGCGCAGCTCGGCCAGGCGCTGGATGGTGGCGCGGGTGTCGTTGGCATCGCCCTTCTCGGCGCGGCCGATCGAGGCGGCGAACACCTCCTCGCGCAGCGAGCGGTCCTTCAGCGAGGCCAGCACCGGCTGCTGGGTGGTGTTCTGCAGGCTCAGCAGCCACTGGCCCTCCTTGCCCGCCGCCTTCGCGGCGTCGGCCGCCGCGGCGATCGTGGCCTCGTCCAGACCGTCCAGGCGCGCCACGTCGGTCACGAACACGCCGCCGGCGTTGTTGGCGGCCAGCAGCTTGTTGCCGAACGCCGTCGACAGGGTGGATTCCTCGGCGTTGAGCTTGCGCAGCTCGGCCTTGTCCGCATCCGACAGCAGCGCGCCGGCGCGCTCGAAGTTGCGGTAGGTGTGCTCGACCAGGGTGATCTGCTCCGGGGTCAGGCCCAGGCCGTCGCGCTGGTCGTGGACCGCCTTCACCCGCGCGAACAGCTTCGGGTCCAGGTGGATCTCGTCGCTGTGCTCGGCCAGCTTCGGCGCCAGCGCTTCCTCGGCCGCCTGCAGGGTCTCGTTGGTGTTGGCCGAGGTCAGCGCGAAGAACACGCCGGCGGCCCGGGTCAGCAGCGCGCCGCTGCGCTCCAGCGCTTCGATCGTGTTCTCGAACGTGGCCGGCTCCGGGTTGTCGGCGATCTGCCGCACCTCGGCCAGGTGCTGCTTCATGCCTTCCTCGATCGCCGGCTGGTAGTCGGCATCCTTCAGCTTGTCGAACGGCGGCGCCTGGAACGGCAGGGTGCTGGCCGCGAACAGCGGATTCTCGGTGGAGGCGGGGGCAGCGGTCTGGGTCTCGGGCATGGTGGATCCGGTTTCGGTGCGCTCGCCGCAGGCGGACAGCGCCAGCGCGATCGCGGAAGACAGGAGAAGCTTGCGCAACATGGGGGACACTCCGGGGAAGACAACGGGATCGGCCGGGCCGGCGGCGAGGCCGCTGGCGGGGCAGGCGATGTCGGCGGTCCGGGGCCAACCGGGGGCGGGCGACGCCGAGCGCCGCGGGCGGGCGGGCGCGGGGAGCGCCGCCGACCTGTCATGTTCGCCGATCGGCGGCGGCCGCGGCAATGTGAGGTTGGTCATGGGGCAGCGCCCGCCGCCCATCGCCGCCACGGCGCCGCGCCCGTAAGACCCGTGTAAGTCGCGGTCGCCGACACTCGCCGGATCGTCCACACGAGGTTCCCCCATGCTTCGCTACCCCCTCGCCGCATCCCTCCTGTTCCCCGCTCTGGCCATGGCCCAGTCCAGCAGCGCGGAGCTGCTGATCCAGGAGCGCCCCGCCGGCGACCGCTGGAGCATCGGCGCCGGTGCGGGCCTCAAGGACAGTCCCTATGCCGGCGAGGGCACCCGGGTGCGCCCGCTGCCGCTCGTCGGCTACGAAGGCGAACGCGTGTTCTGGCGCGGCGTGAGCGGCGGCGTGCATCTGGTCCGGCGCGACGCGTTCACGCTCGACGCCGTCCTCGCCGGCCGCTTCGACGGCTTCGACATCGACGATCTCGGCCGCACCGAACTGCGCGCCAACGGCCTCGATCCCGACCTGCTGGAGGACCGCGACGACGGCCTGGACGTCGGCCTGGCCGCCGCCTGGCACGGCTGCGCCGGCCAGATCAAGCTCGAAGCCCTGGCCGACGTCATCGACGCCAGCGGCGGCTACGAGCTCACGCTCGACTACGGCTATCCGCTGCACTGGGGCCGTACCACCATCGTGCCCGGCGTCGGCGCGCGCTGGATGTCCTCCGATCTCGCCGACTACTACTACGGCACCCTCGACGAGGAAGAAGCTCGCGGCGTGCGCCGGTACCGCCCCGGCTCGGTCGTCGTGCCCGAGGTCAACGTCGCCTTCTCGCGCCCGCTCGGCGAGCGGTGGCGCCTGATCGGCTCGCTGGGCTACGAGTTCCTGCCCGACGAGCTCGCCGACAGTCCGCTGATCGAGGCCGATGCCGACGGCAGCGCGCGCTTGGTCATCGGCGTCACGCGGGGGTTCTGAGCAGCGGTCGGCGGGCCGGGCCTGCTGCCCACGGCGCGGGCGCCGAGCGGCCGCCGTGCGCCAGCGATACCGCGTCCGTGCCGGTCGATGGTGTGCAAGCGAAGCAGGGCGTTGCGCATCCAGGTCGCGGCTGTCTCAACTGCCGCGACGCGCCCGTGTCAGGCTTTCGGTGAGAGGGGTGTCGTGGCCGCCCCGCGCGTGTGCGGCCAATGCATGGAAGGAGCTGGCAACGATGTCGGTGCACGAATCCCAAGGGCGTGGTCTGCCCGATGATGTCCTGGCGGAGGGTGGCCGGGTGCGGCTGAAGCAGCTGCAGCGGCATATGACGTTCCTGTCGCGGTTGGCGCGAGCGAGTACGTCGGAGGCGGGGCGGGAACGGATGTCCGGGATCGGCGTGGAGGAGATGGCGGCCGGCCTGGATTTCATGGCGGAACATCTGGGCCTTGTGCTGGGCGAGCCCTGCCGGCCTGCGCGTGCGCAGCCGATGAAGGAAATGCCGTTGGCGGAGGAGGGGCGGGCCAGGGGAGCGGAGGGCCCCGGCCGGGCTGCCGCGGTCGAGGCCGACCCTGCGCAAGAGGAGCCCGACGGCGTCCGCGAACGCTTCATCTTCGGCATGGCCCTCGAGCAGGTGGATGCGCTCGACCGCCTGATCCGGAGAATCTCCGCGCACGGGGATGCGATGGCCGCGGGGCGGGCGGACGAATGGGCTCCGGGCACGCTGCCGCAACTGGGCGAGGCCGTCCGCGATGCCGCCGAGGCGCTGCGCGGCATTCTGGATTGCGTGGAGCGTCAGCGCCTTGGGCAGGCAGGCGGGAGGTTCGGCGTGCGCGAGGCGCCTGCGGCGTATCGCGTGCACCTCGGCCGTTGTGGCGGCGGGTCGCATCGCTCGGGTGCGGGCGGCCGGAGCCGGCGGGTTGCACGACCTCCAATGCGCTCGGCATGGGCCGCCATGGGCTGGCGTCGTCGGTCGCCGGTTGCGATCCGGCGACGTTGACGCGGGCGTCGCCGGCGACGGCGCGCGCTATGGGCGCATGGCGGTGGCTTGCCCGCGCCCGCGGCGTCGGCACGAGGCGCCGGCCCGGGCGAGGCGGTGCGCGCCGTTCACGCGTGCCGCCGTAGCCTCGGCGGCTCCACGCGCTGGAGACCGACATGGGCAGGCGGAAGAACGACGCCCCGCAGGACGAGGACCGTTCCAGCCGGCGGGCGCCGGCGGCGGACGCCGCGGCATCCGATCCGGAGGCGGGCATCGCGCGCGAGGTCGGCGATCTGGAGGATCCGGAGGCCACCGAGCGCGACGATGCGCTGCCCGGCCCGGCAGGTGGCGGCCTCGCGGGCGGGTAATGCGCGCGCTCGCGCGGCGCGTTTCGGAACGTTGCCGGAAGCACCGGTCCGAACCTGTCGCGTGCCTGCGCGCCTGCACGGCGGGCAACGCCGGCGGCAGCTGGGCGAACGCGACCGGGTAGTCGCGCGCGCACGCCGGTGGCGTTGTGGATGGCATTGGCGATCGGCGCCGACGCCGCACAGGTCGAGTTCGCCGGCGCCCTGGCCTTCGTCGGCGAGCTGTCGGGGCGTGCCTGCCTGGGGTTGAGGATGCGGCCGGCGGCCGGCAGGTTGCGGCGGGGCCGCGGGATACGGGGGGCTGGCTGGGGATCGCGGATGTGCGGTCGAACTCGCGGGCGCGCACGTGCGGGTGCGGTCGACGCCTGCATGACGTCGTGCGCCCGAGGGCACGACTGCGTGAGCGCGTGAGGTGGGGCGCTGCGACGTCTCCAGGCGGGCGCGCCGCGTGGCCGGCCGCGGCGCTACGGGTCGAGCAGGCCCGCTTCGATCGCCGCGTCGAGGTCGGCCGGGGTATCGATGTCGAACGCGATGGCGGGGGCGTCGAGCAGCCACACGCTGCCCGCGGGCAGCGCGCGCAGGCGCCGGCGGAAGCCGGTGTCGGCCGGTGCAGCGTCGAATTCGGCGAACCAGGCGCCGGGTACGACGGCAGGCATGCCGGCGGCATCGCGCCAGCGCAGCGCGGCGCAGCCCGAGGGCGCGCCGCGGGCGCCGGCCACGAGCTGTTGCAGGTGCATGGCCTCGAGCGCGGGCAGGTCGCAGGCCAGGATCAGCACGCTGTCGTAGCGGCGCGCCTGGGCGGCGACGGCACCCAGGCTGCTGCCCATGCCGTCGGACCAGTTCGGGTTGGAGATCGCGCGATGCGGCAGATCGGCCACTTCGCGTTGCAGGGTGGCCGCGTGCGCGCCGAGTATGACCAGCAGTTCGCGCGGCGCGGTGGCCAGTGCCAGCCGCGCGGCGCGGTGGATCAGGGTTTCGCCGTCGCGGCGCAGCAGCTGCTTGGGGCGGCCCAGTCGCGTGCTGCCGCCGGCGGCGAGCAGGACCGCGGCGTGATCCGGTGTCTTCAAGCTTGCACGCCCCGCCAGATCTGCACCTGGGGGGCGATGCCGAGGGCGGTGGCCTCCGCGCCGCGGCCGCAGCTCGGGATGCCCGGCGCGCGCAGCATCGCCACCGGCATCGGCGTCTCGGGGCCGGTGCCCAGGATCAGGACTTCCGGCGCGCGCTGCATCGCGGTCGACCGGCGGGTCGCGCCCGGGCCAGGGGCGGTCCCGGCCGACAGCGTGACGGGTCCGATCCGGTCGGTGGGAGTCAAGGTGCGCGCGCGGGCTTGTGGTCGGCGCTCAGCGCGTACGCGCCGCGCAGCAGCATGCGGATCATCTGCGCCAGCTCGTCGACCAGCGCCTCGTCGCGCTCGGGCGGGGAGTCGAGCGCGGTGCCGCCGATGGCGAACACCAGCCGGGTGATCGCGCGCGCGACCAGCGCGGGTTCGTGGAAGGCCAGGCCCTGCGCGGCGGCGATGCGCACGAGGTCGGCGCGCAGTTCGTCCTCGAAGAAGCGCAGTTGGCGATCGACCGCGCGCTTGAACGCGTCGGAGCCGACCGTGCCTTCGCGCAGCAGCACGTGCAGCAGCTTGTCGTCGGCGCGCAGGCGCTCCATGAAGGTTTCGAGCGAGCCGCGCACGATGCTGCGGCCGGAGACCGCGCGCTTGCGGGCGTCGCCGACGATCCGGCGCAGCGATTCGCCCGCCAGGTCGATCAGGGCGACGGCCAGCTCGTCCATGTCGTGGAACTGGCGGTAGAAGCTGTTGGGCGCGATGCCGGCCTCGCGCGCGACCTCGCGCAGGCTCAGGGTGGAGACGCTGCGGTGCGGGCCGATCAGGCGCAGCGCGGCGGCGATCAGGTCCTCGCGGACGATGGTCGGCTTGCGGCCGGGATGGCCGTCCGGAATGGAGGCGGGATCGCCGGCGGGCGCGGGGGCGGGGACGGACAAGGGCGGGCATCGACGCGGGCGAACCCCCAGCATAGCAGCCGCGCCTTCCCCCGCCCGGACGACTGAACGAATTGATATACGACTGTATACACGCGTGTGCGGATGCCTGTACAGTCGCTTCCCATGTCCGCCGTGCCCCCGCTTTCGAGCCGCCCGCGCAGCCGCCTGCGCCGGCTGGCCGCCCCGTTCGTTTCCCCGCCGGTGTTCGATTTCTGGGCGCGGCGCCTGCATCCGACCTGGACCTGGGAGCGGCCGCTGGCGCGCGTGATCGGCCACGCGCCGGCCGCCGCCGATGCGGTCACGCTGACCCTGCGGCCCAACCGCCACTGGACGGGCGCGCTCCCGGGCCAGCACGTGAACCTGGGCGCCGAGATCGACGGCGTGCGTACCAACCGCAGCTACAGCCTGGATGCGCCGGTGGGCGCGGACGGGCGGATCACGGTGACGGTCAAGCGTGTCGCGGGCGGGCGGATGAGCGCGCACCTGCTGGACCCGGCGCGGCTGGGCGACGTGCTCGACATCGGGCCCGGCTTCGGCGATCTGGTGCTGCCGGCGCGTGCGGAGGGCGCCTGGCTGTTCCTGGCCGCGGGCAGCGGCATCACCCCGCTGATGGCGCTGGTCCGGCAACTGGCCGCGCAGGACATGCCGGTGCCGGCGACGCTGCTGTACTGGGCGCGCACGCGCGCGGAACTGTGCTTCGCCCGCGAACTGCGCGCGCTGGCGGCGCGGCACGCCGGGTTCGACGTGCGCTTCGTGCTGACCGGCGAAACGCCGGAGGCCGCCGACGAGGCGACCGGGCGCATCGATGCGTCGCTGCTCGAGGCGCTGGTGCCCGACCTCGCCCGGCGGCAGGTCCATGCCTGCGGGCCGGGCGGTTTCGTCGCCGCGGCGCAGGCGCTGCTCGACGGCCGCGTGCCGTTGCTGCGCAGCGAGGCGTTCACGCCGCCGCCGCGGCCGCCGGTGGACGACACCGGCACGGTGGCGGTGCGGCTGGCGCGCAGCGGCCGCGAGCTGCGGCTGCCGCGCGGCGTCGCGCTGCTGGACGCGCTGGAGGCCGAGGGCCTGAAGCCGCGTTCGGCCTGCCGCATGGGCATCTGCAACACCTGCGCCTGCGGCAAGTCCTCGGGCACCGCGCGCGATCTGCGCACCGGCGCCGCCAGCGGCGAGCCGGCCACGGCGCTGAAGCTGTGCGTGAGCAGCGCGGCGACCGATCTCGTTCTCGACCTCTGATCCCGGAACCGCCATGTCCAACGCTACCGCCGCGCGCCGCCTGAGCGCGCAGGAACTCGAAGCCTTCGGCGCCGAACTCGATGCGCTGCACACCCGCACGATGGCGCAGGTCGGCCAGGCCGATGCCGACTACATCCGCAAGGTGGTGGCCGGCGTGCGCTGGACCAGCCTGAGCGGGCGCGCGCTGCTGATGCTCGGCGCGATCGCGGGCGCGTTCGTGCCGTGGGTGCTGTTGGCGGCGTGGCCTGCGGGCGTGCTGCTGCTGGCGCTGGCCAAGATCCTGGAGAACATGGAGGTCGGGCACAACGTGATGCACGGCCAGTACGACTTCATGGGCGACCCGCAGCTCGAAGGCCGCAGCTACGAATGGGACATCGTCGCCACCGGCGACAACTGGCGGCACTCGCACAACTTCCGCCACCACACCTACACCAACGTGCGCGGCATGGACGACGACATCGGCTACGGCCTGCTGCGGCTGTTCCCCGAGCAGCGCTGGCGGCCGTTCTACCTGCTGCAGCCGCTGATCGCGCCGGTGTTCGCGCTGTACTTCCAGTGGGGCGTGGCGATCCAGGAACTGAAGCTGGGCCGCTGGCTCGCCGGCAAGACGCCCAAGGGCAAGCTCGCGCGCGATTTCGCGCCGGTCGGCCGCAAGATGGGCCGGCAGCTGCTGAAGGACTACGTGCTGTTCCCGGCGCTGGCGGGGCCGTTCTTTCTGCCGGTGCTGCTGGGCAACCTGGCGGCCAACGGCATCCGCAACGTGTGGACCTACGTGGTGATCTTCTGCGGCCACTTCACCGCCGATGCCGAGGTATTCCCGAAGGACTGCCTGCGCCGCGAGACCCGCGGCCACTGGTACCTGCGCCAGCTGCGCGGATCCTCCAACATCGCCGGCGGCCGGCTGATGCACCTGTTGACCGGCAACCTCAGCCACCAGATCGAGCACCATTTCTTCCCCGACGTGCCCGCGCACCGCTATGCCGCGATGGCGGTGGAGGTGCGCGAGATCTGCGCGCGCTACGGACAGCGCTACGACACCGGCTCGCTGCTCAGGCAGTTCGGCGAGGTGACGTGGCGGATCCTGCGCCATGCGTTCCCGAGCCGGCCGCGGCGGGCGCGGGCGCCGGCGGTCGGCGCGCCGCAGGAGGCGTAGCCCCACGGCGGCGCCCGTGGCCGCGAGCGCGCGCCCGCGGCGGATTCAGGGCCGCAGCGCGCAGGGCGGGAACTTGGCCAGGTAGTCGGCCAGCGGGCCCAGGCCGACCTCCGCGCGCAGGGTATCGATGGCGCCGCTGCCGTCGAGCGGCTGCGCCACGCGCGCATCGCCGTCGCAGGTGACCTGGGTGCCGTAGCGCTGGGTACCGGCGACCTTCAGCATGACGCGATCGTGCAGATAGCCGTATTCCTGCGGGTAGGGCGGCGCGGCGAAGCGGCGCTGCATGGCCTGCAGCGCGTCGTACTGCAGGTCCGGGCGCAGGTCGCCGTGCTGGACCAGCGCCCACAGGTGCTGCTGGGTGTCGGCGCCGGTCTCCTGCGGCGCGGGCCATCCGCGCTCGGCGATCAGTGCCGAGGCGTGGACGACGTTGCGCAGATCCTCGCGCGAGAAGTCGGTGCCCAGCGCGAATTCGTAGAGCACGTAGACCGGATCGTCCGGCGGTACGTCCGGCCGGCCGGGCAGGCCGTCGAGGGCGTTGCGCAGGAGCTGGTCGTTGATGAAGCGACGCTGCAGGTCGCGGGCGGTGGCGGCATCGGGATCGGTGGGCGGACGCACGGCATGGATGCTGTCGACGATCTCGGTCGCGCGGCGGATGCCGAGCACGTAGGGCGCGGCGGCGGCGGCCGCGGCCGCGAACGCGGGCCAGCTTCCGAACTGCGCGGCCGCGGCCTCGGCCGAGCGGACCAGGCCGCAGCGGGTATCGGCGTAGCAGGCGACAGGCAGGGCGGTGGCCTCCACGCCGCGTTCCCGGAACGCCGCGCGCATCGCCGCGGTCCGCGCTTCGCGGGTGGCGTTCGCCCAGTCCAGCAGGGCATCCCACCGCGCGCGTTCGGCCGGGTCTTCGGAGAAGCGCGGGGCGATCCAGTCGAGCGCCGCCAGGTCCACGGGGCGGTCGGCCGGCACCGCGTCGAGCAGCGCGGGCGGCGTGTCGGCATGGGCCGGCAGCGCGATGGCGAGCGCGACGACGAGCGCGACGCGTCGCGCGCACCTGCGGGCGCCGCTCGCCGGGGCGATGCGGCGGACGGGGTCTTCGGCGGCGTCGCGCATGTCCGGCCCTCGGCGTCCTGTGGTGTCGAGGCCGAGTCTAGCGTCGATGCGGCCGATACGCCGCGGCGCGGATAATGCCGGCCGTTTCCCAGCCAGGTGCTGCCATGCCACAGCCGGAACCGCCTTCCGGGCCCATCGACCGCGTGCGGGTACGCGGCGCGCGCGAGCACAATCTCAAGGACGTCGATGTCGAGATCCCGCGCGACGCGCTGGTGGTGTTCACCGGCGTGTCGGGCTCGGGCAAGTCCTCGCTGGCCTTCGGCACGCTGTTCGCCGAGGCGCAGCGGCGCTACCTGGATTCGATCTCGCCCTATGCGCGGCGGCTGATCGACCAGGCCGGGGTGCCGCAGGTCGACGCCATCGAGGGGCTGCCGCCGGCGGTGGCGCTGCAGCAGGCGCGCGGCACGCCGACGGCGCGCTCGTCGGTCGGCAGCCTGACCACGATCTCCAACTCCCTGCGCATGCTGTATTCGCGCGCCGGCGACTATCCGCCGGGGCAGGCGATCATCTACGCCGACGGCTTTTCGCCCAACACGCCGGCCGGCGCCTGCCCGACCTGCCACGGGCTGGGCCGCATCTACGATGCGACCGAAGCCTCGATGGTGCCCGACCGCAACCTGACGATCCGCGAGCGCGCGGTCGCGGCCTGGCCGGGCGCCTGGCACGGGCAGAACCAGCGCGACATCCTGACCACGCTCGGCATCGACGTGGACGTGCCGTGGCGGCGGCTTCCGAAGAAGACCCGCGACTGGATCCTGTTCACCGACGAGCAGCCGGTGGTGCCGGTCTATCCGGGCTTCGGCCTGGACGAGGTGCGGCGCGCGCTGAGGAAGAAGGCCGAGCCGGCCTACATGGGCACCTTCACCAGCGCGCGCCGCCACGTGCTGCACACCTTCGCCAACACCCAGAGCCCGCAGCAGAAGAAGCGCGTGGCGCAGTACCTGGTCGGCGCCGATTGCCCGCAGTGCGGGGGCAAGCGGCTGCGCCGCGAGGCGCTGTCGGTGACCTTCGCCGGGCTCGACATCGCCGAGTTCTCGCAGCGGCCGCTGGACGAGATCGCCGCGCTGCTGGCGCCGGCCGCGGCCGGCCGCACCCACGCCCGCGCGCATCCCGAACAGGCGCTGGCCGCGCAACGCATCGCCGAGGACCTGCTGGCGCGCATCGCGGTGCTGCAGGACCTGGGGCTGGGATACCTGACGCTGGCGCGCGCCACGCCGACGTTGTCGCCGGGCGAACTGCAGCGGCTGCGCCTGGGCACGCAGATCCGTTCGCAGCTGTTCGGCGTGGTCTACGTGATGGACGAGCCCTCCGCCGGGCTGCACCCGGCCGATGCGCAGGCGCTGCTGCGCGCGCTGGACCGGCTCAAGGCGGCGGGCAATTCGCTGTTCGTGGTCGAGCACGAGATCGACGTGATCCGCCACGCGGACTGGATCGTCGATGTCGGCCCGGCGGCGGGCGAGCAGGGCGGCCGGGTGCTCTACAGCGGCCCGCCGGAAGGCCTCGCGCAGGTGGAGGCTTCGGCGACGCGGCGCTACCTGTTCGCCGGGCACGCGCCGCTGCAGCGGCGCGCGCGCGAACCCACGGGCTGGCTGCAGCTGCGGGGGATCGTGCGCAACAACGTGCGCGGGCTGGACGTGGACCTGCCGCTGGGCGTGTTCGCGACGGTCACCGGCATCAGCGGCTCGGGCAAGTCGTCGCTGGCGAGCCAGGCGCTGGTCGAGCTGCTGGGCGCGCGGCTGGGACAGGGCGGCGATGCCGACGAAACGCCGCTGGACCCGCTGGAGCGCGGCGTGGAGGCGCCGGTCGAGGGCCGGATCGAGGGCGGGCTGGAGGCGGTGCGACGGCTGGTGCGGGTGGACCAGAAGCCGATCGGGCGCACCCCGCGCTCGAACCTGGCGACCTACACCGGCCTGTTCGACCACGTGCGCAAGCTGTTCGCGGCGACCCCGGCGGCCCGGCGCCGGCGCTACGACGCCGGGCATTTCTCCTTCAACGTCGCCAAGGGCCGCTGCGCGACCTGCGAGGGCGAGGGCTTCGTCAGCGTGGAACTGCTGTTCATGCCCAGCGTGTACGCGCCGTGCCCGACCTGCCACGGCAGCCGCTACGACGCCAAGACGCTGGAAATCGAATTGCGCGGCCGCAACATCGCGCAGGTACTCGGCATGACCGTGGCCGAGGCCGCGGACTTCTTCGCCGGCGACGCGGCGGTGACGCGGCCGCTGCAGGCGCTGCTGGAAGTCGGCCTGGGCTACCTGCGCCTGGGCCAGCCGGCGACCGAGTTCTCCGGCGGCGAGGCGCAGCGGATCAAGCTGGCGAGCGAACTGCAGCGCGCGCATCGGCGCGGCACGGTCTACGTGCTCGACGAGCCGACCACCGGGCTGCACCCGAGCGACGTCGATACGCTGATGGCGCAGTTGCACGGGCTGGTCGATGCCGGCAACACCGTGATCGCGGTGGAGCACGACATGCGCGTGGCCGCGGCCAGCGACTGGGTTGTGGACATGGGCCCGGGCGCGGGCGACGCCGGCGGGCAAGTGGTGGCGGCGGGGACGCCGGAAGCGGTCGCGCGCCATCGCGGCAGCCGCACAGCGCCGTTCCTGCGCCAGGCGCTGCGGGGGTGAGCCGGCGCGTTCCGGCCTGAACCGGACGGCCTGGCGGGCCGGGCGGCGCTGGCAGCGCCCATGCCGCGTCCCCATGTGGCGGGGATGGATCTCTTCGCGCAGGCCGCCGGGCCGCAACTGCTGGTCGACGACGCCGAGGGCGGCATCCGCTACTGGCCGCAGGCGGTGGATGCCGCCGTCGCGGACGCCTGGTTCCGGGCGCTGCGCGCGGACGCGGCCTGGCAGGCGCAGGCGCGGCCGATGTACGACCGGGTGGTGGCGGTGCCGCGGCTGCTGGCGTCCTACCGGCTCGACGCGCCGCCGCCGGATCTTCCGTTGCGGGAGATGCTGGCCGCGGTCGCGCGGCTGGCGCCGGCGCCGTACAACGCCGTCGGCCTCAACCTGTACCGCGACGGCGGCGACAGCGTGGCCATGCACCACGACAAGCTGCACACGCTTGAGCCCGGGCAGCCGATCGCGCTGCTTTCGCTGGGCGCATCGCGGCGGATGCGCATCCGCGCCAAGACCGGCGCGCGGGCGACGCTCGCGATCGAGCTGGCGCCGGGCAGCGTGCTGGCGATGAGCCACGCCTCGCAGCTCAGCCACGAGCACGGCATTCCCAAGACCGCGAAGCCGGTCGGCGAGCGCATCAGCGTGGTGTTCCGGGTGCGGCCGCAGGCGCGGCTGGCGGCCGGGCTGTACGGCACCCACTGGCAGGGGGCGCTGGAATGAAGGCGGTTTGACAGCCCGGGGCCCGTCTGCTCCCATCCGGGCCCCGTTCGCGTCCCCCGGATCCGTCATGTCCGCCAAGCCCGCCGTCCCCGCCGAACTGCAGACCCTCGCGCCGGAGATGGCCGGCTGGCGCCAGCGCATCCATGCCTGGCCGGAGCTGGGCTTCGAGGAGGCGCGCACCTCGGCGCTGGTGGCGGAGGTGCTGGAATCGCTGGGGCTGGCGGTGCATCGCGGGCTGGGCGGTACCGGCGTGGTG
This sequence comes from Luteimonas huabeiensis HB2, assembly GCF_000559025.1. Taxonomy (GTDB): domain Bacteria; phylum Pseudomonadota; class Gammaproteobacteria; order Xanthomonadales; family Xanthomonadaceae; genus Luteimonas; species Luteimonas huabeiensis. The sequence goes on along the minus strand of NZ_JAAN01000031.1, from coordinate 1,129 downwards.
GCGACGATCGACAGCGGCGCGCCGGGCCCGTCGATCGGGCTGCGCGCGGACATGGACGCGCTGCCGATGGAGGAGGACAGCGACCTGCCGTTCCGCTCGCAGCGGCCCGGCGTGGCGCACACCTGCGGGCACGACGGCCACACCGCGGCGCTGCTGGGGGCGGCCAAGCACCTGGTGGCGCACCCGCCGGCGCGGGGCCGGGTGGTGCTGATCTTCCAGCCGGCGGAGGAGGGCGGGCGCGGCGCGGCGCGGATGATCGCCGACGGACTATTCGAGCGTTTCGCCTGCGACGAGGTGTACGCGTTCCACAACATGCCGCTGCTGGGCTTCGGCGAGGCGAGCGTGCGGGCGGGGGCGACGCTGCAGTCGCTGGCGGTGTTCGAGATCGCGATCGAGGGCGTGGGCGGGCACGCGGCGGCGCCGCACAAGGCGACCGACCCGCTGCAGGTGGCGGCGCGGCTGGCGGTGGAGATTTCGGGGATCGTGGGCCGCCACATCGATCCGATGGAGCCGGCGCTGATCAACGTGGGCTCGCTGCAGGCCGGCACCACCCACAACATCATTCCGTCCACGGCGACGCTGAGCGGGACGGTGCGCGCGCTGTCGCGCGAGGTGCACGAGGCGCTGCTGGCGCGGCTGCACGCGCTGTGCGAGGGCCATGCGGCGATGTCGGGCTGCAAGGTGACGTGCACCATCCCGCACTCGTGCCCGCCGTGCGTGAACGCGCCGGCGCAGGCGGCGCTGGCGGCGGAGGCGCTGGGCGAGGTGCTGGGGCCGGATCGGGTGCGCACGGACATGCGCGCGTATCCGTTCTCCGACGATTTCTCGTACATGCTCGAGCACTGGCCGGGGGCGTACCTGTTCCTGGGCATGGACAGCGCGATGTGTCACCACCCGACCTTCCGCTTCGACGACGCGCTGCTGCCGGTGGCCGCGGCGGTGTTCGAGCGGATCGTGCGCAAGCGGCTGGGGCCTGTCGACGGGCCTTAGGGCGAATCGACATTCGACCTTCAGCGTCGAAACCATCGCTTTTTCCGCGAGCGGGCCCATGCTGTTTTTCTCTTCCCCCGCTCGCGGGCGCATCTCGTCCCTTCTCCCGCGAGCGGGGGCATGTCGTTCCTTCTCCCGC
>NZ_JAAN01000030.1 GCF_000559025.1 Luteimonas huabeiensis HB2 | reverse complement strand
AGAAGGAACGACATGCGCCCGCTTGCGGGAGAAGGAACGACATGCGCCCGCTTGCGGGAGAAGGGACGACACGCACCCGCTTGCGGGAGAAGGGAGGACATGGCCCCGCTTGCGGGAGAGGGAGGGCATGCGCCGCCTGGGGGAGCCGAGACGGCAGGTGCGTCAGGCGCGAGCTTGCGGGAGACGGGCGAAGCGGCCGCGCTGGACGGCGGGGGCCGCGAGGATTAAGTTGCGCCGTCCACGTCCATGGCCACGCGCATGCCGCACGCCCCGCACGCCGCTCCTCCCGAACTCACCTTCCGCGCCGTCCTGCTGGCGATCGTGCTGGCGGTGATCCTGGCCGCCGCCAATACCTACCTGGGGCTGTTCGCCGGGCTCACCATCGCCTCGGCGATCCCCGCGGCGGTGATCTCGATGGGCGTGCTGCGCGCGCTGGGCGGCGGCCACATCCTCGAGAACAACATCGTCCAGACCGGCGCCTCGGCCGGCTCGTCGATCGCCTCGGGGGTGATCTTCACCCTGCCGGCGCTGGTGATCCTGGGCTGGTGGCAGGACTTCCGATACGGCTGGGTGCTGGCCATCGCCGGCCTGGGCGGCCTGCTCGGCGTGCTGTTCTCGGTGCCGCTGCGCCGTTCGCTGATCGTGGAGCAGAAGCTCGCCTTCCCCGAGGGCAAGGCCGCCGCCGAGGTGCTGCGCACCGGCGAGAACCCCGGCCAGGGCGTGCACGTGCTGGCGCTGGCGGCGCTGCTGGGCGGGGCGATGAAGGCGGCTGCCGGCAGCGGCCTGCGGCTGATCCCGGATACCGCCTCGGTCTCGGCCTGGTTCGGCAACGCGATCGGCTATGCCGGCACCAACCTGTCGCCGGCGCTGTTCGGGGTCGGCTACATCGTCGGCCTCAACGTGGGCGTCGTGGTACTGGCCGGCGGCGTGATCGCCTGGAACATCGCCATTCCGCTCTACAGCCTGTTCCTGCTCGACGGCAATCCCGAGCTGGCCGCGGCGGTGGCCGGCGCCGGCGCCGAGGACGCCGCGTTCGCGATCTGGAGCGCGCAGGTGCGCTACCTGGGCGTGGGGGCGATGCTGATCGGCGGCGTGTGGACGCTGATCTCGTTGCGCAGCTCGCTGTTCTCCGGCATCCGCAGCGGCATCGCCGCCGGCCGCGCGCCGGGCGGGGTGCGCTCGCTGGCGCCGACCGAGCGCGACGTGCCGATGAAGCTGATCGGCATCGGCCTGGTGCTGTTCACGGTGCCGCTGGCGGTGCTCTACCACAGCATCGTCGGCACCTGGACGGTCGGCCTGCCGATGACGCTGATCATGGTGGTGGCGGGCTTCCTGTTCGTCTCGGTGTCGGCCTACATGGCCGGCCTGGTGGGCTCGTCGAACAATCCGGTGTCCGGAATCACCATCGCCACCATCCTGTTCGCCGCGCTGGTGCTGGCGATGCTGCTGGGCCGCGACTCGGAGATCGGCGCGGTCGCCTCGATCATGATCGGCGCGGTGGTCTGCTGCGCGGCCTGCATCGGCGGCGACAACCTGCAGGATCTCAAGGCCGGCTACATCGTCGGCGCCACGCCGTGGAAGCAGCAGCTGATGCTGGCCATCGGCGCGGTCTCCAGCGCGCTGGTCATGGCGCCGGTGCTGAACCTGCTGATGGAGGCCTACGGCATCGGCGTGCCCACCGCCGAGCATCCCAGCCCGCTGCTGGCGCCGCAGGCGAACCTGATGGCTTCGGTGGCGCGCGGCATCTTCGGCGGCGAGCTGCCGTGGACGACGATCGGCGTCGGCGCGCTGATCGGTGCGGCGATCATCGCCTTCGACGCCTGGCTGAAGGCGCGCGGCAGCCGCTTTCGGGTGCCGGTGCTGGCCTGCGCGGTCGGCATCTACCTGCCGATCGAGCTGAGCGTGCCGATCTTCGCCGGCGGCCTGGTCGCGCACTTGGTCGAGCGCTACCACCGCGTGGCGCCTGACGACGAGCCCGGGCGCGAGCGCGCGCACCGCAAGGGCATGCTGTTCGCCGCGGGCCTGATCACCGGCGAGGCGCTGATGGGCATCCTGATCGCGGTGCCGATCGTGCTGGCCGGCGATGCCGAGGTGCTGGCGCTGCCGGCATCGCTGCGGCTGGGCGCGCCCGGCGCGTGGCTGGGACTGGCGATGCTGGCGGCGATCGCCGGGCTGCTGTACCGCACCGCGCGCCGCGCCGATCCGGACGCGCCGATCGGCTGATCCATCGGTTTCACCCCGGTTTGTTGCCTCGACCGGTATACCGGGACGCGATTTCGAAGCTGGAGTCGCGCATGGCAGGCACGTCTGCATTCAGACGCTACCCGGGACCGGCCGGCGGTTGGGGGTCGGTGCGTTCGCTGGCACGGCACGGGCTGCGGCGGCGCACGCGCACGCTGGCGGCGATGGCGCAGTTGCGGCGGCAGAACAAGCCCGGCGGCTTCGCCTGCGTGAGCTGCTCCTGGGCCAAACCCGCCGCGCCGCATCCGTTCGAGTTCTGCGAGAACGGCGCCAAGGCCACGTTCTGGGACCTCGATGCCGGGCGCGTGGACGCCGCGTTCTTCCGCCGCCACACGGTCTCGGAACTGCGCACCTGGGCCGATTTCGACCTGGAGGCGAGCGGGCGCATCACCGAGCCGCTGCGCTACGACGCGGCCAGCGACCGCTATGTCCCCACCAGCTGGGAGGACGCGTTCGCCGCGATCGGCCGCGAGCTGCGGGCGCTGGATCCGAAGAGCGTGGTGTTCTACGCCTCGGGGCGCGCCTCGCTGGAGGCCTCGTACATGTACGCGCTGCTGGCGCGGCTGTACGGCTGCAACAACCTGCCCGACAGCTCCAACATGTGCCACGAGAGCACCTCCGTGGGCTTGCCGCGCAGCCTGGGCGTGCCGGTGGGCACGGTGCTGCTGGAGGACTTCGAGAAGACCGATTGCATCCTCTCGTTCGGCCAGAACGTGGGCGTCAACAGCCCGCGCCTGCTGCACCCGCTGCAGGACGCGAGCCGCCGCGGGGTGCCGATCCTGACCTTCAACCCGCTGCGCGAGCGCGGCTGGGAGCGCTTCAAGAACCCGCAGTCGCCGCTGCAGATGCTCGGCGGCGCGGCGACGCGGATCAGCTCCGGTTACTTCCAGCCGCGCGCCGGCGGCGATCCGGCGGTGCTGCTGGGCCTGTGCAAGGCGCTGCTGGAACTCGACGACGCGGCGCGCCGCGGCGGCGGCGCGCGCGTGGTCGACAGCGCCTTCGTCGAGGCGCACACCGAGGGCTACGACGCGTTCGTCGGCGTGTTGCGCGGGCTGGACTGGGACGCGATCGCGCGCGAATCGGGGCTGGCGGTGGAGGTGTTGCGCGCCGCGGCGGCGGTCTACGCGCGCGCGGAATCGGCGATCCTGATCTACGGCATGGGCCTGACCCAGCACCGCCACGGCGTGGACAACGTGCGGCTCTTGTGCAACCTGGCGCTGATGCGCGGCAACGTCGGCCGGCCCGGCGCCGGCGTGTGCCCGGTGCGCGGGCACTCCAACGTCCAGGGGCAGCGCACCGTGGGTATCACCGAGAAGCCGGAGCTGGTGCCGCTGGACCGGCTCGCCGAGCAATACGGCTTCGAGCCGCCGCGCGACAAGGGGCTGGACACGGTCGGCACCGTACGCGGGGCGATCGAGGGCAGGGTGCGCGCCTTCGTCGGCCTGGGCGGCAACTTCCTGCGCGCCGCGCCCGAGACCGGCCGCCTGGAGGCCGCCTGGTCGAGGCTGCGGCTGACCGTGCAGGTCGCCACCAAGCTCAACCGCAGCCATCTGGTCAACGGCGAGGTGGCCTTCCTGCTGCCCTGCCTGAGCCGCATCGAGCGCGACCGCCAGGCCGGCGGCGTGCAGGCGGTGAGCGTGGAGGACAGCACCGCCTGCATCCACCGCTCCCTCGGCGTGCAGGCGCCGGCCTCCGATCGCCTGCTCTCCGAACCGGCCATCGTGGCCGGCATCGCCGAGGCCGCGCTGCCGCCGAATCCGAAGGTGCCGTGGCGGGACTGGGTGGCCGACTACGCGCGGGTGCGCGACGCGATCGCCCGGACCTATCCGGCCGATTTCCACGACTTCAACGCGCGCCTGGGCGCCGAGGGCGGCTTCCCGCGGCCCAACGGCGCGCGCGAGCGGATCTGGCATACGCCCAGCGGCAAGGCGCAGTTCCATGCGGCGGGGCTGCTCAGCGCGACCGGTTTCGCCGACGCGCCGCAACGGCTGCGGCTGGTCACCGTGCGCAGCAACGACCAGTTCAACACCACCGTGTACGGCTACAGCGACCGTTTCCGCGGCATCGAGGGCACCCGCCGCGTGCTGCTGATGCACCGCGACGACATCGCCCGCCTGGGGCTGGCCGAAGGCGAGCAGGTCAGCCTGGTCGGCGATGCCGACGATGGCGTGCATCGCGAGGTCGGCGGCCTGCGGGTGACCGCCTACGACGTGCCGGCGGGCTGCGTGGTGGGCTACTACCCCGAGTGCAATCCGCTGATCCCGGTGGAGCACCACGCCATCGACAGCCACGTGCCGGCGGCCAAGTCGGTGCCGGTGCGCATCGAGCGCGAGGTCGATCCGCGGCGCGTGCCCGCCGGCCCGGCGCCGTAGCCGACGGGCGCGGCGCGGCCCTGCCGCTACGGCGCGACGCTGCGCGCGGTGCGGGTGTCGGCGCCGCAGTTGTCGCGCAGGATCGCCAGCGCGCGGTCGCGCCGCGCGGGGCTGATCGCGCCCACCGCGTCGCGCGGCACCGCGAGCGCGTATTCGCGCATGTGCGCGTCCTGCGCGGTCGCCAGCACGCAGGCATCGGCGGCGATCCCGGTCACCACCAGCTTGCGCGCCTCCAGCTTCTTCAGCAGCACGTCCAGCGGGCTGGCCAGGAAGGCCGAGTGCTTGGGCTTGAGCACGAAGTAGTCGTCGGGCCCAGGCGCCAGCCGCCGCGCGATCTCCGCGCCCGGCATCCCGGGCTGCGCGCAGACGGCCTGGATCTGGTGGAAGTCGGCCTTCCAGTCCATGAAGTTGTCGTTGACGTAGATCGTCGGCAGGCCCGCGGCGGCGAAGCGGCCGCGCAGCCAGGCGATCCGCCGCGAGACCGGCCCGGCCGCGCGCGCCAGCGCCGCGCCCTGCGGGAAGCGGAAGTGGTTGATCATGTCGATGATGAGCAGGGCGGCGGTCATGCAGGCGCACCTTACGTCGCGGCGCTCGCTGCGCGGCGTGAAAGAACCGCGCCGCTGGCGGCGGCTCGGCGGGCGCCGTAAAGTACCGGCTGCGCGGGCGGGGGGAAGCCGCCGCGCCCGAGCGCGTCGTGGCGTCGAAAGGAGCAGGGGAATGGGATGGTTGGCAAGGCTGGCCCTGATCGGGCTGGCGTTCGCATGGGCGTGTCCGGCGCGCGCGCAGGTCGATCTGGCGCCGTTCGTGGCCGAGGACGAGTTCGGTTCGCTCAAGGTCTCGCCGACCGGCGAGTACTACGCGGCCACGGTGCCGGTGGACGGACAGTACGGGCTGGTGATCCTGCGCCGCGAGGACCGGGCGATCACCGCCTCGTTCCGCTTCACCCGCGGCACCAGCGTGCACGATTTCTGGTGGGTCAACCCGGAACGCGTGCTGATCGCGGTGTCCGAGACCTTCGGCAGCCGCGACGACCCGCTGCCCACCGGCGAGCTCTACGCCATGAACGCCGACGGCTCGCGCCGCGACCTGCTGGTGGGCTGGCGGGTGCAGAACCAGCGCGTCGGCACCAACATCATCAGCAGCAAGCGCGAGGGGCAGGTGGCCGCCAGCCTGGTCGATACGCTGCCCGAGGACGACCGCAACGTGCTGATCGCGGTGCGCCCGCTGGTCAACGACCCGGCCTGGCGGGTCGAGCGGATGGACGTCTACTCCGGGCGCCGCACCCGCGTGGCGAGCGCGCCGGTGACGCGTGCGGATTTCGTGACCGACCAGCACGGCGTGGTGCGCTTCGCCTACGGCGCCAACACCGACAACGTCCTGCGCACCTACCTGCGCGACGGCGACGACGCCGAGTGGCGGCTGATCAACGACGAGGGCGCGAGCGGACGGCGGATGGTGCCGCTGGGCTTCTCCGCCGACAACGCCATCGCCTACCTGCGGCTCGAGCATGCCGAGGGCCCGGACAGCGTGGTCGCGCTGGACATCGCCTCGGGCCAGCAGCGCGAGGTGGTCCGCGATGCGATCGTCGATCCGCTGCCAATCTACGACCATCGCGGCCGCACGCCCGTCGGCGCGCGCTTCCTCGGCCCGCGTCCGCGCACGGTCTACTTCGAGCCGGACTCGCCCGACGGGCGGCTGCTGCGCAGCATCGAGGCCGCGTTCCCGGGCCAGACGGTCCTGGTGTCCTCGGCCACCGCCGACGGCCGCCACAAGCTGCTGTGGGTAGGCAGCGACGTCGATCCGGGCAGCTATTACGCCTTCGACAGCGAGCGCAAGAGCGCGGAGTTCATCCTCGCGCGCAGCCGCGGCATCGACCCCGGGAAGATGGCGAAGATGCGGCCGGTCGAGGTCCGCGCCCGCGACGGTCTGACCCTGCACGGCTTCCTCACCGTGCCGCAGGGCAGCGACGGTCGCGGCTTGCCGATGGTGGTGCTGCCCCACGGCGGGCCCTACGGCATCTTCGATGCCTGGGGCTACGACACCGAGACCCAGCTGCTGGCCGCGGCCGGCTACGCGGTACTGCGGGTCAACTTCCGCGGCTCCGGCAACTACGGCCGCGCGTTCCTGCATGCCGGCGCGCAGCAATGGGGCGGCGCCATGCAGGACGATCTCACCGACGCCACCCGCTGGGCGATCGCCGAGGGCATCGCCGATCCGCAGCGCATCTGCATCTACGGCGGCAGCTACGGCGGTTACGCAGCGCTGATGGGCGTCGCTCGGGAACCTGGCCTGTACCGCTGCGCGGTGGGCTACGTCGGCGTCTACGACCTGCCGCGGATGCGGCAGGAGAACCATCGCGAGGGCCGCTCGGCGCGGACCTGGACCCGCGACTGGATCGGCACCGACACCGCCGCGCTGGCGGCCGCCTCGCCCACGCGCCTGGCCGGTCGCATCCGCGCGCCGGTGTTGCTGGCCGCCGGCGGCGAGGATCTGGTCGCGCCGATCGAGCACAGCCGCGCGATGGAGCGCGCGCTGAAGGCGGCGGACGTGCCGGTGGAGACGCTCTACTACCCGGACGAGGGGCACGGGTTCTATACCGCCGAGCACCGCGAGGGCTTCTACCGCCGGTTGCTGGATTTCCTGCACCGCCACATCGGCGGCGCCGTCGCCGCGCCGTGAGGCGCAGGGCCGTCCGGCGCGCCGGGCGGCCCGCATCGGCTAACATCGCCGGGTCCGTTCCGCCCCGGAGTCGCCGATGAGTCTGCGTACCGCCCTGCTGCCCCTGTGCCTGGTCGCCCTGCTGCCGCTGCCGGCGCTGGCCGAACGCGGCCTGGAGGCCCGAGACCTGGTGACGCTGCCGCGCGTCTCCTCGCCCACGCTCTCTCCCGACGGCGCGCGGGTGGTGTTCGCCGAGCGCCGCTACGACCTGGAGACCGACAAGGCCGAGGCCGCGCTGTACCTGCGCGACCTGCGCACGCGCGATGCGGCGCCGCCGCGACGGATCACCCCGGAGGGCTGGAGCGTCTCCTCGCCGACGTTCTCCCCCGATGGCGCCACCGTCTACTTCCTGAGCGGCAAGCACGGCACCCAGCAGCTGTACGCGATGCCCGCCGGCGGCGGCGAACCGCGCCAGCTGACCGACTTCGCGCTCGACATCGGCAGCTACCGGCTCTCCCCGGACGGCACCCGGGTGGCGTTCAGCGCCGAGACCTTCGCCGACTGCGCGCAGGCCGCCGATGGCGACGTGTTCGCCTGCACCAAGGCGCAGCTCGACGCGCGCGAGCAGGCCAAGGCCAGCGGCGTGATCTACGACCGGCTGTTCGTGCGGCACTGGGATACCTGGAACGACGGCCGCCGCAGCCGGCTGTACGTGGCCGCGCTGCCGGCCGCGGGCGCGCCGGCGGCCAGGACCGCGGTCGCCGTCAGCCAGGCGCTGGACGGCGACATCCCCTCCAAGCCCTTCGGCGGCGCCGACGACTACGCCTGGGCGCCGGACGCCAGCGCGATCGTCGCCAGCGTCAAGGTCGCCGGGCGCGAGGAGGCGTGGTCGACCGATTTCGATCTGTACCGGCTGGACCCGGCCGGCCGCGGCGCGCCGGTCAACCTGACCGAGGCCAACCCGGCCTGGGACGCGGGCCCGGTGTTCGCGCCCGACGGCCGCACGCTGTACTACCGGGCGATGAAGCGGCCCGGCTTCGAGGCCGACCGCTACGCGCTGATGGCGCTGGACCTGGCCAGCGGGCGGACGCGCGAGATCGCGCCCGGCTGGGACCGTTCGCCCAGCAGCATCGCGGTGGGCGAGGACGGCACGACGCTCTACGTCGCCGCCCAGGACACCGGCGAGTACCCGCTGTTCCGCGTCGATGCCGCGACCGGCGAAGTGACCCGGCTGGTGGGCGACGGCACGGTGTCGGCCTTCGACCTCGCCGGCGGCACGCTGGCGTTGACCCGGAACTCCATGCGCACCGGCGACGTGCTGTACACGACCACGCCCGAGGCGGCCGAGCTGCGCGCGATCACCCCCGACGCTTCCGAGCGCCTGCCCGACGTGCGCTTCGGCGACTACGAGCAGTTCGCCTTCCGCGGCGCCCACGGCGATATCGTGCACGGCTACGTGGTGAAGCCGTGGAACTACCGCGAGGGCGAGCGCTATCCGGTGGCGTTCCTGATCCACGGCGGCCCGCAGGGCAGCTTCGGCGACGGCTGGAGCCTGCGCTGGAACCCGCAGACCTACGCCGGGCAGGGCTACGCGGTGGTGATGATCGACTTCCACGGCTCCACCGGCTACGGCCAGGCCTTCACCGACGCGATCAGCGGCGACTGGGGCGGCGCGCCGCTGGAAGACCTCAAGCGCGGCTGGGCGGCCGCGCAGCGCGAGTACCCGTTCCTCGACGGCGACCGCGCCTGCGCGCTCGGCGCCAGCTACGGCGGCTACATGGTCAACTGGATCGCCGGGCAGTGGAACGAGCCGTGGAAGTGCCTGGTCAACCACAACGGCGTGTTCGACACCCGCTCGATGGGCCTGGTGACCGAGGAGCTGTGGTTCACCGAGTGGGAGCACGGCGGCACCGTTCACGACCGGCCCGAGGCCTACGAGCAGTTCAACCCAGCCCGGCACATCGACAAGTGGCGGGTGCCGATGCTGGTGGTGGCCGGCCAGAACGACTTCCGGGTGCCGATCGACCAGAGCCTGTCGAGCTTCACCGCGCTGCAGCGCCGGGGCATTCCGTCGCGGCTGCTGTACTTCCCGGACGAGAACCACTGGGTGCTCAAGCCGCACAACAGCCTGCTGTGGCACGACACCGTCAACGCCTGGCTGAAGCAGCACATCGGTCCCTGAGCGCGGCGCCGGCCGGCCTGGCGCCGTTTGAAGCGCGGTCCAGGTCGGGGCCCGCGCGCTGGCGTGTGCATCCGGCGCGCGCGCGGACCTGCGGCGCGATAAGGTAGGCGGCCGCGCGGCCGCCCGCGCCTCCTCCGGACCTTCCGACACCGCATGAACGAGACCGACCGCAGCGCCCTCATCGGCAACGACATCGTCGTCTTCGGCCTGATCGCCGCCACGCTGGGCCTGATCTTCTGGCTGGCCAGCGGGCCCACGCCGTTCTGGCGCAAGTTCTTCGCCTGGGTGCCGGCGCTGTTGCTGTGCTATTTCGTGCCGGCGCTCTACAACACCGTGGGCCTGATCGACGGCGAGGACAGCACCCTCTACAACCCCATCGCCAGCCGCGTCCTGCTGCCGGCGGCGCTGGTGCTGCTGACGCTGTCGATCGACCTCAAGGGCATCCTGAAGCTGGGGCCGAAGCTGCTGTTCGTGTTCTGCGCCGGTACCCTGGGCATCGCGCTGGGCGCGGTGGTCTCGTTCCAGCTGATGGAGTGGCTGCACCCGCCGGCGGTCGCCGGCGACACCTGGAAGGGCATGGCGGCGCTGTCGGGCAGCTGGATCGGCGGCGGCGCCAACATGGTCGCCATCCGCGAGGTCTACGGCGTGGACGCGACCCTGTTCGGCCAGTTCGCGGTGGTGGACGTGGCCTTCGCCAGCCTGTGGATGGCGGTGCTGCTGTTCCTGGCCAACCGCGCCGCGCAGATCGACCGGCGCAGCGGCGCCGACACCCGCGCGCTCGACGAGCTGCGCGACCGCATCGCCGCCTACGAGGCCGCCAACGCGCGCATCCCGAGCCTGACCGACCTGATGACGATCGTCGGCGTCGCGTTCGGCATCGTCGGGCTGGCGCACGCGGTGGGCGGCCCGGTCGCGGCCTGGTTCGGCGCCAACGTCGAGTCCGCCTCGCGCTTCAGCCTGGACTCGTCCTTCGTGTGGGTGGTGGTGCTGTCCACGCTGGCGGGCCTCGCGCTCAGCTTCACCCGCGCGCGCGAGCTGGAGAGCGCGGGCGCCTCCAAGCTGGGCACGGTCTTCCTGTACTTCCTGATCGCCTGCATCGGCATGCAGATGGACTTCCTGCAACTGGCCGACCGGCCGGAGCTGCTGGCCATCGGCGCGATCTGGATGGCCGTGCACGTGCTGACGATCTGGGGCGCGGCGCGGCTGGTCAACGCGCCGCTGTTCTATTTCGGGGTGGGCTCGATGGGCAACATCGGCGCCGCCGCCTCGGCGCCGGTGATCGCCGCGGCCTTCCACCCGTCGCTGGCGCCGGTGGGCGTGCTGCTGGGCACGGTCGGCTACGCCACCGGCACGGTCATCGCCTACTTCATCGGCCAGGTGCTGCGGGTGATGGCGGGGCAGTAGCGCGCCAAAGAAGAAGGGCGGGACCGAAGTCCCGCCCTCGCATGGGGCCGCGCCTGCCGCCGGTTCAGCAGCAGCGGAAGCCGTTGCGCCCGCCGAACCGGGCTTCCTGGCGCTCGCGGAAGAAGGTCTTGTAGTCCATCGGCTCGCGGTCCGGGTGCTTTTCCAGCACGTGGCGGACGTAGTTGTCGTAGTCCGGGATCCCGCAGCACAGCCGGGCGGTCTCCACCAGCCGCCGCCACACCAGCTTCTGGGTGGCGAAGAAGGAGACCGGGACCAGTTGCGAGCCCATTACAGCCACGCCTTCTGCTGGTCTTCCGACAGCGCGACGTAGGCGGTCTCGCGGTCGGTGCGCTCGCCGGTGGCGCGCGCCTTGGCGATCGCGCGCACGGCGTAGGCCAGCACGGCGAACACCACGAACAGGAACAGTACCGTCAGGCCGGCGTTGACGTAGCCGTTGACCACCACCTGCTGCATCTGGCCCATGGTCTTGGCCGCGCCCAGCAGTTCGCCGTTGGCGATCGCGTTCTGGTAGTGGCGGGCCTGGGCGATGAAGCCCATCGCCGGGTTGCCGTCGAAGATCTTGATCAGGCCGGCGTAGGTGGTGCAGATCAGCAGCCAGACCGCCGGCACGATGGTGACCCAGGCGTAGCGGTCGCGCTTCATCTTGAACAGCACCACCGTGCACAGCATCAGCGCGATGCCGGCCAGCATCTGGTTGGCGATGCCGAACAGCGGCCACAGGGTGTTGATGCCGCCGAGCGGATCGACCACGCCCTGGTACAGGAAGTAGCCCCACAGCGCCACGCAGCCCGCGGTGCCGACCACGTTGGCGCCCCAGGAATCGGTGCGGCGCAGCGCCGGCACGAAGCTGCCCAGCAGGTCCTGCAGCATGAAGCGGCCGGCGCGGGTGCCCGCGTCCACCGCGGTCAGGATGAACAGCGCCTCGAACAGGATCGCGAAGTGGTACCAGAAGGCCATCATCGCGTCGCCGCCGGGCAGGGCGTCGTGCAGGATCACCGCGATGCCCACCGCCAGCGTCGGCGCGCCGCCGGCGCGCGAGATGATGGTGCCCTCGCCGATGTCGCGCGCGGTCTGCTCGAGCATCTCCGGGGTCACGTGGAAGCCCCAGCTGCTGACCGTGGCCGCGACGCTGGCCGGGTCGGTGCCGATGACGGCCGCGGGGCTGTTCATGGCGAAGTAGATGCCCGGCTCGATGATCGAGGCGGCCACCAGCGCCATGATCGCCACGAACGACTCCATCAGCATGCCGCCGTAGCCGATGTAGCGGGCGTGGGTCTCGTTGGCCAGCAGCTTGGGCGTGGTGCCCGAGCTGATCAGCGCATGGAAGCCCGACACCGCGCCGCAGGCGATGGTGATGAACAGGAACGGGAAGATGTCGCCGCGCCACACCGGGCCCTCGCCGCTGGCGGCGAACTGGGTCAGCGCCGGCATCTTCAGCGAGGTCACCTCGGGGCTGGCGATGACGATGCCGATCGCCAGCGCCACGACGACGCCGATCTTGAGGAAGGTGGAGAGGTAGTCGCGCGGGGCGAGCAGCAGCCAGACCGGCAGCACCGCGGCGACGAAGCCGTAGCCGATCAGCATCCAGGTGATCTGGGTGCCGGTGAAGGTGAAGGCCGGGCCCCAGGTCGGGTGCGCGCCGACGCGGCCGCCGAACCAGATCGCCAACAGCAGCAGGACGATGCCGATCACCGAGATCTCGCCGATCTTGCCCGGCCGGATGTAGCGCATGTAGACGCCCATGAAGATCGCGATGGGCATCGTCGCGATCACCGTGAACATGCCCCACGGGCTCTCGGCCAGGGCCTTGACCACGATCATCGCCAGCACCGCGAGGATGATGATCATGATCATGAAGGCGCCGAACAGGGCGATGGTGCCGGCGACCGGGCCCATCTCCTCGCGGACCAGATCGCCCAGCGAGCGGCCGTTGCGGCGGGAGGAGACGAACAGGACCATGAAGTCCTGCACCGCGCCGGCCAGCACCACGCCGGCGATCAGCCACAGCATGCCGGGCAGGTAGCCCATCTGCGCGGCCAGCACCGGGCCCACCAGCGGGCCGGCGCCGGCGATGGCGGCGAAGTGGTGGCCGAACAGCACGTGCTTGTTGGTGGGGACGTAGTCCAGGCCGTCGTTGTTGACGTGCGCGGGCGTCGCGCGCGTCGGGTCCAGCTGCATCACGTTGCGGGCGATGTACAGGCTGTAGTAGCGGTAGGCCACCAGGTAGATCGAGACCGCCGCGGCGACGATCCACAGCGCGTTGATGGATTCGCCGCGGCGCAGCGCGACGGTGCCCAGGCAGAACGCGCCGAGCAGGGCGAGCGCGGCCCAGGCCAGCTTGGAGACGGCTTTCATGTGGAAGGGAACTCCCGGGATGACCGCGACAAGCCTCCACGCCGCGGCGCGGGGGGTCAAGCGCCGGGCGGGGGCGGGCGCCTAGACTTTGGTCGTAGTCGCCCGCCCGCGCGCCGCCGCGCCGGGCGGGGCGGGCCGGCGCGCGGCTACAGCCACTTCGAGCGCTTGAACAGGCGGTACAGGCCCAGGCAGACCGCCGCGACGATCCCGATCAGCACCGGGTAGGCGTAGCGGTCGTCCAGCTCCGGCATGCCGCGGAAGTTCATGCCGTACCAGCTGGTGATGAGCGTGGGCGCGGCCAGCAGCGCGGCCCAGGCGCCGAGCTTCTTCACCGTCTCGCCCTGGGCCAGGGTCACCAGCGACTGGTTGACCGCCATCGCGGTGCCGAGCAGGTCGCGCAGCGCGTCGATGGTGTCGTTGACCCGCACCACGTGGTCGTGGACGTCGCGGAAGTAGAGGCGCACCGTGTCCGGGATCTGCGGGGTCGGCGAGCGGACCAACTGCGACAGCACGTCGAGCAGCGGCGCCACCGACATCCGCATCTCGGTCAGTTCCCGCTTGAGGTCGTACAGGCGCACGATGGTGCCGCGGTGGTAGGCGTCGGAGAAGATGTCGCGCTCCAGCGCGCGCAGGGTGGCGCGGAAGTCGGCGGCGATGGGCAGGTAGTTGTCGACGATGAAGTCCAGCACCGCGTACAGCGCGTAGGCCGGCCCGGCTTCCAGCAGCTCGGGCTCGCGCTCCACCCGCGCCCGCGCGGGCGCGTAGGACAGCGAGGCGCCGTGGCGCACGGTGACCAGGAAGCGCGGGCCGACGAAGAGATGGGTCTCGCCGTAGACGATGCGGCCCTCGAGCATCTGCGCGGTGTTGACCACCAGGAACAGCGAATTGCCGTAGGCCTCGATCTTCGGCCGCTGGTGCGCCGAATGCGCATCCTCGATGGCCAGCTCGTGCAGGCCGAACTCCTCCTTCAGCTTGGAGAGCACCGCCTCGTCCGGCTCGTACAGGCCCAGCCAGACGAAGCCCTCGTCCTCGCGCGCGAGCACGTCGCCGATCTGGTCCAGGTCGATCTCGTGGCGCGCGGCGCGGCGGTCGTACCAGGCGCAATCGACGACGGAGGCGGGGCGGGCGGCGGTTTCGGTCATGGCGGCATCCTGCGCCGGCCGCCGCCGCCGGGGCAAGCCGGGCCCGACGCTACGCCGCGCGATCGCGCCGGCCGCGCAGAGCCCACAGCCAAGCCAGGTGCAGCGGCAGCAGCAGCGCGATCCAGTGCGCGTTGCGCTGCGGCTGCACCGGCAGCCAGTGCAGGAATAGCGCGATCGCCGCCGCGACCGCGACGGCGGCGAGCGTCCAGCCGAACAGGCGGCCGGGCGCGCGGCCGCGCAGCAGCCGCCAGCCGCCGGGCAGCAGCAGCGCGCACAGCGGGTCGAACAGCAGCAGGTTCTGGTTGCCCCAGCCGAAGCGGTGCGCGGTGAACAGCCAGATGAAGAGCATCGCCGCGCCCAGCAGCGCGCACAGGCTCCAGAACGCAAGGCCGGCTGCGGCCGTCGCGCGCGGCGCGCGGCGCGCGCCCCATGCGATCGCGGCCGCCAGCGCCACGCCGGCCACGCCCCACGGCCACCACGGGCGCGGCGCCTCGGGCGGTTCCGGCGCCAGGCGATGCGGCAGCAGCTCGGCTTCGGCCGACACCAGCGCGCGCCCGTCGGCGCGCCGCAGCCCGCGCAGCGCGTCCGCCAGCCGCATCGGTACGAAGGCGTCCTCCCACAGCGCGTTGGGGCGGTCGGACCGCGGCCCCAGGCCGATGTCGAAGCCCAGCCACATCCACGGCGCCGGCGAGGCCAGCCGCACCGCCTCGCCGCGGTAGGTGTTGCCGCGCGAACGGCCCTGCAACTGGCGGCGCAACAGGCCGCCGAGCGCTTCGTCGAGCGCGTCGCGCACGCGGGTGGAGCAGTTGTCGGTGAAGTAGTCGTAGCGGTAGCGCGCGTTCTCCGGCCGCGCGTTCTCGGCCAGCGCCGCCGCCAGCGCCGCGGCCTCGGCGTCGTCGAGCGCGAGCCACTGGATGGAGACGCCGCGGCCCACGTCGCGGTAGTAGGCCAGGTCCTGCGACAGCGGCAGCGCGACCAGCATGTAGGTCATCTCGCCGCGCACGAAGTTGCCGACGAAGCCGGGCTCGTCGAGGTCGAAGTAGCCGTAGTTGTAGGAGACCGGCTCCGGCAGCGCCGGGTCGTCGACGACGATGGCGTTGTGGCCGAAGCGCTCGAAGAAGATCTCGCCCGGCTGCATCGTCGCCACGCCGATGCGCGGCGCGGCCTGCGCCGCCAGCGAGCACAGCGCGAACAGCGCGGCGACCGCCAGGGCCCACGCGCGCCGCCGCGCCGGAGCGGTGGCGCGCCCCATCGGCTCAGGCGTCCTGTTGCGGTTCGGCGAGCACGCTCACGTGCAGGGCGTGCAGGCGGCGCGAGTCCGCGCGCGCCACGCGGAAGGCGAAGCGGCCCAGGGTCAGCTCCTCGCCCGCCTCGGGCAGGTGGCCGATGGCCGCGGTGACCAGGCCGCCGATGGTGTCGTACTCCTCGTCGCCGAAGTCGGCGCCGAAGCGCTGGTTGAAGTCCTCGATCGGGGTCAGCGCGTTGACCAGGTACTGGCCGTCGGCCTGGGCGGCGATCAGCGCGCTGGAATCCACCGCCTCGTCGTACTCGTCGTCGATCTCGCCGACGATCTCCTCCAGCACGTCCTCGATGGTGATCAGCCCGGCCACGCCGCCGTACTCGTCGATGACGATGGCCATGTGGTTGCGCGACTGCCGGAACTCGCGCAGCAGCACGTCCAGGCGCTTGGATTCGGGGATCAGCACCGCCGGGCGCAGCAGCTCGCGCACCTGCACCTGCGGGCTGCCCGGCACCACGCCGCGCAGCAGGTCCTTGGCCAGCAGGATGCCGAGGATCTCGTCCTTGTCCTCGCCGTGCACCGGGAAGCGGGAATGCCCGGACTCCACCACCTGGCGCATGAGGTCGACGAAGTCGTCCTCCAGGGCCAGGACCACCATCTGCGAGCGCGGCACCATCACGTCGGCCACGCTCATGCCCGATACGGCGATCGCGCCCTCCATCATGCGCAGCGTGTCGGCCTCGATCAGGCCGTCGGTGTGCGCGTCGCGGAGGATCTCCACCAGGTCTTCGCGGGTGGTCGGCTCGCCGGAGATCGCGGAGCTGATCCGGTCCAGCCAGCTGCGGCGTTTTTCCGAGGCGTCTTGCGTAGGGGAGGGACTACTGTCGTCTTCTGACATCGCGGTTGCGTGGGCGCCCGGCAGGGCGTCGTGCGCAAGTCTAGCGCGTCGGCGCCGGGGCGTGTCCAGACGCGCCCCGCGGCGGCGCCCTCCGGGCGCGGGTCGGAAAGATCCGACCCGGCTGCGGGGCGTTCGCGCACGACCGGACGCGCAGGTCGCCGGCAGACCGGGGCCGGACTGGTCTGCGACGCTGCGAGGGCCGCGGGCGACCGGGCCGGGCGGGTCGGTCCCCGCGCCGTCCCGGTCGCCCGCGGCCCCGTCCCGTTCGCTTGAGGAGCAACCGCATGTCCAGCCCACGTCTTCCGTTCGCCGCCGCCTGCGCCGCGCTGGTCCTCGCCGCGGCGGCGCCGTCGCACGCCGCCGGCGGCACGCCATCGCGCGACGGCCCCTACGTCGACGCGCCCACCTACCTGCGCGCCGACGACGATCGCATCGAGGCGTGGTACGCGCTGACGCGGGCGCTGCGGCGGGGCTTCGACGACATCTGCGGCGACACCTTCTGCGAGGGCGAATTCGCCAACATCCAGTCGCTGGCCTACCGCTGCTCGGTCCATGCGGCCAGCGGCCGCATCGGCATGTGCGCCTGGGTGTTCGCCGCCAGCGACGAGGCGGTCGATCCGGTCTCCGGGAAGATCGCCGTGCGTGCGCAGTCCTGGACCTGCACGACGCCGCTGGCGCCGGCAACCTCCCTGCAGGCGCTGCTGGACGCGCTCGCCGGTGACGCCCCGCTGTACGCGCCGCTGCCGCGCGGCGGCGGGTCGATCTTCGACGGCCTGATCGACTGCCTGTAGGGCGCATCGCGCGACCGGCCGCCGCCGCTTCGCGGAAGCGCGGGGCCGGCGAAGGGCGCGCGCGGTCGCGCCGCCGCGCCGCTCAGGTCTCGCGGTAGGGGTCGGCGATGCCCAGCTCGGCGAGGATCGTGCGCTCCAGCGCCTCCATCGCCTCGGCCTCCGCATCGTCGGCATGGTCCCAGCCGAGCAGGTGCAGGGCACCGTGCACGGTCAGGTGCGCATAGTGCGCGGCCAGCGGCTTGCCCTGCTCGGCCGCCTCGCGGGCCACCACCGGCGCGCACAGCACCAGATCGCCCAGCAGCGGCAGGCGGATGCCCTCGGGCAGGCCCTCCGGCAGTTCGGCGGGAAAGCTCAGCACGTTGGTGGCGTAGTCGCGGCCGCGGTAGTGCCGGTTCAGCGCGCGGCCCTCGTCCTCGCCGACGAGGCGGATCGCCAGGTCCGCCTCGCGGATGCGGCCGGCCAGCGCCGCCGCCACCCAGCGGCGGAAGCTGGCCGCCGCGGGCAGGCCCTTGCGCGGCACTGCATAGCCGACGGCGACGTCGAGACGGACGGGGCCCTGGGTCATGTCGGGATTGTACGTCGCGCCGGCGGCGGCGGATCGGCGACGGCGCGCGCCGGGCGGCGCCGCTGCGCGCGCCGCCCGCGCCGCGAGGCCGGCACCGCGCTCAGGCCGCCGGTCCGGTCGCCTGGTCCGCGGCGTCGCGGCGGTCGTAGGCGCCGACGATGCGCGCCACCAGTGGATGGCGCACCACGTCGCGCGACTCGAAGAAGGTGAAGCTCACACCCTCGACCTCGCGCAGCACGTCGATGGCGTCGCGCAGGCCGGACTTCACGTGGCGCGCCAGGTCGATCTGGGTGAGGTCGCCGGTGACCACCGCGGTGGAGCCGAAGCCCAGCCGGGTCAGGAACATCTTCATCTGCTCGATGGTGGTGTTCTGCGCCTCGTCCAGGATCACGAACGCGTCGTTGAGGGTGCGCCCGCGCATGTAGGCCAGCGGCGCGATCTCGATGACGTTCTTCTCCAGCAGCTTGAGCACCTTTTCCACGCCGAGCATCTCGTACAGCGCGTCGTAGAGCGGGCGCAGGTAGGGATCGACCTTCTGGCTGAGATCGCCCGGCAGGAAGCCCAGCTTCTCGCCGGCTTCCACCGCCGGGCGCACCAGCACCAGCCGCTGCACGCGCGATTCGTTCAGCGCCTCGACCGCCATCGCCACCGCCAGGAAAGTCTTGCCGGTGCCCGCAGGGCCGATGCCGAAGTTGATGTCGTGGGTGGCGATCGCGTGCAGGTACTTCGCCTGGTTGGCGCCGCGCCCGCGGATGGTGCCGCGCTTGACCCGCACCGCCACTTCCTGCGGCGCATGGCCCGCACGCTCCACGTTGGCCTGCGACAGGCGCAGGTTCACGCCCTGGTTGTCGAGCGTCTCGGTCGCGGTCTCGTCGTACAGCGCGCGCACGAAGCGCTCGGCGCGATCCACCGCGTCCTCCTCGCGGCCGGTGATGCGGAACACGTTGCCGCGGTTGGCAATCTCCACGCCCAGGCGCAGTTCGATCAGGCGCAGGTGGCCGTCGAACGGGCCGGCGAGGTTGGCCAGGCGCTCGGTGTCGTCGGGTTCGAGAACGAAATCGGCTTGGTGGGGGCTGCTCATAGGGCGGCGAGGTTAACCCACCGCTGCCGGGGCGCGGCGTTCATGTCGCGTTCCTTGTATTAATTGATGGATGAATTAATTTATTCGCCATGCCTCGATCCCCCCGCAAGCCGCCGTCCAGGAAGCCGCCTCCCGCCTCGTCCGGGCGCCCGCGCGCGGCCTCGCCCGAGCCGCCGTCCGCGGCGCTCCCGGCCCCGGCCGGCGCAGCCGGGACCCCGCGGGGCGCGACGCCGCAGGGCGCGGCCGGACGCCGCCATCCGGGCCGCCCCAGCGGCGATGCCGACCGCCGCGCCCGCGCGCTGGATGCCGCGCTCGCCTGCTACGTCCGGCGCGGCATCGCCGCCACCACCCTGCGCGACATCGCCGCCGAGGCGGAGGTGACCCCGGCGCTGCTGCACTACTACTTCCACGACGCCGCCGGGCTGCGCGACGCGGTGATCGCCGAGCGCCTGATGCCGGTGTTCTTCGAGGTGCGCGACACCCTGCTGGGCATGGAGGATGCCGGCCTGGGCGAGGTGCTGGTCGCCTTCGTCGATCGCATCTGCGCCCTGGTCGCGCGCCACCCCTGGCTGCCGGCGCTGTGGATCCGCGAGGCGGTCAGCGAGGGCGGCAGCCTGCGCGACCTGCTGACGACGCGGCTGGCGCCCGAGATCGCCACGGTGATGGCCGCGCGCATCGCCGCCGAGCAGGCGGCCGGCCGGCTCAATCCCGCGCTGGAGCCGCGCCTGCTGATGGTCTCGCTGGTCGGGCTGACCCTGTTTCCCGCCGCCGGCCTGCCGATCTGGCGGGCGCTGTTCGGCGCCGACGACCTCGGCGTCGAGGACATCCGCCGCCACGCGCTGGCGTTGCTCGACACTGGACTGGAGCTGCCCGCATGACCCGTTCGCCGCGTCTCTTCCTGGCGCCGCTGCTGGCCGGCCTGCTGGCCGCCTGCGCGCCGACGGCGCCGCAGGCGCTGGGCACGCTCGAGTACGACCGCATCACCCTGCCGGCCCCGGCCGCCGAGCGCATCGTCGACATCGCCGTGCGCGAAGGCCAGCGGGTGGAGGCCGGCGCGCGCGTGCTGACCCTGGAGCGCACCCGCGGCGACGCCCAGCTCGCCGCCGCCCGCGCCGAGGTCGCGCGCCAGCGCCAGGCGCTGGAGGAGCTGCGCAACGGCGCCCGCAGCGAAGACCTCGCGCAGGCCCGCGCCAACCTCGCCGCCGCGCAGGCGCAGGCCCGCGACGCCGCCGCCTACTACCGCCGCCTGCAGCCACTGGGCGCGCAGCGGCTGGTGTCCGCGGCCGACGTCGATCGCGCGCGCGCCGCCGCCGGCAACGCCGATGCGCAGGTCGCCGCCGCGCAGGCGGCGCTGGACGAGCTGCGCAACGGCGTGCGCCCGGAGCAGATCGCCCAGGCCGAGGCCGCGCTGGCCGCGGCCGAGGCGCAACTCGAGGCGCAGTCGTTCGCGAGCGGCCGGCTCGACGTGGTCGCCCCGCGCGCCGGCCGCGTGGACAGCCTGCCGTACCGGCTCGGCGACGAGGCGCCGGTCGGCGCGCCGCTGGCGGTGCTGCTGGTCGGCGAACGGCCCTATGCCCGCGTCTACGTGCCGGAACCGCTGCGCGCCGGCGTCGCCGTCGGCGACCGCGCCACGGTGCGGGTCGGCGCCGGGGGCGAGCGCGCCTACGCCGGGCGCGTGCGCATGATCCGCAGCGAGCCGACCTTCACCCCGTACTACGCGCTCAGCGGCGAGGACGCCGCGCGCCTGAGCTACCTGGCCGAGGTGGAGCTGGAGGACGCCGGCGACCTGCCGGCGGGGCTGCCGTTGCGGGTGGAGTTCGATCGTGATCGCTGAGGCGCCCGCCGCCGGCGACGCCGCGATCCGCGCGCGCGGCCTGGCCAAGCGCTTCGGCGGGCTGCTCGCGGTCGACCACGTGGACCTGACCGTGCCGCGCGCCAGCGTCTACGGCTTCCTCGGCCCGAACGGCTCGGGCAAGTCGACCACCATCCGCATGCTCTGCGGCCTGCTGACCCCGAGCGAGGGCGAGATCGAGGTGCTGGGCCTGCGCATCCCGGACCAGGCCGATGCGCTGCGCCTGCGGATCGGCTACATGACGCAGAAGTTCTCGCTGTTCGAGGACCTGACGGTGCGCGAGAACCTGGAATTCCTGGCCGCCGTGTACGGGCTGTCGCGGCGCGAGACCCGCCAGCGCGTGGACGAGCTCGTCGAGCTGTACCGCTTCGCCGACCGCCAGAAGCAGCTCGCCGGCACCATGAGCGGCGGGCAGAAGCAGCGCCTGGCGCTGGCCGGCGCGGTGATCCACCGCCCGGAGCTGCTGTTCCTCGACGAGCCGACCAGCGCGGTGGACCCGGAATCGCGGCGCGATTTCTGGGAGAAGCTCTTCGAGCTGGCCGACGGCGGCACCACGTTGCTGGTCTCCACCCACTACATGGACGAGGCCGAACGCTGCCACCGCATCGCGATCCTCGACCGCGGCGCGCTGGTCGCCGATGGGGCGCCGGGGGAGCTCGCCGCGGCGCTGGACGGTCGCAGCGTCGAGGTGCTGGCGCCGCAGCCGCGCCGCGCGCAGCAGGCGCTGGTCGGCCAGCCGGGCGTGCTCAGCGTGGCCCAGATCGGCAACAGCCTGCGCGTGCTGACCGCGCCGGGCGCCCGCGGCGCGGACGCGCTGGCCGGCGCGCTGCGCCAGGCGGGGCTGCAGGCGCAGGTGCGCCCGGTCGCGCCCAACCTCGAGGACGTGTTCGTCGCCGCGACCCGGCGCGACGAGCGCGCGGAGGCCGCATGAGGCATCTGCGCCGCCTGTGGGCCGTGGTCGCCAAGGAACTGCGCCAGCTCGGCCGCGACCGCATCAGCCTGGTGATGATCGTGCTGATCCCGGTGGTCGATCTGCTGCTGTTCGGCTACGCGATCAACTACAACCCGCGCGGCCTGGACGCGGCGATCGCCGACCAGGCGCTCACCGCCACCTCGCGCGCCGCGGTCATGGACATCCAGGCCACCGGCGTGGTCGAGACCGTCGGCGCGGTCGCCAGCCCGCAGCAACTGGTCGAGATGCTGCGCCGGGGCGAGATCAGCGTGGGCATCGCGATCCCGCCCGATTTCGAGCGCCGGCTGGCCGACGGCCGCCCCGCGCTGCAGGTGATGGTCGACGGCACCGACACCGTGGTCCAGGCCGCGGCCAACCAGATCGCGCAGCTGCCGCTGGAAGGCCCGGACGGCCGCCGCGCCGCGCGCGGCGAACCGCCCATCCAGGTGGTCAGCTTCTACAACCCGGAGCGGCGCTCGGCGGTCAACATCGTGCCGGGACTGATCGGCATCATCCTCACCATGACCATGACCATGTTCACCGCGATGGCGATCGTGCGCGAGCGCGAGCGCGGCAACATGGAGCTGCTGATCGCCACGCCGCTGGCGCGCGCCGAGCTGATGATCGGCAAGGTGCTGCCGTACGCCGCGATCGGCCTGATCCAGACCACGCTGATCCTGGCGCTGGGCATCTGGTTCTTCGACGTGCCGCTGCGCGGCAGCCTGCTCGACGTGTACATCGCCTCGCTGCTGCTGATCTTCGCCAACCTGGCGATGGGCCTGCTGATCTCGACCCGCGCCGGCACCCAGTTCCAGGCGATCCAGGTGACGATGCTGGTGTTCCTGCCCTCGATCCTGATCTCGGGCTTCATGTTCCCCTTCGCCGGCATGCCCGACGTGGTGCAGTGGGGCGCGGAGATCCTGCCGATGACGCAGTTCCTGCGCCTGGTGCGCGGGGTGATGCTGCGCGGCGCCAGCCTGTGGGAACTGTGGCCCTCGATCCTGGCGCTGTGCGCCTTCACCGCGGTCACGATGGCGCTGGCGATCGGGCGCTTCCGCAAGCGGCTGGACTGAGGCCGCGTTCGCGCGACCGGCTCGCGCCGCCGCCGCTGCGGGCCGGCTCCGGCGCCCGGGCGGCGGCGCTCGGCGACGGCGGCGGATGCCTACAGCCGCACTTCGCGCAGCTCCGCCGAGGCGATGCGCCAGGCGCGCTGGTCGTCGCTGGCGCCGTCGACCACCGCGCGGCGCAGCACGTAGCGGCCGGCGTAGCGGCGCACGCTGCCGTCGTCCTGCTGCGCGGTCAGCGACACCGGCACCTCCACGTAGCGCGAGCCCGCCGCGCCCTCGACCTCGCCGGGCGCGCCGAGCCGCAACTCGACCGAGCGGGTGGTCGCGAAACCGGCGGCGAACTGCTCCGGCGACTGGCCGCTGCTGCGGCCGCCGTCCGACCACAGCGCGTAGGCGCGCGGGTAGTCGCGCGCCTGGATCGCGGCGTAGTAGTCGCGCACGACCGCCGCCGCCCGGTCGCGGTCGGCCTCGGGGGAGGGCGCGTCGGCGGCCGGGACGGCGACGGACGCGTCCGGTGCCGCCGGCATCCCGTCGATCAGGCCCGCTTCCGGTTCGTCCTCCAGCGGCGGCAGGCCGAAGCGCCCGTCGGCCTGCATCCACGGCTCCGCCGGCGGTTCCCCGCCCAGCGGGACGTTGCCCGGGCCCGGCGCGCTCGGCATGCCGGTGACGCTGCCGCCGCCGGCCGCGGGCGCCGGCAGCGCGGCTTCCGCTTCGGCACCGGCGCGGTGGCGCTCGCGCTCGCTCGCGCGTTCGCCGCACGCGCTCAGCAGGAGCAGGGAAAGCAGCAGCACGGTCGGGACGGGGCGCATGGGCATGGGGGCGTTCGGATGGCCGGCGGAGAGCATGGAGCGCGAAGGTTCAGCGCGGCAGGGTGAGCGCGCTGCGGTTGGGCCGCAGCCAGACCAGCAGCAGGCCCAGCAGCAGCATCGCCAGCAGGTCCAGCGCGACCTGGCGCAGCATCAGCCCCAGCGGCAGCGGCTGGCCGACGTAGGCCAGCAGGTGCCAGGGCACGAACGAGACCAGGGCCAGCGCCAGGCCGAAGCGCAGGCCGTCGCGGGCGCGCGCTTCGGGCTGCGGGTACAGGCGGCGGAACAGCCAGGTCATGCCGAAGCCGATCAGCGCGTAGGCCAGCACGATCCAGCCCAGGCGCGCGTTGGCCTCGGCCTGGGTACGGTACAGCTCGGCCAGGGCGAGATAGTCGGCGCGCAGCAGCCAGCCGTGCACCACCGCGCCGAGCAGCATCGCCGCCAGCGTCGTCATCAGGCCGCAGATCCAGAACCGCTTGTCCATCGCCGCTCCGCGTGGCCGGGCCGTCCCGGTCGGGCCGATGCTAACCGCGCCGGGTCGGGGCGTCGATGCGCGCTCGCTCACTGCGCCGTCTCCAGCGCCGCCGCGCGCCGCGCGCCCTCGCGCAGCAGCGGCAGCGGGTCGTACGCGCCGCCGCTGGCGTACACCCCGTAGTGCAGGTGCGGCGGCGTGCCGCGCGCGTTGCCGGTGTCGCCGACGTAGCCGAGCACGTCGCCGGTCAGCACCACGTCGCCCTCGGCCAGATCCGGCGCCCAGTCGTCGAGGTGGGCGTAGTAGTGGCGCTGCCGCGCCGGCCCGATCACCCACACCTGGCGGCCGCCCAGGCCGGTTTCGCGGATCGAGGCGACGATGCCCGGCGTGGCGCTGAGCACTTCGGTGCCGCGGGGGGCGAAGATGTCCACGCCCTCGTGGGTGCGGTCGCGCCCGCGCGCAGCGCCGTAGGTGTCGGCCACGCGCGCCGCGTCCACGCCGCGCACGGGCATCGCCAGCGCATCGGGCGGCGGCATGCGCGAGAGTTCGAGGCCCATCCGCACCGCCGCCATGAACGGCTGCCGCCACGCCCAGGAGGCCGCGAACCCGGCCAGCAGCAGGAAGACCGTCCAGCCGACGAGGCGGTTCGCGGCGGCGCGGTAGTCGCGGCGCGGCGACGGAGGGGAAGGCGCTTGCACCCCGACAGCCTAGCCGGCTCCGGTGAAGCCCGGGTCGATACACGCTGGCAGCGCCACCGACCGCCCCGCGCCGGATCTCAGGCCGGCCTCTGCAACTGCGCTTCCAGCCGCGCCTTCAACGCGTCGTCGATGCCGAGCTTGCGCGCCAGTTCGTCCAGGTAGGCGCGCTCCATGAAGCTCTGCTCGTCGGCGACCAGCAGGCTGGCGAGATACATCTCCGACGCGATCTCCGGGCTCGATGCGGCGGCGGCGACCTCGGCCGGATCGAGCGGCTTCTCCAGTTCGGCCTGCAGCCATTGCCGCACCTCGGCGTCGGCATCGAGGCGCCGGAACTCGCCCTCGATGACCTCGCGCTCGCGCGCGTCGATATGGCCGTCGGCCTTGGCCGCGGCGACGATCGCGCGCAGGATCGCCTCGCTGTGCAGCTCCGCCTGCGGCGGCGGCAGCCGGTCCACGGTGGCCGGCTCGCCGGCGCGGCCGGACTGCTGGCGCTGGTAGTCGCCGTAGGCCTTGTAGGCCATCACCCCGATCGCGGCCAGCCCGCCGTAGGTGGCCAGCTTGCGGGTGGTCTTGTTGCGTCCGAGCAGCAGCCCGAGCGCACCGCCGCTGAGCGCGCCGCGGCCGAAGTCCGCGTTGAGCAGGCCGCCCAGTCCGTCCAATGCGCCGCCGTTGCCGCCGGCGGCGGGATCGCGGCCGGCCGGCGTCGCCGGCGCGCCGCCGCCCTGGGCGGACTTGAGAAGGTGATCGAGGAAGCCCTGCAGTTTCATGGTGGTTTTTCCGTTGTGGGGGCGAAGCGAGGCCGCAGGATAGCCAGAAGCGGCCGAACCGCGGATGGAGCGTATGCCATCGCGCCCGGGATGGGGCGATGGTCCCCGGCGCCGGCGAACCGTGCTGCGGCCGCGCGAGTCGAAGAAGCCACGCTGATGCTCGAAGGCGCGGCGAGCGATCGCGATATCGGCAGCATGAAATGAGGTGCCGGCGCCGCGAATGGGCAGGGCGTCGTGACGGCCTGTCGTAGGCCGCGGTCCCGCACCGCGGTCTGCCGGATTCCGCAGGACGCGGGACCCGCGTCCGAAGCGCTGAAGCAGACGTTGCGGTGAGCGCTGTCCCCTGGGCAGGGCGTCAGGACGACGCCGCGTAAACGGCCACGCCCCGCACGACGGTCCGCGACCGTGGAACGAAGCCGTCCGGCAATCGGAGAGGAACCACAAAAAAAAGGCCGGTCGCTCGCAAGAGCGGACCGGCCCGGCGACCTACGGGAGCGCGCGCCTCAGGCGGCGGCGTCCTTGAGCTTCTTGAGCGGGCGCACCTTGACCTTGACCGAGGCGGGCTTGGCGGCGAACCACTGCTCTTCCTTGGTGAAGGGGTTGATGCCCTTGCGCTTCGGCTTGGCCGGCACCTTGACCGAGGTGATCTTCAGCACGCCCGGCAGGGTGAACGAACCGTGGCCCTTCTTGCTGATCGAACCGTGGATCGCGCCTTCCAGCGCGGAGAGCACGGCACGAACGTCCCGGGCGACGACGCCGCTGGCGTCGGCGATGTGCGCGACCAGGCCGGACTTGCTCAGCGGCTCCTTGATCGCCTTCGGGGCGGCCGGCTTGGCGGCGGCCTTCTTCGGTGCAGCGGCCTTCTTCGCCACCTTGGTTGCTTTCTTCGCCATGTGTCCTGTTCCGTAGAGGATGGTTGGAATGTCGGCCGAACCCAGCCGGCACGCGAAATGTAGGCCATGTCCGGGCTTGCGCCAATAGGAAAACGCAAAAAAACAAGGGTTTTTTCAGCGGCCGCCCGGGCCCCGCCGGCGCCGGGCCGGGGGCCATCGCCACCAGGCGAACGCGGCCAGCCCGACCAGGGCGGTGTAGGCGGCCACGAAGGCCCACCAGGGCGCCTCGAAAAACAGCACGCGCGACAGCCAGTGCTCGACGAACGATTCGCCGTGCGTGCGTTGTCCGGCGCGCGCGCGCAGCGCCTGTTCCCACAGGGTGAGCGGGCACAGGCGGCCCAGCCAGGCCTGCACCGCCACGGTCGCCAGCAACGCCAGGTGCAGCCAGCGCAACCCGGGCCGGCGTACCCAGGCCCAGCCGCGCGGCCCGCCGACCAGCACCGCCAGCAGCATGCCCACGGCGAAGGCGGCGATGCCGGCATGCACCGCCAGCACGAGGTCGGCCAGCGCGGCGGCGAGCGGCGGGGACACGGCGTCCATGCCGCGAGTCTACGCATGCCTTGCGCTGCGACCCTTCATGCCGCGCGGGC
This sequence comes from Luteimonas huabeiensis HB2, assembly GCF_000559025.1. Taxonomy (GTDB): domain Bacteria; phylum Pseudomonadota; class Gammaproteobacteria; order Xanthomonadales; family Xanthomonadaceae; genus Luteimonas; species Luteimonas huabeiensis. Next base: position 115,567 of record NZ_JAAN01000030.1, on the reverse strand, counting down.
ATCTGCAAATGAGCGAACCGACCAGGAAACCCGATCGATGCCGCGCATCGTCCCCTTCGATGCGGGTCTGCTGTCGCTGCTGCTCGCGGCGACGGCGGCCTCGTCCGCACCGGCGGCCGCGCCGGCGCCGGCGGCGTACGCGCTGGGCCCCGCGATCCGGGTGTCGATGCGGCAGTGGGGCTGGATGATGTCGGCCGGCGCGCTGGCGCGGGTCGGTGCGCCCGCGCCGATGCCGGCGGCGGGCGCCTCGCCGTGGCCGGCCGTCGTTGCCGATCCGCCGTTCCGCGCAGCCCCGGCGTCGCCGCCGGCGGCCGGGAAGCGCTTGCGCGTGCTCCACCGCGCGGGTCGCTGCGCGCCGCTAACATCGCAGCGACTACGCTGACGGTCCGGCGCATGCCGGACTTCCTTTTCATTCCCCTCACCGGAGAACACGATGGGCATCACCCGCAAGGCCACCGCACGCTGGGAAGGCGACCTCAAGAGCGGCAGCGGCCGCCTCGACACCCCGCAGAGCGGCCTGCTGTCGGCCACCCGCTACGGCTTCAACAGCCGTTTCGGCGAAGAGAAGGGCACCAATCCCGAGGAGCTGATCGCCGCCGCCCACGCCGGCTGCTTCAGCATGGCGCTGTCGGCCAAGCTCACCGAGGCCGGGCATCCGCCGACCTCGGTCGAGACCGAGGCCTGGGTGGAGCTGTCCACCGATGGCGGCCCGACGATCAGCGCGATCGCGCTCAAGACGAAGGCGGTGGTGCCCGGCATCGACGAGGTGCGCTTCCGCGCGCTCGCCGACGACGCCAAGCAGAACTGCCCGATCTCCAAGGCGCTGTCGGCGGTGCCGATCACCCTCGAGGCCGAACTGGCGGGTTGATCCGCCGCGTGCTCGGGTCCTCGCCCGGGCGCCTGCTGTGCGTGCACGGCGCCGGCGGCGGGGGCTGGGAGTGGGCGATCTGGCGGCGGGTCTTCGAGGCCGCCGGCTGGCGGGTGGACGCCCCCGACCTGCGACCGGTCGCGGGCGGCCCGGCGGCGACCGGCTTCGGCGATTACGAGGCGCAGGTCCGGGAACGGCTCGCGGCGACCGCGCGGCCGCGCGTGCTCGCCGGCGCAAGCCTCGGCGGCCTGCTGGCCGCACGCTGCGCCGCGGCGGCGGATGCGCTGATCCTGGTCAATCCGCTGCCGCCGGCGCCCTGGCACGCGCTGCTGCCCGCGCGCGCATGGCCGCCGCTCGTGCCCTGGGGGCGCGATGCGCGGCTGGCGGGCACCCGCCGCGCGCTGCCCGAGGGCGACGAGGCGACCGTCCTGTACGCCTTCCGCCGCTGGCGCGACGAGAGCGGCGCGGTGCTGCGCGCCGCGCAAGCGGGGCTTGCGGCGCCGAAGCCGGACGTGCCGGCGCTGTGCATCGCCTCCGACGGCGACGCGGAGGTGCCGCCCGCCGTCACCGGCGCACTCGCGCGGGCCTGGGGCGCCCGCCTGTTGCACGAGTCGGGCGGCCATCTGGCGCCGCTGCTCGGCTGCGATGCCGCCGCCGTCGCGAGCCGCGCGCTGCGTTTCCTGGCCGGCCTGGGTGCCGCTCCGTCGCCGCGGGGCTAGGCGCGATCGGCATTCGACCCGCAACGCCGAAAGCATCCGTTTTCGCGCGAGCGGGAGCATGCCGTTTCTTCTCCCGCAAGCGGGGCCATGTCGTTCCTTCTCCCGCAAGCGGGGTCATTTCGTTCCTTCTCCCGCAAGCCGCAGCGCCGGATGAGGGCACTGTGCATGCCCGCGGCGCGCGCCCATCCGCCTTCGGCGCCTGCCTCCGCAGGCGGGGCGGGGGCCGCGCTTTGCGCCCGCGAACGCGGCCCGGCGCACGGCGCGCTTCAGGCGCTTCCCGCCCGGTGCGGCTCCCCGTCGCCCACGCGCAGCGCGGCGCGCAGGCCGAGGACGACGGTCGTGCCCTGGCCGCTGCCCGAATCGATGTCCAGCGTCCAGCCCAGGTGCTCGCAGAGGCGGGCGATCAGGTCCAGCCCGATCCCGTCGCCGGTCGCGGCGCCGCCGCGCGCCAGCCGCGAGTAGATCGCGCTGATCCGCGCCGGATCCATGCCGTGCCCGGGATCGCGGATGACCACGGTGGCGCCGGGGCCGAGTTCGACGTCGATGCGGCCGTCGTCGCTGTGCTCGATGGCGTTGCGCAGCAGGTTGCCGATCGCCGCGCGCACGATGCCCGGCGGGGCGACGATCTCGCACGGGGCATCCACCGCGATCGCCACCGTCAGCGCCTTGCCGGCGGTCAGGTGCAGGTGGTCGTCGACGATCTGCGGCAGCAGGCGCTCCAGCGCGATCGGCTGCCCGGCCTGGGCCAGTCGGGAAGGATCCTTGGCCAGCGCCAGCAGCAGCGCGATCAGCTGTTCCATGTCGCGCGCGGTGCGCTGGATGCGCCGCAACTGGTGTTCGGTGGCCGCGGGAATGCCCGGGGCTTGCAGCGCCAGCTCGGCCGCGCCCTCCAGCACCGCGACCGGCGTGCGCAGCTCGTGGCTGGCGGTGCGCACGAAGGTGCGCTCGCGCTCGACGAAACGCTCGTTGCGTTGCAGGTAGTCGTTCAGCGCGCCGGCGATGACGATCAGCTCGGAGCTGGCGCGCGCGCCGGGCACGATCCGCTGGCCGCTGCGGTCGGGCGCCAGCGCCTGGATCGCCGCCGCCATGTCGGCCAGCGGCCGCAGCGCGCGGCCGAGGCCGAACGCCATCGCCAGGCCGGTCAGGGTCACCAGCAGCACCGCGGAGCCGAGGATGAACAGCGCGAGCCGGTCCTCTTCCCGTTCCATTTCGGTGATGTCCAGCGCCATGGCGTGGCGCACGCCGTCCACGTGCCGCAGCAGCGCCAGCACTTCGCGGCCGTCGGCCAGGGTCAGGTCGTCGTGGATGCCGTCCGGCAGGCGCTCGAACGCGGCCGGCAACGGCGAGGCGCCGCCGTCGACGTACAGGCGCAGGCTCTGCGAGTCGGCCCAGCGGTAGCCGGGATCGGACGCCCGGCGCTCCAGGTGGCGATCGAATTCGTTCTGGATCAGCGTGTCCCACAGCAGCCGTTCCGCGTACTCGTTGATCAGCAGGCCGTGCAGGGAAATGCCGGCGGCCAGCAGCAGCGCGTAGCCGGCCAGCCAGTAGAGGACGCGGGTGCGCAGGCTGGGGCGCGGCTTCAAGGCGCGTCCGCCGGGTCGCGGGGCGCGGCGAGCCGGTAGCCCACCCGCGGCAGGGTGCGCAGCAGCTTGACCTCGAACGGCGCGTCGACGCTGCGCCGGAGCTCGTAGATGTGGGAACGCAGCATGTCGCCATCGGGCGGGTCGTCGCCCCACAGGACGTGCTCCAGTTGCCGCCGGGTCACCGCCGCGGGGCTGGCCTGCATCAACGCCTGCAGCAGGCGGCGTCCGGCCGGGTAGAGGTGCAGCGTCCGCCCGCCGCGGGTCGCCTCCAGCGTGTCCAGGTCCAGCCGCAGGTCGTGGACCTGCAGGCTGCGCGGCTTGCGCCGGCCGCGGCTGCGCGCCAGCAGCGCCTCCAGGCGCACTTCCAGCTCGGGCAGGGCGAACGGCTTGGTCAGGTAGTCGTCGGCGCCGGCGCGGAAGCCCGAGATCTTGTCGGGCAACTCGTCGCGCGCGGTGAGCATGATCACCGGGGTGTCGATGTCGTGCTCGCGCAGCCGCTGCAGCAGGGCCGGTCCGTCCAGGCGCGGCAGCATCCAGTCGAGGACGATCGCGTCGTAGCTCTGGGTCGCGGCCAGGTGCAGGCCGACGATGCCGTCCGGCGCGGCGTCCATCTCGTGGCCGCGCGGCTCGAAGTACTCGAACAGGTTGCCGACCAGGTTGCGGTTGTCCTCCACCACCAGCAGCCGCATCGCCTCGCCTCCGGTCCACGGGCTTCGCTGCGCGCATGATACGGCGCCGCGGCGCGGGCGCTCCGACATTCTTCCGACGTCGCTCGGATCGGTTCCCGACATCGCCGCACGCACCCTCGGCGCGCCGCCGCTGGGTGCGGCGCCGGAGTGCGGATGCGGGTGGTGCGAGGAATTTCCGGGGCGCTGGCGCGCCTGCGGCCGGTGATCGGGATGTGCGCGCTGGGGCTGCTGGCGCTCGGCGCCTCGCGGCTGGGCCTGGCCCTGTGGCGGCGCGCGGAGGTGGCGGAGGTCGATGGCTGGATCCCGGTCTTGCTCCAGGGCCTGCGGGTGGACGCGGCGAGCCTGTGCCTGCTGTACGCGCCGGCCGCGGCGCTGCTGCTGCTGCTGCCCGCGCGCGTGTACGCACTGCGCTGGACGAAGGCGGCGGCGTCGATCTGGCTGGCCGCGGCGGCCTGCCTGCTGATCTGGCTGGAGCTGGCGACGCCCGGCTTCATGCAGGAGTACGGGCTGCGCCCGAACCGGCTCTTCGTCGAGTACCTGGTCTACCCCCGGGAGGTGCTGGCCACGCTGGCGAAGGGGTGGCCGCTGCAGTGCGCGCTGGTGCTGCTGTCCGGCGCGGCGGCCGCCTGGTTCGCCTGGCGCCTGGCGCTGCGCGGGTGGTCGCCGCGGCGGCCGCACGAGGGCGGGCCGCTGCTGCGCGCGGTGCTGGCGCTCGCGGTGCTGGCGCTGGGGACGCTGGGCGTGCGTTCGACGCTGGGGCACCGGCCGATGAACCCGGCGATGGTGGCCTTCAGCGCCAATCCCACCGTCAACGCGCTGCCGCTCAATTCCTTCTATGCGCTGGCCCACGCGATGCGCGACTGGCTGCGCCACGAGGACAGCGCCCACGACCTGTACGGGGCGATGCCCGACGACGCAGTGGTCGCGGCGATGCGCCGCGACAGCGGGTTGCCGGCGGCCGCCTTCGTCGATCCGGCGATCCCGACCCTGGCCCGGCGCGCGCCGGTCTGGCGCGGGCGGCCGCGCAACCTGGTGATCGTGCTGGAGGAGAGCCTGGGCGCGCAGTTCATCGGCAGCCTCGGCGGTCTGCCGCTGTCGCCGCACTACGACCGCCTGAGCGCGCAGGGCTGGGCGTTCACCCGGCTCTACGCGACCGGCACCCGTTCGGTCCGCGGCATCGAGGCGGTGGTGGCCGGTTTCTCGCCGACGCCGGCGCAGGCGGTGGTCAAGCGGCCGCGCGCGCAGCAGGGCTTCTTCACCCTGGCCGAGCTGCTCCGGCGGCGCGGCTACGACACCGCGTTCTACTACGGCGGCGAAAGCCATTTCGACAACATGCGCGGCTTCCTCCTCGGCAACGGTTTCGGCCGCGTCGTCGAGCAGCGCGACTACGCCGATCCGGCCTTCGTCGGCGCCTGGGGCGTGTCCGACGAGGACCTGTTCGCGCGCGCAGACGCGGAGTTCCGCCGCCTGCACGCGGCCGGCAGGCCGTTCTTCGGGTTGGTGTTCACCTCCAGCAACCACGATCCGTTCGAGTTCCCGGACGGCCGGATCGCGCTGTACGAGCAGCCGAAGCAGACGCGCCGCAACGCCGCCAAGTACGCCGACCACGCGCTGGGCGGCTTCTTCGCGCGGGCGATGGCGGCCGACTACTGGCGCGATACCGTGTTCCTGGTGGTCGCCGACCACGATTCGCGGGTCTTCGGGCGCGACCTGGTCCCGGTGGGCAACTTCCACATCCCGGGCCTGATCCTGGGCGGCGGCATCGCGCCGCGCCGCGACGAACGCATCGCCAGCCAGATCGATCTGGCCCCGACGCTGCTGTCGCTGATCGGCATCGGCGATCCGACGCCGATGCCCGGGCGCGACCTCGCCGACCCGGCGCTGTCGCTGCCCGGGCGCGCGATCATGCAGTACGACCGCAACTTCGCCTATCTGCAGGGCGACGACGTGGTGGTGCTGCAGCCCGAGCGCCCCGCCGGCCAGTACCGCTACGACCGCGCGCGCGGCCGGCTGCTGCCCGTGCCGCTGTCGCCGGCGCTGGCGCGCGAGGCGCACGCGCAGGCGCTGTGGGGCTCGCTGGCCTACGCGCGCGGCTGGTACCGGCTGCCGCCGGAGTGAGCGCCGCCGCCGGCCTCAGCGCGCCCAGTCCAGCGTGCCGTCCACCACGAACGCGACCTGGCCGCCGGACCAGATCTCGCCCTCGTCGTCGATCTCGAGCTGCAGGCGCGCGTCGTAGCCGACCTCGCGGCCCTGGCTGACGGTGTAGCGGCGCTTGCCGCCGGGCAGGGCATCGCGCGAGGCGAGCCAGGCGGCGAGGGTGGCGTTGGCGGCGCCGGAGGCGGCGTCCTCGAAGCGCGCCGGCGCGCCGACCCAGGCCCGCACCACCAGGTCGTAGGGCTGGCCGGCATCGGCGCGGGCGAAGGCGCACAGCCCCATGCTGGCGGTGGCCTCGGCGAGCACGCCGATCGCGTCCCAGTCGGGCCGCGCCTGGCGCAGCGTGGCCTCGTCGGCCAGTTCGGCCAGCCACCAGCGGCGGCCGCCGTCGACCAGCGCGGGCGGCAGCGCGCCGGGCAGCAGGCCGTCGAGCGCGTGGCGCAGGCGCGGGTCGCCGCGCGCGGCGGTTTCCACCACGCGCGCGCGCGGCGTGCGCACGGCGACGGTGCGCGCGCGGCCCTCGCCGCGCACCTGCAGCGGCAACCGGCCGGCCAGGCCGTCCTGCAGCAGGCGGCCGTCGGCATCCGGCGCGATGCGCCCGGCGGCCAGCAGCGCCTGCGCGGTGCCCACGCTCGGATGGCCCGCGAACGGCACCTCGCGGCGCGGGCTGAACATGCGGATGCGGTAGTCGGCGCCATCGCCGCCGGCGAACACGAAGGTGGTTTCGGGCAGGCGCGTCCAGCGCGCGATGGCCTGCATCGTCGCCTCGTCGAGGCCTTCGGCATCGAGCACCACCGCGAGGGGATTGCCGGCGCCGGGGCGGTCGGCGAAGACGTCGAGCTGGACGAAGCGGCGTGCGGTCATGGCGGCGCGGGGGCGAGGGGGGCGCGCAGCTTACCAACCGCGCGGCCCGCGATCGCCGCGGCCGGCAGCGCCCGCCGGCACGGGCGCGTGCTGCGCATGCGCGACAGGCCCTAGAATGTCGGGCTTCCCGCGCCGCGTCCGCGGCGGCTTCAGGCGCCCGTCTTCCGATGCCATCGACCTCTGCTTCTCCCTGGATCGTGCTGAAGTTCGGCGGCACGAGCGTTTCCCAGCGCCCGCGCTGGGACACCATCGGCCGGCTGGCCCGCGAGCGGCGCGAGGCCGAGGACGCGCGCGTGCTGGTGGTGGTGTCGGCGCTGGCCGGCGTCACCAATGCCCTGCAGGCCATCGCCGAGGGCGCCGACGATCCGGTCGGGCGCATGGAGGCGCTGGTCGAGCGCCATCGCGCCTTCGCGCAGGAGCTGGGCCTGGACCCGGACGCGGCGCTCGCCGAGCGCTCGGCGGCGCTGCGCGCGCTGGCCGTCGACCCGCGCGCGGCCGCGTGCGCCTACGACTGGCAGGCCGAGGTGCTGGGGCAGGGCGAGCTGCTGTCCTCCACGCTCGGCGCGGCCTACCTGCGCAGCCAGGGCCTGGACTTCGGCTGGACCGACGCGCGCGACTGGCTCGACGCGATCGAGCTGCCGAACCAGAGCGCGTGGGCGCGGCGGCTGTCGGTCAACTGCCGGCGCGAGGCCGACGACGCCTGGCGCGCGCGCTTCGAGGCGCACAGCGCGGCGCCGATGTTGCTGACCCAGGGCTTCATCGCCCGCCACGGCGACGGCGGCACCGCCATCCTCGGCCGCGGCGGCTCGGACACCTCCGCCGCGCTGTTCGGCGCGCTGCTGCGCGCGCGGCGGGTGGAGATCTGGACCGACGTGCCGGGCATGTTCAGCGCCAACCCGCGCGAGGTGCCCGATGCGCGGCTGCTCACCCGGCTCGACTACGCCGAGGCGCAGGAGATCGCCACCACCGGCGCCAAGGTGCTGCACCCGCGCGCGCTCGGCCCCTGCCGCACCGCCGGCGTGCCGCTGGCGATCCTCGACACCGGGCGGCCGGAGCTGCCGGGCACGCGGATCGAGGCCAGCGTGGCGCCGGTGCCCGGGGTCAAGGCGATCAGCCGCCGCAACGGCATCGTGCTGGTGTCGATGGAGACGGTGGGCATGTGGCAGCAGGTCGGCTTCCTGGCCGACATCTTCGACCGCTTCCGCGACCACGGGCTGTCGGTGGACCTGATCGGCTCCTCGGAGACCAACGTTACCGTCTCGCTCGATCCCAGCGACAACCTGGTCAGCACCGACGTGCTGGCGCGCCTGTCGGAGGACCTGTCGCGCTTCTGCCGGGTCAAGGTGATCGCGCCCTGCGCGGCGATCACCCTGGTCGGGCGCGGCATGCGCTCGCTGCTGCACAAGCTTTCCGACGTCTGGGCCACCTTCGGCCGCGAGCGCGTGCACCTGATCTCGCAGTCCTCCAACGACCTCAACCTGACCTTCGTCATCGACGAGGCCGACGCCGACGGCCTGCTGCCGGAGCTGCATGCCGAGCTGATCGCCAGCGGCGCGATGCCGGTGCGCGAGCCGGAGGTGTTCGGCCCGCGCTGGCGCGAGATCGCCGGCGGCCTGCGGCGGCGCCCGGCGCCGTGGTGGCGGGCGCGCCGCGAGGCGCTGCTGGCGCTGGCCGCGCAGGGCACGCCGCGCTACGTCTACGACCTGGCCACGGTGCGCGCGCGCGCCCGCGCGCTGGCGGCGGTGACGCCGGTGGATCGCCGCTACTACGCGATCAAGGCCAACCCGCACCCCGAGATCCTGCGCCTGCTGGTGGCCGAAGGCTTCGGCCTGGAATGCGTGTCGCTGGGCGAGCTGGAGCACGTCTTCTCGGTGCTGCCCGACCTCGCGCCCGAGCGCGTGCTGTTCACCCCCAGCTTCGCGCCGGTCGCCGAGTACGCCGCGGCGCTGGCGCGCGGGGTGGTGGTGACCCTGGACAACGTGGAGGCCCTGCAGCGCTGGCCGGAGACCTTCCGCGGCCGCGCGCTGTGGCTGCGCGTGGACCTGGGCCGCGGCGAGGGCCACCACGAGAAGGTGCGCACCGGCGGCCTGGCTTCCAAGTTCGGGCTGGCGGTGGACCGCATCGACGCCTTCCTGGACGCGGCGCGCCCGCTGGGCGTGCGGGTGACCGGCCTGCACGCGCACCTGGGCAGCGGCGTGGACACGCCCGAGCACTGGCGCTCGGTCTGCGACGAGCTGGGCGGCATCGCCGAGCGCATCGGCAGCATCGTCACCATCGACATCGGCGGCGGCCTGCCGATCCCCTACCGCGACGAGGACGAGCCGTTCGACCTCGACGCCTGGAGCGCGGGGCTGGCGGAAGTGAAGGCGGCCTATCCGGGCTACCGGCTGGCGATCGAGCCCGGCCGCTACCTGGTGGCCGAGGCCGGCGTGCTGCTGCTGGCCGCGACCCAGGTGGTGGAGAAGAGCGGCGTGCGCCGCGTCGGCGCCGACGCCGGCATGAACGCGCTGCTGCGCCCGGCGCTCTACGACGCCTGGCACGACATCCACAACCTCTCGCGCGACGGCGCCGACGCCGCCGCGACGTTCGACGTGGTCGGCCCGATCTGCGAATCCGGCGACGTGCTCGGCCGGCAGCGGCGGCTGCCCGCCGACACCGCCCCGGGCGACGTGCTGCTGGTCGCCGACGCCGGCGCCTACGGCTTCGCCATGGCCAATACCTACAACCTGCGCGCGCTGCCCGCAGAGGACGTGCTGGATGCCGCCGAGGCTTGAGTTCGCGCTGTCGGCCGGCGTCCTGGCCGCCGCCCTGGCCGCGTTCGCCATAGGGCCGACGGTCGCCGGCGACTTCGCCTGGCCGATCGTGCCGGCCGCCGGACTGGCCGCCGCTGCGGCCGCGGCCTGGACCAGCGGCTGGCGCCTGGTCGAGTGCCGCGCACGCGCGGGCTGGCGCTGCTTCGGCCTGGCGTTCTTCACCGTGCTGATCGCGCAGGTGTGCTTCATCGTCCTGGTCGCCGCCTTCTTTCTGCTGATGGAGCCGGGCTGGGACGTGCTGCGCGCCATCGAGTCGGCGGCTCTGTTCGGCCTGCTCGCGCTCGCGATGGGCGGTGTGCCCGCGCTGCTGTTGACCGTGCCGCTGGCGCTGCGCCACCTGCGCCGGCGCGATCGGGCGGCGGCGGCATGAGTCCGCGCCCGCCCGCGGCCGCCCGCCTGGCGCACGATGCGCCGCGCGGACGGTCCCCGGCCCATCCTCTCCGTGGCCGGCCCGCTGCGCCGCGCCCCCCGATCCGACTGGAGCCCCGTGCGCATGTTTGACCGCGATGCCATCGCCGCCTTCCGCTTCGTCGATTGCGGCTTCGACCCCGCCACCGGCGTGGCCCGGCTGGTCTACGCCTTCGACGACGGCCCGGAACTGGTGGAGACGGTGACCGTGCCCGGGGCCCCGTTCGCGCTGGACGCGGCGCGCGAAGCCGCCGCGGTGCAGGCGCTGCGCCTGCTGCACCTGATCGCCGGGGTCAGCTACTACAAGGCCGCGGTGCCGGAGGAGATCCGCATCGAGGGCTATGCCATCGACGGCGACACCGCCGCGCTGCTGGAGGACGTCTACCTCCACGGCCTGGGCGAGTTCGCCTACCGCAACGGCCTCGACCTGCACGGGCGCATCCGCTTCCCGGCGCATGACCTGCCCCTCCTCCCGCGTGCGGGAGAGGGCTGGGGTGAGGGCGAGCCGGCGGCTGGCGCTTCGCCCTCATCCGCCCTTCGGGCACCTGGAGTCGCGCCGTCCCTGGCGCTCCCCCTGCGGACGGCTTCGCCGTCCGAATCGGCAGTCCCGGCCGATTCGTCTCCCGCAGGCGGGAGAAGGGAATCCGAGGCGGCCGCCGCTGGCGACCGGGCATATCTGGGCCTGCGCGAACACGCGCTGGTGGCGATCGGCGGCGGCAAGGACTCGCTGGTCTCGATCGAGGCGCTGCGCACCGCCGGCGTGGCGCAGACGGTGGCCTGGGTCGGCGGTTCGCAACTCATCCGCGCCTGCGCCGAGCGCACCGGCCTGCCCACGCTCAACATCCAGCGCCAGCTCGCGCCGGAACTGTTCGAGTACAACCGCCAGGGCGCCTGGAACGGCCACATCCCGGTGACCGCGATCAATTCGGCGATCCTGGCCTTCGCCGCGGTGCTGCTGGGCATGGACCAGGTGGTGTTCTCCAACGAGCGCTCGGCCAGCTACGGCAGCCTGATCGAGGGCACCGGCGAGGTGAACCACCAGTGGTCCAAGGGCTGGGCCTTCGAGCGCGCCTTCGGCGAGCACCTGCAGCGCCGCGTCGCCGCGGACCTGCGCTACTACTCGCTGCTGCGGCCGCTGTCGGAGCTGGCGGTGGCGCGGCAGTTCGCCAGGAGCGACCGCTACGACGCCCACTTCTCCAGCTGCAACCGCAACTTCCACCTGCTCGGCGAGCGCCCGGCCAACCGCTGGTGCGGGGTCTGCCCGAAGTGCCATTTCGTGTTCCTGGCGCTGGCGCCGTTCATGCCCAAGCCGCGGCTGGTGACGATCTTCGGCCGCAACCTGCTCGACGACCCGGCGCAGGTGCCCGGCTACGACGCGCTGCTGGAGTACCGCGACCACAAGCCGTTCGAATGCGTTGGCGAGGGCCGCGAATCGCGCGCGGCGATGGCGGCGCTGGCCGCGCGGCCGGAGTGGCGCGAGGACGCGGTGGTGCAGCGCTTCGCCCGCGAGATCGCCCCGCAGCTCGATGCCGGCGAGCTGGCGCTGGAACCGCTGCTGGTGCCCGATGCGGCGCACCGGGTGCCGCCGGCGCTGTGGGAACGGCTGCGTGCGCATTTCGCAGCTTGACGGCCGCGCGGTCGGGCTCTGGGGCTGGGGCCGCGAGGGCCGCGCGGCGTGGCGGGCGATCCGCGCGCGGCTGCCCTCGCTGCCGCTGACCCTGTTCTGCTCGGAAGGCGAGGCCGCCGACGCCGCGGCGCTGGGCGATGCGCTGCTGCGCCCGCGCACCGGCGCCGACGCCGAGGCGCTCGCGGCGCTGGACGTGGTGGTGAAGTCGCCCGGGATCAGCCCGTACCGGCCCGAGGCGCTCGCCGCCGCGGCCCACGGCACGGTGTTCGTCGGCGGCACCGCGCAGTGGTTCGCCGAGCGCCCGGACGCGCGCACGCTGTGCGTGACCGGCACCAAGGGCAAGAGCACCACCACCGCGCTGCTGGCGCACCTGCTGCGCGCGGCCGGCGTGCGCACCGCGCTGGCGGGCAACATCGGCCTGCCGCTGCTGGAACTGCTGGACGCCGAGGCCGAAGCCTGGGCGATCGAGCTGTCGAGCTACCAGACCGGCGACGTCGCCGCCTCCGGTACGCGGCCCGGGATCGCGGTGGTCACCAACGTGTTCCCCGAGCATCTGGACTGGCACGGCAGCGAGGCCCGCTACGTCGCCGACAAGCTGGCCCTGCTGACCGCCGGGCGGCCGCGCATCGCGGTGCTGAACGCCGAGGACCCGCGACTGGCCGCGCTGGACCTGCCCGACAGCGAGGTCCGCTGGTACGGCCGCGGCGACGGCTGGCACCTGCGCGGCGACGCGCTGTACCGGGGCGACGAGGCGGTGCTCGACACCGCCGGCCTGCCGCTGCCCGGCCGGCACAACCGCGGCAACCTGTGCGCGGCGCTGACCGCGCTGGATGCCTTCGGCCTGGACGCCGCCGCGCTGGCGCCGCACGCGCGCGGGTTCCTGCCGCTGCCGCACCGCCTGCAGGCGCTGGGCGAGCGCGACGGCCTGCGCTGGGTCAACGATTCCATCAGCACCACCCCGCATGCCGGCATCGCCGCGCTGCAGCTCTATCCCGGCCCGCGCACCGCGATCCTGGTCGGCGGCCACGATCGCGGCCTGGACTGGGGCGTTTTCGCCGACTACGTGCGGCGGCACCCGCCGGGCGTGGTGGCGACCATGGGCCAGAACGGCCCGCGCATCTTCGAGGCGCTGCGCGAGGCCGCGGCCGAGGGCGGCTTCGCGCTGCGCCAGGCCGCCGACCTCGAGGCCGCCGTGGCCGCGGCGCGCGCGGCGCTGGGCCCGGGCGGCGGGGTGCTGCTGCTCTCGCCGGGCGCGCCCAGCTTCGGCCCTTACCGCGACTATGCCGAGCGCGGTCGCCACTTCGCCCGCCTGGGCGGCTTCGACCCCGACGCCATCGCCGCGATCCCGGGCCTCGGCATCGCCTGAGCGGCGGGCGGCGCTCGACACGCCCGGCGGGGCGCTGCGCCGAATCCGATGCCTCTCGACCGCTGGGCGGTGCCCTGCGCGGCGCCGGCGACAGCGGGCGCGTGGCCCTGGCGCCGCTCAGCGCGCCGAGCGCCGGTCGCGCGCGGCGCGGATCGCGCCCTCGATGGCCGCGCGGGCCTGCGGGCTGTTGCGCCAGCAGGTCGACCCGAGCAGCGCCGCGGCCTGCCGCACGATGTCGTCGGCATCGGCGCGGGCCAATGCCGCGAGACGGTCGAAACCGAGCTGCTCCAGGCGCGCGACCACCGTCGGGCCGACGCCGCGGACCGCCAGCAGGCGCGCGCGCTCGTCGGCGGGGAAGGCCATCAGTGGCTGCGTTCGACCGCGTAGCGCGCCAGCCCGCGCAGCGCGTCCAGGGCCGGGTTGGCGGGCAGGCCGTCGAGCGCGCGCTGCGCCGCCTCGGCATGCGCGCGCGCGCGCTCGCGGCTGTATTCCAGGCCGCCGGTGGCGCGGATCGCGGCCAGCACCTCGGGCATGGCGGCGGCGTCGCCGCGCTCGACGATGCCGCGCAGGCGCTCGCGGGTGGCCGCGTCGGCGTGGCGGATGGCGTGGATCAGCGGCAGCGTGGCCTTGCCCTCGGCGAGGTCGTCGCCGAGGTTCTTGCCCAGGTCCGCCGCGTCGGCGGCGTAGTCCAGCACGTCGTCGGCGATCTGGAAGGCGTAGCCCAGCTCCATGCCGAAGTCGTACAGCCGCTGCTGGACCTCGGCATCGGCGCCGGCGGCCAGCGCGCCCAGGCGGGTGCCGGCGGCGAACAGCACCGCGGTCTTGCGCTCGATCACGCGCAGGTAGGCGGCCTCGTCGGTGTCGGGGTTGTGCACGTGCAGCAGTTGCAGCACCTCGCCCTCGGCGATGCGGTTGGTGGTGTCGGCCAGCAGCCGCATCACCTCCATCGAGTCCAGCTCGACCATCAACTGGAAGCTGCGCGAGTAGAGGAAATCGCCCACCAGCACGCTGGCGGCGTTGCCCCAGATCGCGTTGGCGGTGCTGCGCCCGCGGCGCAGGTCGGACTCGTCCACCACGTCGTCGTGCAGCAGGGTGGAGGTGTGGATGAACTCGACGATCGCCGCGAGCTGATGGTGTACCGGGCCGCCGGCCCCGCAGGCGCGGCCGGCCAGCACCACCAGCATCGGCCGCAGGCGCTTGCCGCCGGCGGAGACGATGTGCTCGGCCACCTGGTTGATCAGCACGACCTCGGAGGCCAGGCGGCGGCGGATCAGCGCATCGACCGCGGCCATGTCCTCGGCGGCCAGGGCCTGGATCGCGGCGAGGTCGGTGGGGGGCATGCGGTCGGCGTCGGCCATCGGGAACGCTTGTGTGAGGATCGGAGATTATAGGCGCCGGCCGGCGAGGCCCGATATCGCGACGCGGGCTTTTCCCACGCCCCGGCGGGCGCCGGCGGCGGCCGGGGCGAGGGGGCTTGCCGGTATACTGCCCGCCCACAGGCAGCAGCTTCATTCAGCGAGGACGGTCCCATGGCCCGCGGCATCAACAAGGTGATCCTGGTCGGCAATCTCGGCAACGATCCCGAAACCAAGTACACCCAGAGCGGCATGGCGGTGACCAAGATCAGCCTCGCCACCACCAGCGTGCGCAAGGATCGCGACGGCAACACCCAGGAACGCACCGAGTGGCACCGGGTGACCTTCTTCGGCAAGCTCGGCGAGATCGCCGGCGAGTACCTGCGCAAGGGCTCGCAGGTCTACGTCGAGGGCTCGATCCGCTACGACAAGTACACCGGCCAGGACGGCCAGGAACGCTACTTCACCGACATTATCGCCGACGAGATGCAAATGCTCGGCGGCCGCGGCGATGGCGGTGGCGGCGGTGGCGGCTACGAGCGCGGCGAGCGGTCCTCGCGCCCGCCGCGGCAGGAATCGGCCGCGCCGCGCCGGCAGGCGCCCGCGCAGCCGCCGCAGCCGGCGATGGACGATTTCTCGGACGACGACATCCCGTTCTGAGACGGCCGCCCCCGGGCGGCGCGCCGCGCGCGGGGCGTTGCCTCGTCGCCGGGACGGCGCCGCCGCCCGAGCGGCCGTGGCTTGCGGCCGGGGGCGCGGAGTGAGATAGATACCGCCCTTTCCCAGCGGAAGCAGGCAGCATGAGGCAGCACAAGACTTCGAACCGCATCGCCCTGGGCGCCGCCATCGCCCTGCTGGCGGGCGGCGCCTTCGCGCAGCAGCCGGCGCCGCAGGCGCAGCCCGCGCCGGCGCAGGCGCCCGCGCAGCAGCAGATCACTCCCGAGCAGCGCGAGCAACTGGCCCGCCAGGACGCCGAGATCACCCGCGCCGCGCAGCAGGTGCTGCAGCTGATCGACAGCAACCGCGCCGGCGAGGTGTGGGACATGGCGAGCGAACGGGTCAAGCGCCTGATCCCGCGCGACGCCTTCGTGCAGGAGATCGACCGCGACCGCAACCGCCTGGGCGCGCCCGGCGAACGCGGGGCAGCGGTGGTCACGCGCTCGCAGTTCGAGGCCGGCGGCCAGGTCCCCGAGGGGCTCTACCTCAACGTGGCGTTTCCGACCCGCTTCGCCAACAGCGCCGAGCCGGTGCGCGAGCTGGTCTCGTTCCGGCTGGACGAAGACCGCGTCTGGCGGGTCTCGGGCTACAGCCTGCGCTGAGCCTGGCCGTTGGCCGGATGCACGGGGCGCCTGCGGGCGCCCCGTCGCGTTCCGGCGCGTTCGCCACGATGCGCCGGCGCAGGCTTCCGGTCGCCGCCGGGCGCGTCCCGTGCGCTGTTTCGCTGCCGTCCGGGGGCCCGGTCTCGTCCAGCGCGGCCGGCACATCCAGGGCGGCGGATCAATCCCGCCGGCGCGGTTCGATCAGGTCGCGCGCCTCGCCCGTGGCGAGGTTCTCCGCGTGCAGTTGCGCCGGCGCCGCGCGGCGGCGCGACAGCAGCGGGTGCGCCAGCACCGCGGCCATGATGATCGCCACGCCGGCGTAGAAGGCGGGGGTCAGTTCGCGCTGCTCGCCCAGCAGCAGGATCGCCAGGGCGATCGCGTACACCGGTTCCAGGTTGACCGCCAGCTGCGCCGAGAACGCGCTCATGTGCCGCAGCGCCGCCAGCGACAGCGCGAACGGCAGCAGCGTGCAGCCGAAGGCCAGCAACAGCAGGTAGCCGGCGTCGCGCGCGCCGGGCAGGGCGAAGCCGCCGGCCAGCGACGGGACCAGCACGGCGACCAGCGGCCACAGCAGGGTCAGCGCGCCGGCGCCGGCGCCCAGTTCGATGGCGGTCACCGTCAGCGGGTCGGCGCGCTCGACCAGACGCTTGTTGAGCGCGCCGAACAGGGCCACGAACAGCGCCGACAGCGCGCCGACCGCGATCCCGATGCGCATCTGCGCCGGCACCCCGCCCACCACCAGCGCCACGCCCGGCAGCACCGCCACGCCGAGCGCCAGTTCGCGCCAGGAGATGCGGCGGCGAGACAGCCGCGGCTCGATCAGGGCCACGAACACCGTGGCCAGCGCCATGCAGGTGGCCGCGACCGAGGCGTTGGCCAGCTTGACCGCGCCGTAGAAGGTCAGCCAGTGCAGCGCGACCAGCACGCCGATGCCGGCGTACGCGCCCAGCAGCCGGGGCGGCAGCGCGCGCAGGCCGCGCCGGATCCGCGGCAGCAGCAGGAGGGTGGCGGCCACCAGCAGCATCCGCCACCACACCAGCGGCAGCGCCGGCAGGGCGATCAGCTTGCCGAGGATCGCGGTGAAGCCCCACAGCAGCACGCAGGCGTGGATCTGCCAATGGGCCTTGGCGGTGGGGGTCATGTCGGGGGCACGGCGCGGGGGCGCGCATTATCCACGAGGCGGCGGTCGCCGGCGTGTCGGTAGTGCGACCGTCCCTCGCGGCCATCGCCGCGCGCAGGCGCACGCGGTGCGACGGGGCCACCGGCGAGCGGATGCCGGCGGTCGCCGCGAGCGCTACGCCGCCGGCTGCGGCGGCCGGGCGGCGGACTCCGATGCCCCGGCGCGGCCGTGGGCGCGCGCCAGCGCGCCGCCGGTGGCCGTCCAGCCCAGCGCGAGGGCGGCGCCGACCAGCATCGCCAGGGTCGGCTGCTGGGCGATCGCGTCGATGCCGGCCTTGACCCAGCCGCTGACCGCGTCGGCGCCGCGGTAGACCACGGTGTCGTTGAAGTTCTTGGCCTTGTACTTGGCCGCCGGGGCGACCACCGAATACAGCATCTCGCGGCCGGGCCGCACGAAGGCGTACTCGCCGGCGCGGCGCACCACCATCACCACCGCCAGCACGGCGAAGGTCGGGGCGAAGGCCAGCCACAGGAAGCCCGCGGCGGCGACCAGCGGCACCAGCACCAGCAGCACGCCCACGCCGAGGCGGCCGGCGACGCGGCCGGTGACGAAGAGCTGGGTCAGGATCGCCAGCGTCTGCACGACGGTATCGATGATGCCGAACACCCGGGTCTGGTCGGCGCGGTCGGGATAGGCCGCCTCCACCAGCCGCGCCTGCTCGAAGTAGAGGAAGGTGCTGACGCTGGCCAGCAGCAGCACGAACAGCGCGATCCCCAGCAGGTAAGGCGAGCGCAGCACCTCGGTGGCGCCGGCGAAGGGATGGCCGCCGAGCGGCTGCCTGCGTTGCCGCGCCTCGTCCGGCGCCAGCGGGTGGCGCTCGCGCCAGCGCTGGATGGTCCAGGCCATCGCCGCCGATCCCAGCAGCAGCGCGGCCGAGAGCAGGACCAGCCCGGCATGGCCGATCGGCCCGACCAGGAAGATGCCCGCCAGCGGCCCGACCAGGCCGCCCAGGCTCGCGCCGGCGGCCATCAGCGCGAACAGGCGCTTGCCTTGCGCGGCGGAGAACACGTCGACCAGCACGCTCCACGCCACCGAGATCGCGATCAGGTTGAATACCGACAGCCAGATATAGAACGTGCGCGCGATCCACACGTCGTCCGGCCGCAGCAGGAAGCAGGCGCCGAAGACCAGCAGGTTGCCGGCGAAGAAGCCGTAGACCCAGTACAGGATCCGCCGCCGCTGCACGCGGCCGGCGATCCAGCCGAACAGCGGCATCGCCGCCAGCGTGGCGAGGAAGGTGCCGGTGAACAGCCACTGCAGGTTGTCCACGCCGCCGGCGATGCCCATCGTCTCGCGCACCGGCCGCAGCATGAAGTAGCCGGCGAACAGCAGGAAGAACATCGCGAAGCCGGCGGCGACCGCGCCGGCCTCCTCGCGCTCGACGTCGAAGGCGGCGGCGATGCGGTCGAGCGGGCTGCGGGCCATCGGCGCTCTCCGCTCAGGCGAACAGGGCGATCAGTTCGTCCTGCTGCGCCCGGCTCAGCAACTCGCCGGTGCCGGCCTTGAGGTTGTCGGCCTGGCGGTCGGGCTTGCCGGTGGCCGGGATCACCGCGGTCACCGCCGGGTGGCTGATCGCGAACTTCAGGAACATCTGCGCCCAGGACCCGATGCCCAGTTCCGCCGCCCAGCCCGGCAGCGCCTTGTCGCGCGCCTGCGCGAACAGCTTGCCGTCGTCGAAGGCGCGGTTGATCAGCACCGCCACGCCCAGGTCCTGCGCCGCCGGCAGCAGCGAGCGCGCCGCCTGCGGGGCGTTGACCGAATAGTTGACCTGGATGAAGTCCGGCTTCTCCGCGCGCATCAGCCGCTCCAGTTCGGCATGCCCGCTCTCGACGTAGTGGGTCAGGCCGATGTACTTCGTCGCGCCCTGTTCCTTCAGCTCGCGCGCGTAGGGCAGCGCGATCCGCCAGGCGCGCAGGTTGTGGACCTGCAGCAGCTCCACGCGCTCGGTGCGCAGGCGGCGCTGGCTTTCGGCCCACTGCGCTTCCATCGCCGCGCGATCGTCGGCGGCGATCTTGGTGGCCAGGAAGCAGCGCTCGCGCCAGCCGCCTTCGTCCAGCAGCGCGCCGAGCACCTCGTCGGCGTTGGAATAGTTGGGCGAGGTGTCGAACAGGCTGCCGCCGCCCTCGAAGAACACGCGGATGGTCTCCTTGAGGGTCTGGTATTCGGCCGAGCCCAGCGCGGTCTCGTAGCTGCCGGAGGTGCCGGCGCCGATCACCGGGATCCGCTCGCCGGTGGCGGGGATGGCGCGGGCGATCAGGGGGCCGGCGGCGGGCGCCGCCGGCGCGGGAGCGGGGCCTGCCGGCGCGGGCCCCGGGACGGCGGTCTCCTGGCTGCAGGCGGCCAGCGGGGCCAGCGCGAGGCCGGCGGCGGCGAGGGAGGCGGTCGCGAGGAAGTCGCGGCGCGTACGCATAGGAGCTGCTCCGGATCGGGATCGACGGCCGATGATAGGCCGGCCGCGGCGACGATTGCTTCCTCGCCGGCGCGATCGCGCTGCGTACGGGCGCGGGCGGCCGGGAAGAGGGCGAGGCCGCGTGGCGGCCAGGCGCGGGCGGAGCAGCGCGCGCCGGGACCCTGGCGGGTCCAGGGCGTCGAACGAGCGCCGGCGGGACGGGCGTCCTGCCGGCGGGGACGGGTTCCGAAACAGGGCCCCGGGGGGCTCCCCGGGGCCGGTGCCGCGGGTCAGCGGGCCTTGGGCGCGATCCGGCGGATGTGGTCGCCGGCCGGGTCGTCCGCGCCGCGCGACTTGTTCACCGCGAACACGTGGCCGCGGCCGTCGGCGGTCACGTGGTTGGGGAACGTGCCGCCGTCCAGGTTGGCCACGATCCGCCCGTCGCCGTCGACCGCGGTGATCGTGCCGGCGCCGCGGCTGGGCACGAAGGCCAGCCCGGAGACCGGGTCGAAGGCGACGTTGAGCGCGCCGGCGCCGACGTAGACGTCGTGCAGCACGTCGCCGCTGTCGGCATCGACGATCAGCAGGTTGTCGCTGCCCTGGGAGGCCACGTACAGGCGCTTGCCGCGCGGGTCGTAGGCGATGCCGGAGGCGCCGGCGGCGTTGGGCAGGGCGAACACGCGCTCGACCCGGCCGGAGGCGCCGTCGATGATCGCGGCCTCGCCGGTGGACATGCTGACGGTGTAGACCTTGCCGGTGGCCGGATCCAGGTCGAGGCTCATCGGCCCGAACTTTTCGCCGCGCACGGTGGACTCGATCGTCACCGGCTCCAGCACCTCGAGGGTGCGGGCGTCGAACACGGTCAGGGTGTTCTCGCCGGTCGCCGAGGCGTAGACGCGCCCGTCGCGGGTGTCGACCAGCACGTCGCGCGCGTGCGGCACCGTGCCCGGCTCGAACTGGCGCACCAGCGACAGGTCGGACTGGCGGTAGACCGCGGCGGTGTTGTCGCGGGTGTTGGTGACCCAGACGTTGCCGTTGACGTCGTCCACGCCCACGCCGTAGACGGCGAACACGCGGCCGTCGTCGTGGCCCGGCACCTGGGCCGGGGTCACGCGGGCGACGATCTCCAGCGTCTCCGGGTCGACCTTCAGCAGCTCGGAGCGGGTGACCGGCGGGCGGCCGACCGCGGCGGTGACGAACAGCGCGTCGCTCGCGGCGCTGTAGGCGGACTGGTACAGGCCCTGGACCAGCTTGTGGCTGGCCACGTCGAAGCGGTCCTGGCCCGACAGCGGCACCTCCTTGGAGATCTTCAGGTCGAACACGGCGGCGGCATCCGGGTTGGCGACGCGCACGACGACCGGGTGACGGCCGGCGACCGCATCGGCGGGGATCCGCAGCTTGGCGGAGAAACGCCCGTCCGCGTCGGCCACGTAGGGCTCGGCGTTGAGCGCGGTCTCGCCGCGCAGCAGGGTGATCGCCTGGCCGGGCTTGAAGCCGGTGCCGCCGATCTCGATCTCGCTGCCCGGCAGCACCACCGGGGTGGCGGCGCGCACGCTGCCCTTGAAATCGGTGTCGGCGGGGCCGAACACCTGCGCGCCGGCGAAGCCGGCGGCCAGCGACAGGGCCAGGCCGAGCGCGCCGATGCGCAGCCGGGTGGGGATGGAACGCGACCTCTTCATTGCGGACTCCTTGCGAAGTGAACACCGGAGCCGGAATGGCCCGGAAGGGAATGCCGGCGAAGGCGTGGCCGCCGCCGGGAAAGCGTGGGGGCCGCGCGCGGCGCATCGGCGATGCGGGCGCCGCGGATGGGCGGCACCGATGCCGGCGCCGGGTGCCGTCGCGGCAGGCTCATCGCGCCGGGCCCAGGTCGCCGGCGGGGCTGGGCGTGCCGCTGCGATCGGCGACGCCGGCGATCGCGTGCAGCGCCCACATCAGCGAGGCGCGGAACATCGGGCCGTGGGTCAGGCCGGGGAACTCGCGGTACTCGACCTCGACGCCCTCGACCCGCGACAGCCGTTCGGCCAGCCGCTCGGCGGAATCCGGCGGCGCCGCCTCGATCCGGCGCAGGTGCACCCGCACCCGCGGGTCGGACAGGTCGCGGTGATCGACGCTGCGCGCGCGCTCGCCGCCGCCCAGGCTCAGCAGCACGCGCACGCGGCGCCCGGCATTGTGGGCCGCGAAGCGCCGCTCGGGCGCGTCCAGCAGCGCGCCGTCGCCCCACCACAGGGACGGGCTGCCCGCGGCGTAGGCGGCGAACGCGCCGGGGCGCGTGTACAGCGTGTGCAGCGCGAACAGGCCGGCCAGCGAGTGGCCCCACAGCGCCTGCCGCGCCGGATCGATGGCCACGCGCTCGCGCAGCTCGGGGCGGATCTGGCGTTCGATCGTCTCCAGCAGCGCGTCGGCGCCGCCGCCGCCCACGAGGGTGGTGCCGTCGCGCATCGGCCGCTCGCCCTCGACCGGCGTGTAGTCGCGGGTGCGCGCGGCCGAGTCGATGCGCAGGTCGTTGTCGTAGCCGACGAACACCAGCACGTGCGGCTCCGGCTGCGCGGCCAGCTCGGCCAGCAGCGCGTCGTCGAACTCGATCAGCGCGGCGTTGCCGTCGAGCATCCAGAACGCCGGGAAGCCGCCCGGCGGCGGCGCCGATTTCGGCACCGCGAGCTGGACCCGCCAGGTGCGGCTGCGATCGGCGCTGGACACGGTGAAGCGCTCGAACGCGTAGTGCGCCGAGGCGCGATCGGCCACGGTCTCGCCGATGGTCTGCTGCGGGTTGCGCTGCTGCGCGGCCGCCGGCATGGGCACGGCCAGGCAGCCGGCGGTCAGCAGTCCCGTGGCCACGGCCACGGCGACGGCCCGGGGGGCGAGGGGCTGGGTCATTGCGGTTTCGCGGACATGCAGGTCAGAAACCGATATTGACACCAACGAACCAGGCGCGTCCCGGCTCGTTGTAGGTGTAGGCGCCGGCGCCCTGGATCTCGTTGGGGGTGCCGATGTTCACGCCGGAGGCGTTGCCGCGGCGGAAGATCCGCTTGTCGAGCAGGTTGTCGACGCCGGTCACCACGTTGACCGTGTCGGTGATGCGGTAGCGCAGGCTCAGGCCCAGCAGCGCGTAGGCCGGCATGCGGTCGGCGGCGCTGCCGGTCGCCGGCAGGCCCTGGTAGTCGAACTTCTGCGGCTTCTGCTCGCCGTAGAAGGTGCCCTTGGCCAGCACCGAGAGGCGCTCGCTCGCCTGCCAGTCGAGCAGGGTGTTGATGGTGTAGCGCGGGATCGTGGACAGGTACTCGCCCGTGGTCTTGTTCTCGGACTCGAGCATGTAGGTGAAGTTGGTGCTCCAGGCGATGCCGTCGGCCAGCGGCAGCCTGAGGTTGCCCTCGATGCCCTCGACCACCGCCTTCGGCACGTTTTCCCAGCGGAAGACGTCGACGACGGCGCCGTTGACCGGATTGGTCACCGTTGCGACGACGGCGTGCCCGGCCTCGACCTTGTCGCGGTAGTCGTTGCGGAACCAGGTCAGGGTCGCCTGCACGTCGCGGCGGGCGTATTCGATGCCCAGCTCCTGGTTGACGCTGGTTTCGGCGTCCAGGTCCGGGTTGCCGACCAGGAAGCACGGGCCGCCGCCGCCCCAGCAGCCGATGCCGGCGCTGAACAGCGCGTAGCCCGCGTTGCCCTGATACAGGTTGGGCGCCTTGTAGGCGCGCGCGATGCCGGCCTTGAGCGTCCAGTCCGGGGCGAGCTGGAACGAGGCGTTGAGGGCCGGGCTCCAGTTGTTGCCGTAGCGGTCGTGGTGGTCGAAGCGCAGGCCGGGGGTCAGCGTCCAGCGCTCGCCCAGGTAGATGTTGTCCTCGGCGAAGGCCGACAGGATGCGCGCCTTCGCGGTGCCTTCCCAGGCCACGGGCGGCGGCGGGACGTTGGGCTGCGGGTTGCGATCCTTGAGCGCGGAGGCGTTGTCCTCGATGCGGCTGTCCACGCCTTCGACCCCGAACGTCAGCACGTGGTCGGCACGGTCGCCGGCGACGGTGCGGCTGACCTCGCCGTGCACGGTCAGGTTGCGCAGGTCGATGTCGCCGAATCCGCCGTCGACGATGAAGATGCCCTCGGTGCCGCCGGCCAGGCCCTCCA
This sequence comes from Luteimonas huabeiensis HB2, assembly GCF_000559025.1. GTDB lineage: Bacteria > Pseudomonadota > Gammaproteobacteria > Xanthomonadales > Xanthomonadaceae > Luteimonas > Luteimonas huabeiensis. Next base: position 92,117 of record NZ_JAAN01000030.1, on the reverse strand, counting down.
GCAGGCGGACGTTGCGGGTGCGCTCCAGCGCCACGTAGCTCAGCGACGTGGTGTCGTCGCCGTAGCGGCCGCGATGGGCGATGTCGTAGGTCTGGCGGTAGAGGCGGTTGGTCTCGGTGCCGATCCGTTCCAGCACCTCGGGATTGCGGTTGGTGTTCTGGGTGTCGCCGGCGTAGATGTTGCCCTGGCGCGAGAAGCCGGCGCCCAGGTCGATGCGGTGGTCGGGGGTGAGTTCCCAGTACAGCGTGCCGTCGAGGTTGCGGTTGCGCACGCCTTCGCGGCCGGCCGGGAAGGTGCCGGCGTTGGTGCCGCTGCGGCGCGAGGCGTGGTCCTTGTTGATGTCGAAGTCGTCGGAATCGGCCTTGGACAGGTTGGCGGCGAGGCGGAACGACAGCCGCTCGCCCAGCGGCCCGCTCATCTGCACGCCGGCGCGCTGGCTGCCGCCGTCGACGCGGTGCTGCGGCACCTGTCCGTAGAGGTTCAGCGAGCCGCTGAAGGTCTCGGTCGGCAGCCGGGTGACGATGTTGACCACGCCGCCGGCGGCGCCGTTGCCGTAGCGCGCCGCCGCCGGGCCGCGCAGCACCTCGATGCGCTCGATCTGCTCGGCCGGCACCCAGTTGGTGTCGCCGCGGCTGTCGCGCTCGCCGCGCCAGCCGTAGCGCACCGAGTTGCGGCTGGACACCGGCTTGCCGTCGATCAGGATCAGGGTGTTCTCGGGCCCCATGCCGCGGATGTCGATCTGGCGGTTGTTGCCGCGCTGGCCGCTGGTCGAGTTGCCGGTCAGGTTGACGCCCGGCAGCGTGCGCAGCAGTTCGGAGATGTCGTTGCGCGGCGGCTGCCGCTCGATGTCCTCGGCGAGCACCACCGAGGATCCCAGCGCCTGGCGGGCGATCTGTTCGGCGGTGACGCGGACGGCGTCGAACTCGACCGGATCCTGCCCGTCCTCGCCGGCGGTCTGCGCCGCGGCCGGCCATGCGAGCGTCAGCGCGACGGCGGTGGACAGGATGCAAACGCGGGGGCGGGAACGGGGCATGGGGATGTCCAGGCGTGTGCCGGGCGCGTCCGGCAACGGCTCGGACGGGCGCAGGAAGCGGGAGGGGCGGGGCCGGGCGGCCCGCCGAATGATAGGTTTGCTGCGAATGGTTATCAATAACTTCCGGGCCGGCTGGTCGGACGGGCGGGTGCGCCGCCGCGTCCGGCCCGGGCGGCGTCAGTAGCGCGCGGTCAGGCCCACGAAATAGGTGCGCGCGCCGCCGTCGTAGTTGTTGCCTTCCTCCAGGGTCGACTCGTCGGTCAGGTTGCGCACGCCGGCGCGCAGGGTCAGGTGGCGGTTGACGTCGAAGCCGGTCGCCAGGTCCCAGGTGGTGTAGGCCTTGGCGAAGGTCGGCCCGGAACGGCTGCCGGCCTCCGTGGCGACCAGTTGCTCGCCGATGTGCTGCGCGCTCAGGTTCAGCGACCAGGCGTCGCTGACGCGCCAGTCCAGCGAGGCGTTGGCGGTGATCTTCGGCACCACCAGCAGGTTGGCGCCGGTGCTGCGGTTCTTCGATTCCAGCATCCGGGTGGCATTGACCGTCCAGGTCAGGCGCTCGTGCAGCGGCACGACCAGGCTGGCCTCGATGCCGCGGGTGCGCGCTTGCTCGATGTTCTGCGCCACCGTCCACCAGTAGCCGTTGACGAAGCTGGAATCGAAGCCGGGCAGGTCGCGCAGCGGCGCCTGCTCGATCTTGTCGTCGAAATCGGTGTGGAAGTAGGTGGCGGCCACCGACCAGCCGTTGCGGTCGAAGCCGGCACCGATCTCGTAGTTGGTGCTGGTCTCCGGCTCCAGGTCCGGATTGCCGGCCATGTAGCAGCCGGTCGAGCCGTCGGCGTTCACCGACCGGTTGGTCCAGCCTTCCACGACCAGGCTGCTGCAACCGTTGCCGCGCGACTGGGTGGCGGCGCCGGCGGTGCCCTGCTTGAGGTTGGGCGCGCGGAAGCCGCGCGACACGCCGCCGCGCACGGTCCAGTCGGCGCTCGGGTGCCAGACGCCGTAGACGCGCGGGCTCAGGTTGTCGTCGTAGTTCTCGGTGTTGTCCCAGCGCAGGCCCAGGGTCAGGGTGAAGGCGTCGTGCAGCGAGAGGTGATCCTCGGCGAACAGCGCCCAGGCATCGGCCTCGTTCTCCGGGGCGATGCGGCCGCTGCCGGCCCAGGTCACCGGGACCGTGCCGATCGTGGACGGGTTGCGCAGCTGCTCGCGCTTCCATTGTCCGCCGACGTTGAGCGCGTGCGCGACGCCCCAGTCGAAGCCGGTGTTGAACACCGCGTCCAGGACCGTTTCCTTGGACCAGGTGCCCACGTCGCTGCCTTCGTCCTCGTACTCGTTCTGCGCCAGCGTGGTCTTGGAGGTGGCGGCGTCGCCGTAGCGGCCGTCGTGGGTGGCGACGTAGCCGCGGTGCACCAGCTTGGACAGGCCCCAGGCCGCGACCTCGCCCGCGCCGCTGGCGCGCTGGACGCCGCGCGAGGCTTCCAGGCCGAGCGTGTGGTCGTCGCCGATCCGCCAGTGGAGCAGCGCATTGAGGTTCTCGGCCTGGTTGCCGGGCGTCTTGCCGGCGCCGGTGTCGGAGGCGCGGTCGGTCAGGCTGGCGCCCACGCGCAGCCCGAGCGCGTCGGTCAGCGGGCCGCTGAACTGCGCGCCGATCTGGAAGGTGTCGCCACGGTCGGAGGCGTCCGGGCGGCTGTAGTTGTAGGTCGCCGAGCCGCGCCATTCGGGGGCGATCTTGCGGGTGATGATGTTGATCACGCCGCCCATCGCGTCGGAGCCGTACAGCGACGACATCGGGCCGCGGACCACCTCGATGCGCTCGATCATGTCGGCAGACAACCAGTTCAGATCCTGCGGGCCGAGGTCGTCGCGGTAGTTCACGCCGGAGGAATTGCCCTGGCGGCGCCCGTCGATCAGGATCAGCGTGTACTGCTCGGGCAGGCCGCGCAGGCGGATCTTGGACTGCGCGCCCGACAGCGCGTAGCCGCCGGTCACGCCGGGGACGGTGCTCAGCAACTGGCCGATGCTGCTGACCGGCTTGCGCTCGATCTCCTCGCGGGTGATGACGCTGATGCTCGCCGGCGCGTCCTTGATCCACTGCTGGACGCCGGTCGCGGTGACGACGACGGTTTCCAGCTCCCGGGCATCGGGCTCGACGGCGTCGTCGGCCAGCGCGCTGCAGCACAGGGCCAGGCCGATCGCGCCCGCGAGCGGGGCCAGGCGGCGGGAGGAGCGGCGGGGCGAGGGGGTGGGGATCGACGGCATGGGGTGTGTCCGGAGAGGTTCGCGGCCGGCGCCGGACCGGCGAAAGAGAACGTGGCGTCTGGAGGGCGGTCCCGGCGGAACCGTCTCTTAACGATAATTTTAATGCGAATAATTATCAATACGGATTGGCCTGGGCGGACCCTCGTCCGGCGGCGCGGCCGCCTGCCGGCCGGTCCTCAGTCGCGGAAGCGCAATACGAAGCGGGTGCCCCGGCCGCCGGCCACCGGCGACTCCACGTCCAGCGACCAGGACTGGATCGCGCAGACGCGCTTGGCGATCGCCAGCCCCAGCCCCGGCCGGTGCAGGCCGGCGTCCCGGGCTTCGGGGGGCAGGTCCCGGCGGCGGCCGCTGAAGTAGCGGTCGAAGACGTGCGGCAGCTGCGCCTGCGCGATGCCCGGCCCGGTATCGGTGAAGCGCAAGCCGCCGGGGATGGAGGCGACGGTCAGCGTCGCCGGAGCGGCGTGCATCGCCGCGTTGCGGATGACGTTGCGGACCACGGTCAGCAGGGCCGGCCGGCTGAGCGTTTCCTCCTGCGCCGGATCCACGTCGTCGGCCCTGGCGTGGGCGAGGCTGTAGGTGCTTTCGAGCGACTGGCCGATCTCGCCCACCGCGGCGACGATGCGGCGCAGCCGGGACGCGGCGTCCTCCGGCGTCATCGCGCGGTGCCTGGCCATCACCTCCGCGTCGCTCCGGATGATCGCCAGCGGGGTCCTGATCTCGTGGTGCAGGTTGGCCGAGAACTCCTTCTGGTCGGCGATGGCCGAGTCCACCTGGTCCTGGACGCGGTTGAACACTTCCAGCAGGCGAGCGGCCTCGTCCGCGTCGTCGATGTCGTCCACGCCGCCGCCGGGCGCCCAGCGCGCCAGGCGGTCGGTCATCGCGTTGATCGGGGTCACCAGCCAGCGCGCCACCCTGCCGCTGACCAGCAACGCCAGCAGCGAGAACGCGGCCACGATGGCCGCCAGCGCGATGGCGAACCTCCACTGCTGGCGATCCAGCAGCGTGGTGTCGTAGAGCACGTAGGTGCGCCCGTCCCGGGCGGCCGAAACGAGGACGTGCCAGTCCCCGCCGGGACGCTCGATCGCGTGCATGCCCAGGGACAGTTCGCGCAGCTGCGCGGGCATGTTCGGCGCCCGCACGCGGTCGGATTCGCCCCAGACGAACAGCGCCGGGCCGTACTCGCGCTCGAACGGCTGTTCCCAGCGGTCGCCGACGTCGGCCAGCCTGGCGTTGAGGCGCTCGGCCTCGCCGCGCACCAGGTCGCCGACCATGGCGGTTTCCATCCGGTGGTAGGTGTAGAAGGCCAGCAGTCCCGCCAGCAGCAGCGCCACGCTGGTCAGCGAGGTCAGCGCGAAGCGGATGCGCCAGGCGATCGACCTGCCGCGCTTCATCCGGAGCGCGCCGCGATCAGTCGCCAGCCCACGCCGTGGACGGTGTCGATGCCGTCGAAGCCATGGGCGTGCAGCGTCTTGCGCAGCAGGTGCACCTGGCCGCGCAGCGCCTCCGGCGACGGCGGCTCGCCGTGCCACAGGTACTCTTCCAGCTTCTGCCGGGGCACCACCCGCCCGGAGTAGCGCATCAGCATCTCCAGGATCAGCATGCTCTTGCGCGGCAGCTTCACTTCCTGCCCGGCGACGGTCGCGCGCTGGTCGGCGGGCACGTAGCGCAGGGGGCCGAATTCCAGCGCGTGCGCGGTATCGGCCAGTTGCTTCGACCTGCGGATCAGGGCCTTGGCCCGCATCAGCAGCTCGTCCATCGCGAACGGCTTGGTGAGGTAGTCGTCCGCACCGCCGGAGAAGCCCTGCCGCTTGTCCTCCAGGGCGGCGCGCGCGGTGAGCATCAGCACCGGCGTGGCCAGCTGCAGATCGTTGCGCATCCGCTCGAGCAGGCGCAGCCCGTCCATGCCGGGCAGGCCGATGTCGAGCACGACCAGGTCGTAGGCGTCCTCCTCCAGCCGCCGCAGCGCGGTCCGGCCGTCGCCGGCGATGTCCGGCGTGAGCCCCTCGCTCTCCAGCACGAGCGCCACGTTGTCGGCGATGGTCGGTTCGTCCTCGACGATCAATACCGTGTAGGGAAGCGGTGGGTCGCGGCGCATGGGGTCCTGTCCGTTCGGGAGCCGGGCCGGCGACGGTGCGTGCGGCGGCGGACAGCCTTCCACAGCCGCGACGCTGGATCAATGAGCATCGTTCCCATTCTTATCAGAATTCTCAGTTCGATGAAAATTCGACGGGCCGCTCGCTAGTCTCCTCCGCACATCGCATTCCGGCCCGGCCGTTCCGGGCCCTCCGCCACGGCGCGAACGTCCGGTCGCGCCCAGCCGCATGCGTCCGTCAATCACCCTGAGGATCGAGTCCCGATGACGCACCGTCATGTCGAGGCGGATGGCGCTCTGCAGCCCGCCGCCCTGCTGCCGCCCGAAACCTTCCGTTCCGCGTTCCGCAGGACCGCGCTCGCCGGCGCCGCCATCGGCGGCGCGCTGGGCCTGGCGCCCGTCCATGCGCAGGAGGCGGAGCGCGCGGTCGATCTCGATACGGTCGAGGTCGTGGGCCACTGGATCGGCGAGAACCCCAAGTTCACCGCGCCCCCGGTGAACACCCCGCGCACCGTCACCACTCTCGACGAGGGCCTGATGCGCGAACGCGGCGCGATGTCGCTGCAGGACGTGCTGCGCACCACGCCCGGCATCACCCTGGGCGCCGGCGAGGGCGGCACGCCGGTGGGCGATCGCCCGTTCGTGCGCGGCTACGAGGCCAGCACCGACATCTTCATCGACGGCGTGCGCGACTACGCGCGCGGCTCCCACGACATCTTCAACCTCGAATCGATCGAGATCATCAAGGGCGCCAGTTCGGCGTTCACCGGCCGCGGCGGCACCGGCGGCAGCATCAACCTGCAGACCAAGCGTCCGCGCCTGGACACGTTCGCGGACGTGTCCGCCGGCTACGGCAGCGACGGCCAGTGGCGGGCGACCGCGGACGGCAACCTGCCCGTCTCGCGCAACGGCGCGCTGCGGCTGAACCTGATGAAGATGGGCGGCGAAGTGCCCGGGCGCGACGGCGTCACCGTGGACCGCTGGGGCGTCGCGCCGTCGCTCGCCTTCGGGCTGGAGACCGCCACCCGCCTGGTGCTGCAGTACTCGCACGTGCAAAACGACGACATGCCCGATCTGGGCATTCCCTTCAGCAACGCCGCCCGCCCCGAGCGCACGACGCCGCCGAAGCTGGACCGGAACAAGTTCTACGGCCGGCTCAACGCCGATTTCCGCGAGAACGAACTCAAGACCTCGACGATCCTGTTCGAGCACGATTTCTCCGACAGCCTCTCCCTGCGCAACGTCTGGCGCCACGTCGATACGCTCAACCACTACCTGATGTCGCGCCCGACCTTCGACAACTGCACGGCCGGCTCGGGGCCGCCGTGCTCGGACGAAGGGCCGGACGCGCAGTTCTCGCGCGCGAGCCGGCCGCGCTGGCGCGCGACCGATTCGCTGATCAACCAGACCGACCTCTACGGCCGCTTCGCGACCGGCAGCGTGGAGCACAGCTACAGCGTCGGCCTGGAGGTCGGCCGGGAGCGCATCTACAACCGCAGCATGAGCGGCGCGCCCGCCACCGACATCGACTCGCTCTACGACCCCGACCCCCACCGCGCGTACGACCACCGGATCGTCTACGGCGACCGCACGGCCGCCGGACAGGTCAGGACGCGCTCGCTGTACTTCATCGAGACCGCGCAGATCAGCGAACGCTTCCTGGTCAACGCGGGCGCGCGGCGCGACATCTTCGAAGTGGAGGACACGTCCGACTACCGGAAGGACGCCTTCTGGAACTGGCAGGCCGGCCTGATCTACAAGCCGGCGTCGAACGGCAGCCTCTACCTGTCGTACTCCACCTCGTCCAACCCCGCCGGCGAGAACCTGGGGCAGGGCGGCGGCGCCGACGGCGTCGGCGGCGGCGCGCAGATCCGCGACGTCGATCCGGAGAAGAGCCGCAGCTGGGAACTGGGGACCAAGTGGGACCTGCTCGGCAACAGGCTGTCGCTGACCGGCGCGCTGTTCCAGACCGAGAAGACCGACGCGCGTTCGACGGACCCGCTGACCGGCGACGTCACCCTCGACGGCAACAACCGCGTGCGCGGCGTGGAGCTGGGCGCGGCCGGCGCGATCACCGACCGCTGGAACCTCTGGGCCGGCTACACCTGGATGGACCCCGAGGTCATCGCCTACCGCAGCGGCAACAACGTGTTCGACGGGCTGCAGATGAAGTTCATCGCCCGCCAGAGCGGCAGCGTGTGGACGACCTACCAGCTCCTGCCGGCGCTGACCGTCGGCGGCGGCGCGACCTGGCAGGGTGACCGCTACGCCAACGACGCCAACACCCTGGTGCTGCCCGGCTGGGTCCGTTACGACGCGATGGCGCGCTACGACGTCACCCGGGACTTCTCGCTGCAACTCAACGTCAACAACATCTCCGACGAGGAAATGTACGACGCCTCGCACGTCGGGTTGTTCGCGGTGGTCTCGCCGGGCCGTTCCTGGATGCTGACGGCCACCTATCGCTTCGACTGACCCGGTTCCCGTTGCCGCGCGCGGCAGGAGACGTCCATGCTGCTGGTCATTCCCGACGTGTTGGATCCGCAGGCCCTGTCCGAGGCGCGCGAGCGCCTCGGACGGGCGGACTGGCGCGACGGCCGCGAGACCGCCGGGTACGCGGCCGCGGGCAGGAAGACCAACGAGCAACTGCGCGCCGACGACGCGGTCGCGGCCGCGCTGGGGCAGCGCATCCTCGACGCCCTGTCGCGAGATGCGCGCTTCGTCTCGTTCGTCCTGCCGCAAAAGATCCTCTCGCCGATGTTCAACCGCTACCGGGGCGGCGGCGAGTACGGGTTCCACATCGACAACGCGATCCGCGTCGACCCGCTGACCGGCCAGCGCATCCGCGCCGACGTCTCCACGACCGTGTTCCTCAACGGGCCGGACGAGTACGAGGGCGGCGAACTGCTCATCGAGGGCACCTACGGCGCCGAGGCGCTGAAGCTGCCCGCCGGGCACGCGGTGGCGTATCCGGGCAGCAGCCTGCACCGGGTCGCGCCGGTGACGCGCGGCGAGCGCCTGGCCTCGTTCTTCTGGACCCAGAGCATGGTGGGCGACGATGCGCAGCGCGCGCTGCTGTACGAACTCGACACCGCCATCCAGGCGTTGGCGCGCCGGCCGGAGAACGCCGACGAGGTGGTACGGCTGACCGGCGTCTACCACAACCTGGTCCGGCGCTGGGCGCAGACATGACCCGGGCGCGCGAACCCGCCGCGTCCACCCCGGGCGATGCGACCCGGCTGGCGGACATGACCTGCCTGCAGGACTACGAGGCGATGGCCGAACGGTGCCTGGACCCGGGCGTCTGGGCCTACCTGAACGCCGGTGCCGCCGACGGCATCGTGCATCGGCGCAACCGCGAGGCGTTCGCGCGGGTCGAGCTGCTGCCGCGGGCGATGCGCAGGGTCGCCGGCGGCAGCGCGGCCGTCGAGCTGTTCGGCGCCCGCCATCCCCATCCGTTCCTGATCGCGCCGACCGCCTACCACGCGCTGGCGCATCCCGACGGCGAGCGCGCCACCGCGCTGGCCGCGGCCGCCCTGCAGGCGCCGTTCGTCGTCAGCACCCAGGCCAGCGCTTCGCTGGAGGACATCGCGCGCTGGGCCGAGCCGGCGCCGCTGTGGTTCCAGCTCTACCTGCAGGAAACGCGCGAGGTCTCGCTGGACCTGGTGCGCCGCGCCGAGGCGGCCGGCTACCGGGCCATCGTGGCGACCGTGGACGCGCCGATCCAGGGCCTGCGCAACGAGGACCGGCGGCGCGGCTTCGCGTTGCCGCCCGGGGTCCAGCCGGTGAACCTGGCGCGCTACGGCGGCGCGCGCATGGGAACCGTCGCGGTGGACGCCGGTGCGTCGATCTTCGGCCATCCGCGCGTCGCGGCGATGCCCGACTGGTCGGACCTGGGCTGGATCGCCGCGCGCACCGAGCTGCCGGTGCTGGTCAAGGGCCTGCTGCATCCGCTCGATGTCGAGCCGGCGCTCGGCGCCGGCGCGGCCGGCGTGATCGTCTCCAATCACGGCGGGCGGGTGCTGGATGCGCTGCCGGCCACGCTGGATGCGCTGCCGGGCGTCGTGGCGGCGGTCGCGGGCCGGGTGCCGGTGCTCATGGATGGCGGCATCCGGCGCGGGACCGACGCGATCAAGGCGCTCGCCCTGGGCGCCTCCGCGGTGCTGGTCGGCCGGCCGATCCTGCACGGGCTGGCCGTGGGCGGCGCCGCGGGCGCGGCCCACGTGCTGAACCTGCTGCGCGCGGAGCTGGAGATGGCCATGGTGCTGTGCGGACTCGAATCGCTGGCGGATGCCGGCCCGGCGCTGCTGTTCCGCAGAGGAGGACGAGGATGCTGATCGATGCCGGAAGGAGCGGGGCGGTCGCCGAGCCGCCGGAAGGCGAGGGGGCGCCGGCGCCCGGCGCGCAGCGCGACGCCGACGCCGCGGCCTCGTGCGCCGGCCGGCTGCGCGCGAGCGGGCTGCGGGTGACCTCATCCAGGCTGCACGTCCTGCAGATCCTGGCGGCCAGCGGCGGTCGCTGGACGAGCCCGGACGAGATCTACCGGGCGTTGCTGGCGCGCGGCGTCGCCACCACTGTCGCCTCGGTGTACTCGGCGCTGCGGACGATGGAGGCCCGGGGCCTGGTCCTGCGCGAGTTCCACAGCGGCGTCAACGGCGCCAAGGCGGTGTATCTCGCCGCGCCGGGCACGTCCGGCGACGGCCTGGAGCCGGCGGTGTTCATCGTCTGCCGGCAGTGCAACGCCGACCGGCAGGTACGCGATCGGCTGCTGCGGCGCCAGCTGGAATCGGCCGCGCGGCGGCAGGGCCTGGCGGCCGCCGGCCAGCGCCTGACGCTCTACATCACCTGCGAACGCTGCGCCGAAGGCGGCGCTCGCGGCTGAGGGCCGGGCGCGTTCCGCGCGGCAGGATGTCCTATCGGGATTTAACGACAATGAGACCTGTTATCATTCCTTGCGAGGACCCATCGCAGCGTCCCTCGCGTCTCCCGGGGCGCAGTCCTCCGGGTCGGCGCCCCCCACTTTCCGCCCACGTGCCGTCTTCCATGTCCACAGACTCCCAGCCCGCCGTCCCCGGCCTGCCCGCGCTGGTCTTCGCCGCGCTCGCCGGCACCATGGCGATGATGGCGTTCGTCGCCGTCGTCGGGCCGGTGGTGCGGCTGCTGGGGCTGGCGGAGTGGCATGCCGGGCTCTCGGTCACCGCCGCCGGCGTGCTGTGGATGCTGTCCGCGCGCCGCTGGGGCGGCCTGAGCGACCGCATCGGCCGCCGCCGGGTGCTGCTGATCGCGCTGGCCGCGTATGCGGTGGTCTACGTCGCGATGGCCCTGTTCGTGGACCTCGCTCTGCGCAGCCCGCCGCCGATCTGGGTCTCGGTGGCGGTGCTGGTGGCCACGCGCGCGCTGGTCGGGCTGTTCTACGCCGGGGTGCCGCCGACCGCGGCGGCGGTGGTGGCCGATGGCGCGCCGCAGGGGCGGCGCGCCGGCATCATGGCGCGCCTGGGCGCGGCCAATGCGCTGGGCATGGTGGTCGGGCCGGCGGCCGCCGGCTGGATCGCCTTCCACGATCTGGCGCTGGCCCTCTACGTCGCCGCCGCGCTGCCGCTGCTGTCGCTGGGCATGGTGTGGTGGCGGCTGCCGGCCGCCGCGGCGCAGGCCGCCCGGCCGCCCGGGCCGCGGGCGGGCGTGGCCTGGATGGACCGCCGCCTGCGCCTGCCGGTCTACGCGGTGTTCGCGGCGATGGTGTCGGTGACCATCGCCCAGGTGGTGGTGGGGTTCTTCGCCATCGACCGGCTGCGGCTGTCGCCGACCGACGGCGCGCGCGTGGCCGGCCTGGCGCTGACCGCGGTGGGCGTGGGCCTGATGGCCTCGCAGGTGCTGGTGATGCGCCTGAAGGCGGTGCCGCCGGCCCGCTGGATCGCGATCGGCGCGGCGATCGCCGCGCTCGGCTTCGCGTCCTCGGCGCTGGTCCACGCGCACTGGCAGCTGTTCCTCGCCTACGGCGTGGCGGCGTTCGGGATGGGCTTCGTGTTCCCGTCGTTCCAGGCGCTGGCCTCGGATTCGGTGGACGCGCACGAGCAGGGCGCCGCGCAGGGCACGGTCGCCTCGGTGCAGGGGCTGGGCATGGTGGTCGGCCCGATGCTGGGCACGCTGCTGTACCGCTGGTCGCCGAGCGCGCCGTACCTGCTGGTGGGCGCGGTGCTGCTGGTGCTGGCGCTGGCGGCCGCCCTGCATCGTCAGGAGGCGGCGGCATGAGCGAGCAACTGGGCCGGTCGAGCGCCGCCGAGCCGGTGGCGGCGCCGCCGCGCAATGCGGCGGAAGAACGCTTCCTGCTGGCCGCGCCGTCGCGGCGGCTGGAGGCCGCCGGCTGCCTGGCGCGCCTGCCGGCCGGCCGCGCGGACACCCTGGGCGCGCGGGTGGCGCGGTTCTTCGCCGCGTCCGCGGGCGGCCCGGGGCTGCTGGTCGGCGCCTTGCCGTTCGACCCCGAGCGCGACGACGCGCTGTACCAGCCTGCGCGCGTGGGCGCGTGGACCGCGCCCGCCCCGGGCCGTGCGACGCCGGTGCCCGGCACCGCGATCCCGGAGCCGGACGCGAGCGCCTATGCCGACGCGGTGGCGCGCTGCGTGGCGCGGATCGGCGCCGGCGACGACGGCCTGCGCAAGGCGGTGCTGGCGCGCAGCCTGCGGGTGGAAGCGGCCGCCGCGGTGGATCCGTACCGGCTGGCCGCGCGGCTGGGCGAGGACCCCAGCGTGACCACCTACGTCGTGCCGCTGCCGGTCGCCGCCGGCGAGGCGCCGGCCTGGCTGGTGGGCGCCTCGCCCGAACTGCTGGTGTCGCGCCGCGGCGACGCGGTGGTCTCGCATCCGCTGGCCGGCTCCGCGCGCCGCAGCCGGGATGCCGGCGAGGACGCCCGCGCGGCCGAGGCGCTGCTGGCCTCGGCCAAGGACCACGACGAACACCGCTACGTGGTCGAGGCGATCCTCGATGCGCTGGCGCCGCTGTGCCGGCAGCTGCAGGCGCCGGCCCGGCCCTCGCTGCATGCCACCGCCACCATGTGGCACCTGGGCACCTACATCGCCGGCACCCTGAAGGACCGCGAGGTCTCCGCCGCGCAGCTCGCCGGCCTGCTGCATCCCACGCCCGCGGTCTGCGGCACGCCGCGGCCGGCGGCGCTGGCGGCGATCCGCGCGCTCGAACCGGTCGATCGCGGCTTCTACGCCGGCGCGGTCGGCTGGGCCGACGCCGCCGGCGACGGCGACTGGTACGTCTCGATCCGCTGCGCGCGCGTGCAGGGCCGGGCGATGCGTCTGTTCGCCGGGGCGGGTATCGTGGCCGGCTCGCAGCCCGATGCCGAGGTCGACGAGACCGCCGCGAAGTTCATGGCGCTGCTGAACGCGCTCGGCCTGGACGGCGTGCGCACCGCTTGAACCGATCGAGGAGTGCAATGAGCCAATCCGCCGACACGCGCCTGCCGCTGCGCCAGGTCTGGCCCGACGCGTTCGTGGCGCGCTACCGCGCCGCCGGCTACTGGCGCGGCGAGACCTTTCCCGGCTTCCTGCGCGATCGCGCCCGGCGCTTCGCCGGCGACGTCGCCGTGGTCGGCGGCGAGGCGCGCTGGACCTACGCGCAACTGTGGGACCGCGCCGAGCGCATCGCCGCCGGCCTGCTGGCGCACGGGCTCGCTCCGGGCGACCGGGTGGTCGTGCAACTGGGCAACATCCCCGAGTTCGTCGCCGTGGTCTGCGGCCTGTTCCGCGCGCAATTGATCCCCGTCTACGCCCTGCCGGCGCACCGCCTGACCGAGGTCGCGCACTTCGCGCGCCGCGCCGAGGCCAGCGCCTACGTCGGCGCGGAGAAGTACGAAGGCTTCGACTACCGCACGCTGGCGCGCGAGCTGCAGCGCGAGGTGCCGGCGGTACGCCACGTGTTCGTGGTCGGCGAGGCGCAGGAATTCGTCGCCGTCGATGCGCTCGACGGCGACCGCGCGGCGCTGCCGGACGATCCCGACCCGCAATCGGTGGCGTTCCTGCAGATCTCCGGCGGCAGCACCGGGCTGTCGAAGCTGATCCCGCGCACCCACGACGACTACATCTACAGCTTCCGCGCCAGCAACGAGATCTGCGGGATCGGCCGCGACAGCGTGTACCTGGTCGCGCTGCCGGCCGCGCACAACTTCCCGATGAGCTCGCCCGGCTTCTTCGGCGCGCTCTACGCCGGCGCGCGCGTGGTGCTGAGCCCGGGGCCGGGGCCGGACGCGGCGTTTGCGCTGATCGCGCGCGAGCGCGTGACCTGCGTCGGCCTGGTGCCGCCGCTGGCGCTGCTGTGGGCCGACGCGGCGGCGAAGACCGCGCACGACCTGTCCAGCCTGCGGGTGGTGCAGGTCGGCGGCGCCAAGCTGGTGCCCGAGGCCGCGCGCCGCGTGATCGCCGGGCTGGGCTGCACGCTGCAGCAGGTGTTCGGCATGGCCGAAGGTCTGGTCAACTACACCCGGCTCGACGATCCCGAGGACATCGTCATCCACACCCAGGGCCGGCCGATCAGCCCGGACGACGAGGTGCTGGTAGTGGACGATCGCGGCGAGCCGGTGCCCGACGGCACCACCGGCCACCTGCTCGCGCGCGGGCCGTACACCATCCGCGCCTACCACAACGACCCGGCGGCCAACGCGCGCGCGTTCACCGACGACGGCTACTACCGCACCGGCGACATGGTCCAGCGCACCGCCGGCGGCTACCTGATCGTGCAGGGGCGCGCCACCGACCACATCAACCGCGCCGGCGAGAAGATCTCGGCCGAGGAGATCGAGGACCACCTGCTCGCGCACCCGCAGGTGTTCGACGCCGCGGTGGTGTCGATCCCGGACGAATTCCTCGGCGAGCGCAGTTGCGCGTTCGTGATTCCCGGCGGGGCCAGGCCGCGTCCGGCCGAGCTCAAGGCCTGGGTGCGTGGGCGCGGGCTGGCGGCGTTCAAGGTGCCGGACCAGATCGTGTTCGTGGAGGCGTTCGGCACCACCGCCGTGGGCAAGGTCAGCCGCAGGGAACTGCGCGCGCAGCTGCGCGAGCGCTTCCTGGCGCAGGAGGCCTCCTGATGGGCCTGCCCAGGATCGCCCCGTACCCGCTGCCGGTGGCCGCCGAGCTGCCGGCGCCGCGCGCGGCGTGGGTGCCGCAGACCGGCCGCGTCGCGCTGCTGGTGCACGACATGCAGCGCTACTTCCTGGCCGCCTACGAGGCCGAAGCCGGGCCGATCGCGCCGGCCATCGCCCACCTCGCGCGGCTGCTGGCGCACGCGCGCGAACGCGCCATCCCGGTGTTCTACACCGCCCAGCGCGGCGACCAGGACCGGCGCGACCGCGGCCTGCAGGCCGACCTGTGGGGGCCGGGCATGCGCGCGGTGCCCGAGCACGAGGCCATCGTCGATGCGCTGGCGCCGGCCGCCGGCGACCACGTGCTGGTCAAGCACCGCTACAGCGCGTTCCAGCGCAGCAACCTGGACACGCTGATGCGCGCGCGCGGCCGCGACCAGTTGCTGATCGCCGGCGTCTACGCCCACATCGGCGTGCTCTCGACCGCGACCGAGGCGTTCCAGCGCGACATCGAGCCGTTCGTCGTCGCCGACGCCGTCGCCGATTTCTCCCGCGCCGACCACGACATGGCGCTGCGCTGGATCGCCCGCACCTGCGGCGTCCCGCTGACCACCGACCGGATCCTGGAACTGCTGACATGAGCGAGCCCCTGACCCTCGAACGCATGCGCCACGACATCGCCGCCCAGCTCGGCGAGGCGCCCGAGGACGTCGGCGACGACGACAACCTGATGGACCTGGGCCTGGACTCGATGCGCGTGCTCGGGCTGGTGATGAAGTGGGGCGAGAGCGGGCTGCCGCTGGAGTTCTCGCACCTGGCCGAGCACACCACCCTGGCCGGCTGGTGGCGGGTGGTGCAGGACCTGCAGCGGAAGGGCGGCTGATGTCCGAGGCCGCGCGCGCGCGGATCGCCCCGGCGCCGGCCGCGGCCGGGGACTGGCCGCTGACCGAGGCGCAGTCCGGGCTGTGGTACGCGCAGCGGCTGGCGCCGGACAACCCGGCGTTCAACACCGCGCACGCGCTGTGGATCGACGGCGCGCTCGACGTGCCGGCGTTCGTGCGCGCCGCCGAACGCGCCGCCGCCGAGGCGCCGGCGCTGGCGCTACGCATGCGCGATGGCGAAGACGGCCCGCGCCAGCGCGTCGATCCCGAGCACCTGCCGCGGCTTGCGGTGATCGACCTCTCGCACGAGGCCGACCCGGAGGCCGCAGCGCGCGCGGCGATGGCGCGCGACCGCGACACCCCGGTCGATCCGGTCCGCGACCGCCTCGCGCTGCAGCGGCTGTACGCGCTGGGCGGCGAGCGCTACGTCTGGTACCTGCGCGTGCATCACCTCGCCACCGACGGCTACGGCATGGCGCTCTTGACCGAGCGCGCGCTGGCGCTGTACGCCGCCGCGCAGGGCGCCGGCGAGGCCGGCGCGCCGTTCGCGCCGCTCGAGGGCGTGATCGCCGAGGACGCCGCCTACCTCGGCTCGGACAAGCGCGCCCGGGACGCGGCGTACTGGCGCGAGACGCTGGCCGGCATGCCGGCGGCCTCCGGCCTGGGCTCAGGCTTCGCGCCGGCCGCGCACGGCTGCCATCGGCTGAGCGTCGCGCTCGCGGCGGACCTGCGCGGCGAGCTGCTCGCGCTGGCGCAGCGGCTCGGCCAGCCCTGGCCGGACGTATTGACCGCGCTGGCCGCGGAGTACTGCCGGCGCATGGCCGGGCAGGCGGAAGCGGTGCTCGGCGTACCCTACATGGGGCGGCTGGGCAGCGCCTCGGCACGGGTGCCGGCGATGGTGATGAACGTGCTGCCGCTGCGGGTGCCGGCGATGCCCGGCGCCTCGCTGGCCGAGTTCGTGCAGGCGATCGCCCGCGCGCTGGTGCGCGGGCGCCGCCACGGCCGCTATCGCGGCGAGCAGCTGCGCCGCGACCTGGGCCTGATCGGCGGCCAGCGCCGCCTGCACGGCCCGCTGGTCAACGTGCAGCCCTTCTACCGGCCGCCGCGGCTGCACGGCGCGCGGGTGCGGCTGGAGATCCTCGGCACCGGGCCGGTCGACGACGCGACGATCGGCTTCCGCGGCGACGGCGCCAACGCGCTCGAGCTGGAGATCGAGGCCAACCCGGACCTGTACGCCACCGGCGAGATCGCCGCGCACGCGCAGCGCCTGCAGGCGTTCCTCGCCGCGGCCTGCACCGCCGAGGGCATCGACGACATCCCCCTGGCCACGCCGGAGGAGGCGCGGCGCGCGCTGGTGGAGTTCAACGCCACCGAGCACCCGCTGCCCGACACCACGCTGGCCGCGTCGATCGAGGCGGCGATGGCGGCGACGCCGGACGCGCCGGCGCTGGCCTTCGGCGACACGACGCTGACCTACGCCGAGCTCGACCGCCGCACCCGCGCGCTGGCGCGCGCGCTGCAGGCCCGCGGGCTCGGGCGCGACGGCGTGGTCGCGGTCGCGCTGCCGCGCTCGCTGGAACTCGTCGTCGCCCTGGTCGCGGTGCTGCGCGCCGGCGGCGCCTACCTGCCGCTCGATCTCGCGCACCCGGCCGAGCGGCTGGCGCGGATCCTGCGCTCGGCGCGGCCGGTGTGCGTGCTGGCATCGCGCGACACCGCGCACCTGTGGCCGGGCGACGTGACGCTGCTGGCGCCCGGCGACTGGCCGGGCGGAGACGACGCCCCGTTCGCATCCGCCGCGCAGCCGGGCGATGCGGCCTACGTGATCTACACCTCCGGCTCGACCGGCGAGCCGAAGGGCGTCGTGGTCGAGCACCGCGCGATCGTCAACCGCCTGGAGTGGATGCGCGCGCACTACCGCATCGACGCCTCCGACCGCATCCTGCAGAAGACGCCGGCGACCTTCGACGTCTCGGTGTGGGAGTTCTTCCTGCCGCTGATCGCCGGCGCCGTGCTCGACGTCGCCCCGCCCGACGCGCACCGCGACCCGGTCGCGCTGGCGCGCCTCATCCGCGAGCGCGGCATCACCACGCTGCACTTCGTGCCCTCGATGCTCGCCGCGTTCCTGGCCGCGCCGCAGGCCGAAGGGCTGGCGGTGCGGCGGGTGTTCGTCAGCGGCGAGGCGCTCGACGCCGACCTGCGCGACCGCTTCCACCGCAGCGTGCGCGCGGAGCTGCACAATCTCTACGGTCCCACCGAGGCCGCGGTGGACGTGAGCTGGTGGCCGGCCTCGGCCGACGACACCTCGCGCCCGGTGCCGATCGGCTTCCCGGTCTGGAACACCCGCCTGTACGTGCTCGACGCGCGCATGCGCCCGTTGCCGCCGGGCGTGGCCGGGGATCTCTACCTGGGCGGGGTGCAGCTCGCGCGCGGCTACCTCGGCCGCGACGATCTCACCGCCGAGCGCTTCGTCGCCGATCCGCACCGGCCGGGCGAGCGCCTCTACCGCACCGGCGACCTGGCGCGCTGGCGCGCCGACGGCGCGGTCGAGTTCCTCGGCCGCAGCGACCACCAGGTCAAGCTGCGCGGGCTGCGCATCGAGCTGGGCGAGATCGAGGCGGCGATCATGGCCAGCGGGCAGGCCGCGCAGGCGGCGGCGATGCTGCGCGAGGATCGCGCAGGCGACCGCCGGCTGGTCGGCTACCTGCAGCCGGCCGACGTGGGCGCCTTCGACGCCGACGCGCTGCGCGCCTTCGTCGCCACGCAGGTGCCCGACTACATGGTGCCGGCGGCGTTCGTCGCCCTGGAGACCTGGCCGGTCACCGCCAACGGCAAGCTCGACCGCGCCGCGCTGCCGGCGCCCGCGTTCGAGGCCGGCGCGTTCGTGGCCCCGCGCACGCCGACCGAGGCCGCGGTCGCCGAACTGTTCGCGCAGGCGCTGGGCCTGGAGCGCGTTGGCGGCGACGGCGACTTCTTCGCCCTGGGCGGCGACTCGCTGTCGGCGGTGCACCTGCTGCTGGCGATCCAGCGCCACTTCGGCCGCGACCCCGGCCTGGGCGCGCTGTTCGCCGCGCCGACCGTGGCCGGCATCGCCGCGCTGCTCGATGCCGACGATGCGGCGCCCGACCACGGCCTCGGCCCGACGATCGCGCTGGCGCGCGGCGAGGCCGCGCGGGCGCCCCTTTTCGTCGTGCATCCGGCCGGCGGCATCGCCTGGTGCTACCGGGAGCTGGCGCGCGCCCTGCGTCCGCGGCGCGACGTGCATGGTCTGCAATCGCCGGCGCTGGACCTGGCGCAGCCGCTGCCCGGCAGCATCGACGCCCTGGCCGACGACTACGCCCGCCGCGTCGCCGCGCTGCGGCCCGACGGCCCGCTGCACCTGCTCGGCTGGTCGGTCGGCGGCATCATCGCCCAGGCGATGGCGGTGCGGCTGCGCGCGCAGGGCCGCGAGGTCGGCCTGCTCGCGCTGCTCGACGCCTATCCGGCCGAATGCTGGCGCGCCGAGCCCGAGCCGGACGCGGTGGATGCGCTGCGCGCGCTGCTGGCGATCGCCGGCTACGACCCCGAGCGCTACCCGGACCTGCGCAGCCGCGAGGCCATCGTCGAGTTCCTGCGCCGCGGCGACAGCGCGCTGGGCAACCTGCCGGGCCGCGTGCTCGACGGCGTGGTGCGCGCGGT
The DNA here is from genome assembly GCF_000559025.1 of Luteimonas huabeiensis HB2. Classification (GTDB taxonomy): domain Bacteria; phylum Pseudomonadota; class Gammaproteobacteria; order Xanthomonadales; family Xanthomonadaceae; genus Luteimonas; species Luteimonas huabeiensis. The sequence continues at coordinate 73,107 of NZ_JAAN01000030.1, read as the reverse complement.
CACCGACACCAACCGCCTCGTGCGCCGCCACCACCACGCGCGCTACGACGGCACGCTGCTGCACGTGCGCGCCGGCCACGACCACGCCGACCGGCCGCAGTTGCAGTCCGCGCTGTGGCGCGCGCACGCGGCCGCGGTCGAGGCGGTCGAGCTGCCGTTCCGGCACGGCGAGCTGACCGGCCGCGACGCGACCGCCGCGATCGCGCCGCTGCTCGACGCGCGGCTGGCGGCCTTCGACGCGCCCCCATAGCCGCCCGCTCGCGGCGCCCCGACGACGACGCGGCGCGGGCGCCGCGCGCATTCCGGAGATCGAGATGCAACTGACAGGTTTCGAAGGCAGGATCGCGCTGGTCACCGGCGCTGCCGGCGGCATCGGCGCCGCCGTCGTGGAGCGGCTGCGCGCCAGCGGCGCGACGGTGATCGCCACCGACCTGCGCGCGCCGGAGATCGCCGATGCGCCCGGCGCCGCGCCGGCCCACGCCTTCGCGCTCGACGTGACCGACGCGACCGCGGTGGATGCGCTGGTCGCGTGCGTGGAGGCGGAGTTCGGCCCGATCGACCTCGCCGCGCACGTCGCCGGCGTGCTGTCCACGACCACCGTGCGCGAGACCAGCGACGCCGAATGGCGGCGCACCTTCGCGGTCAACGCCGACGGCGTGTTCCACGTCGGCCGCGCGCTGGCGCGGGTCATGGCGCCGCGCCGCCGCGGCGCGCTGGTGGTGGTCGGCTCCAACGCCGCCGGCATCCCGCGCCACGCGATGTCGGCCTACGCCGCGTCCAAGGCCGCGGCGACGATGTTCGTGCGCTGCCTGGGGCTGGAGCTCGCGCCGCTGGGCATCCGCTGCAACGTCGTCGCCCCGGGCTCGACCCGCACGCCGATGCAGACCGGCATGTGGGCCGACGCCAGCGGCGAGGCCAGGGTCATCGCCGGCAGCCTGGAGACCTTCAAGAGCGGCATCCCGCTCGGCAAGCTGGCCGAGCCCGAGGACGTCGCGCACGCGGCGATGTTTCTGCTCTCCGAGCAGGCCGGCCACATCGCGATGCAGGACCTCTACGTCGATGGCGGGGCGACGCTGCGCGCCTGAGCGGCGCGGCCCCCGGGCGCCCGCTGGCCGTGCGCGCCCGGCCGGCGCGTGCCAGGATGGCGGCATGGCCGGCGACGACGCTCCACCCGAGGCGCGCACGCGGCGACGGCGCGCCCGCACGCTCGCCGCCGCGGTCCTGGCGACGGCGATGCCGCTGTGCGCGGCCGGGAGCGTCTGCTACGGCACCCGGCGAACGGGCGGCTGGAGGGCGGCGTGCGGCTGCCGGCGAAGGGCGACAACTTCGCGCCCTACAGCGAGCTCGGCGTGCGGCTCGGGCGGACCTACGTCCACGAGCGGGTGGCGCGCACGGTGACGGCGGCCTATGCCGCGCTCGCGGCCTTGCGGCCGGAGACGGTCTACGTCTACGGCGAAACCGGTCTCGCGCAGGGCGGGCGCTTCGAACCGCATCGCACGCACCGCAACGGGCTGTCGGTGGATTTCATGGTGCCGGTGCTCGACGCGCAGGGGCGTTCGGTGCCGTTGCCGACCGCGGCCGGCAACCGCTTCGGCTACGACCTCGAGTTCGACGCGCAGGCGCGCGCAGGCGAACTGCGCATCGACTTCGACGCCATCGCCGCGCATCTGCTAGCGCTGCACGCCGCCGCCGCAGAGGAGGGCATCCGGATCGGCCGGGTGATCTTCGATCCGGCCTACCTGCCGCGCCTGTTCGCGGCGGAGCGCGGCGAGGCCGTCCGGCGCCGGATCGCCTTCATGCAGCGCCCGGCCTGGGTCCGGCACGACGAGCACTACCACGTCGATTTCGAGCTGGCGTGCCGCCCGCCATGAGGACGGCGCCGCAGCTTCGGCGGCGGTCCGGCTGAATCCGGCGTGCGCGGGCGTCCGCCCCGCGCCGGCGAGGCGGCGGTCACGAATCGGATGTCCACCGATAGACATGCGTTTTCCGGCGTGCCCATACTCGGCCCGCCTCTCCCCCGCGGCGGTCTCCGGTTCTCCGGGGCTCGGCCCCGTCTTGCCAGGAAGGAGAGGGACATGAAGCACGCAACGAACGGCTGGCTGTTGGCGGCCGCGCTGGGCCTGGCCGCCGCCGGCGGCGCGCAGGCGCAGAGCGGCCCGAACCTGAGCCTGGGCGCGGGCGCCGACGGGTCCAGCAAGGGCTCGGGCACGAGCTACGGCAACGTGACCGACGGCGATCTCGGCACCTGGTGGTCGCCCAACGGCGCCACCGGCCGCATTTCGGTGAAATGGAGCGCGCCGCGCACCGTGGGGAGCGTGGTGATCCGCGAACCGGCCGGCATGCAGGGGCGGATCGGCGCGTGGCGGCTGGTCAACCACGGCAACGGACAGGTCCTGGCCACCGGCTCGGGCGCCGGGACGATCGCGTTCGCGCCGGTGTCGGCGAGCAAGCTCAACTTCGAGATCCTCGCTGCCAGCGGCACGCCGGCGGTGGCGGAGTTCGAGACCTACGCCGACGGCGGGCCATCGACCCCGCCGATGACACCGCTTACCGTATCGCTCTCGGCGTCGGCGGCCGGCAGCGACGCGCGGCTGTCCTGGTCGGTCGCCGGCGGCACCGCCGCCCGTCAGCAGGTCTATCGCGACCGCGACCCCGATCCGGCCGGCCGGACCCTGGTCGCCGACCACGTGCCCGGCGGCGCCTACACCGACCCGGGCCTGGCCGCCGGCACCTACTACTACTGGGTGCGCGCGTTCGACGGCGACGGCCACGGCTACGAGTCGGCGGCGGTGCCGGTGACCATCGCCGCGAGCGGCGGCGGCGGCGGCGAGCCGGGCCCCGGCATTTCCGCGGCCTGCCGCGAGCTGATCGAGAACCCGGCGATGAACTGGCGCGAATCGCCGGTGCTGACCGGCGATCAGGCGATCGTGGGCTGCCTGGCCCAATCGCTCGGTACTCCGGTCGGCTTCGGCCACCGCGCCACCGGCGGCTACGACCCCGCCGGCGGCAGCACCCTGGTGGTGGTGACCCAGGGCGGCGCGGTGCCGCCGGAGCAGCAGATCCTCGATGCGATCGGCACCGACGACCCGACCTGGATCGTGTTCGACAAGGACGACTTCGCCGCGCCGACCGACATCGCGATGTACCGCAACGGCTGCACCAACCCGGCGGTGCTCGCGGCGCTGGGCGGCGCGACCGTGGCCGAGTGCCGCGACCACCGGCTGTGGTGCGCCAACCGCGGCGTCTCCAGCGCCTCGTGCGAGGACACGTTCTTCAACGACCGCCTCAACGATTCCAGCCTGGACGCGCTGAAGCTGCCGCTGGTGCACTCCAACACCACCATCGACGGCCGCGGCGCGAATGCGAGCTTCATCTTCAGCGGCTTCAAGATCGGTTCCGACAGCGGCGGCAGCCCGACCCACACCAGCCGCAACGTCATCGTCACCCACAACCGCTTCGCCGGCGTCGGCCATGTCGAGGACCACGATCTCGACCCGGACATGGTGCGCTCCACCGGAGCCTCGCACGACATCTGGATCCACCAGAACACGTTCGTGAACACCGGCGACTCGGCCTACGACGTCAAGGTGGGCGCCTACGACATCACCGTGTCGTTCAACCGCCTGCACAACGTCAAGCGCGCCGCGCTGCACGGCTCCAGCGACAGCCGCACGATCAACGCGCAGATCGCCACGACCGTCCACAACAACCTGTACGTGACCACCGACGACGTCTACGGCGACAGCGCCTACGACGGCCTGCGCCGCGTGCCGCTGCTGCGGCGCGGGCAGTCGCACCTGTTCAACAACGTCTTCTACGGCTACCGCAAGGACGTGCTGAGCGTGCGGGTGGGCGGGCGCATCGCGTTCGAGGACAACCTGTTGCTCAACAACATCGACAACAGCAAGGGCGACGACCTCGACGACTGGGTCGCCAACCTGCTGCGCGACGTGCGCGACACCTCGGGGCTGCGCGTGGAGGGCAGCGTGGTCCGCTATGCCGACGCCAACTGCCAGGCGCAGGGCGCGCCGGGCGACCTCACCCGCACGGTCGGCTCGGTGCCGGACATGCTGGCGGCCTACGATGCCCGCTCGCTGGCGCTGATCGAGGACAACTGGCTGCCCGCGGACATGGACCTGGCGCGCTACGTGTTCGCCACCGCCGGCAAGGGCGGCCTGGCGCCCTACGTCTCGCCGGCGACGCCGGGGATCGCGGCGATCATCGCCGCCGCGCCGGCGGGTTGCCAGTAGGCGGTCCCGCATCGTCCCTTCTCCCGCAAGCGGGCGCATGTTGTCCCTTCTCCCGCTAGCGGGATCACATCGTCCCTTCTCCCGCAAGCGGGGCCATGTCGTTCCTTCTCCCGCCGCCGGATGAGGGCCGCTTTGCACTCCTGCGGCCTGCCCCCATCCGCCTTCGGCACCTTCCCCCCGCTTGCGGGGGAAGGGAAAAACAAGATGCGCCCCGCTTGCGGGGGAGGAATCGCCTTTGCGCGCCGGATGTCGATACGCCCTACGGCGGCGGTTCGCGCACCAGGCGCCGGCCGGCGTCGGTCAGCACGGCCAGCGTGCGCGGGCCGTCCTCGAAGGTGCGCACCAGCCCCGCGCCGGCGACGCCGGCGATGCGGTCCTCGCCCAGGTAGGCCAGCATGCGCATCAGCACGCTCATGCGCACGCCGAGCCGCTTGCACAGCCTCGGCAGCGAGATGCCGTCGGGCGCGCCGGCCAGTTCGGCCAGCAGCGCCCGCAGCAGGGCCTCGTCAGCGGACAACGGCGGCGGGGATGTCGCGCTGGCGCGGCGCCTGCGCGCCGGCCTCCGGCGCGTGCGGGGCGAGCACCACCGGCACCGACTTCGAGGTCGGCGTGCGCGATTCGTCGGCGAAGCTCGACAGCGGCACCAGCGGGTTGGTCTCCGGGTAGTAGGCGGCCAGGCAGCCGCGCGGGATGTCGTAGGCGACCAGCATGAAGCGCTTGGCCTGGCGGCGCACGCCGTCCTCGCACAGGCTCTCCAGGTCCACCCAGTCGCCCGGCTTCATGCCCAGCGCGTCGATGTCCTCGGGGTTGATGAACAGCACGCGGCGCTCGCCGAACACGCCGCGGTAGCGGTCGTCCAGGCCGTAGACGGTGGTGTTGTACTGGTCGTGCGAGCGCGTGGTGGCGAGGGTGAACACCGGCTGCGTGCCGTGCATGCGCCGCGCGCGGTGGATCGGGTTGTCGGTGGGTACGGCCGCGGCGATGAAGTTGGCCTTGCCGGTCGGGGTGACCCACTTGCGATCGCGCGCGGTGTTCGACAGCCGGAAGCCGCCGGGCACGCGCACGCGCGCGTTGAAGTCGTGGAAGTCGTCGAAGGTCTTGGCGATCAGGTCGCGGATGCGGTCGTAGTCTTCCACCAGCCACAGCCAGGGCACGCGGCTGCGCGCGCCGAGCGTGGCGTGGGCGAGGCGGGCGACGATGGCCGGTTCCGAGAGCAGCAGGTCGGAAGCGGGCGGATTGATGCCCGCGGAGATGTGCACCATGCTCATCGAATCCTCGACCGTGACCCCCTGCGGGCCGGCGGCCTGGACGTCGATCTCGGTGCGGCCCAGGCACGGCAGGATCAGCGCGTCGCGGCCGTGGGTCAGGTGGCTGCGGTTGAGCTTGGTGGTCACGTTGACGGTCAGCGCGCAGTTGCGCAGCCCGCGCGCGGTGGCCTCGGTGTCGGGGGTGGCGATGGCGAAGTTGCCGCCCATGCCGAAGAACACCTTGGCGCGGCCGTCGATCATCGCCTCGATCGCGCCGACGGTGTCGTAGCCTTCCTTGCGCGGCGGCTCGAAGCCGAACACGTCGCGCAGCCGGTCCAGGAACGCGGCCGGCGGCTTCTCGTAGATCATCATCGTGCGGTCGCCCTGCACGTTGCTGTGGCCGCGCACCGGGCAGGCGCCGGCGCCGGGGCGGCCGAGGTTGCCGCGCAGCAGCAGCAGGTTGACGATCATGTTGATGGTGGCGACCGAGTGCTTGTGCTGGGTGATGCCCATGCCCCAGCAGGCGATCACGCGCTCGGACTGCAGGTACAGCTCGCCGGCGCGGCGGATCTGCGCCTCGTCGAGGCCGGATTCCTCGAGGATGACCTCCCACGGCTCGGCCAGCACGTCGGCGGCGAAGGCGTCGAAGCCGGCGGTGTGCTCGGCGATGAAGGCGCGATCGAGCAGCGACGCGCCGCCGTTGGCGGTGACCTCCAGGTCGCGCTCGAGCACGTGCTTGATCATGCCCTTGACCGCGGCCAGGTCGCCGCCGATCTTGAGCTGGAAGTAGTCCGAGGAGATCCGGGTCGAGCCGTAGGTGGCCATCTCCAGCTTGTCCTGCGGATCGGCGAAGCGCTCCAGGCCGCGCTCGCGCAGCGGGTTGAAGGAGACGATCCGGCAGCCGCGCTTGGCCGCCTCGCGCAGCTCGCCGAGCATGCGCGGATGGTTGGTGCCCGGGTTCTGGCCGAAGATGAAGATCGCGTCGGCCTGCTCGAAGTCGTGCAGCGAGACGGTGCCCTTGCCGACGCCGATCTGCTTCTTCAGCGCGGTGCCCGAGGATTCGTGGCACATGTTCGAGCAGTCAGGGAAGTTGTTGGTGCCGTACTCGCGCACGAACAGCTGGTACAGGAACGCGGCCTCGTTGGAGGTGCGCCCGGAGGTGTAGAAGATCGCCTCGTCGGGCGAGGCCAGCGCGTTGAGGTGGGCGGCGATCAGCGCGAAGGCGTCGTCCCAGCTGGTCGGCACGTAGTGGTCGGTGGCTGCGTCGTAGCGCATCGGCGTGGTCAGCCGGCCCTGGCCTTCCAGCCAGTGGTCGCTGTACTCGCGCAGCTGGGCGACGCTGTAGCGCGCGAACAGCTCCGGCCCGGCGCGGAACTTGGTGGCCTCGGCGGCGACGGCCTTGGCGCCGTTCTCGCAGAACTCGAAGGTCGAGGTGTGGTCGCGGTCGGGCCAGGCGCAGCCGGGGCAGTCGAAGCCGTCGGGCTGGTTGGCGCGCAGCAGGGTCTTCGCGCCCTTGATCTCGATGTCCTGCTCGATCAGCGTCCGGGCGACGCTCTTCAGCGCGCCCCAGCCGCCGGCGGGACCGTCGTACTTGCGGATGGTCTGCTTGCTCATGGTCTGGCTCCGGCCTGCGCGCGCGGCCCGGCCGGCGAAGGCCGCAGCCGCTGCGCATGGGTGTAGACGGCATGCCCGTCGTCGCGGGCGAAGCCGATCAGGGTGAGGTTGGCGCGTTCGGCCAGCGAGATCGCCAGCGCGGTCGGCGCCGAGATCGCCGCCATCAGCGCGATGCCGGCGCTGGCGGCCTTCATCGCCATTTCGTAGCTGGCGCGGCTGGTCACCACCAGGAAACCGTCGGCCGCGTCCAGGCCGGCGGCGTGCATCGCGCCGATCAGCTTGTCGAGCGCGTTGTGGCGGCCGACGTCCTCGCGCACCAGCCGCAGGCCGCCGTCGAGCGCGGCCCAGCCGGCGGCATGGGTGGCGCCGGTGAGCGCGGCGATGGCCTGGGATCGGCGCAGTTCGTGCAGCGCGCGGCGCAGCGCCGCGACCTCGACGCGCACGTCGGCGGTCACCGGCGGCGGCTGCCGCAGCGCGGCCTCCAGCAGTTCGCTGCCGCACACGCCGCAGCCGCTGCGCCCGCTCAGGCTGCGCCGGCGCCGCTCCAGCGCCTCTGCGCGCGCCGGCGGAATGCGCAGCCGGATCTCGATGCCTTCCAGCAGCTGCTCGACGCCCTCGATGCGCGCGTCCTGCGCGCGCTCGACGATGCCCTCGCTGAGCGCGAAGCCCAGCGCGAAGTCTTCCAGGTCGGCGGGGGTGGCCATCATCACCGCGAACGGCGCGTCGTTGTAGACGAAGGCCACCGGCACCTCCTCGGCGACGTGGTCGTCGAGGCGGCGGCCCTCGCCGGCGCGCCAGCGCTCGACCGGCCGCAGCACGCTGCCGGCCGGCGGCGGGGCGGGGGAGGGATCGGGCTGGGCGCGGGGACGGGTCATGGCGGGAGGGTGCCGCGACCGCCGTGGGCGGGCGGTCGCGGCGCTGCGGTCAGGTGAACAGGATCAGGGCCTTTTCCAGCGTGACCCACATGCCCCAGGCCAGCGGCAGGCCCACCGCGGCCCAGGCCAGGGCGATCAGCAGCGGGTTGCCGCCGCTGCCGATGCGGTCCATCTCCTCCTGGGAGACCAGGGATTGGCCGCTGTCGTCGACCTTCTCGTTGGCCAGCTGCTTCTCGCGCGCCAGCTCTTCCGGGCTCATGAAGTGCTTGGGATCGACCGGGCGCACCAGCAGGTTGCAGATCAGGCCCAGCACCAGCATGCCGGCCAGGATGTACATCGTGGTGTTGTAGACCTGCGACGGCGGCATGCCCAGGCTCAGCTGGTACTCGCGCATGTAGCCGACCACGACCGGGCCGAGGATGCCGGCGGTGGCCCACGCGGTCAGCAGGCGGCCGTGGATCGCGCCGACGTGCTGGGTCCCGAACAGGTCGGCCAGATAGGCCGGCACGGTGGCGAAGCCGCCGCCGTACATCGACACGATCACGCAGAACGCGGCGACGAACAGGGCGACGCTGCCGGCGGTGCCGAGCGAGGGCGCGGCCGCGTACAGCGCGAAGCCGAGCACGAAGAAGATCATGTAGGTGGTCTTGCGGCCGAGCTTGTCGGACATCGAGGCCCAGAAGAAGCGGCCGCCGATGTTGAACAGGCTCAGCAGGCCGGTGAAGCCGGCGGCGATCGCGGCGATCGCGCCCAGCTGCGCGGCGTCGAGCTGGCCGAAGCCGGCGTCCACGCCGATCAGGCGGCCGCCGAACATCTCCTGCAGCATCGGCGAGGCCATGCCGATCACGCCGATGCCCGCGGACACGTTCAGGCACAGCACGCCCCACACCAGCCAGAACTGCGGGATGCCCCAGACCTTGCTCACGTGGACGTGGCCGCGGGTGATCATCGCGTTCTCCTTGGCCGGCGGCGGGGTCCAACCCTTCGGCTTCCAGCCGGTGGGCGGCACCCGGTAGCCGAACGCGCCGGCCATCATGAAGGCGAAGTAGACCAGCGCCATGACCACGAAGGTCTCCTTGACGCCGACCGAGGTCGGGGTGGCGAAGTGCCGCATCAGCATGTCCGCCAGCGGGCTGCCGATCAGCGCGCCGCCGCCGAAGCCCATGATCGCCATGCCGGTGGCCATGCCGCGGCGGTCGGGGAACCACTTGATCAGCGTGGAGACCGGCGAGATGTAGCCCAGCCCCAGGCCGATGCCGCCGATCACGCCCGAGCCCAGCCAGAGCATCCAGATCTGGTGCAGGTGCACGCCGAGCGCCGAGATCAGCAGGCCGCCGCACCAGCACAGCGCCGAGACGACGCCCGCCTTGCGCGGCCCGGCGCGTTCCAGCCAGCCGCCCCAGATCGCCGCCGAGCAGCCCAGCAGCACGAAGAACAAGGTGTACATCCAGCCCAGCTCGGAGACCCGCCAGTCGCAGCTGGACGAGACGATGCGCTGGAAGAAGCCCATGTCGGCGGCGCAGGCGACCGGCTCGGTGATGCCCACCGCCATCGACAGCGGCAGCCAGAACACGCTGAAGCCGTAGGCCATGCCGATGCACAGGTGGATGGCCAGGGCCGCCGGCGGGACCAGCCAGCGGTTGAAGCCGGGTTTGGCGACGATCCTTGCCTTGGAGAGCAGTCCGTTGTCGTGGATCGCGGTGGCGGGCAGCGCACCGGCATTGCTGTTGGCCATGAGGCCTCCCCGTGGTTCTCGGTTGCGAGGACGACACCCGATATGTTCTGAAGAACATATTGAGTGGGACAAAGTGCCGCAATTCTAGAACAAATCGTCCACACGTCCCCGCCTGCGATGGTCTAACATTCGGCTAAAACAAGCCGATTAAATCGGCTCTGGCGCATGTTGCGCCGCAGCGTCGATGTCGAGAGGGAAGCGATGTACAAGGTGCGCATCCAGCCGCGCTGGGAGCTCGAGAACGCCGACGGCGCGCGCCTGTCGCCGCACCTGGTGGACCTGCTGGTCGCGGTGCGCGCGCACGGCTCGCTGGCCGCCGGCGCGCGCCGGGTCGGGTTGTCCTACCGCTACGCCTGGGGCCTGCTGGAGCAGGGGCGCGAGGTCTTCGGCCAGCCGCTGCTGCGCGGAACGCGCGGACGCGGCGCGCAGCTGACCGCGCTCGGCGAGCGCCTGGTCTGGGCCGACAGCCGCATCCGCGCGCGGCTGTCGCCCACGCTCGACAGCCTGGCGACCGAGGTGGAGGCCGAACTGGAACGGGTGGTCAGCCACGGTGCCGCGCCGCTGCGCATGCACGCCTCGCACGGCTTCGGCGTCGAGGCGCTGCGGCGCGCGCTGTCCGAGGCCGGACTGCCGCTCGATCTCAAGTACCGCAGCCCGGACGACGCGCTCTCGGCGCTGCGCAGCGGCAGTTGCGAACTGGCCGGCATGCACCTGCCGATCGGCGACCTGGAGCGCGAGGTGGCGGCGCACTACGCCGACCGGCTCGACATCGAGGGCGACCGCATCGTGCACCTGGCCATGCGCCGCCAGGGCCTGGTGCTGGCGCCGGGCAATCCGCTCGGCCTGCAGCGCCTGGCCGACCTCGCGCGCCCGGGGCTGCGCTTCATCCACCGCCAGCCCGGCTCCGGCTCGCGGTTGCTGTTCGAGCGCCTGCTGGCGCGCGATGGGGTGGATTTCGATGCGATCGGCGCCTGCGAGGTCGAGGAACTGACCCACGCGGCGGTGGCCGCCTACGTGGCCAGCGGGCTCGCCGACGCCGGTTTCGCGCTGGAGCCGCCGGCGCGCCGCTATGGCCTGGAGTTCGTGCCGCTGGCGACCGAGCACTACTTCTTCGTCTGCCGCGCTGCCGCCCTGGAGAGCGACCGGCTCGACGGCCTGGTCGCGCTCCTGCGCAGCCCCGGGTTCCGCAACGAACTGGGCCGGCTGCCCGGCTACGACCCGGGCTATTGCGGGGTGGTGCAGTCGCTGCCCGAGGCCTTCGCCGCGTTCCGGCGCCCGGGCTTCTAGGCTGTATCGACATTCAGCGCGCGAAAGGCCCTCTCTTGGAGGCACGCTGTCTTTGGCCTGCTCCCGCAAGCGGGGAGCACCCTGTTTCCCTTCCCCTGCTAGCGGGGAGCATCTTGTTTTTCCCTTCCCCCGCAAGCGGGGGAAGGTGCCGAAGGCGGATGGGGGGGCACGCCGCAGGCGTGCAAAGCCGCCCTCATCCGGCGCTGCCTTGCGGGAGAAGGAACAACGTGGCCCCGCTTGCGGGAGAAGGAGCAAGATGAGCCCGCTTGCGGGAGAAGGGACGATGTGGGCCCGCTTGCGGGAGAAGGGAGGGCATGCACCCCGCTCGCGGAAGAGGCGGCGGTTTCGAGGCTGCAGGTCGAATGTCGATCAACCTGGCCGACGGCGCCGCTGGGAACTGCGCCGTGCCGCGCGCATGATGTGGCATTGTCGAGCCAGGGAGTGCTGGGATGGAATGGGACAAGCCGATCATCGATGCGCGGCGCATCGCGCGACTCGTCGCAGGCGTCGGCATGCTCGCGGCGCTGGCCGCAGGCGAAGCGACCGGGCGAGAGCCGCCGGCCTCGGGCTGCCTCGATCTCAGGACCGTCGACGGCGCCTGGCTGGCCGCGCCGCGCGAGGCGCTGCTGCGTACCGAGGTCGGCGCCCACGCGCGCCTCCGGCTGAGCGAGGACTGCCCGGCGCCCCCCGCCGGCGAATCGCTCGGCTCGCTAGCGCCCGAAGGCTGGCTATGCCCGGGCGGGCAGGCGTGGCTCCGGTCCGGCGAGCGCGTGTGCGCGGTGGCGTCGCTGGAGCCGCTCGATGCGGCCGCGCTGGCCGATGCGCTGCGCGCGGCCGACGCCGCGACCGGGGTGCCGACGCTGGATCCGGTCGAGGTGCGCGGGCGCGCAGGCCGCGCGCGCGGCTTCGCCGGCACCACCGAGTACTGCCTGGACAGCCGCTACCTGCGCGGCTGGCATACTGATCGCGATGGTCTGGTGGTCGAGGTGTCGCCGAGACGCCACGCGGGCAACCGCTACTACCGGATCGAGACCGCGAACGCCTGTCCGCAGGCCGATGCCGCCGATCAACTGCGGCTGGTGTCCGGCATCGGGCTGACCGCGATCTGCGGACATGCCGGCGATCGTGTGGAACTGGTCCGCGACCGTCCGGCGCACGTGGAAATCGACGTCCCGACGATGTTCCGCTCCCGCCTCACGACGCGCGGCTGCGAGATCCGCCGGGTCTATCCGCTGCCCGGGAGCCAGACCGCGAGCGCGGCGCCGCCGACCTGACGGCCGGGGGCGCCGGGGGCGCGCTCAGCCGATCGGCTCGTCCAGGATCAGCTGGCGCACGAAGCGCACCGGCGGCGCGCCCTTCGACAGCACCTCGTCGTGGTAGGCCTTGAGGTCGAAGGCGTCGCCGCGCGCGGCTTCCACCGCTCGGCGCATGTCGAAGTGCTCCTGCGCGCCGACGAAGTAGGTCGGCAACTGCGCCGAGCTGACCTGCGCGCGTACCCACTTGCCGGCCGCCTCGCGCTCCTGCTGGAAGGTGGTGCGCACCATCAGCTCCATCGCCTGTTCGCGGTCCCAGCCGTCGACGTGCACGCCGATGTCGAGGATCGCGTTGGCCACCGCGCGCAGGTAGAACTTCAGCTGCACCAGGCGGAACAGCGGGTCGTGGTCGAGGTAGCCGGCCTCGGCCATCATGTTCTCGGTGTACACCGCCCAGCCTTCCGCGAACGGGCCCGAGCGCAGCACCGCGCGCAGGGTGGAGGGGTGGTCCACCGAGTGGGCGCCTTCCAGGTAGTGGCCTGGCACGCCCTCGTGGATCGACAGCAGGTGGATCATGCGGTCGTTGTACTCGCGCAGGAACGAGGTGGCCTGCTCGTCGCTCCAGTCCTCGGGGATCGGCGAGATCGCGTAGTAGGTCTCCAGGCCCTTGTCGAGCGGGCCGGGCGAGTCGCAGTAGGCCACGGCCACGCCGCGCTGGAATTCCGGCATCTCGATGATGCGCACCGGCGCGTCGGGCATGGTGACCAGGTCGTGCTCGCGGGTGAAGGCGGTGGCGACGTCGAGCGTGTGGCGGGCGAAGTCGAACACCTCGTCGCGCGCCGGGCGCTCGGCATAGGCCAGTTCCAGCGCGGCCTCGATGGCGGCCTGGCGCTGGTCGTCGTCGGGCTCGGCCGGCAGCTGCGGCGCGTCGTCGCGATCGGCCAGCACGGTCTGCGCGATGGCGTACATGTCGTCGCGCACGCGGGCGATCTCGGCCTCGGCGCGCTGGCGGATGTCCTCCCGGCTCAGCGAGGCGTTGAGCGAGTAGCGCAGCTTCTGGTCGTACAGCTCGGCGCCGAGGCGGAAATCGCCGGCGGCGGCCGGGACCAGGGTGCCGTCGATCCAGGCCTGGTGCTCGGCCACCGCCTCGCGCAGCCCGCGCACCGCGGCGTCCAGGCGCGCGCGCGCCTCGCCGTCGAGGGCGTCGGCGTGCGGTTGGATGAACTCGTCCACCAGCGACAGCAGGCCCGGGTTCTGCCGCGACACCGTCTCGGCGTGCACCTTGGGCACCCGCGCCGGGTCCAGGTTCTCGCGCATCTGCGCGAACAGCGTGGGGATCTTTTCCATGCGCGCGGTCGCCGCGGCCAGCCGCTCGGGCAGCGGCGCGAACTCGCGCGCCATCAGGCCGTAGATCGCGCCGCCGGCCAGGCCGTTGTAGAGCAGCGGGTCCCAGGCCCAGGACTGCAGCGTCTCGACGTTCCAGACGTTGGCCTCCAGGCGGTTGCGCAGCAGCAGCGCGTCCACCTGGTTCTCGCGCGAGAGCTGCGCGGCGTCGATCGCGTCCAGCTCGGCCAGCAGCGCGCGGTTGGCCTCGACCGCGCGGCGGCGCCCGTCGGCGCTGAGATCGTCGAGGGCGTGGTCGTGGGCATGCTCGCCGGTGCGCGTGGCCGAGACCGGCGACTGCTCGAACCAGGTCGCCAGCGCGCGCTCGGCCAGCGCGGCGAACGCGGCATCGGCCTCGCTGCGCGCTTCGGCCGTGGCGGGGGACGATCCGCCGTCGGCGGACGCGGCGCCGGGCGATTGCGGCTGGCAGCCGGCGAGGACGGCGAGCAGGGACAGGGCGATCAGGCTGCGGCGCATGGGCACTCTCGTTGCGGAAGACAGCCCGCGAGCATAGCGCGCCGGCGCAGCGGCCGGATGCCGTTCGGCGCCGCCGCGCCACCTTGCGAGCGCCCATGACCATCGGCCTTTGACCGCTCCGCCCGGGGCCGCAGAGAATCGGGCGGGGCCGGTGCTGCCGGCGATTCGACCGCACCGCCTGCGCGGTGCCTGCCGGAGGAACGCTCTTGAAACGACGCGACGTGCTCGCCCTCGGTGGCCTCGGCGCCGGCGGCCTGCTGCTGCCCGCCTGGTTCGGCCGCGCGGTCGCGGCCGAGGTGCTGGCCCTGCCGCTCGATGCCGCGCTGAAGAAGCCGCTCGCCGACGCCGCGCTGGAGGCCGCGCGCGCGGCCGGGGCGAGCTATTGCGACGTGCGTATCGGCCGCTACCTGCGCCAGTACGTGATGACCCGCGAGGACAAGATCGAGAACGTGGTCAACGGCGAATCGGCCGGCGCCGGCGTGCGGGTGATCGTGGACGGGGCGTGGGGCTTCGCCGCCACCAATACGCTCACCACCGACGGCGTGGCCGGCGCCGCGCGGCAGGCCGCGGCCATCGCGCGCGCCAACGCCCGCCTGCAGGAGGCCCCGGTGCGGCTGGCGCCGGCGCCCGCGCTGGGCGAGGTCGCCTGGCGCACGCCGATCCGCCGCAACGGCATGGAAGTGCCGGTGGAGGAGAAGGTCGCGCTGCTGCTGGATGTCAACGCCGCGGCGATGGCGGCGGGCGCCGACTTCGTCGATTCGCGCCTGTTCGTGGTCAACGAGCAGAAGTACTTCGCCAGCACCGACGGCGCCTACGTCGACCAGGACATCCACCGCATCTGGGCGCCGTTCACCGTGACCGCGGTGGACAAGGCCAGCGGCCGGTTCCGTACCCGCGACGGGCTCTCCGCGCCGATGGGCCTGGGCTACGAATACCTCGAACCCGATGCCGCCCAGCGCTTCGCGCTGCCGGGTGGGGTGGTGGCCTACGGCAATCGCTACGACATGCGCGAGGACGCGGTGGCCGCGGCCCGGCAGGCGCGCGAGAAGCTGAGCGCGCCATCGGTGAAGCCGGGCCGCTACGACCTGGTGACCGATCCCTCCAACCTGTTCCTGACCATCCACGAGAACGTCGGCCATCCGCTGGAACTCGACCGCGTGCTGGGCTTCGAAGCCAATTACGCCGGCACCAGCTTCGCCACCCTGGACAAGCGCGGGGAGTTCCGCTGGGGCAGCGATCGCGTCCACTTCTTCGCCGACCGCATCCAGCCCGGCAGCCTGGGCGCGGTGGGCTACGACGACGAGGGCGTGCCGGCCAAGCGCTGGGACCTGGTGCGCGACGGCATCCTGGTCGACTACCAGGCCACCCGCGACCAGGCGCACATCCTCGGCAAGCACGAGTCCGACGGCTGCAGCTACGCCGACTCCTGGTCCAGCGTGCAGTTCCAGCGCATGCCCAACGTTTCGCTCGCGCCGGGGCGCGCGCCGCTGACGGTGGCGGAGCTGATCGCCGGCGTCGATCGCGGCCTGTACGTGCACGGGCGCGGTTCCTACTCGATCGACCAGCAGCGCTACAACGCCCAGTTCGGCGGGCAGCTGTTCTACGAGATCAAGAACGGCGAGATCGTCGGCCAGGTCGAGAACGCCGCCTACCAGATCCGCACGCCGGAGTTCTGGAACGCCTGCAGCGCGATCTGCGACGCGCGCGACTTCCGCCTGGGCGGCTCGTTCTTCGACGGCAAGGGCCAGCCCAGCCAGGTCTCCGCGGTCTCGCACGGCTCGGCGACCGCCCGCTTCGACGGCATCAACATCATCAACACCGCGCGCAGCCTTTGAGGCGGGGGCCAGGGGCCAGAGGTCAGGGACCAGGGATAAGCCACAGCGAAAGCGCTTTTCCCCGACCCCTGGCCTCCGCCCCCCGACCCCTGTCTATGCCAAAAGTCATTTGACCCGCCGTTCGCGCGGCGGCAAGAATCGGGACGGTCGCAGGCAGGGACGCCGGAACGAGACACCAGCGCTGTTCCAGCCCGCCGCGGCAGCCGCCGCGGTCGCATTCACGGGGAGAGATTGCCTTGCAACGACGCGACTTCCTGGCCCTCGGCGGCCTCGGTCTGGGCGGCCTGATGGTGCCGTCCCTGTTCGGGCGGGCGATCGCCGCCGAAGAACTGCTCACCACCCTCGACGTCGCGGTGAAGAAGCGGCTGGCCGATGCCGCGCTCGGCGCCGCCACCGGCGCCGGCGCCAGCTACTGCGACGTGCGCATCGGCCGCTACCTGCGGCAGTTCGTGATGACGCGCGAGGACAAGGTGCAGAACGTGGTCAACGCCGAATCCACCGGCGTGGGCGTGCGGGTGATCGCCGACGGCGCCTGGGGCTTCGCCGCCACCAACACCCTGACCGAGGACGGCGTGGCGCAGGCCGCGCGGCAGGCCGCGGCCATCGCCAAGGCGAACGCGAAGATCCAGACCGAGCCGGTGCGGCTGGCGCCGGTGCGCGGCGTGGGCGAAGTCTCCTGGCGCACGCCGATCCGCAAGAACGCCATGGAAGTCCCGCTCAAGGACAAGGTCGATCTGCTGCTGGGCGTCAACGCCGCGGCGCTGCAGGCCGGCGCCGACTTCGTCAATTCCACGCTGTTCCTGGTCAACGAGCAGAAGTACTTCGCCAGCACCGACGGCTCCTACATCGACCAGGACGTGCACCGCATCTGGGCGCCGATGACGGTCACCGCCATCGACAAGGCCAGCGGCAAGTTCCGCACCCGCGAGGGCCTGTCGGCGCCGATGGGCATGGGCTACGAGTACCTCGACGGCGACCCGGCGCAGAAGTTCGTCTCGCCCAACGGGGTGGTCAACTACGGCCTGTCCTACGACATGCGCGAGGACGCGGTGGCCGCGGCCCGGCAGGCGCGCGAGAAGCTCGCCGCGCCCTCGGTCGAGCCCGGCCGCTACGACCTCGTGCTCGATCCCTCGCACACCTGGCTGACCATCCACGAATCGGTCGGCCACCCGCTGGAACTGGACCGCGTGCTGGGTTACGAGGCCAACTACGCCGGCACCAGCTTCGCCACGCTGGACAAGCGCGAAGAGCGCTTCCAGTACGGCAGCGAGCTGGTCAACATCTTCGCCGACAAGACCCAGCCCGGCAGCCTGGGCGCGGTGGGCTACGACGACGAGGGCGTGGCCACCAAGCGCTGGGACCTGATCAGCAACGGCCGCCTGGTGGACTACCAGACCATCCGCGACCAGGCCCACATCCTGGGCAAGAGCGAATCCGACGGCTGCTGCTACGCCGACTCCTGGTCGAGCGTGCAGTTCCAGCGCATGCCCAACGTCTCGCTGGCGGCCGGCCGCACGCCGTTGTCGGTGGCGCAGATGATCCGCGACGTCGAGAACGGCATCTACATCGTCGGCGACGGCTCGTTCTCGATCGACCAGCAGCGCTACAACGCGCAGTTCGGCGGGCAGCTGTTCTACGAGATCAAGAACGGCGAGATCACCCGCATGATCGAGGACGTCGCCTACCAGATCCGCACGCCGGAATTCTGGAACGCGTGCAGCGCGATCTGCGACGAAAGCGACTACCGCCTGGGCGGTTCGTTCTTCGACGGCAAGGGCCAGCCCAGCCAGGTCTCGGCGGTCTCGCACGGCTCGGCCACCGCCCGCTTCGACGGCATCAACGTCATCAACACCGCCCGCTCGCTCGGCTGACCAGGAGATCCGCAGGACATGACCATTTTGACCGAAGAGCAGGCGCGCACCCTCCTGGAGAAGGTCGTCGCGCTGTCCACCGCCGACGAGTGCACCGCCACCCTGAACGGCTCGGTGGACGGCAACATCCGCTTCGCGCTCAACAACGTCTCCACCAGCGGCGTGGTCGACGACGTCTCGCTCGACGTGCAGGTCGCCTTCGGCCGCCGCGTGGGCACCGCCTCGATCAACGAATTCGACGACGCCTCGCTGGAGCGGGTAGTGCGCCGGGCCGAGGACCTCGCCCGGCTGGCGCCGGAGAATCCGGAGTTCATGCCGGCCATCGGCAAGCAGACCTACCGGCCGAGCGCCACCTTCAGCGAATCCACCGCCGCCATCGATCCCGAGTTCCGCGCCAAGGTGGCCGCCGACTCGATCCTGCCGTGCCGCCGCGAGAACCTGGTGGCCGCCGGCTTCCTGCTCGACGGCCAGAGCTTCACCGCGTTCGCCAACTCCAACGGCAACTTCGGCTACCAGCGCGGCACCAACTTCAACTACACCTGCACCGTGCGCACCGCCGACGGCCGCGGCTCCGGCTGGGTCGGGCGCAGCCTCAAGGACGCCAGCGATTTCGACGCCGGCCGCGACATCCAGGTCGCCATGCGCAAGGCCAGCGAGTCGGTCGAGGCCAAGGCGCTGGAGCCGGGCAAGTACACCGTGATCCTGGAGCCGGCGGCGGTGGCGGGGCTGGTGTCGTTCATGATGCGCTACTTCGACGCGCGCAGTGCCGACGAAGGCCGCAGCTTCCTGTCCAAGCGCGGCGGCGGCAACAAGCTCGGCGAGCAGGTCTACGACCCGCGGGTCAACATCCACGCCGACCCCTGGCACCCGGAGGCGCCGGTGCTGCCCTGGGACCAGGACGGCCTGCCGCGCGAGCGCATGGCGCTGATCGAGGACGGCAAGATCGCCGCGCTGAACTATTCGCGCTACTGGGCCGAGCAGCAGGGCCAGCGCGCGGTCGGCCGGCCCGGCAACCTGATCATGGCCGGCGGCGACAAGTCCACCGCCGAACTGGTCGCCGGCACCGAGCGCGGCATCCTGGTCACCCGCACCTGGTACATCCGCATGGTCGATCCGCAGACCGTGCTGCTGACCGGCCTGACCCGCGACGGCACCTTCTACATCGAGAACGGCCGCATCGCGCACCCGGTCAAGAACTTCCGCTTCAACGAATCGCCCGTGATCATGCTCAACAACATCGACGAGCTGGGGCGGCCGGTGCGCGTGGCCGGCGACGAATCGAGCTTCGTGATGATGCTGCCGCCGATGCGCCTGCGCGACTTCACCTTCACCTCGCTGTCGGACGCGGTGTGAGGACGGGCGGCCCGCGTCGCCGCGAGCGGGCCGCGGGCCTCGCGCGGGCGTCTCGGGCAGCAACGCCGCCTGGGCCGGAGGGTCCGGGTGGCGCCGGGGGCCGGCGTCGGAATCGCGGCGGATTCGGCCCTTCAGTTCATGTCGTCCCGCCACGAACCGTCCCGGTCCCTCCAGATCGATCCGTACTTTCGAACCGGCTTGTCGCCATCGTCCCGGATCGAGAGGACCGCCAGGCGCCCTTCGTCGGTCCAGCGTATCGCCACCGGTCCCACCGCCCTCGGAAATCCGTCGACCCGATGCACGATCCGCTTCGATGCGCTCTCCAGCACGACCACCCGGTTCGGGAGGAGCCCCGCATCGATGTCGAACGACACCGTCGCGAAGGTGCTGCCGTCGGGCGAGTAGACCGGCCGGTTGTCGATCCGCGACGTCGTGCCGGTGGTCTCGTCGACCAGCAGCGCCTGGAAGCCTTCGTCGGCGATCTCCAGGACCTCCAGGTGCCCATGAGCGCGGCCCAGGAACACGTAGCGCAAGCCGGCGACGCGAGGGAAGCAGAAGTCGCGGGAGCCGACGGAGAAGCAGGTGCGGTCGTCCGATCCGCTCAGGCGCACGCCGTGCGCTTCCGCCTCGCGGGCTTCGTGCGCCATGACGCATTCGTATGCGTTGCGGGTGGAGGGGCAGGCGAGCCCCCGGGCCAGCTCGTGGGAGACCATGCCGGCGATGGCCGCACCATCGGGATCCGCGTGCGCAGGGCAGGCGGCGACGAGGACGACGAGCGCCAGGAGGCCTCGAAGCGGGGTCTTGGCTCGAACGTCCATGCCTGCCTCCAGTCGGGTCCATCGTCGGGCCGGGGCGAAGCCGGAAGGCTGGCGCGACTCGTGAATCCGTTTCTACCCAATCGGCGGATGGACCGCAACGCGAACGGCCGGACAGTCCGGGATTTCGGCGGCGGGATCGCCCGGCCATGAGGCGCTCGCAGTTCCTGCGCTTGCTGGCCGGCGGCGCCGCGGCGCTGGCCTTGCCGCCGGCGCTGCGCGCGCAGCCGGCCGGCTACGACTTCCGCTTCACCCGCCTCAAGTACGACTCCGGCGACTGGGACGTGGACGCGCGCATGCCGTCCAACGTCATCACCGCGCTGATCGACTACACCGATCTGCGCGTGGACCCGCAGGAACACGTGGTGGCGCTGGCCGATCCGAAGATGCTGGAGGCGCCGTTCTGCTACCTGGCCGGGCACAAGCTGGTGGAGTTCAATCCCGCCGAGCGGCGCAACTTCGAGCGCTACGTGCGCAACGGCGGCTTCGTCTTCGCCGACGACTGCAACCACGACATCGACGGCCTGTTCGCGCGTTCGTTCGAGCGGCAGATGGCCGACATCTTCGGCCCGCGCGCGCTGAAGCGCCTGCCTAACGACCATGCCCTGTACGGCAGCTTCTTCCGTTTTCCCGACGGCCCGCCGGCCACCAGCTTCGAGCTCAACGGCTGGGGCGACGACCTGGTCCACGACTACCTCAAGGGCATCGAGATCGACGGCCGCCTCGGCGTGCTCTACAGCAACAAGGACTACGGTTGCGAATGGGACTACGACTGGCGCAACAAGCGCTTCCTGGCCGAGGACAACACCAAGTTCGCGGTCAACATCGTCGTCTACGCGCTGACCGCATGATCCCGATCCGCCGGCGCGCGAACGTGCCGCCGCGTTTTCCGAAGGACCCCCGCCGATGACCGCCACCGTCCCCACCGAAGCCGATCTCGACACCCAGCGCGCCCGCCTCGATGCGCTGCGCGAAGCGATCGGGCAGGCCATCGTCGGCCAGGCCGAGGTCGTCGAGCAGCTGCTGGTCGGCCTGCTGGCCGGCGGCCACGTCCTGCTCGAGGGCGTGCCGGGCCTGGGCAAGACCCTGCTGGTGCGCACGCTGGGCCAGGCGCTGTCGCTGGACTTCCGCCGCGTGCAGTTCACCCCCGACCTGATGCCCGGCGACCTGCTGGGCACCGAGCTGCTGGAGGAGGACCACGGCACCGGCCGCCGCGCGTTCCGCTTCCAGCCCGGGCCGGTGTTCACCCACCTGCTGCTGGCCGACGAACTCAACCGCACGCCCCCCAAGACCCAGTCCGCGCTGCTGGAGGCGATGCAGGAACGCACCGTCAGCTATGCCGGCGTCACCCACGCGCTGCCGGCGCCGTTCTTCGTGCTGGCCACGCAGAACCCGATCGAGCAGGCCGGCACCTATCCGCTGCCCGAGGCGCAGCTCGACCGCTTCCTGCTGCACATCGCGCTCGACTATCCGGACGAGGCCGAGGAGCGCGCGATCCTCGCCCGCACCACCGGCAGCGCGCAGCCGCGCGTGCCGCAGACCATGGGCGGCGAGGACGTGATCGCGTTGCAGGCGCTGGTGCGCGAAGTGCACGTGGGCGAGGACCTGCTGACCTGGATCGCGCGGCTGGTGCGCGCCAGCCGGCCCGGCGAGGGCGCGCCCGAGGCGGTGCGCGAGTACGTGCGCTGGGGCGCCGGCCCGCGCGCCGGGCAGTCGCTGGTGCTGGCGGCGAAGGCGCGCGCGCTGCTGCGCGGGCGGCTGGCGGCCACCCGCGAGGACGTGGCCGCGCTCGCCGCGCCGGTGATGCGCCATCGGTTGCTGCTGTCGTTCGCCGCCGAGGCCGAGCGGCGTTCGGCCGACGACGTCGTCGCCGCGCTGCTGGACGCGGTGCCGTACCCGGCCCGCTGAGCGCCGAGGTGGCGGGCCGATCGCTCGAACTGCAGGCCGGGCTGCGCGCCGCGCTGCGTGGGCTGCGGATCGCGCCGCGGCGGGGTGGCGCGCGCAGCGGCATCGGCCAGCACCGCGGGCGCGAGCGCGGCGCCGGCCTGGAGTTCGCCCAGTACCGTGCCTACGAGCCGGGCGACGAGCCGCGCGCCATCGACTGGAAGCTCTACGCGCGCAGCGATCGGTTGTTCGTGCGCGAGGCTGAGCGCGAGAGCCCGTTGACGGTCTGGCTGCTGCTCGACGCCAGCGCCTCGATGGGCCAGGCCGACGAGGACCGCCCGGACTGGACGCGGCTGGACGCGGCGCGCCAGTTGGCGCTGGCGATCGCGGAACTGGCGATCGCGCAGGGCGACCGCATCGGCCTGCTGGCCCTGGGGGGCGGCCGCGTGGACGGCGTGCCCGCCGCGGCCGGCGCGCGCCAGCGCGACCGCCTGCGGCTGGCGCTGGCCGGGCTGCGCGCGCGGGGCGGCTGGCCCGCGCCGGAGCGGCTGGCGCCGGTGTGGGAGCGGATCGCGCCCGGCGACCTGGCGGTGCTGGTCGGCGACCTGTTCGACCCGGGCGCCGCCGCGCTCGCCGCGCGGCTGTCGGCCGCCCGCCGCGAGGTGCTGGCGATCCAGGTGCTGACCGTCGGCGAGCGCGACTTCCCGTATCGCGACGGCCGCCGCTTCGAGGATCCCGAGACCGGGCAGTGGCTGCCCGGCGACGCCGCCGCGCTGCGCGCCGGCTTCCTGGAACGCTTCGGCGCCGCGCAGGCGCAGCTCGCCGCCGGGCTCGACGCCGCCGGCGTGCGCCACGCGCGCCACGTGCTCGACGAGCCGCTGGCCGCGCCGCTGCAGGTCTTGTTCGCCGCCTCCGGGAACGGCCGCTGATGCCGATGCTGCTGCTGCCGGCCGGGTTGCTCGCGCTCGCCGCGCTGGCGCTGCCGCTGCTGCTGCATCTGGCCCGCCGCCAGCCGACCGTGCCGACGCCGTTCGCCGCCCTGCGCTGGCTGCGGCCGGGCCTGCGGCCGCGCGCGCGCTGGCGCTTCGACGAATGGGCGCTGCTGCTGCTGCGCCTGCTGCTGCTGGCGGCGATGGCGCTATGGCTGGCGCAGCCGGCGCTGCGCGAGCGCGCGCAGGCCGCGCGCTGGAGCGTGGTCGTGCCCGGCGCGGACCCGGCGGCGCTGCCGCCGCCGGCGCCCGGCGAGGTCAGGCGCTGGCTGCGGCCGGGCTGGCCGGAACTGGACGACGCGCCGGCGGAGGCGCCCGATGCGGCGCCGGTGCCGGTCTCCAGCCTGCTGCGGCAGCTGGACATGGAGCTTGGTCCCGAGATCGCCTTGCAGGTCTGGGTGCCGGAACGCGTGGACGGCGCCGACGCGCAGCGGCCGCGGCTGTCGCGCGAGATCGACTGGCGGATCGTGCCGATGCGCGGCGCCAGCGACGAAGACGCCGCGCCCGCGGCGCTGCGGCTGCTGGTGCGTCACGACGCGGCGCACGCCGGATCGTTGCGCTACCTGCGCGCGGCCGCTGCGGCCTGGGCGGAGGATGCGGGCGCCGATGCCGCCGAGCCGGACATCGCCGAGGCGTCCGCCGCGCTGCCGCCGCCCGCGCCCGGCCGCGCGCTGGCCTGGCTGGTCGCCGGCGAGGTGCCCGCCGCGGTCCGCGACTGGGTCGGCGCCGGCGGCACCGCGCTGCTGGCGGCCGATGCGGCGTGGTCCGACACCACGCCCGCGCGGCCGGCCTGGCGCGATGCCGAGGGCACGGTGCTGGCGCACGAGGCGCGGCACGGCGAAGGCCGCGTGCTGCAACTGACCCGGCCGCTGCGCGCCGCCGACTGGCCGGCGCTGGCCGATGCCGCCTTTCCCGGCGAGCTGCGCCGGCAGTTGCTGGGTCCGCCGCCGCCGCCGATGCGCGCGCCGGCGACGGCGCTCGCGCCCGAGCGCATCGATCTGCACTGGCCGCAGGCGTTGCGCGACCTGCGCGGCGGCCTGGTGTGGCTGCTGCTGATGCTGCTGGCGGCCGAACGCTGGCTGGCGACCTCGCGGCGGCGGGGCGCGGCGCCATGAGCCTGCCGGTGCTGCGGCAGGCGCTGCGCGCGGCTCGCCGGCGGGTCGGGCTGGACCGCGCGCTGGCCGGGCTGCCGCTGGTGCTGGCGATCGTGGCGCTGGCGTGGCGGCTGGGCGGCGCCGGCTGGGCGGCGGCGTGCGCGCTCGTCGCACTCGCGCTGCTGGCCGTCGTCGTCGTGCGCGCGCTGCGGCGCTGCGACCCGGCGTGGCTGGCCGCGCGCCTGGACGCGGCGCGCGCCGACATGGACGACAGCAGCGCGCTGCTGTACGCCCGCGAGGACACGCTCGGGCCGTTGCAGCGGCTGCAGCGCGCGCGCCTGCACGAACGCCTGCGCCAGCGGCCGCCGCCGGACCTGCGCCCGGCCTGGTCGCGGCGCCGGCTGGCGATCGCCTGGGGCGCGGGCGCGCTGATCGCCGCCGTCGCGCTGGCCTGGCCGCATGCGCCGCGCACGCCGGGCGCGCCGGCGGCCTCGCGCGAGGCCGGCGCGGCGCCGGAAACGCCGCGGCTGCGCTCGACGCTCCTGCAGGTGCGGCCGCCGGCCTACACCGGGCTGGAGGCGCAGGCGCTGCGCGCGCTCGATGCCAAGGCGCCGGAAGGCGCGCGGCTCGTCTGGCGGCTGCGCATCGCGCCGGCGCCGACCGCCGCGGCGCTGGAATTCCTCGACGGCACCCGGCTGCCGCTGGCGCGCGAGGGCGACGACTGGGTCGCCCGCCATCGCCTGCAGGCTTCGCAGCTGTACCGGCTGCGCATCGACGGCGACGACGCGCCGGCGCTGCTGCACCGGCTCGACGCGATCGCCGACCGGCCGCCGCAGGTCCGCCTGCTCGCGCCGGAGACGACGCTGCAGCTGCGCGCCGAAGGCCAGCGACAATGGCGGCTGGTCTTCGAGGCCGAGGACGACTACGGCGTCGCCGCGCAGGCGCGGCTGCGGATCGTGCGCACCGAGGGCAGCGGCGAGAACCAGACCTTCCACGAGCACGCGCGCACGCTGGCCGGCCGCGGCGAGGCGCGGCTGCGCCGGTTCGAGACCGTGCTCGACATCGCCGCGTTCGGCCTGCAGCCGGGCGAGGATCTCGTCGCCAGCCTGGAGGTGCGCGACGTCCGCGAGCCCGAGCCGCAGACCGGCCGCAGCGCGAGCGCGATCCTGCGCTGGCCGCCGCCGGCGCCGCCCGATGCCGACGGGCTCGACGGCCTGGCGCGGCAGGTGCTGCCGGCCTATTTCCGCAGCCAGCGGCAGATCGTCATCGACGCCGAGGCGCTGCTGGCCGAGCGGCCGCGGTTGCAGCCGGAGCGCTTCCTGGCGCGCTCGGACGCGCTGGGCGTGGACCAGCGGCTGCTGCGGCTGCGCTACGGCCAGTTCCTCGGCGAGGAAGCCGAAGGCGCCGCGCGCGCGCCGAGCGCCGACGCCGAGGCCCCGCCGCCGCCGCGCCCGCGCGTCTCGCCGGGTGGCATCTTCGCCGACGGTTCCGACGCCGTGGAGGCGCCGGCCGAAGACGCGCACGAGCACGAGGCCGGCCACGATCACGACGACGCGCACGACGACCATGCGCACGAGGGCGCCGATCACGCCGGCCACGACCATCCCGATCCCGTGCCCGCCGACGGCGTGTTCGGCCGCGAGGACGGCGTGGTGGCGGCGTTCGGCCACCTGCACGACCTGCCGGAAGCGGCGACCCTGCTCGATCCGCAGACCCGCGAGACGCTACGCAAGGCGCTGCGCGAGATGTGGCAATCGGAGCTGCACCTGCGCCAGGGCGATCCGGCCGCCGCGCTGCCCTACGCCAACCGCGCGCTCGGCTTCATCAAGCAGGTGCAGGAGGCCGACCGCATCTACCTGCCGCGGCTGGGCGCGCAGTTGCCGCCGATCGACGAGAGCCGGCGCCTGAGCGGCGAGCGCGACGGCCTCGCCCCGCGCGCGCTGCCGCCGCTCCGCGCGGCCGCGGCGGATGCCGTGCTGCAGCAGGCGTGGACGGGGTTGGCCGACGCGCAGGCCGATCCGGCGCCCGTGCTGGCCGCGGTCGAGGCCTGGGCGGCGCGCGAGCGCACCCGCGTGCAGGACGCGCTGGCCGTGGTCGCCGCGATCGACGCGGTGCGCCAGGACCCCGCCTGCACGGACTGCCGCGAGGCGCTGCGCGGGCTGCTGTGGCAGGCGATGCGGCGGCCCGCGGGCGGCATGGCGCCGCGCCCGGCCGCAGACGCCGCCGGCGCGCGCTACCTGCGCGCCCTGCAGGAGGCGCGATGACCGCCGCGCTGCCCCCGACGCTCGCCGCCGCCGTGCTGGGCGCGCTCGCGCTGCTGGCCTGCGCGCGCCTGCTGTGGTGGCAGCGCCGCGCGCCGTCCGCCGTGCGCGCGCGGCCGTGGCGGCTGGCGCTGCTGCTCGCCGCGCAGCCGGCCTGGGCGGTGCTGCTGTTCTTCGCCCTGCATCCGCCGGCGCGCAGCGTCTCGCCGGAGGTGCTGGTGG
Source organism: Luteimonas huabeiensis HB2 (assembly GCF_000559025.1). Classification (GTDB taxonomy): domain Bacteria; phylum Pseudomonadota; class Gammaproteobacteria; order Xanthomonadales; family Xanthomonadaceae; genus Luteimonas; species Luteimonas huabeiensis. The sequence continues at coordinate 46,662 of NZ_JAAN01000030.1, read as the reverse complement.
TGCTGACCGCCGGCAGCAGCGCCGCGCAGGCGCGCGACGCCGAGGGCATCGCGGTCGCGCTGCCGGAGGCGCCGCCGCTGCCCGCCGCGCGCCGGGTGCCGGACCTGGCCACCGCGCTGCGGCTGTATCCGCAGGCAGGCACGATCCGCGTCGTCGGCGACGGCCTGCCGCCGCGCGACCGCGACACGCTCGGCGGCCGCCGCCTGCGGTTCGAGCCGCCGCCCGCCGCGCCCGGCCTGGCCGCGTCGGCGTGGCCCGCCGCGCCGGTCGCCGGCGACGCGCTGCGCGTGTCCGGGCGCGCCGAGGCGGTGCCGGGCGGGCGGGTGGAGCTGCTGGATCCCGCCGGCGTGCGCGTGGATGCCGCCGCGCTCGATGCCGACGGCGGCTTCCGCCTCGACGCGCCGGTGTTCGCGGTCGGCCCGGCGACGTTCCGCCTGCGCCTGCTCGGCGCCGACGGCGCGCGGTTCGAGGAGGCGGCGCTGCCGGTGTCCGCACAGGCGCCGCCCGCACCGCGCCTGCACCTGCTCGCCGGCGCGCCCAACGCGGAGACCCGCTTCCTGCGCCGCTGGGCCACCGATGCCGGGCTGCCGCTGCGCGCGCGCGTCGCGCTCGGCGGCGGCATGGCGCTCGGCGACGCCGCCGCCGTGCCGGACGCGCGATCGCTGGCGCAGACCGATGCGTTGGTGCTCGACTCACGCGCCTGGGGCGGCCTGGGCGCGGGCGGGCGCGCCGCGATGCTGTCGGCGGTGGAGGCGGGCATGGGCCTGATCGTGCGCGCCGACGCCCCGCCCGCCGCGTTGCCGGGCCTGTGGACGCCGGGCTTTCGTGCCGAGGGCGGGGCGGGCACAGTCGCGCTGGCCTGGCCCCAGGGCGGGCTCGCCGACCTCGCCGCGCTGCGCGCGCGCCTGGGGGCGGGCAGCGCCGACGCGCCGTTCGACGCGGACGCGGCGCAGGCGCCGCCGCCGGCGCTGGTGCGGCGCGCGCTGCGCGTGGCCGGTGCCGACGCGGTGCCGCTGGGCGCCGACGCCACCGGCGCGCCCTGGGCCTGGTGGCGGCCGCACGGGCTGGGCCGGGTGCTGGTCTGGACCCCGCAGGACAGTTATCGGCTGGTCCTGGCCGGCCGCGCCGACCTGCACGCCGAGCTCTGGCGCGAGGCCGTGGCCGCGGTGGCGCGCCCACGCGCGGTCGACGCGACGCGCATCGACGCGCCCGCGTTCGTCGATGAGCGCGTGGCGCTGTGCGGCCTGGGCGAAGGCGCTGAAGTGGAAACACCGGACGGGCATCGCGATCCGTTGTGGATCGATCCGCGCAGCGGCGACGCGCGCTGCGCCGGCTTCTGGCCGCGCCGGACCGGCTGGCACCGCGTCGTCGACGGCGCTGCGCCGGCGCTCTTTCACGTGTTCCCGGCCGATGCGCTGCCGGGCGTGCGCGCCGCCGCGCTGCGCGAGGCGACCGCGGCGCTCGCCTGCACGGGCGCGGATTGCGCCCAGCTCGCGCCCGCGAGCGCGGGCGTGGCCGCGCCGCGCGGCCCGGCCTGGCCCTGGTGGCTGGCCTGGCTGGCGCTGGCCGGCGCGCTGTGGGCCTTCGAGCGCAGCCGCTTCGGGCGCCGCACCGGCGCCGGGGGATAGACTGGCGGCCCGCCCTCTGCAGGAACCGGCCATGCGCTACTCGGGAAGCTGCCATTGCGGCGGTATCGCCTACACGCTGGAGGCCGGCGAGGCCATCGGCCAGGTCTACGACTGCAACTGTTCGATGTGCCGCCGCCGCGGCGGCCTGCTGGCCTTCTTCCCGCGCGAGGCGCTGATGCTGACCACCGACCCGGGGACGCTGTCCACCTATCGTTTCCACAAGCAGGCGCTCGCGCACCATTTCTGCCCGGTCTGCGGCATCGCGCCCTTCAGCGAGGGTACCGACCCGCGCAGCGGCCGCGCGATGGCGGCGGTCAACGTCCGCTGCCTGGACGGGATCGATCTCGGCGCGCTGCAGCGGGTGCCGGTCGATGGGGCCTCATACTGACATGGCGCCGGCATCGATCCGGGCGGGCCTGGCGCTGGCGGCGCTGCTGGCGCTGGCGGGGTGCGGCGAGCAGCCGGCCGGCGAGGCCGCCTACGGCGGTGCCGCGGCATCGGCCAAGGCCGCCACCGGCGAGGACGCTGCGTTCCTGGCCTACGAGCACGACGTGGGCGTGCGGCTGCCCGAAGACGAGGTGCTGGCGCGCGCCGAGGCCGTGCAGCAGGCCTGCCGCGAGGCGCGCTTCGGCGCCTGCAGCGTGCTCGGCGCGCAGCAGCAGGGCGGGGAGCATCGCAGCGCTTCGGTGACGGTGCGCATCGCGCCCGACGGCGTGGAGCCGATGATCGGCCTGGCCTCGGCCGGCGGCACGGTCGGCTCGCGCAGCACCCGCGCCGAGGACCTGGCGGTGGCGGTGCGCGACAACGCCGTCGCCCAGGAGCGCCTGCGCCGCGAACTGGAGCGCCTGCGCGAATTCCAGCAGCGCCGCGACCTGTCGGTGGCCGACATGATCGCGCTGACGGAGCGCATCGCCGCCGCCGAGGCCGAGCAGGAAGCCATCGAACGCGAGGGCGCGCAGCACCGGCGCCGCATCGACACCGAGCTGCTGACCGTGCGCTTCGAGCCGCCGCGCGGCGAGCGCGGGCGCGGCGAGATCGGCCGGGCGATCGAGGACTTCGGCGCCACCCTGGCCCTGGGCACCGCGTGGACGATCCGCGCGCTGGCCTTCCTGATCCCGCTGGGACTGGTCGCGTTCGCGGTGGTGTGGGCGGTGCGGCGCTTGCGCCGGCGGCGCCGGACAGGCGCCTGACGGGCCGGGCGCGCGCACGCCGGCCGGCGCGCGCGCTCAGGCTTCCTCGTCGTCCTCGAACTCGACCAGCGCGCCGAGCTGGAACGCGAGCTCGTCCACCGCCTCGCGCACCTTGCGCGCGGTGGACGCGTTGGGCGCGTCCACCTCGATCTCGTGCATCTTCGGCCCGTCTTCCTCCGCCAGGCCGGCCGAACTGGAATCGTCGTCGTCCATGTGCGGCATCAGGTCCGCGATCTCCTCGACGTGCTCGATGCCGTCCAGGCTCTGCAGCAGGTTCATGATGCCTCGGACGGCGTCGTCCTCGCCGGTGATGCGGATGCGGAGCAGGGTCATGGCGCCAGGGTTCGAACGGAAGTGGCGAGCAGGCTAGGCGGCGTAGGGTAAAGCCGGTGTGACCGGCGGACGCGCGAACGCGCCGACACCGGAAGCGCGCGCCTATGCGGGCGGCGTGCGCACCGGTACCGGCACGTTGCACAGGTCGATGTGGCCCGCCGGGCGCAGGTACCAGCCGTCGCGGCGGTTGCGGCGCGATTCGACCACCGCGTCGAACAGCGGCGTGTCGGTGCGCAGCACCTGCAGCGGCGTGCGCTCGGCCTCCGGCAACTGCGAGGCGAGGCGGATCGAGCGGATCGGCACGGCCTGCGCCGGGTCCTCGTAGAAGCCGAGCGGGCCGCTGCCGCGCGGCAGCGCGCTCAGCAGTTCCATGCCCTGCAGCACCCGTCCGACCTGGGTGATGTTGCGGTCGAGCTGGCGCGGCGACTGGCCGATCACCACGTACAGCTCGGTGCCGTTGCTGGAGTCCGGCGCGGCGTCGCGGCCGGCGCCGAGCACGCCGTAGCAGTGCGCCATCCAGGCGATGCCGGCGGCCGGGTCACGGGCGGCGGCGAAGCCGTCGACGAAGCCGACCTCGGGCGCCCAGCCGTCGGCGTCGGGCAGGCGGTGGAAGCGCAGGCCGTCGGCCGCGCGCTCGAACTCGGCCGGCAGCGCCGCGCGGGCCTCGCCCAGCGGCTTCGCCGGCTCGCCGTCGGCCACGTTGGCGCCGAACTGCACCACGAAGTTGTCCTGCGCGCGGTAGAACGTCAGCCCGTCCCAGAAGCGCCCGCGCGCCAGCGCGCGGAGGTTGGCGACGTGCTCGGGCGCGAACTGCGGCGCCAGCTCGACGATCGCGCGCCCGCCGGCGAGCTCGATGTAGAGCAGGTCGTCCGGGTCGGGGGTGCGCCAGTCCTCCGGGCTCGACGCTTCCAGCAGCGCCTGCATGGAGGGCGGCGGTGGCATCTCCTGCGCGAACGCGGGTGCGCACAGCAGGGCGAGGGCGCAGGCCAGCGCGGGCAGCGGGCGGCGGAACTGGGGCATCGGCGGTCCTTTCGGGGGCGAAGCCCCGATTGTGTGCCTAAACGCGGAGCCGGCAAGCCGAGGCGGGTCCGCCCCTGACCTCCGGCACATCCACTAGTGCGAACTTGCCAATAGCATGGACCCCGACATAGCAGAACCGGTCCGCCGCCCGCCGTGCCCGAGTACGAGTCCGCCATCGACCTGCAGCTGCGCAAGTTCCAGAAGGAGCTGAGCGCCGGCACGGTCTCGCTGGCGCTGCTGGCGGTGCTGGCCGCCGCGCGCGAGCCGCTGTATGGCTACCAGATCGCCAAGCAGCTGGAAGCGGTGGGCGAGGGCGCGCTGGCGGGCAAGCAGAGCGCGCTGTACCCGGTGCTGCGCAACCTGGAGTCGGCCGGCCTGCTGCGCAGCCACGTCGAGCCCTCGGTGGCCGGCCCGCCGCGGCGCTACTACCGCATCACCGTCGCCGGCCGCGAGGTGCTCGCGCACTGGATGCGCGCCTGGGCCGCCACCCGCGATTGCGTCGATACCGTCCTGAGGGGAGTGAAGCCATGAACACGCAGCGCCTGCCGACCACGATCCCCGAATACCTGGCGCACCTGCGCCGCGCGCTGGAGGGCGCCGACCCGGCGATGATCCAGGATGCGCTGTACGACGCGGAGGAATACCTGCGCGCGGAGCTGGCCGAGCACCCGGATCGCAGCGAGGCCGAGGTGATCGCCACGGTCGCATCGAGCTACGGCGCGCCGGACGAGGTGGCCGACATCTACCGCGACACCGAGGACAAGGTGCAGACCGCGCTGCGCCCGCCGGTGCCGGCGCCGCGGCGTTCGCCGCTCGGCCGTTTCTTCGGCGTCGCGGCCGATCCGCGCGCCTACGCCTCGCTGTTCTACATGGCCCTGTCGCTGGCCACCGGCATCTTCTACTTCACCTGGATCGTCACCGGGCTGTCGCTGTCGCTGGGGCTGGCGGTGCTGATCGTCGGCATCCCCTTCGTGATCCTGTTCTTCGGCTCGGTGCGCATCCTGTCGCTGGTCGAGGGCCGCATCGTCGAGGTGATGCTCGGCGAGCGGATGCCGCGACGCCCGCCGTACAGCGCGCGCGGGCGCACCATCCTGCAGCGCATCGGCGACATGTTCACCGACCCGCGCACCTGGAGCGCGATGCTGTACATGGTGCTGATGCTGCCGCTGGGCGTGGCCTACTTCACCGTCGTCGTCTGCCTGGGCAGCGCCTCGCTGGGCATGCTGCTGGCGCCGCTGTCGCTGCTGCCGGGGATCGAGTTCGGTGTGTGGCTGTTCGGCCTCGACCTGCCGCACGACGCGCCCTGGCTGCTGCCGATCGTGTCCCTGATCGGCGCGCTGCTGCTGTTCGCGACCCTGCACCTGGCCCGCGGCGTGGGCCGCCTGCACGGCCTGCTGGCGAAGCACCTGCTGGTGAAGGCGGTGCGCGCCTGAGGCCGATCAGGACTTGCGGGGACGCAGCGGGGCGACGTTGGCGGCATCGCGCCGCCGGCCGTCGCCGGCATGGCGGGCGATGAAGTCGCGCACCTGCGGATAGACCTTGGTCCGCCAGCGGCGGCCGCTGAAGATGCCGTAGTGGCCCGCGCCCTGCACGGTGATGTGCTGGCGGTCCTCCTCCGGAACGCCGCTGCACAGCTTGTGCGCGGCGCGGGTCTGGCCGAGGCCGGAGATGTCGTCGAGCTCGCCCTCGATGGTGAGGATGGCGGTGTCGCGGATCGCCGCCGGCCGCACCCGCTCGCCGGCCACGTCCCACCGGCCGCGCGGCAGCAGGTGCTCCTGGAACACGATGCGCACGGTGTCGAGGTAGTACTCGGCGGGCATGTCCAGCACCGCGTTGTACTCGTCGTAGAAGCGCCGGTGCGACTGCGCGTCGTCCAGGTCGCCCTTGACCAGATTGCGGTAGAAATCCCAGTGCGACATGAAGTGCCGCTCGGGGTTCATCGCCATGAAGCCGGCGTGCTGCAGGAAGCCGGGGTACACGCGGCGCCCGCGCCCGGGATAGTTCACCGGCACCTGGTGGATCAGGTTGTGCTCGAACCACCACAGCGGCCGCTGCGTGGCCAGATCGTTGACCGAGGTCGGCGATTCGCGGGGGTCGACCGGCCCGCCCATCAGCACCAGCGAGCGCGGGGTCGTCTCGCCGCGCGCGGCCATCAGCGAGACCGCCGCCAGCACCGGCACCACCGGCTGGCAGACGCTGATCACGTGCAGGTCCTCGGCGCCGATCTCGCGGATGAAGTCCTCCACGTAGGCCACGTAGTCGTCGAGCGTGAACTCGCCCTCCTCGCGCGGCACCATGCGCGCGTCCACCCAGTCGGTGATGTAGACCTTGTGGTCGCGCAGCAGCGTGCGCACGGTATCGCGCAGCAGGGTGGCGTGGTGGCCCGACAGCGGCGCCACCACCAGCACCGTCGGCTGGCCCTTGAGATCGGTGATGGCGCCGGCGTCGTCGCTGTAGCGCTTGAAGCGCAACAGGCGGCAGAACGGCCTGCGCGCGATCTCCTGCTCGATCACCGGGTAGACGCCGCCGTCGAGCTCGATCGAGTGGATGTCGAAGGCCGGCTTCTCGTAGTCCTTGGCGATGCGGTAGAACAGCTCGTTGGAGGCCGAGACCTGCTCGGCGCCGGGCAGCGCCGACAGCAGGCTGCCCGGCGCGGAGAACGCCTTGGCGTTGGCCTCGGCCCAGTAGGCGTAGGGCGCGATGAAGGCGCGCCCCAGTTCGTGAAGCTGGTAGAGGAACATGATCCGGTCCCGTGTAGGAGAGGCCCGGCCGATCCGTTCGCCGATTCCGGGCGCTTGCTGCGACGCAGCATACCCGATCGGGCCGTTCTCCGGCGCCCGGGCCTCGCGGGCGTTCAGCCCGCCTCGAGCGAGGTGGCGACCTCCGCAAGCGCCGGCGACAGCCAGCAGTGCGAGCCGAGCGGGCGGAAGCCCGCGGCAGCGAAACGCCGGCGATAGAAAGCGGCGGGCCGGCGCAGGAAACCCTCGTCGTCGCCCTCCGCCTCGTCCTCGCGGGCGAAGGTCTCCAGGAACGCCACGCCGCCGCACAGCGCCGCCACGCCCGGCAGCCCGCGATCGATCTCGCGCGCGGGCAGGTAATGCAGCACGTCGCTGCACACCACCAGGTCGGCCGGCGGGCACGGCCGCAATGCCTCGAAATCGGCGAAGCGCGCCAGGCGCAGGTTGCGGCGCGCGCCGAAGCGCGCTACCGCGTACTCGCTGGCATCGAAGCCCAGGTAGCGCGCCTTCGGCCGCAGCTTCAGCAGCGGCGCGCGCCACGCGCCCTCGCCGCAGCCGACGTCCAGCACGCTGCGCAGCGGGCGCTCGAGATGGTATTCGGCGGTGGCCACCGCGAGCGCCACCTTGCGCATCAGCCGCTGCGCACCGCCGATGCCGCCGTGGCGGTACCAGCGATCGAAGTAAGCACGGTCGTAACGTTTCTGCATCCCGGTACGATACCGCCTCGCGGCCCGCACCGGGACCGCCGCCGCATCCCGAGGAGCCAGCGCATGCAAGCCTATTTCTGGATCAAGACCTTCCACCTCGTCTTCGTCATCGCCTTCATGGCGGCGGTGTTCTACCTGCCGAGGATCCTGGTCAACGTGGCCGAGGCCGGCGACGCGCCCGACGTGCGCGCGCGGCTGGCGCTGATGGGGCGGCGGCTGTACCGCTTCGGCCACGCGATGTTCGGGCTGGCGTTCGTGTTCGGCCTGGTGCTGTGGCTGGGCTACCGCTTCATCCCCGACTTCCCCACGATGGTCGGCCCCGGCAGCGGCTGGATGCACGCCAAGCTGGCGCTGGTCGTGCTGCTGCTCGCGCACTTCATCGTCGCCGGCCGCTGGGTCAAGGGCATCGACGCCGGCCGCCCGGTGCCGTCCTCGCGCGCGCTGCGCTGGTTCAACGAACTGCCGGTGCTGGCCCTGGTGGGCGTGGTGTGGCTGGTGCTGGCGAAGCCGTTTTGAAGCGGGCCGATAAGCTGCAGTTGCGAGAGGCGGCCGGTTTCCGGCCGCCTCGACCAACCCAGATTAGGCGGCGTCGAGTGCGCATTGCCGTGACCGACGGCGATTTTCGTGGGGCGAATGCGTAAAATATCGGATTCTGAGGTGCACCGAGTCCCGGCTACTCAACGCCAAAATAATCTGCTACGTTGCTGGCCAGGGATATTGCCAAGGAACTCAGGGGGAGTGCATGAGGCGATACGTTTCCGGCCCATAGGGCCGTGATCTGATCGATCCACCGAATCCGTCCTGCGGGCCGCGCCGGGTCGTCGAGCTGCGTGAGCGCTGGCCGACGCCTGGTGACGGGCGTTCGCGTCCGCGCAAAGGGGCATCGGTGGTAAGAGGCAGGGCGAGTCCGCCGGCGGGGCATGCGCAATGCCAACCCGGCGCGAGAGCTCGCGCACATCGTCGCATTGGGGAAGGACATGATCGGAAGCAGGACACGACGACTGTGGCTGGGCGCCTGTCTGCTGCCGCTGGCTGCACAGGCACAGGCACAGACCTACACCAAGACCGAAACGATCGAGTACCACGACAACCTGTCGCTGTGGGTGCTCGGCCAGCCGTCGAAGCTGACAGTGAACGGCATCATCGCCTCGGAGACGCTCTACGACAGCCGCGCGCAGCCCAGGACCATCCGCGAGTTCGGGCGCACCGCGCAGACCCTGACCTACCACCCCGACGGCACCGTCGCCACCGTGGCCGACGGCCGCGGCAACGTCACCACGCTGTCCAACTGGAAGCGCGGCATTCCGCAGACGATCCGGTATCCCGCGACACCGGAGAGCCCGTCCGGCGCAACGCAGTCCGCTGTGGTCAACGACGCGGGCTGGATCACCCGGGTCACCGACGAGAACGGCTATGCCACGAACTACCAGCACGATGCGATGGGGCGCATTACCCGTATCCAGTATCCGACCGGCGACAGCGTGGCCTGGCACGACACCACCTTCAGCTTCGTGCGTGCGGGCGCCGCCGCCTATGGCCTGCCTGCCGGACACTGGCAGCACAGCGAGAGTACCGGCCAGCGGCGCAAGATCACCTACCTCGACGCCCTGTGGCGCCCGGTGCTGGTGCGCGAGTACGACAACGGCAACGTGGCCGGCACCCAGCGCTTCATCCGCCAAGCCTTCGACCACGAAGGCCGGGTGACCTTCGCCTCCTACCCCAGCGCCAGCGGCACGCCCAACACCGGCACCTGGACCGAGTACGACGCCCTGGGCCGGCCGACCTCGGTCAGCCAGGACAGCGAGCTGGGGCTGCTGACCACGACCACGGCCTATGCGGGCAATGCCGACGGTTACTACACGCTCGTCACCAGCCCGAAGGGCGAACAGACCCGGACTTGGTATCAGGCGTTCGACCAGCCGAGCTACGACTGGCCAGTCGAGATCTGGCATCCGAACGGCGCGTATACCGATATCGCTCGCGATGCGTTCGGCAAGCCGGTTTCCATTACCCGCCGCAACAACACCGGGACCCATTCGTTGACGCGTCGTTACGTCTACGACGCTCATCAACAACTGTGCAAGTCGGTGGAGCCGGAGACAGGCGCCACGATCATGGCCTACGATGAGGCGGGGAACCTGGTCTGGAGCAAGTCGGGTGCCACACAGACGGGCGCGGCGTGCAATACCGGCGACGTTCCGGTTGCCGAGCGCACAGTGCGCAGCTACGACGCGCGCAACCGGGTCCTGTCGCTGGCCTTTCCCGACAATCTCGGCAACACGGTCTACGGCTATTACCCGGACGGCCGGCTGGCTTCGGTCGCCGCCGACAATGGCGGCGCGGACGTCGTCAGCACCGCTTACACCTACAACCGCCGGCGGCTGCCTACGGGAGAGGCGTTGAGCGTCGGCGCCCATCAGTGGGCGATCGGCTACGGCTACAACGCCAACGGCGCCCTCGCCACGCTGACCTTGCCGGGCGGCGAATCGGTGGACCAGGAACCCAACGCCCTGGGCCAGCCGACCCGGGTGGGCGTTCATGCCTCCGGCGTGAGTTACTTCCCCAATGGGGCGGTCAAGCAGTTCACCTACGGCAACGGCATCGTCCGTACGTTCACCCAGAACGCGCGCGGATTGCCGGAGCGTAGTCGCGACGCCTACGGCGGCACGGCTGTACACGACGACAGCGTGGATTACGACAGCCACGGCAACGTCGCGGCGATCAGCGACGGCCTGTCGGGTGGCCGCGGGGACCGCACCATGGCTTATGACGGCCTGGACCGGCTGACACGGACGGTCTCGCCGATGTTCGGCACCGCGACCTACGGCTATGACGTACTGGACAATCTGACCGGTGTGCAGCTGACGGCGGGCCCGAAGCAGCGCAATCACGCCTACGTCTACGACACCCGCAACCGGCTCGATCTGGTGACCAGCGCAGGGACGACGGTCGCCTCGTTGACCTATGACGCCCAGGGCAATCTCAAGACCCATGCCGGGCGCAGCTACCAGTTCGACTACGGCAACCGCTTGCGCAGCGTTGTCGGCCAGGAAAGCTATCTCTACGACGGCCATGGCCGCCGCGTGAAAGCGACCCGCCAGGGCGGTGGGGCGATTTACTCGGTCTATGGCCAGGATGGCGTATTGAGGTATCAACGCGACGAACGGGCGGGCCGGACCACGGAGTACATCCACTTGGAGGGCAGCCTGATCGCCCAACTGGAGGATCCGATCGCCCTCTCTACGCCGGCCTTGACCGTCCCGGGCTACAGCGCGACCGGCGCCTATACGGTGAGCTGGACCAGCGCAGCGCTAGCGAACCGCTACGAGCTGCGGGAACGGGTCGATGGCGGCGCCTGGGCGACGATCCATAACGCCGCCAGGACCCAGGTATCGCTTAGCGGCAAGGCGGCCGGCACCTGGGGGTATCAGGTGCGCGCCTGCAGTACGAGCGCTTGCGGCAACTGGAGCCCGGTCGCGGAGACGACGGTGCAACTGCCGCCTGGCGCGGCGCCAGCGTTGTCGGTGCCTGCCACCGGATTGAATGGCGCATACACCATCACCTGGACCGGCGTGGCTGCGGCCGCCACCTATCAACTGCAGGAGCGGCAGGGTACGGGCGGGTGGAGCACCATCCACGATGCGGCAGCCACCAGCAAGGCGCTGAGCGGCAAGGCGGCTGGGACCTGGAGCTATCAAGTGCGGGCATGCAATGCCGCCGGATGCGGCGGCTGGTCGGCGGTCTCGTCGGTCAACGTGATCCACCCGCCAGGTGGGGCGCCCGCTTTGACCGTGCCTGCCACGAGCAACAATGGCAGCTATACCGTGTCGTGGACAGGCGTCAGCGGTTCGGCCCGCTATGAGCTGGAGGAGCGGCACAACAACGGTAGCTGGACCGTGATTCACAACGGCGCCGCAACGAGCAAAGCGGTCAGCGGCAGAGGCGCCGGAACATGGAGTTATCGCGTCAGGGCTTGCAATACAGCAGGATGCGGCGCATGGTCCGGGACCGCGAGCGTGAGTGTGGTTCACCCTCCGGCCAGCGCCCCCACGGTGACCACGCCGGCCAGCAACAACAGCGGCGGCTATACGGTGACTTGGACGTCCGTGGCCAGCGCCACGAAGTACGAATTGCAAGAGCAGTTCAATAGCGGAAGCTGGAGCACGATCCATGACGGGCCGGGAACCAGCAAGGCAGTCAGCGGCAAGGCCACGGGGGCTTGGAGCTACCGGGCGCGGGCCTGCAATACAGGAGGCTGCGGCGGTTGGTCGGCCCTTCGGACCACCCAGGTCCTGCGGCCTCCATCCAGCGCCCCCCAACTGACGACGCCAGCCAGCAACACCACCGGCACCTATGTCGTGACATGGAGTGCGGTGGCAAGTGCGACGCACTACGAACTGGAGGAGCGAAAAGGGACCGCCGCCTGGGGCGTCATCCAAAGCTCCTCTGCGACCAGCCATACCCGCGACGCCCAGACACCGGGGGCCTACGACTATCGGGCCCGCGCATGCAATGCGGGTGGCTGCTCGGCGTACTCCGCGATCATGCGCACCCAGGTGAGTCTCCCGCTGCCGGTGCCGACATTGAGCGCGCCTGCTACGGCATCCATGGACAGCACATTCAATGTCAGCTGGACCAGCGTTGCCGGGGCGACGCGATACGAGCTCCAGCAGAAGTGGAACGACTTTCCGTGGGGCACCGTTCATGACGCGCCGAGCACCAGCGTCGAACTTCGGGTGTCTGTTCACGGCCGGTATCGCTACCGCGTGAAGGCGTGCGGCGCGGCTAGCTGCAGCGCGTACTCGCCGGAGCGGATCGTGGACATCCCACGGTCGATCAACTGACGGGGGCAAGTGATGGCGCACGCTCGCAAATCGATCTGGGCGATCTCGCTTCTTCTCGTGAGCACTGCATCACACGCTCAGACCAGAGTGAAGTACATCCACACCGATACGCTAGGCAGCGTGGTGGCTGTCACGGACGCGAGTCGTACCGTCCTGGAGCGGAGGGAGTATGAGCCCTATGGGCAGCAGCTTGCTCCCGGATTGCAGGACGGGCCGGGATATACCGGGCATGTGCAGGACGCCGCTACTGGCATGGTATATATGCAGCAGCGCTATTACGATCCCGGTATCGGATTGTTCCTTTCCGCGGATCCGGTCACTGCGCTGGGCGGCCCGGTGGGACAATTCAATCGATATCGGTATGCTAGCAGCAGCCCTTATAAATTTTTGGACCCGGACGGTAGGCTGGCGTGTACCGGGACCAGGATAATGGCGCTATGCACAGGAAGAAACTCGTTGAATCTTCTAAGGACTAGTGTCCGTAGCCCTTTGGATTCAGATGCCGGAGGAAGTGCGTCTACAGCACAATCTGCACTTGATCACTACAAGAACGCTGGGAGCGCGTCGGAAAGGTATGCCGCGGCAAGCTCCGTTGTACGGTCTGTCTCGGATAAAGTTAAGGAGATAAGGCATAAAACCTATGACTCGGCCGCCCAAACCGCAGATCATGTATTTCAGCCAATATCGGAGCGGTTTGGGGTTGAAATTCTGAGCAATTTTGATGGTGGGCTGGGTGCTGGCTATTACATAGTTGATGTGCGAGTTGGTCGAGTATTTTCAAATTCCGGGTTGGGGTACACCGTCCTCGCTGGGGGTGGGGCGACCCCAACACATCATACCCATCCTGTGGTTAGCAGTAGTCCTGACGGCTACCGTCCATTCAGTGCGTCCGACATCGATTGGTTCAGGTCGACTCGCGCTCCTGTGCACTACGTGTCTGATCCAACTGGCCTCTACAGATTTAATGGGGTCGGTATTGTTAATCCAGTAACTAGAGTGCCGAGGCTTGGTAAGTGATGAAGGTTTCAATATATTTTTTCACTGTCATATGTCTATCTTCTGTAATTACCGGCTGCGCTGGTGAAAGAGAGGGGGGCGCGATTTCGGGCATGGAGGATTCTACCGCTCGCAGGGAGTTGGCTGGTCACGTATGTGGACTGTCCCTGGCGCGGGATCAGTATTGCCCAACCGATTTCGTGCGCTTGGCGTCATCACCTTTCGCGGCGGACGGAAAGGAGCTTTGGATTCTAGGGTATCTGGCAGTCGATGATGGGCAGGTAGCTCTTTTCGCTAGCGAGCAGGATTACCTCTATATGCAACACGGAAGGTCGGTTAGGTTGCGGGGGACAAGGGATCAGTTGGTCCATATTTTTTCTAAGTACGGAAATCGGACGGTGAGGCTGGGGGGGGTGTTTCGAGCTAATGATTATAATATTGAAGAAAATGACCGTTTGGGTGATCTGCTTTGGCCGATAACGGTAAAGGCGGCATTGCCGCGAGAGTATGTGGGTAGCGTGGATGATATTCGTGTTGATGTCGATGATCTTCAAGGGGAGGGCAATTGACAGTCATGTTCGAGGATCCTTCATCCGGGCGTGCCGGCTGAGCCCTAATGGTGGATTGGATGTATTGCCTTTGGTCCTTCCTGATTAGCACGAACCTTCAGCAACTCGATTTCGTCCCCTCTCCCGCATGCGGGAGAGGGGTGGGGTGAGGGCAAAGCAGCCCCTCATCCGCCCTCCGGGCACCTTCTCCCGCACGCGGGAGAAGGGAGGCTGAAAGATCGTACTAATCAGGTGGTCCTTTGTCTCTGTGGGTGAGTGCGGAATTGGTGCTGTTGAATCAGATGCGTGAGTCCGATTGTTGGCAGTAAGGCGTAGATCAAATGGGGAAGGGCGATGGTTTTGTTAAGGCGTTTGTCTGTGCTGCTCTTGTTGGTTCTGGCGGACGCAGTTCTTGCTCAAGAGGGGCTGGCGCCTTGGGAGAACTATGCTGCCTCTGCTTCATCGAGAAGTCATATCAGTCCGCTTAGCGGAGATTCTATTTTTGGGGATAGTGTCGACTTTTATAGTGGCGTGCTGTCCTTCTCGGTAACCGATGTCCACATTCCCGGCTCCGGTCCTCCGGTTGGTGTCGGAAGGAGGTTTGCAGCTGCCAGTAATGATCGCAGGGCGATTAACGATCATGCGTTCGCCGATTGGGATATAAATATTCCAAATGTCAGCGGTACGTTCGGTCCGGACTGGCATCCGGATCGATGCACGAAGGAGACGCCTCCAATCCCTCGGAATTTGATCAATCCTGAAGACTATTGGAGTGGCAATTATTCTGATATGGATGGAGGCGGCCCTATGCTGCGGGTCGATTCGCCCAGGCCATCCCCTCAGGATGGGAGGGGGTATCTATGGGTAACTCCGGGGAACACTTACTTCAGTTGTCTCGAGTCAATACGCAATGGCGCAGGGCAAGGATTCTTGGCGGTGGCGAGCGATGGCACAAGATATTGGTTCGATCATCTGTCCCAATATTACGAAGACGGATTAAGTATTCCGACGGTGGGGGCCCCAGATGCAAGATTGATAAGAAAAAAGAATAGTCTATATGCCACTCGAGTCGAGGATCGTTTCGGAAATTGGGTCCAGTACTCGTACTCGAATGCTTACAATCGGCCTGTCAAAGTCGATTCGATAGTCGCCAGCGATGGTCGCAGGCTGGATTTCGCTTACAATCAGGATGGCTATATATCCTCCGTGTCGGATGGATCTCGGGTTTGGACCTATTCATATACTCGCTTTGAGATGCCGTATCCGAGAGGGTCGTCGATTTCGCTTTCGAGAGTTGCGTTGCCGGATGGCGCGTCGTGGAGCTATGAGTTTTCAGGTTTGGCGAGTTTGGATATTCCTTCTGTTTCGGATGACATGAGGATGTGCACTTCTATGCCTATCGCTCGCGAGCAGAACGTGGTGGGTGTCGTTACCCATCCGTCGGGAGCGAAAGGCACCTTTGTGGTGGGTTTGGGGCAGATGGGGCGAACCAATGTTCCAATCATCTGTGGAAATTATTCGGAGGCTTTGAAACCGCCGGGAATGGTGATCAATCAGCAGGACGATTATCTGGTCATTCCCGCTGTCTGGTGGTCCTGGGTGCCGAAGTCGAAGGTGATCGAGGGGGCTGGGCTGGGTCGCGGCGAATGGTCCTACACCTTCACTGGTGGCGGGAGCTGGCTGTACCGGCCGGGCCAGACCAAGCCCATCTGCCAGTCCCTGGACTGCTTGGAACCTATCTGTGTTTCGGATTGCGTAGGCAGGCGCGTTGCCGAGGTGGTGTCGCCCGATGGGACATGGGAGAGATACGAATTCGGGAATAGTTATCTCTACAACGAGGGGCAGCTGCTTCGCTATGATGTTGGTTACGGCCCAGGTAATGTATTGAAAAGCGTATACCGTCGATACAACCATGCCGATGGGCAGGCTTATAGTCCTAGGCTGGGAAGAAGCCCGCATGGGCGATCCGACGCGGTATTCAGCACCTATGTCCGCCCGCTGATCGAAGAGCGGGTGGAGCAGCAGGGTCGGAGTTTCGTCTGGTCTGTCGATCGGGGATGCGGTTCCGCGGATACGTACTGCTTCGACTCGCTGGCCAGGCCCACCCGGGTGACTCGATCCGGTGCGTTGCCCGCTCCGACCGCCACGGCGGCGACCGCAGGCGAGTAAGCGTTCCGTGGATCAGGGCGGCGCGGGGTCCGCGTCGTCCGGTTCCCGTGCTGACGTCTCCGGAGCCGACACCAGCCGATGCACATCGTGCGTCGCGACGCCCACGTCGCGGTCGGGCAGGTCGAAGAACTCGGGGTGGTCGAGGGTGAGGGCCATGTCGCGGCGGCCGGCGTCCCAGTGGTGCTGCAGGGGGATGCGGCCGAAGGCGTAGTCCTTGTGCTGGCGCTCGTGGGCGCCGGACTGGTAGATCAGGTGGACGACGTTGAAGACGCGGTCGTCGAGGTAGGGGGCCAGGGCTTTGGAGAGGTGCGGCGGCAGCTTGCGGTCGGGCAGGCGGGCGATCAGTTCCTTGAGCGCGCTGCGCAGTTGCTGGGCGAGTTCGACGGTGCGGGTGCCGTGGCGGGTGCGGCTGGAGAAGCGGATGTCCTTCATCCGTTCCAGCACGTCCATCATCGAGCGCGGCCGCGGGCCGCGGGCGCTCCACAGGTCCACCTGCAGGGCGAGGGTGTCGGCGCTGGCGCGGCAGTCGAGTACGTATTCGAGCGGGGTGTTGGAGACCACGCCGCCGTCCCAGTAGGCCTCGCCGTCGATCTCCACCGCGGGAAACGCCGGCGGCAGGGCGCCGGAGGCGAGGATGTGCTCGACGCGCAGCGTTTCGTGGGCGCTGTCGAAGTAGCGGAAGTTGCCGCTGCCCACGGCGGTCGCGCCGACGGTGAGGCGCACGCTGCGGTCGCGGTTGATGCGGTCGAAGTCGACGAAGGCTTCGAGGGTGCGGCGCAGCGGGGCGACGTCGTAGAAGCTGGTGGCGGCGTCGCTGCCGTCGTCGAACAGGAACGGCGGCAGCGTGCGCGCCTCAAAGAAGCCGCGCTGGCCCTGCAGCAGGGCGCCCAGGGCCGACAGCGCGTTGGCCCAGGCCAGCAGTTCGGGGGTCGGCGGCAGGGCGGCGACGGTGGTGCGCACGGCCAGCGCCGGCCAGGACAGCGCGGAGCCGGCGGGCTCGGAGATCAGATCCCAGAACGCGCGCAGCCGCTCCACGCGCCGCTCGACGGGGTTGCCGGCGATGATCGCGGCGTTGATGGCGCCGATCGAGATGCCGGCGATCCAGCCGGGGCGGATGCCGGCCTCGTGCAGTGCCTCGTACACGCCGCACTGGTAGCCGCCCAGCGCGCCGCCGCCCTGCAGGACCAGGGCGACCGTGGGGTAGCGCGCGATCCGCGCGCGGACCTCGGCGCGCGTCGCGTTCACTGCATGAACCACCCGTGGCTGACGACCAGGCTCTGCCCGGTGAGCGCGTTGGTCTCGAAGGCGGCCAGCATGAGCGCGACGTTGGCCACGTCGTCGACGGTGGTGAACTCGCCGTCCACGGTGTCCTTGAGCATGACGTCCTTGACCACGGCCTCCTCGCTGATGCCCAGCTCGCGGGCCTGCTCGGGGATCTGCTTCTCCACCAGCGGCGTACGCACGAAGCCCGGGCAGATCACGTTGGCGCGCACGCCGTATTCGGCCGCTTCCTTGGCCACCGTGCGGGCCAGGCCCAGCAGGCCGTGCTTGGCGGTGACGTAGGGCGCCTTGAGCTTGGAGGCGAGGTGGGAATGCACCGAGCCCATGTAGATGATCGCGCCGCCCTCGCGTCGCTTCTCCATGTCGCGCAGGGCCTCGCGGGTGGTGAGGAAGGCGCCGTCGAGGTGGATGGCCAGCATCCTGCGCCAGTCGTCCAGGCTGAAGTCGGTGAGCTTGTTGACGATCTGGATGCCGGCGTTGGAGACCAGCACGTCGATGCGGCCCCAGGCGTCCACCACCTTGGCCATGCCCGCGACCACCTGGGCCTCGTCGGTGACGTCCATCGCCACCGCCAGGGCCTCGCCGCCGGATGCGCGGATCGAGGCGGCGGCGCGTTCGGCGGCCTCCAGGGCGAGGTCGGCGATGGCGACCCGGCCGCCGGCGGCCGCGTAGACCTCGGCGATGCGCAGGCCGATGCCGCTGGCCGCGCCGGTGACCACGCAGACCTTGCCGTCGAGTCGACTCATGGCGGTAACTCCTCGCGAATGGGAACGGCGCCAGCATAGCCGGCGCCGCGTGGCCCGCGCGTCGTACCTATGGCCGAGCCGGCGGCCGCCGCGCGCTCAGCGGGCGACGGCCTGCGGGCGCGGCAGTTGCACCGGTACGCCGTCGGCGTTGCAGAGGCCCTGCGCGCACAGGTGCGCGCGCAATGCCGGGGTGGCCTGGACCAGCAGGTGGTAGATGACGTTCTGCTCGATGGTGCCGCGCACGGCCTCGCTGCCGGGGCCGCGCGCCCAGATGCCGACGTCGTCGCCGCCGTGGGACTCGCTGGCCAGCGGCACCAGGGCTTCCTGCATGAAGTCCGGGTGCTCGGTGTCCACGTGGGTGAGGTCGGGGCGGCCGGTCGCGGCCTGGAAGCGGCGGGCCTTGTGGAAATGGGTCTTCGGGCCCGCCGGCTGCTGGTCGCTGGCGCCGGCGTAGCCGGGTCCGTTGGCGTAGACCAGGGTGGTGAAGGGCAGGCCGAGGGCGTCGCGGGCGTACGCGCTGGGGTCGCCGTCCTCGCCCGAGCCGCCGCGCACCTTGCCCAGGATCGGGTTGCCGCGGGTCGGGTAGCCGACGAAGTTGAGGGTGTGCGAATGGTCGGCGGTGACCAGGATCAGGGTGTCGTCCTCGGAGGTGGCGTCCACCGCGGCCTGCACCGCGCGCGAGAGCGCCACGGTCTCGTCCAGGGCGCGGAAGGCGTTGCCCTCGTGGTTGGCGTGGTCGATGCGCCCGCCTTCCACCAGCAGCACGTAGCTGGTGCCCTCGCGCTGCAGCCGCTCGATCGCGAAGCGGGTCATGGTCTCCAGGTCGGGCTGCCCGTCGGGGCCGGTGTCGCGGTCGTGGTCGTAGGCCATGTGGCTGAGGGCGAACAGGCCGAAGACGGCGGGCGCGTTGCGCGCCGCCTCGAGCTGGCGGGCGGTCCAGACGAAGGCGCCGTCCGGCTGCGCGGCCTGCCATTCTTCGACGAGATTGCGGCCGTCGCGGCGCTGGCCGCGCACGCCGGGCATGACCTCCTGGTCGGGCAGGAAGTGCTGCGCCCCGCCGCCCAGCGCCACCAGCGGGCCGCGGCCGGCGCGGACCGCGTCGATGAGCTGGCTGGCGATGTCGGTGCAGCCGGCGGCGCGCGCGGAGGCGGGCATCTGGTCGTCGCTTTCCCAGTTGCGCTCCGGGACGTGGGCGTAGGTAGCGGCGGGGGTGGCGTGGGTGAGCCGCGCGGTGGTGACGACGCCGGTGGCCAGGCCGGCCTCGCTGGCCAGCTGCAGCCAGGATTGCAGCGGCCGCTGCAGGCTGCCGGCGCAGTCGTCGCGCTCGCCGGCGGATACGCCGATCGCGCCCATGTGGGTCTTCACCCCGGTCGCGATCGCGGTCATGGTGCCGGCGGAATCGGGCGTCTGCGAGTTGGTGTTGTAGGTCTTGCTGAGCGCGGTGGCGGGGAAGCGCTCCCAGCTGAGCTGGTGTTCCTCGCCGCTGCCGCCGTTGCGCTGGCCTTCCAGGATGCGCGCGGCGGCCACGGTGGTCAGGCTCATGCCATCGCCGAGGAACAGGATGACGTTCTTCGCCCGGCCCTGCATGGCGCCGTTGCCGGCCGCACGCGCGGCGCCGCTGCGGTACCACCACTCGGGCGTCTCGCCGGCGCGGCCGGCGGCCGGCGGCACCTCCACGACGGGGACGGGCGACGGTGCGGGAACGGAAGCGCAGGCGGCGCAGAGCAGGGTGAGGGCGCAGGCCGGGCCTGCCAGCGAAAGACGCATCGAACGGATATCCGGCGGGGAACGGGAACGCGCCATTATGCCCCGCGGCGTGTTTCGGCTTCGCGGCAGCGTTGCGATGGCATGGTCACGGCGTCCCGGCGATGGCCTCGCCCGGAGACGGGCGAGGGCGTATCGTCGGCGGCCATGTTCCCGCCTGCGTCGATGCGATGAGCCTGTTTTCCTGGTGGTTCCGGGTGCCGTTCTGGCAGCGCGTGGCCGGCGCGTTCGTGCTCGGCGCGCTGGCCGGCTGGCTGCTCGGGCCCGCGGCCGAGACCTGGCTGCAGCCGCTGGGCACCCTGTACGTGAACCTGATCCGCATGATCGCGGTGCCGCTGGTGTTCTTCGCGGTGGTCAACGCGGTCTCGGCGCTGCACGGGCAGCAGTCGGTGGCGGCGCTGGGCGGGCGCACGTTCGGCTGGTTCGCGGTCACCGCCGCGCTGGCGGTGGCGGTGGGGCTGGCCGCGGCGTTCGTGTTCGCGCCGGGCGTGGGCGTGCAGCTCGCGCCGCCGGCCGACTACCAGCCGCGCGAGGTGCCCACGCCGGTGCAGGTGCTGCTGGACATCGTGCCCACCAATCCCTTCGCCGCGCTGGCCGAGGGGCGCATCCTGCAGGTGATCTTCTTCGCCGGCCTGCTCGGCTTCGCCCTGGTCAAGCTGGGCGCGCGGACCGAGGCCCTGCGCCAGCTGGTCGGCCAGGCCAGCGAGGCGATGATCCAGGTCACCCGCTTCGTGCTGGAGCTGACCCCGATCGGCACCTTCGGCCTGATCGCCGGGCTGGTCGGCGCCTACGGCTTCGAGCGCCTGCTGCCGCTGGGCAATTTCGTGGTGGCGCTGTACGCGGCCTGCGCCTTCCACATCGTCGTGGTCTACGGCGGCCTGTTGCTCGCGCACGGGCTCAACCCGCTGAAGTTCTTCCGCGGCGCGGCGCCGGCGATGCAGGTGGCCTTCGTCAGCTCGTCCAGCTTCGCCTCGATGCCCGCCGCGATCCGCGCGGTCACCCACGGCCTCGGCGTCGACCGCAACTACGCCGCCTTCGCGGTGCCGCTGGGCGCGAGCATCAAGATGGACGGCTGCGGGGCGATCTATCCCACGCTCGCGGCGATCTTCGCCGCGCAGTACGCCGGCATCGAGCTGAGCTTCGCGCAGTACGCGGCGATCCTGCTGGCCTCGGTGCTGGGCAGCTTCGGCACCGCCGGGGTGCCCGGCACGGCGGTGGTGATGGCCACGGTGGTGCTGAGCGCCGCCGGGCTGCCGCTGGAGGTGCTGGGCATCCTGCTGGCGATCGACCGCGTGCTCGACATGATGCGCACGATGACCAACGTCACCGGGCAGATGCTGGTGCCGGTGCTGGTCGCGCGCGAGACCGGCCTGCTGGATCGCGCCGCCTACGAGCGCGCGGCCGACGATCCTGGCCTGGCGGACGACGCGCCGACCGGGGCGCCGCCGCGCGGCTGAGCGCGCGGCGCGATCAGTACAGCGTGCGTTCGTCCGGCGGCGGCGGGTTCCACTGGTACAGCCAGGTTTCGCTGAGCGCGCGGCCGGTGGCCGGGTCGCGCAGGAACAGGCGGGTGTCGATCTGCCCGGTGCCCGGGCCCGGCGGCACCGCGTCGAACATCACCCGGTAGCCCTCGACCGCGTGCAGCGGGCGCGCCGACACCGTCTCCAGGCGGCCGGCGGAGGTTTCCAGGACCGGCTCCACCTCGGCATTGCGCGCGGCCAGGGCGGCCAGGTCGCCGCCGGCGAAATCGACCGCGAAGCGCTGCGACCACTCGGTGCGCTTGAACCCGATGCGACCGCCCAGGCCGGTGCGCGTGGCCACGCAGGTGGCCAGCGGCGGGGTCGCCGGCATCGCCTCGCCCCAGTACAGGCGGTAGCCGAACAGCAGTTCCTGGCCGGGTTCGATCGGTTGCGCCGGATGCCAGAACGCGACGATGTTGTCGAAGGTCTCGTCCACCGTGGGGATCTCGATCAGCTGCACTTCCCCGCGCCCCCAGCCCTGCTTGGGCTCCACCCACAGCGAGGGCCGGCGTTCGTAGAAGACGCCGTCGTCCTGGTAGTGGTCGAAGTTGCGGTCGCGCTGCAGCAGGCCGAAGCCGCGCGGGTCGTCGTCGGCGAAGGCGTTGAAGCGCAACTGGCGCGGGTTGCCGAGCGGGCGCCAGATCCATTCGCCCTGGCCGGTGTGCAGGGCCAGGCCGTCGCTGTCGTGGATCTCCGGGCGCCAGTCCCAGCCCATCCGGCAGTCGTTCTCGCCGACCTGGTACATGCTGGTGCCCGGGGCGATGCCGAGCCGCTCGATCGGCGCGCGCGGGTACAGCGCGCAGTCCACGTCCATGACCAGCGGCTCGCCCGGGGTGATCGCGAAGCGGTAGGCGCCGGCGACCGAGGGCGAGTCGAGCAGGGCGTAGACGATCACCGTGTCCGATGCGGGATCGGGCCGCTCCAACCAGAAGTCGGTGAAGTCCGGGAACTCCTCCGGCCGCGGCAGCCCGGTATCCACCGCCAGCCCGCGCGCCGACAGGCCGTACTGGCCGCTGGCGCCGACCGCGCGGAAGTAGCTGGCGCCCAGGAACGCGGCGAAATCGCGTTGCGGGTCGCTGCGGCGGTGGAGGCGGAAGCCGGCGAAGCCGAGGTCGCCGGGCAGGGCGCCGCCGTCCAGGCCGCTGGCGCCGTAGTCGAACATCGCCGGGTCGTAGGCGATCTCGCGCGCCTGGCCGTCGGCCAGGGCGTGCATGCGCACCGGCGACTTGAAGTACAGGCCCAGGTGGAAGAACTGCGCGATGTAGCGGGTCGCCTCGTCGCCCCACAGCGCGTGGTCGCGGCGGTAGCGGATCGCCTGATAGGCGTCCCAGTCCAGCGCCGCCACCGGCGCGGGCAGGGCGGCCGGCCGGGCGACGTGCGGCGCGGCGGCCAGCGCCCGCGCGCGGCCCTTGAGGGCGGCGAAGTCGAACGGCTGCGCGGTGCCGAGCCGCAGCACGGCGGCGTGCGCGGAAGCCGGCAGGGCGGCGGCGATCAGGGACATCAGGCTGTGGCTCAGGAAGTCGCGTCGGCGCATCGGCGGGCGTGGTGAGTGAGGACGGCGTGGATGCTAGCCAAGTTCGCTGAAGCCTTCCCTCACGGGACCTGCGCGCCGGCGCGCTGCGCCCGGCCGGCGGCTGGCTTATAGTCGGGCGACGGCCCGCGGACCGGGCCGGGAGGACTTCCCCATGCACCGCAAGGCCGTCATCGGCAGCGCGCTCGCGCTGCTCGCCTGGCTCTCCGCGCCGGTCGCCGCGCAGCAGGCCGACCGCTGGACCATCCCCATCCAGACCCATACCCTCGACAACGGCCTGACCGTGGTCGTGTCCGAGGACCGCAGCTCGCCGACGGTCGGCGTCAGCGTGGTCTACCACGTCGGCATGCGGCTGGAGCCGGAGAACCGCACCGGCTTCGCCCACCTGTTCGAGCACCTGATGTTCCAGGGCACGCCGGTGGCGCCGAAGGGCGTGTTCGACCGGGTCATCCAGGGCGGCGGCGGCATCCTCAACGGGTCCACCCGCGCCGACTTCACCAACTACATCGAGACCGCGCCGGTCTCGGCCCTGCGGCCGATCCTGTGGCTGGAGGCCGACCGCATGAAGACGCTCGACTTCTCGCCGCAGAACCTGCGCAACCAGCAGGACGTGGTGAAGGAGGAGATCCGCGTCAACGTGCACAACCAGCCCTACGGGCTGTTCTTCTGGACCGACCTCAACCGCCTGGCGTTCCAGAAGTGGGCCAACGCGCACGACGGCTACGGCAGCTTCGAGGATCTCGAGAACGCCTCGCTGGCCGACGTGGAAGCCTTCCACCGCGACTACTACGGACCCAACAACGCCGTGATCGGGGTGGTGGGCGACGTCTCCGCGCGCGAGGTCTTCGCCCTGGTCGAGGAGTACTTCGGCGACATCCCCGCGCGCCCGACGCCGCCGCGCCCGGATGTCTCGGAACCGCTCAATACCCGCGAGCGCCGCGAGGCGCAGGCCGATCCGCTGGCGCAGGTGCCGGCGCTGGCGGTGGGCTGGAAGGTGCCGGAGCAGGGCAGCCCCGACCACGCGCCGATGGCGGTGCTGACCCAACTGCTGGCCGGCGGCGACGCGTCGCGGCTGTACCAGGGCCTGGTCAAGGGCCGCGCGCAGCTGCTCAACCTCGATGGCGGCATCAACTGGCCGCTGGGCGGCGCCTGGGACTACGCCGGGCCGACGCAGCTGGTGCTGTTCGCGCTGTACAAGCCCGACGTGGCGCCGGACGCGGTGCTGGCGGCGATCGACGAGGAGATCGCGCGGATCGTCCAGGAAGGCGTGCCGGAGGAGGCGCTGGCGCGCAGCAAGACCAAACTGCTGGCCGATTACGTGGACGGCCTGGAACCCTTCATCTCGCGCGCGGACGAACTGGCCAAGGCGCAGGTGCTGTGGGGCGATGCCGAGACGCTCAACCGCATCCCCGAGTGGATCGCCGGCGTCACCGCCGCCGACGTGCAGCGGGTCGCGCGCACCTATCTCACCACCGCCAACCGCACCGTGATCGATCGCGTGCCTGCCGCGCTGGCGCCGGCGCGTGGCCTCGCGGCGCCCGCTGCCCCGGCCGCGCAACCCACGCCCTGAGGAGGACGACCATGCGATTCCATCGGATTCCCCTGCGCGTGCGTCTGCTGGCGCTGGCCATGCTCGCCGGCCTCGCCGTCCCGGCCGCGGCCCAGCAGCCGGCCGCCGGCGCGGCCTCCCCGGGCGCCGCGCCGGCGCCGCCGACCGCGCTGCCGGCCGGCCTGCCGCCCTACGACCCCGACCGCCCGCTGCCCGAGCTGGGCCTGGTCGAGCGCCGTCTCGACAACGGCCTGACCCTGTGGGTGCTGCCGCGCACCGACGGCCTGCCGAAGGTGAACTACGTGCTGGCGGTGCGCGGCGGGCTGGCCAGCGATCCGGCCGAGCTGCCCGGCATGTCCGATCTGCTGGCCGGCCTGCTCAGCGAGGGCACCGCCTCGCGCAGTTCGGTCGCCATCGCCGAGGCGCTGGAGACGCTGGGCGCATTGCTGGGCGCCAGCGCCAGCGCCGACGGGGTGGTGGTCAGCGCGTCCGGCCTCGCCTCGTCGGCGCGCCCGCTGATCGCGCTGTTCGCCGACGTGGTGCGCAACCCGGCCTTCCCCGACGACGAGGTGCAGCTGGCCAAGGTCAACGCGCTGCAGGGGCTCAAGGTGGCCGAGTCTCAGCCCGGCTACCAGGCCAATCGCGCGATGGCCCGCGCGCTCTACGGCGACCACCCGTACGGCAACCTGCTGCCCACCGAGGCCTCGATCCAGGGCACCGACGTGGCCGCGCTGCGCGCCGCCCACGCGGCGCGCTTCCGCCCCGACCAAGCGCTGCTGGTGATCGCCGGCCGGGTGAGCGCCGACGAGGCGGAGCGCCTGGCGCGCGCGGCCTTCGGCGACTGGGCGGGCGAGGGCGCACCGGTCGCCCCGGTGCCGGCGCCCGATGCCGCGCACGCGCCGCGCCACGTGCTGGTGCCGCGCCAGAACAGCGTGCAGTCGGCGGTGCGCATCGGTCGCCCGGCCTTCGCCGCGGCCGACGAGCGCGCGGTGCCGGCCGCGCTGGCCGGCACCATCCTCGGCGGCGGCTTCGACAGCCGGCTGATGCGCAACCTGCGCGAGGACAAGGGCTATACCTACGGCGCCGGCGGCGGATTCGCGCTCAGCCGCGCCGGCGGCGCGTTCCAGGCGCAGGCCGACGTGCGCAACGAGGTCACCGGCGCTTCGATAGGCGAATTCCTGAAGGAGTTCGAGGCGCTGCGGACCGTGCCGGTGCCCGCCGACGAACTCGAGCGCGCCAAGCGCTACACCGCCGGCACCTACCTGTTCCGGAACCAGCAGCAGGGCGCGGTGGCCGCCGCGCTGGCCGGCAACTGGCTGCTCGGCCGCCCGGCCGACTACCTCAGCACCTACGTCGGCAAGACGCAGCAGGTGACCGCCGAGCAGGTGCAGGCCATCGCGCGCGAGTTCTTCGACCCGAAGGCGCAGAGCATCGTGGTGGTGGGCGAGCCGGGGGTGGCGGAGCAGTTGCGCGCTTACGGCGAGTTCGGCACCGACTGAAGCCGGGCAGCCGCCGCAGAGGGCGGCAAGGCCGCCCGCGACCGGCCCTGCGATCGGCTGCGGGCACGCGACGCGCCCGCCTCGCGCCCTCCCGCGGTTCCGGCCGACCGCAGCGCGGGGAGGCGCTGCCCCGGCTGCGTCAGGTCGGCATCGGCGCGGTCTCCGTGCGCCGGCTCGCCGTGTACGCGAACGCTGCGGCGGTGAAGAACATCAACAGGCTGTAGATCGCGGCCGGCACCGACATCGTCGGGTTGCCGAGTACGTTGAGGGCGATGAAGATCGCCAGGGTGCCGTTGTGGATGCCGATCTCCATCGCGATCGCCACCGCCTGCCGTCGCGGCAGGCGCAGCGCGAGCGGGGCGGCGTAGCCGGCGCCCAGGCTGACCAGGTTGAACAGCAGGCAGGCCGCGCCGACCGCGCCGGCATAGCGCACCAGCACCGGCCATTCCTGCGCCACCGCGCCGCCGATCAGCAGCACCAGCACCAGCACCGACAGCAGCCGGATCGGCTTCTCCATCCGTGCCGCGAACCCCGGCGCCAGCGCCCGCACCGCCATGCCGATCGCCACCGGCAGCAGGATGAGCGTGGCGACCTCGACGATCTTGCGCACCGGTGGCGGCACGTACTGGCCCTCGCCGAGGAAGAAGCGCAGCGACAGGTCCAGGATCAGCGGCAGGGTGACCAGGCACAGCAGGCTGTTGACCGCGGTCAGGGTGATGTTGAGCGCCACGTCGCCGCGGGCGAGATGGCTGTAGATGTTGGCCGTGGCCCCGCCCGGCGAGGCCGCCAGCAGCATCAGCCCGACCGCCAGCTCCGGCGGCAGCCGGAACGCCAGCGCCAGCCCGAGGGCGGCCCAGGGCAGCACCGCGGTCTGCAGCAACAGCCCGATCAGCACCGCGCGCGGGTAGCGCGCCACGCGGCGGAAGTCCCCCGGCGTCAGCCCCAGGCCGAGGCCGAGCATGATCGCGCCCAGCGCCAGCGGCAGCAGCAGGTCGGTAAGCAGAGTGGCTTGCATGCGGCGCGTCCCCTTCGGCGCCACGGCGGCGCATGGATCCCCGCGCGAGCATCGCGTCGGCGCCCATGCGAGGCAAGCCGCAATGCAGCGCGGGCAGGCGGCGCAGGCGCGGATCGCGGGTGCGCGGTTGACGTCCGTCGCGATATATAACACCGTAAGTTACATTAGGCCCGCGCATGCCGCCGCGCGCCCGGCCGCCCGCACAGGAGCGATCGATCGATGACAGCCTTTTCCGACCCGGTCGCGGTGTCCGGCTATGCCGACCGGACGGCGCGGATCGTCCCCGCCCTGCGCGACCTGCACCGCATGAGCGGCGTCCTGCTGGCCGAGCGCGCGCCTGCGGAGGCCCGCATCCTGGTGCTGGGCGCCGGCGGCGGGCTGGAACTGGCCGCCTTCGCGGGAATGCAGCCGGCCTGGCGCTTCGAGGCGGTGGACCCGTCGGCCGACATGCTGCAACTGGCCCGCACCGCGCTGGGCCCGCAGGCGCATCGCGCGCACTGGCACGAGGGCCTGATCGACAGCGCGCGCCCAGGGCCGTTCGACGGCGCGACGTGCCTGCTGACGCTGCATTTCCTGCCGCGGGACGAGCGCCTGCGCACGCTGAGGCAACTGCACGCGCGGCTGAAGCCGGGTGCGGCCCTGGTCGTGGCCCACCACAGCTTCGCCAGCCAGGGCCCGGACCCGGACCGCTGGCTCCGGCGCAATGCCGCCTTCGCCTCCGCATCCGGCATCGCGCCGGCGCAGGCGGCCGGCAGCATCGCGGCGATCCGGGAACGCCTGCCGGTCCTGTCGCCCGAACAGGACGCCGCGCTGCTCGGCGAGGCCGGCTTCGTCGACGTCGAACTGTTCTGGTGCGCCTTCACGTTCAAGGGCTGGGTGGCGCGCAGGCCGTGAGGCCCCCGAAGCGGGAGCGTCGTTCTCCAGAGCGTCCAGCCGATCCTTGGCCGCCCGATGGGCACCCGCGCCTCGGGGCGGGGACAAAAAAATGGGCCACCCGGAGGCGGCCCTGGAGCGACGAGGTGGGGCGTCAGACGCCGGCGACGCGCCGGGCCTGCATGAACTTGCCGGCCCAGTAGCCGGTGTCGAGTTCGGACACGGTGACGTCGCGACCGCTGCGCGGGGCGTGCAGGAAGCGGCCCTCGCCCAGGTAGATGCCGACGTGGTCGATGCGGCTGCCGCGGCGGCTGAAGAACACCAGGTCGCCGGCGTCGAGCTGGTCGCGGGCGACGCGTTGCCCGGCCGAGGCCATGTCGCGGGAGACCCGCGGCAGCTCGATGCCCAGCGCGGTGCGGAAGACGTAGCTGACCAGGCCGCTGCAGTCGAAGCCGCGCTCCGGAGAGGTGCCGCCCCAGCGATACGGGGTGCCCAGCAGGGTCATCGCGCGCTGCAGCAGGGTCTGCACGCCGGCGCGGGCCGGCTCGGGCCGGGCGGCGGCTTCCTGGCGGATCAGATCGGCCGCGGCGATCAGCTGGTTGACGTCGGAGGCGAACAGGACTTCCGGGCCGCCGGCGGGCAGGGGGTCGGCCAGCTGCTGGCTGATGGTCGAGGCGACGGGCAGCTGATCGGCCGAGTCGCCGGCCAGGCCCGGTGCGGCGACGGCCGGGAATGCGGCGGCGCCCAGCAGTGCGACGAGGAGGAAACGGGAGGTCCGCCGGATTCGACGGGGCGCGGTGGCGGCGGTGCGGCCGGAGTTCGGTTCGTCAGTCGTCACGCGGGGTCAGGAATGTTGGCGTGGCGTGATGGTGCCCGACCCCTCCCCCAAGGGGGTTAAGAAACAGTTAATGAATAGGCGGATCACCTGCCTGAATAGGCAAAACGGTCAAAACGTCCAGGCGTCACAGGACCCGGCGCGCGCCCGAATAGTGATCGCGCCAGTAGTGACCGTCGAGGTGGTCCAGGCGCACCGTGCCGCCGCTGCTGGGCGCATGCACGAAACGGCCCTCGCCGACGTAGATGCCGACGTGGGTCACGTTGCCGCGGCTGCCGAAGAAGACCAGGTCGCCGGAAGCCAGCCGCTCGGGCGCGATCCGCGGGCCCTGGACCTCGGCCAGTTCGCGCGAACTGCGCGGCAGGCGCAGGTCGAGCATGTCGCGGTAGACGTAGTTGACCAGGCCGCTGCAGTCGAAACCGCCCTCCGGCGTGTTGCCGCCGAAGCGATAGGGCGTGCCGACCAGGCTGATCGCGCGGATCACCACCGCGTTGGCGGCGGCGGGGTCGGCGGGCGCGACCGCGGGCCAGGCCCGTTGCGCGGCGGCGGTCGGCGCGGCGGCGGGGCGCACGTCGTCGCGCCCGCAGCCGGCGAGCAGCGCCAGCGCGAGCGCGGCGGCGCCGCATGCGAGCGCATGCGGGCGCGCGGCGGTTGGCGTGGCGCGGCCGAAGCCGGGATAATCGGCGCTCATCGGGCCGCATGTTGGCCGATCGCCGCGGCGATTTGAAGCGCCGGCCCCGAGCCCCCCACTTCCGCTCTCCACGCGGCCGCCCGTGCCGCGCCACCAGGATCGCCCATGAAGATCGAGAAAGACCGCGTCGTCCGCTTCCACTACACCGTGTCCGAACCCGGCCAGGACCCGGTGGAGAGCTCCAGGGACCGCGAGCCGCTGGCGATCCTGATCGGCCACGGCAACATCATCCCGGGCCTGGAGAAGGCGCTGGAAGGCCGCGAGGCCGGCGAGCGCTTCGGCGCCGAGGTGCCCGCCGCCGAGGCCTACGGCGAGCGCCGCGAGGGCCTGACCCAGCGCGTGCCGAAGAAGCACTTCGGCGCGCAGCGGCTGGCGCCGGGCATGCAGACCGTGCTGCAGACCAACTTCGGCCCGCGCGCGGTGACCATCGAGAAGGTCGGCATGACCGTGGTCGACGTCGATCTCAACCACCCGATGGCCGGCAAGGACCTGCACTTCGACATCGAGGTGGTCGAGGTGCGCGAGGCGACGCCGGAAGAGATCGAGCACGGCCACGTGCACGGGGACGGCGGCCACCACCACTGAGGCCCCGGAAGCCGCGCGCGACCGTTCGGGACCGGGCACCTCATGCAGCCGTCGTGGGCGCCGGTGGACGTTCGCGAGCGCCTCGGCCTGCTGGATGCGACGCGCGCGGCGGCGCTGCTCGGGATCTTCGTCGTCAACCTGGAGTGGTTCAACCGCCCCTGGGAAGCCTTCGGCACCGGGGCGCGGCCGGATCTCGCCGGCGCCGACGCGGCGGTGGCCTGGGCGGTGCAGGTGTTCGTCGCCGGCAAGGCCTGGGTGCTGTTCTCGCTGCTGTTCGGCATCGGTTTCGCGCTGATGCAGGCGCGCGCGGAGCGGGCGGGGCGCGATTTCGCGGCCGCGTACCGGCGCCGCGCGTGGTCGCTGCTGGCCATCGGCCTCGCGCACGGGGTGCTGCTGTGGCCCGGCGACGTGCTGCGCAGCTACGCGCTGGCGGCGTTGCTGATGCTGGGTCTGCGCGACTGGCCGCCGCGGCTGCAGCGCGACCTGGGGCTTGCGCTGTACCTCGGCATCGCCGGGCTGAGCGTGGCGATGACCGGGTTGGCGCTGATCGGCGACGGCGGGCGCGGACCGTGGCAGGAGCCGGCCGCCGCGGCCGTCTCCGAGCGCGTGTACGCCACCGGCGGCTACCTGCAGGTCACCGCGCAGCGCGCCCGCGACCTGCTGCGCATGATGGTCGGGGACATCGGCCTGGTGCCGATGGCGCTGGGCACGTTCCTCGTCGGCAGCTGGCTGCTGCGCAGCGGTCGCATCGCCGAGCCCGGGCGCCATCTCCGGTACCACCGGCGCATGGCCTGGGTGGCGATGCCGGTGGGCCTGGGCGGCTGCGCGGCGATCGCGCTGGCGTTCGGGACCGGCGGCGCGCAGGCCGGCGGGGAAGGGCGCTGGCTGTTCGCCGCCAGCCTGCAGCAGTTCGCCGCGCTGCCGGCAGCGCTGGGCATCCTGTCGGCGCTGAGCCTGCTCTGGCTGCGTCCGGCGGGCGCGCGCGCGCTTTCGGCGATCGCGCCGGCCGGACGCATGGCGCTGACCCACTACCTGCTGCAGTCGCTGCTCGCCTCCACCCTGTTCTACGGCTACGGCTTCGCGCTGTGGGGCCGGCTCGGGCCGGCGGCGCTGCTGGCGCTGGCGCTGGCCACCTTCGCGCTGCAGGTGCTGGTCAGCCGCTGGTGGCTGGCGTGCTACCGCTTCGGCCCGGCGGAGTGGCTATGGCGCTGGGCGACGTACGGGCGACGGCCGCCGCTGCGCGTGCGCGGCCGCGTAGACTGATGCGATGGATACTTCGGACGACGTACTGATCGTGGGCGGCGGCGTGGTCGGGCTCGCCAGCGCGCTGGCGCTGCTCGAGACCGGGCGCCGCGTGCGCGTGCTGGAGGCCGGCACCGCCGGCTGCGGCAGTTCGCACGGCAACTGCGGCACCATCACCCCCAGCCACGCCGCGCCGCTGGCCGCGCCCGGCGCGATCGGCAAGGCGCTGGGCTGGATGCTGACGCCCGACGCGCCGTTCTACGTGAAGCCGCGCTTCGACCCGGCGCTGTGGCGCTGGATGCTGGGCTTCGCCGCGCGCAGCAACCGGCGCGACTGGACCCGCGCGATGGCGGCGCGCGCGGCCATCCTGCAGGCCTCGCGTGAGGCGCTGCCGGAGTGGATCGCGCGCTACGGGCTGGACTGCGAGTTCGAGGCCAGCGGCGTCGACTACGTGTACCGCGACGCCCGCGAACTGGATCGCTTCGGCGCCGAAGCCGAGGCCCTGCGCGCGCTCGGCATCGCGGTGGAGATCGTCGGCGGAACGGAGTACCTGCGCGAGGAGCCGGCCCTGCGCGAGGGCGTGGCCGGCGTGGTCCGCTTCCCGGGCGACGCGCGGCTGCGGCCGGACCGCTACGTCGCCGGCCTGGCGCGGGCGGTACGCGAGCGCGGCGGCGCGATCGAGGAGGGATGCGCGGTGGAGGCGATCGAGGCGTCCGCCGATGGCGTGCGCGCGCGCACCGTGCGCGGGCGCTTCGCTGCGCGCGATCTGGTGCTCGCCGCGGGCGCGTGGTCGCCGAAGATCGGCCGCGCGCTCGGCCTGCGGATCCCGGTGCAGCCCGGCAAGGGCTACTCGATCACCTACAGCCGCCCGGCGCTGGCGCCGAAGCGGCCGATCGTGCTCAAGGAGCGCAGCGTCTGCGTCACCGTGTGGGACAGCGGCTACCGGCTCGGCAGCACGATGGAGTTTTCCGGCTACGACACCACTCTCAACCGCCGGCGCCTGGACGCGCTGGAGCGCGGCGCCGCCGAATACCTGCACGAGCCGGTCGGCCCGCGCAAGGAAGAGGAATGGTACGGCTGGCGGCCGCTGGCGATCGACGACATGCCGCTGATCGGCCGCGCGCCCGGCCATGCCCACGTCTGGCTGGCGACCGGGCACGGCATGCTCGGGGTCAGCATGAGCGCGGCGACCGCGCGCCTGGTCGCCGAGCTGGTGAGCGGCGCCGCGCCGCACCTCGATCCGGCGCCGTTCGACCCGGCGCGCTTCGGGTGAGCGCGACCGATCCGCTGCGCTTCGACCTGGTGGTCCTGGGCGGCGGCTCCGGCGGCCTGGCCGGCGCGTTCCGCGCCGCCGAGCATGGCGCCCGGGTGGCGTTGCTGGAACCGGGCGAGCTGGGCGGCACCTGCGTCAACGCCGGCTGCGTGCCGAAGAAGGCGATGTGGCTGGCCGCCGATCTCGCCCACCGGGTCGGCCATGCCGCGGCGCTGGGGTTCGCGGTGCCGCCGCGCCCGGCCTTCGGCTGGCGGGTGTTCCTGACCGACCGCCAGCGCTACATCGCCGGCATCCATCAGAGCTACCGCGAGCGCCTGGATCGCGCCGGGATCGTGTGGATGCCCCAGCGCGGGCGGCTGCTGGACGCGCGCACCGTGGAGACCGCCGACGGCGTGCGCCTGCGCGCGCGCCGCATCCTGATCGCCACCGGTTCGCGGCCCGTGCGCCCGGACCTGCCCGGCGCCGAACTGGCCGGCACCTCCGACGACTTCTTCGCCTGGTGCGACGCGCCGGCGCGGGTGGCGCTGGTGGGCGGCGGCTACATCGCGGTGGAACTGGCCGGCGTGCTGCAGGCGCTGGGCAGCGCGGTGGACGTGTACGCGCGCTCGCCGCGGCTGCTGCCCAACGCCGATGCCGAGATCGCGGAGCAGTTGCAGGAACACTACCGTCAGCTCGGCACCGGCCTGCATCTGGGCTACGACCTGGCCGCGCTGGAACGCGACGGCGCGCGCGTACGCCTGCGCGCCGACGACGGCGCCCGCAGCGAGCCCTACGACGCCGTGCTGCTGGCCGTGGGCCGGCGCGCGAATACCGACGATCTGGGCCTGGAGGCGGCCGGGGTGGCGCTCGACGAGCGCGGCAACATCGCCGTGGACGCGCGCCAGGACACCCGCGCCGAGGGCGTCCACGCCGTCGGCGACGTCACCGGCAAGGCCACCCTGACCCCGGTCGCGATCGCGGCCGCGCGCCGGCTGATGGACCGGCTGTTCGGCGGCCGCCCGGACGCGCGGCTCGACTACACCGGCATCCCCACCGTGGTGTTCGCGCATCCGCCGCTGGGCGGCGTGGGCCTGACCGAGGCGCAGGCGCGCGAGGCGCACGGCGAGCGGGTGCGCGTGTACCGCACCCGCTTCCGGCCGATGCTGCAGGCGCTGGCGGACACCTCGCTGTGCAGCCTGTTCAAGCTGGTCTGCGTGGCCGAGGGCGAGGCGCCGGCGCAGCAGCGCGTGGTCGGCATCCACCTGATCGGCGAGGCCGCCGACGAGATCCTGCAGGGTTTCGCGGTGGCGCTGAAGATGGGCGCGACCCTGGCCGACCTGCGCGACACCGTCGCCCTGCACCCGACCAGCGCCGAGGAGCTGGTGCTGCTTTAGGCCGCAAGGCGTATCCGCATTCGACCCGTAGCGCCGAAGCTGTCCCGGCTTCCGCACGTTGGGTCATGTCATCTCCGCCACCGGGACCGCGTCGTCCCTCTCCCGCAAGCGGGTGCCGTCCCTTCTCCCGCAAGCGGGCCCACGTTGTTCCTTCTCCCGCAAGCGGGAGAAGGTGGCGCGCAGCGCCGGATGAGGGCACGTTCGCCGAGTATCGATACAGTCTAGGGCGCCATGCCGTACACGGCGTCGCGCACCTCGGCCGGGAATGCGCCCGACATGCCCTCGAAGGCGGTGTTGGTCAGCGCCACCACGCTCAGCCCCGCCACCGGATCGACGAACCAGCTGTGGCCGTAGGCGCCACCCCATTGCAGGGTGCCGCGATGCTGTGGCGTGCCGGCCGCGGCCGGGTCCTCCAGCACGGCCCAGCCGTAGCCGAAGCCCCAGCCCGGTCCCTGCGTCTGCGCCTGCGCGCCGACCTGGTCGCGGCGCATCTGGGCCACGGTCTCCGGCCGCAGCAGCGCGCCGCCGCCGCTGCGCACGGCCTCCAGCAGGCGAACGAAATCGCCGGCGGTCCCGACCATGCCGCCGCCGCCGGAGGGGAACGCGCTGCGGTCGGCGGCGCGGTCCGGGGCGAAGCGGACCGCGTGGCCGATCTCCGCCGGCAGCGGCACCGCGATCTCCGCCGGCATCCGCACCGGCGCCGGGGCGCCGTCGGCGTAGGGCACCGCCAGCGCGCCGGGATCGACGGCGACGAAGCCGGTGTCGAGCATGCCCAGCGGGCCGGTGACCAGTTGCGCCACCGCTTCGGGCAACGAGCGCCCGCTCGCGCGCTCGATGACCGCGCCCAGCACGTCGATGCCCAGCGAGTAGCGCCAGGCCGTGCCCGGCGCGAAGTGCAGCGGCGCGCGGGCGAGCCGCTGCAGGTTCTCGTCGAGGTCGATGCCGGCGTGGTCCAGACCGTCCGACACGCCCAGGCGGTGATAGGGCCCGTCCTCCGGTTCCTGGAAGCCGTAGCCGAGCCCGCTGGTGTGGGTGAGCAGGTGGTGCAGGGCGACGACGGGCTCGCTCCCGTCGGCCAGCCGCGGCCGGAACCCGGGCAGCCAGCGGGTCACCGGATCGTCCAGGCGCAGGCGGCCCTGCTCGACCAGGCGCATCAACGCCACCGAGACCACCGGCTTGGTCATCGAGGCCAGCCGGAACGGCGTGTCCACGGTCATCGGCCGGCCCGCCTCGCGGTCGGCCAGGCCGGCGGCGCGCGCGTGGACGATGCGGCCGTCGCGGGCGACCACGACCACCGCGCCGACGATGCGGCCCTCGGCCACGGCGCGCTCGAGCACCCGGTCGACCCGGGCGGCGAGGGCGGCGTCCTGCGGGTGCGGCGCTTCGACGGGCGGCGGGACGGGGGCGGTGGCGATCGCGGCGGCGAGCAGCGGAGTCAGGAGGTCCATGACGGCGATGGAGGCGGGGAAGGGGCGCCTACAATGACCGCGTAAGCGGTAAGCAGAAAGGGTGCTAGCCTTCATCCATCATGAAGAAAGACTTCAGGATGAAGGCCGCGCCGCTGGCCGCGCTGCCGCTGTTCGAGCTGGTCGCGCGCACCGGCAGCTTCACCCGCGCCGCCGACCGGCTCGGCATCAGCGCCTCGGCGGTCTCGCAGGGCATCCGCGGGCTGGAGCAGCGGCTGGGCGTGCGCCTGTTCCACCGCAGCAGCCGGCGACTGGCGCTCAGCGAGGCGGGGCAGGAACTGCTGGAGGCCGTGGGCCCGTCGCTGGAGCGCATCGATGCCTCGCTGCAGCAGTTGCAGGCGCGCCGGCAGGGGCCGTCGGGCCTGCTGCGGATCAACCTGCCGCGGGTGGTCGCCGAGACCTATGTGCTGCCGCGCCTGCCCGACTTCGTCGCGCGCTATCCCGAGGTGCAGGTGGAGCTGTTCACCGACGACACCTTCGCCGACCTGGTGCGCGGCGGCTTCGATGCCGGCATCCGGCTGGGCTGCAAGCTCGCCGGCGACATGGTCTCGCTGCCGATCGACCGCGGGCAGCGGCGGGTGGTGGTCGCCAGCCCGGCCTATCTGCGCGCCCACGGCGCCCCGGCGACGCCGGCGGACCTGGCCGGCCACGACTGCATCCGCTTCCGCCTGCCCGGCAGCGGGCGGCTGGAGCCCTGGCGTTTCGACCTCGACGGCCGGACGGTCGAGGTCGAGGTGCAGGGCCGGCTGATCCTGTCCGACGACGCCTTCGCCCGCGAGGCGGCCTGCGCGGGCTTCGGGCTGTCGCAGCGCTTCGCCGACAGCGTGCGCGCCGAGCTGGCCGACGGCCGGCTGGTGCGCGTGCTGACCGCGTTCGAGCACCAGGGCGACGCCTTCCACATCTACTACCCCTCGCGCCGGCAATTGCCGCCCAAGCTGCGGGTGTTCGTGGCGTTCCTGCGCGAGGGCCTGTAGCGCCGCCGGCCCGGCGGTCCGTCGCGCTGGCCTACAATCGCCCGATGCCTACCGAGATCTTCCGGCTCCACCGCGGCGACGCGCCGCTGCTGGTCAGCATTCCCCACAACGGCACCGAGCTGCCGGAGGCCATCGCCGCGCGGCTGGCGCCCGCGTCGCGCCGCGTGCCCGACACCGATTGGCACCTCGACCGGCTCTACGCGTTCGCGCGCGAGCTGGGGGCATCCGTCCTCGTGCCGCGCTATTCGCGCTACGTGATCGACCTCAACCGCGCCGAGGACGACGCCTCGCTCTATCCCG
This sequence comes from Luteimonas huabeiensis HB2, assembly GCF_000559025.1. Lineage (GTDB taxonomy): Bacteria > Pseudomonadota > Gammaproteobacteria > Xanthomonadales > Xanthomonadaceae > Luteimonas > Luteimonas huabeiensis. The sequence goes on along the minus strand of NZ_JAAN01000030.1, from coordinate 9,972 downwards.
GCCAGAACACCACCGGCCTGTGCCCCGTGGTCCGCTTCGACGGCGAACCCGTGTACCTGGACGGCCAGGCGCCGGCTCCGGACGAGGTGGCCGAGCGGGTGGAGACGTACTGGCGGCCCTACCACCGCGCGCTGGCGGAGGAGCTCGAACGCCTGCGCGCCCTGCACGGCCGGGCGGCGCTGTGGGAGGCGCACTCGATCCGCGGCACCCTGCCGTTCCTGTTCGAGGGCCGCTTGCCCGACCTCAATCTCGGCACCGCCGACGGCGCCAGCTGCGCGAGCGCCCTGCAGGCGCGGCTGGAAGCCGAACTGGCGGCGCAGACCGGCTACGACTTCGTCGTCAACGGCCGGTTCAAGGGCGGCTACATCACCCGCCACTACGGCGACCCGGCGCGCGGCATCGATGCGGTGCAGCTGGAGATCAGCCAGCGCTGCTACATGGACGAGGACAGCTTCGCCTGGTCCGAGGACCGGGCCGCGCGCCTGCAGCCGCTGCTGCGCCGGCTGCTGGCCACGGTGCTGGAGGCCCGCGCCCGATAGCGCGTGCTCGCGCCGCGCGGCGACGCCTCGAGCGGGTTCAGGGACCGCTGCGCCCGGCGCTCGGCGATGCGGGCGCCAGATCGACCCAGACCAGGCGATGGTCGCTGCCATCGACGATGTCGGCGCCGGCCTCGCCCGGCGCCGGCCAGAACACGCCGCTGCCGACGACGCGGAGGCCGACGGACGGCAGCGCGTAGTCGAGGCGCAGGTTGCCGGCGCGCGGGCCGAAGTCGCCGGTGTCGTGGGCGTGCGCGCCGCGGTGGGCGGCGTTGGCGCCGCCGGCCGCCTGCGCCGCCGCCACCGCGCCGTCGCTGCGCGGCGTGGGGTGGCGCAGGACCCGCGGGTGTTCGAGCAATTCCAGGATCGCCTCGTGGACGCCGTCGCCATCCACCGGGTCGTTGTTGAGATCGCCCAGGATCACGAAGCGCGCGTCGGCGGCCAGCCCGCCGCAGCGGCCGGCGTCGTCGCACAGCCAGGGCCGCTCGCCGGGGGAGAGGTACTCCGTCCACAGCCGGATCTCGTCGGCGTTGCGGCGGCCGTTGCGGTCCTCCGGCCCGTCGAAGACCGGCGGCGTGGGATGCGAAGCCAGCACGTGCAGCACGCCCAGCGGCGTGCGCACCGGCACGTCCCAGTGCGATTTCGACGACAGCCGCAGCTGCGCCCACACCGCGTCGGGATGGAACGGCGTTCCGGTGTCCGGGTCGCGCGGCCGGCGCGCGCCGGGCATCGCGCTCCAGCGCAGCCGCTGGAAGGTCCGCGCGGCGTCGGCGTCGATCGGGTAGCGCGACAGCAGCAGCATGCCGTACTGCCCGGGATGCAGGCCGTAGCCCCAGGCGTCGTTGCCGTAGGCGCGGCCCTCGCGGCCGATCCGGCCGTCGCCGTCCAGGTCGAGCCCGCTGGCCACGCCGGTGTTGACCGGTGCGAAGTAGCGGTAGGGGTAGCGCAGCGGCTCGCCGCCGCCGGGCTGCGCAGTCTCCAGGTAGTCGCGCTGGAACAGGTCCGCGGCTTCGCCTCGCGCGTCGTAGTCGAACTCGTTGAGCAGTACCACGTCCGGGCGCACCCGCTGCAGCACCGCGGCGATCTTGCGCGCGGCCGGATCGCCGGCGCGCAGGCGCTCGGCCAGGCCGCCCGCGGTCTCGGCGTACAGGGACGTGTTGTAGGTGGCGATGCGCAGATCGGTCCCGGTCGTGGCGCGGCGGTAGGCGGCGGGATCGCCGTGGACGTGGACGCGCACGCAGCCGGCCAGCAGGCACAGCGCGGCGGCGAGCAGGAGCAGGGTTCGGGTCATGGGTCGTCGTCGGTCGTCTCGCGCCAGCCGCGCCCGTCGAAGCGCTCGAGCGGGCGGAAGCGGCGCTTGTAGTCCATCTTGCGATGGCCGTCGATCCAGTATCCGAGATACAGATGACGGCGGCCATCGCGCAGGCCCCATTCGATCTGGCGCAGGATCGCCAGCGTGCCGAGGCCGCGCGCGGCCTCGTCGGGATCGTAGAAGGTGTAGACCGCTGACAGCGCCTCGGGCGCCAGGTCGGTGACCGCGACCGCGAGCAGGCGCCCGCGCGCGCGCAGTTCCAGGAAGCGGCCCTGCGCCCAGCGCCCGAGCAGGAACTGGTCGAACTCCGCCGCGCCGTGCGTATCCATGCCGCCGCCGGCGTGGCGCGCGCGCAGGTAGCGCCGGTACAGCGCCAGCCGCTCGGCGTTGCGCTCGGCCGGCTGCACGCGCATCTCCACATCGGCGTTGCGGCGCAGGCAGCGGCGCTGCGCGCGATCGGGCGCGAAGCGAGCCAGCGGGATGCGCACCGGCACGCAGGCCCGGCAGCGCAGGCAGTGCGGGCGGTAGACGATGTCGCCGGAGCGGCGGAAGCCCCACTGCAGCGCCTGCCCGTAGAACTGCGGCAGGCGCGCATCGTGCGGATCGAGCACCAGGTCGCGCGCCTCGCGGTCGGCCCAGTAGCCGCACGGGTGGGTGCCGGTGTGGAACAGGCGCAACTGCTCGGATTCGCCCATCGTGCCCGCCTCAGGCGCCCGTCGCCGGCAACGCCCAGGCCGCGAGCCCCGCCCCCAGGCCGGCCAGCGCGCCGGCCGCGAGGTCGCGCGGTGCGTGCCGGCGCAGCGCCAGCCGCGATGCGGCCACCGCCGCGGCGAAGCCCAGCATCGCCACGCCGGCGCCCGGGCGCCAGGCCATCAGCAACAGGCCGGCGTAGACGGCGAAGGCGACGTGCAGGGAGAGCTTGCACCCGCGCGCGGTGGCGAGGGCGGCGGCCACGATCGCGGCCGCCAGCGCCAGCCTCGCCGCGAGCCCGGGCACCGGCGAGGCCAGCGCCAGCAGCGCGCCGATCGCCAGCAGCGGCAGCAGGAAGCGGTTGAGCCCGCGGCGCTCGGCCGGCGCGCTGGCATCCACGTGGGACCAGGCCCCGCGCCGCACCCGCCACCGCGACCAGCCCAGCACCGCCGCGGCCGCCGCGGCGATGCCGCCCAGCGCCGGCGCGGTGCCGGCCGCCTGCCGCGCGGCCAGCGGCGCGACCAGCGCCAGCGGCAGGGTCAGCAGCGGGTGGCCCAGGATGGACACGGCGCGGGCGAGGCGGGGCGGCATGGCGCCAGCATATCGGCGCCCGCGACTGTCGTCGCGCTGAACGCGGCCGGCGCGTTGTCAACGCGGGCGACGCCGGGACCGTTTCCTCTGGCACCTGCGGCCGTCGCGCCGCCCTTCGGAGACAGCCAGATGACACACCGGATCCTCGCCGCCGCCCTGCTGGCGGCGCTCGCTTCGGCCGCGGCGCATGCCGCGTCGCAGGACGACGGCCCGCGCCCGGCGCGATGGTCGCAGCTCGACGCCAACGGCGACGGCGTGGTGGACCGTGCCGAGGCCGCCAGGTCGCCGCGGCTGGCGCAGCGCTTCGATCGGTTCGACCGCAACGGCGACGGCCGCCTGCAGGCCGACGAGCTGCGCCCCGGCCGCGAGGGTCGGCGCGGCCACCGTGGCCACGGCGGTCCCCATGGCGGCGGCGTGGATGCCTTCGCCCGCTTCGACACCGACGGCGATGGTCGCATCAGCCGCGCCGAACTGGAGCAGGCCCGGGCCGAGCGCGAGGCCCGCGCGGCGCAACGGCCCGAGCGTGCCGAGCGCGGCCCGCGCGGCGACGGCCCGCAGCGACCGCAACGGCTCGACCTGCTGGCCCAGTTCGACGCCATCGACGCCGATCGCGACGGCCGCATCGGGCGCGCCGAACTGCGCGCCTGGTTCGAGGCGCAGCGCCCGCAACGCGAGGCCGAGGCCGCGCGCCGCTTCGACGCGCGCTTCGCCGAGGCGGACCTCGACGGCGACGGCAAGCTGAGCCGGATCGAGGTGCAGGAGAAGATGCCGTGGCTGACGGAGCGCTTCGCCTGGCGCGACGAGAACGGCGACGGCTTCCTCAGCCGCGAGGAACTGCGGCCGCCGCAGCGCCGCTGAGCGCACCGCTTCGGGGGTCGGCCCGCGCCGCGTGCGCGGGCCTTTTTTCGGCGCTGCTCACGACTGCCGGGTCGTACCGCTTGCGATTGCGTCGGGATGCGCTGCAGGGCCAGCGACGCCTGGTCGTCAGGACGCCCAGCCCAGGGGGCGGGCCTCGCTTGTCCCTGGCCGGTCTCCACATTCGACCTGCAGCCGAAGCTGTCCTTTCTCCCGCAAGCGGGGCCACCTCGTCCCTTCTCCCGCAAGCGGGCGCATATCGTCCCTTCTCCCGCAAGCGGGGCCACTCGTCCCTTCTCCCGCAAGCGGGCGCATCTTGTTCCTTCTCCCGCAAGCCGCAGCGCCGGATGAGGGCACGTTCGCACGCCCGCGGCGTACCCCCATCCGCCTTCGGCACCTTCCCCCGCTTGCGGGGGAAGGTAAAAACAGGATGCCCCCCGCTTGCGGGGGAAGGAAAAACCAGGAGGCTCCCCGCTTGCGGGGAAGGGAGAAGCAGAGGGCCCCCGCTCGCGACTCGCCGGGAAACCGGACCGCCTGTCCTACGGCGCCGGTCCGGTGCGTCCCGGTTCGCTGTCGACGCCGGCGAGATGGCCCAGCAGCTCACGCATCGCAGCGCCCAGCGCTTCCCAGTCGCGGTAGCACAGGCACAGGCGGCGTCGCGTCCAGCGATCGGCCAGAGCGACGGTGCGGAAGCCGTGGCGTCGATGGCGCGCGGCGATGCGGCGCGGCACGATCGCGACGCCGACGCCGTGGGCGACCATCGCGCACACGCCCTCGAAGGTGCTCGTGCGGATGCGGAAGTCGAGCCGGGCGCCGGCCTCGCGCGCATGGGCATCGATATGGGCCTGCAGCGCGCTGCCCGGCGCCAGGCCGACGAACGGCTGGTCGAGGATCTCGGCGAAGGCGCGGGCAGGGGCGGCGGCCAGCGCGTGGCCGGGCGGCACGATCAGCACCAGGTGGTCGCTGGCCACCGGATGCAGCCGCAGGCCGCTTGCGTCCACGGCGTCGGACACGATCCCGGCCTCGGCGAGCCCGGTCGCGATCGCGCGCACGATCTCCGCGCTGGTGCGCTCCTTCAGTTCGACGCGCAGCCGCGGCCGTGCCGCCAGCCACGGCGCCAGCCGCGGCGGCAGGAACTCGGCGAGCGCGGCGGTGTTGGCGTACAGGCGCAGGGTGCCGCGCGCGCCAGCGGCGAAATCCCGCAATTCGCTGCGCATGCGTTCGCGCTGGCGCAGCAGCGCGCGGGCGTGGTGGGCCAGCGCCTCGCCGGCTTCGGTGGTGGTCACGCCGCGCGGGTGGCGCTCCAGCAGGACCACCCCGGCGTCGGCCTCGATCCGGCGCAGCCGTTCGCTCGCCGACGCCAGCGCCAGGTGCGCGCGCGCCGCGCCCTGGGTGATGCTGCCCGCGTCCACGATGCACAGGAACAGGTGCAGGTCGGCGAGATCGAGCCGCATGGCGCCTCCGGTGTCGCCGGCCTTCGGCCGATCCGAAGGCCCGGCGGGCGCGCGCATTGTGCCAAATGCCGCCGTGGGCGCGGGCGCCACGGCGGGCGTGCTCAGGCGGTCTTGAAGTGCAGCAGCACCAGCATCGCCACGACCGTGATGTTGCTGATGAGCACGCCGCTCGGGCCGAACGAGAGCCGGTAGCCGAGCGTGCGCCAGTAGGCGGTGCGCGGGTTGCGCTGGGCGTCGCGCTGCACCAGCGGCGTCATCGTCCGTGCGAGCGGGCCCAGCAACTGGTAGTTGAGCACGATGAAGGTCGCCGTCACCGCGGCGTAGAACGGCAGCCGCGCGTCGAACAGCGCATAGCAGCCCAGGCACAGCGCGAGGCAGCCCAGCCCGGTCAGCAGGTAGACGTCGTAGCAGCGCAGGATCGCGCGGCGCTCGGTGTCGTTGTCGGCATAGCGCGAGAGCACCCAGCGCATCGCCCAGGCGGTCAGCGCGCCGCTGACGAGGCCGGTGAAGACCGCGCCGATGCCGCCGAACAGCAGCTTGCCGGCCACGCCGCCGGCCAGGGTGCCGCCGGTGGTGGCGACGCCGGCCGCGGCGGCGGGCTTGCTGATGCCGCCCAGCGCGGCGGTGACGGCCACCGCGAAGGCGGTGCCGGGCGCGCTGCCGCTGGCGAAGTCGCGGAAGCGCTCCAGCAGCTCGCTGCGCAGGCAGCGCCGCGCGCGCGACAGGCGCTTGCGCACGGCCGCGTCCGACAGGCCCAGCAGTTCGGCCACCTGGCGCGAGTTCTGGCCTTCGCGGTAGTACAGCAGCAGCACCTCGCGGCTCTCTTCAGGCAGTTCGGAGATCAGCTCGGCGGCGATCGCATCGCGCTCCTGGTCGAGCAAGAGGCCGGCCGGGCACTGGCCGGGATCGGCGGCGCGGGCGATCGCCAGCTCGGCCGCCTCGCCGTCTAGCGGTCGGTTGCGCGAGGCGCGCAGGTGGTCGCGGGCCAGGTTGCGGGTGATCTGCCGCAGCCAGGGCATGAAGCTGGCGGCGTTCTGCAGCCGCGGTAGGTGCTTCCAGGCAGAGAGGAACGCCTCCTGGGCGATGTCCTCGCTGGCCGGCACGTCGCGGGTGATCGCCAGCGCCACCGCGGTGACCGCGTTCTGGCTGGCGGCGACGATGCGCCCGTAGGCGTGCGCGTCGCCGCGGGCTGCGGCCGGCAGCTCGCGGCGGATCAGGTCGTCGATGTGCAGTTCGCAGACGGCGGTTTGCATGGGCTCGGTGGGGGCGCGCTGACCGTGACCAGGACGGCGCCGAGGGCGCAGTGTGACCGAAACGCCGGCGCGGCGCCGGCCGCGGGCGGTCAGACCCGGTAGAGCACGAGCGCCACCACGATGGCGATGCCGATCAGCAGCGCGCGGCGGTAGCGCGCGATCGTCCGCGCCGCGTCCGGGGGCGCGGGGGCGGGCGCCTGCGAGGGCGCGCCGGCGGACGGCGCCGCCATCGGGCGCGTGGTCGGGCCGGCGAGGCCGGCCTCGCGCATCAGCTCGCGCGCGCGCGGCTGGTCCTCCGCGCGGATCACCCACACCGCCGCCTGCGGGCCGCTGTCGGCGCCGGCGCGGTAGCTGAAGTGGCGGCGGCGCTTGCCGTGGTAGGAGCGGCCGTTGGTGATGCGGACCTCGATGCCTTCGCCCTCGAGCAGTTCGGCCACCTTTTCCACGTTCTCGAGCCGCGGGCTGCTGAAGATCTGTCTCACGTGCGCGTCGTTCCTAGTCGTTCGAGGGGACCTGCGCCGCGGCCTCGGCATCGCGCACGACCCGGATCAGGCCCTCCTGCGCGGTGCTGGCCACGAGACGGCCCTCGCGGTCGAAGATCAGCCCGCGCGCCAGGCCGCGCGCATCCTGCGCGCTGGGACTGTCGATGGCGTACAGCAGCCAGTCGTCGACGCGGAACGGGCGATGAAACCACAGCGCGTGGTCGAGCGAGGCCATCTGCACGTTGGGCTGGTAGTAGCTGATCCCGTGCGGGAAGGTCGCGGTGCCGAGCAGGTGGAAGTCGGACGCGTAGGCGAGCAGGGCGCGGTGCAGTTCCGGCGCATCGCCCACGCGCCCGCTCAGGCGGAACCACACCTGCTGGAAGGGCGGGCGCTTCGGCGGGTCGAGTTCGTCGCGCGGATAGACGTGGCGGAACTCGAACGGCCCGGTCCGGCTCAGCCAGCGCTGCACCTTGGTCGGCAGTGTCGCCAGCACCCGTTCGGGCACCGCCGGCGCCGGCGCGATGTCCTCGGGCGCCGGCACCTCCGGCATCGACAGCTGGTGGGTCGCGCCGGCCTCGGCCTGCTGGAACGAGGCGGCGCAGAAGAAGATCACCCGCCCGTGCTGGATCGCGGTCACCCGGCGCACCGAGAAGCTGCCGCCCTCGCGGGTGCGGTCCACCTCGTAGACGATCGGGTGCTCGATGTCGCCGGCGCGCAGGAAGTAGGCGTGCAGCGAGTGCGCGGCGCGCGGCTGGCCGAGCGTGGCCTGGGCGGCCGACAGCGCCTGGCCCAGCACCTGGCCGCCGAACACGTAGCGGGTCCCGATGTCGCGGCTCTGGCCGCGGAACAGGTTGTCCTCCAGCCGTTCCAGCGAGAGCAGTTCGAGCAGTTCGGCGACGTGCGCGTTCATCGGGGCGGGGGCGGCGGGGAGCGCGCGATTATAGGCGCCCGCGCCTGCATCGCCGGCAACCCCGCGCCGCTCAGCCGCCGGCCGGCAGGCGCTGCAGGCCGCAGCGCGCCAGCACCGTCGCCCAGGGAAACAGCGGGCCGGGATCGACCTTGCGCGCGATCGTGCGCCGCGGGTCGTCGGCCGCGGGCAGGCGCTCGGTGTCCAGCTCCTCGTGGCCGGCGATCCAGCGCAGCGCCGGCAGGGTCGAACGCAGCCGGTCCAGCAGGGCGAGCAGGGCCTCGATCTGCGCGTCGGGGTAGGGCTCGGTCATCGCCTGGTGGTCGCTGTCGTACCAGCGCGGGTAGCGGCCCCGGTTGACCAGTTCGATGCCGACCGAGCGCGGGTTCCAGCCGCGCACGTGATTGGCCACGCGCAGCGCCGGCACGTATTCGGTCGCCGAGCCGTCGCGGTCCACGTACCAGTGCCCGCTGGCGCCGGTGCCGCGCTCCGGGTACAGGATGCGCTCGCCGTACGCGCGCGCCATCGCCATGTCCGGCAGCTCGGTGCAGTGCACGACGACCAGGTCGATTGCGTCGGGCGCGCGCGCGGGCAGCCGTTCCACGTAGGGCAGCGGTTGTTCGCGGATGCGCAGCGGCGCGGGGGAGTCCGGCATGGCGCGGATGCTAGCATCCGGGGAATGACCCGCCTGCCGCCGCCCGGTTCCGAACTGCATCGCTTGATGACGCGCTTCCCGGCCGCCGGTCGGGTCGAGTGGATCGGGCTGCGGCCGGCGCGCGACGTGCCCATGCGCGAGGTCGGCGAGGCGCGGGCGCAGGCCGGCGGCGGCCTGGCCGGCGATCGCTACGCCGGCGGCAGCGGCGGCCGTGGGATCACCCTGATCCAGGCCGAGCACCTGCCGGCGATCGCCGCGCTCGCCCGCGCGGCGTCGCTGGCGCCGGCCACGCTGCGGCGCAACCTGGTCGTGTCCGGCATCCCGCTGATCGCGCTGATGGGCCAGCGCTTCCGCATCGGCGGCATGCTGCTGGAAGGCACCGCGCCCTGCGACCCGTGTTCGCGCATGGAGACCGCGCTCGGCCCCGGCGGCTACAACGCCATGCGCGGCATGGGCGGGCTGTGCGCGCGGGTGATCGAGGGCGGCGCGTTGCGGATCGGCGATGCGGTGGAATGGATCGAGGCATGACCACGCGCGGGCACTGCATCCTTTCCCACGGGTTCGAGAGCGGGCCGGAGGCGACCAAGGTGACGGCGTTGGCCGAGGTCGCCCAGCGCCTGGGCTGGACCCATGAGCGGCCCGACTACACCGACCTCGACGCGCGCCGCGAGGCGAGCCCGCTGGGCGACGTGCCGGCGCGCCTGGAGCGGCTGCTGGGGCTCGCGCGGACCGCCGCCGCGCGCGGCCCGCTGGTGCTGGCCGGCTCCAGCCTGGGGGCGTGGATCTCGGGGCGCGTTTCGCTGCAGGTGCCGGTGGCCGGCCTGTTCCTGATGGCGCCGCCGGTGCGCATGGGCGAGGCGCCGCCGCTGGAAGCGGCCACCGTGCCGACCTCGATCGTGCACGGCTGGGACGACGAGCTGATTCCCGCGGGGCACGTGGTGGACTGGGCGTTGCCGCGCCGCGCGCGGCTGCTGCTGGTCGACGACGGCCACCGCCTGGCCGCGCACGTGGAGACCAGCGCCGAGGCCTTCGCGCAGTTGCTGGGCGCGCTCCGCGCCTAGCGCGCGAGGCCCGGTTCGGCGGCTTCGCGGGCCTGCTGCGCGGCGCGCGCGTCCTGCTGCACGGCGCTCGCCAGGCCGGTGCGCTCGGCCGCGTCCGCCTGCGCGCGGCCACGTTCCAGCCACGCCTGCGCGGCCGGGGTGTCCAGCAGCTCGGCGGAGACCTGCGAGAACGCGGC
>NZ_JAAN01000029.1 GCF_000559025.1 Luteimonas huabeiensis HB2 | reverse complement strand
CTGATGGGCGTGGGGCGGCCGGAGGACCTGGTGGAGGCGGTGGCGCGCGGCGTGGACATGTTCGACTGCGTGATGCCGACCCGCAACGCGCGCAACGGCCATTACTTCACCGCCGACGGCGCGATGGCACCCTGCACAACCTCTGGCACTACCAGCGGCTCATGGCCGGGATGCGCGCGGCGATCGAGGCGGGAACCTTCGCCGCCTTCCGCGAGTCCTTCCATGCCCGCAAGGCCGCGGCGGCCGGCTGACCGCCCCGGCGCGGCGCCCGCCCCCGTGGCATAATCGCCCGCTGTTTTGCTCCAGCCTGCCCGCCGGCCCGTCCGGCGGCGCGCGCGGGGGCCTTCCCAACTCCTCATGGACCCGACGATGAACCTGCTGGATTTCGTGATCGCTCCCGCCCATGCCGCGGCGGCGCCGGCCGCCGCGCCGAAGCGGGCGAAGGAACACCGCAACATGCTGGAGAAGCTGGCGGTGGGCGACGAGGTGATCACCGGCGGCGGCATCGCCGGCACCGTGCGCGCGATCGGCGAGAGCTTCGTGACCGTGGAGATCG
>NZ_JAAN01000028.1 GCF_000559025.1 Luteimonas huabeiensis HB2 | reverse complement strand
CTTCAAGCGCATCAACGACACCCTCGGCCACGACGCCGGCGACGAGGTGCTGGTGCAGTTCTCCGAGCGCATCCGCGGCGTGGTGGAGCGCGAGGGCGGGGCGGCCACGCTGTCGCGCTTCGGCGGCGACGAGTTCGTCATCCTGCCGCCGACGGCGCCAACATGCTGATGAAGAACGGCGACATCGCCATGTACCAGGCGAAGGTGGCCGGCAAGAACTGCTACCGCTTCTACAGCCGCGCGATGGACCAGGCCGTGGAGCGGCGCGTGCGCATCGAGCAGGACCTGCGCGGGGCCTGGGAGCGCGGCGAGCTGTCGCTGCTGTACGGATCCTGGGCGAGACCGGACTGGCGCCGGCGCAGTTGCACCTGGAACTGACCGAGACCGCGGTGATCGGCGACGAGCTGCGCGTGAGCGGCCTGCTCGCGCGGCTGCGCAAGCGTGGCATCAAGATCTGGCTGGACGCTGGGGATGACCGTGGTTGCCGAGGGCGTGGAGCAGGCCGGGCAGTTCGAGCTGCTGTGCGAGCGCGGCTGCGACTACGCCCAGGGCTACTGGCTGGGCCGGCCGATGACGCTCGACGAGCTGATGGCGCTGGATGCGCCGGGTTAGCCGCGCCTGGGACGAAGCGGCAGTCGGCCTGGGACCCGGAACCGTCGCCTCTCCCGCAGGCGGCGTCATCTCGTTCCTTCTGCCGCAAGCCGGCGCATGCCGTTT
>NZ_JAAN01000027.1 GCF_000559025.1 Luteimonas huabeiensis HB2 | reverse complement strand
CGAGTACATCAACGGCTTCCACGACACCGCCAATTCCATCGCCACGGTGGTCGCGACCAAGGTGCTCACGCCGCTGCAGGCGGTGGGCATGGCGGCAACGATGAACCTGATCGGCGCGCTGATGGGCACGGCGGAACCTGATCACCTGGTGGTTCGGGCTGCCGTCCTCGTCCTCGCACGCGCTGATCGGCGGCCTGATCGGCGCCGCGCTCGCGGCCGCCCACAACGACCTCGGCGTGGTGATCTGGTCGCAGCCGGGCGATCCGGTCTGGCGCAGCGAAGGCGTGGGCTTCGCCGTCGGCTTCCTGATGATGGGCCTGCTGTTCTTCGTCATCGCGATGATGGCGCGCGCCGGCGGCTGGCTGGCGCGGGCCGCGCGCCCGCGCTGGGTCAACGGCTTCTTCGGCAAGGCGCAGATCGTCAGCGCCTGGCCCACGGCGACATCGACACCTGGATCAAGGTCACCTGCGCCCTGGTCATGGCGGCCGGCACCGCCGCCGGCGGCTGGCGCATCATCAAGACGCTGGGCCACAAGCTGGTCAAGCTGCACCCCATCCACGTGATCCTGGGCGCGTCCTCGCTGGGCATCCCGGTCTCGACCACCCACAACATCTCCGCCGCGATCATGGGCGTGGGCACCGCCAAGCGGCTCAACGCGATCAAGTGGGGGGTGGTGAACAAGA
>NZ_JAAN01000026.1 GCF_000559025.1 Luteimonas huabeiensis HB2 | reverse complement strand
TGCGGCGTGCCCCCATCCGCCTTCGGCACCTTCCCCCGCAAGCGGGGGAAGGAAAATCAGGATGCTCCCCGCTTGCGGGGGAAGGGAAAAAACCGCGTGCCCCCCGCTTGCGGGGGCAGGGAAAGACGAGAGGGTCCCAGCTTGCGGTGGGGTGCGGCGCCAGCCCTTACGGCTGGCGCCAGATCGAGACCCGGTCCGCCTCGGCGCGCTGCATGGGCGTGCCGGGCTTGCACGAGAAGGCCGCGCCGAAGGCGGGCAGGTTGGCCAGCGGGCCGTTGGTGCGCCACTGGCCCGGCGCGTTGGGCGCGGTCAGCGCGGCGCGGTTGGCCGCTTCCGGCGACGCCTGCTGGCGCCACAATTCGGCCCAGGCGGCGAAGAAGTGCTGCGAGGCCTCGGGCGGCAGCTCCGGCGTCGCCGCCGACAGCGCGTCCCAGGCCAGTTCCACGCCGGCCAGGTCGGCGGCGTTCTCGTCGCGGGTACGGGCGCCGTCCACGTTGAGGGCGGTGACGCCCGGATAGGGATAGGCGCCGTACTGCGCCGCCAGCCGTGCGGTGATGCCTTCCCAGGCGGCCAGGTCCTGCGGCGTCCACCAGGTGCGCACGCTGCCCTGGGCGTCCACCACGCGGCCGCGGATGTCCACGCTGCGGCTGAGCTCGTGGCCGACCAGCGCGCCGTAGGCGCCGTAGTGCGCTGCCGGCTCGCGGGCGATGTCGAACACCGGCGGCTGCAGCACCGCCGCCGAGACGATCAGCCGGTTCTGCGCGATGTCGTAGGCCAGCGCGGGCTGCTGCGGCAGCACGTCCCAGCGGCGGTCGGCGTCGGCGCGGCCGATGCGCTTCATCTCCTCGCGATGGCGCCAGGTCGAGGCGATCAGCATGTTGCCGCCGAAGCTGCCGCGGCCCATCGGCTGCACGCTGTAGTCGATGTCGTCGACCGGCGCGCCGATCTCGATGCGGATCGCCGAGGCCTTGGCGCGCGCCTCGGCCCGGGTCGCCTCGCTCATCCAGGTGCTGCGGTCGATGCCGCGCACCAGCGCGTCGCGCACCTGCGTGGCGATGGCCTCGGCGCGGGCACGGCTGGCCTGCGGCAGGTAGCGGGCCACGTACTCGCGCGCCAGCATCGGCCCGGCGGCCTTGTTGATCGCGTCGAGCACCTGCGCCTGCCGGGGCGGCGGCGCGGTCTCGCCGCGCAGCACGCGGCCGCGGAAGGCGAAGTCGGCGTCGCGGAAGGTCTTGGACAGGTAGGGGGCCATCGCGCTGCCGACGTGGAAGCGCAGGTAGTGCTTCCACTGCTCGGCGGGCAGCGCGCCGACCAGGGCGTCGAGCTCGGCGAACAGTTCGGGCGTGGTCAGCGAGATGGCGTCGTCCTGCACGCCCTGCGCCTCGAGGAAGGCGGCCAGTTGCAGGCGGCGGTAGCGCTTGTCGACCTCGGACACGGCCACGCGCGCGTAGTGGCTGCGCGGGTCGCGGGTGAGGCTGAGGTCGCGCGACTTCTGCGCGATGCGGGTCTCCAGGTCGATCACGGCCGCGGCGGCGGCGTCGAGCTGCGCTTCCGGCACGCCGGTCAGCGCGAGGATGCTCTTGACGTAGTCGCGGTAGCGGCCGAGCAGGGCCTGGGCGTCGGCGTCGCCGCGCGTGTAGTAGGCGGGGTCGGGCAGGCCCAGGCCGCCCTGGGTGAAGTAGCCGATGTGGCGGCCGAGGTCGGCCAGGTCGACGTCGGCGCTGAAGTTGAACAGCACCGGGATGCCGACCTGGTGCAGCGCGGCGATCGCCGGCGGGATGTGGCGCGCGCGGCGGATGCCGTCGATGCGCGCCAGCAGCGGCGCGATCGGCTGCGCGCCGTCGGCTTCCACCGCGGCCTCGTCCAGGCCGCTGGCCCAGAAGTCGCCCAGCAGCTTCTGCACGTTGTTCTGCGGCTGCTGCATGGCGGCGTCGAGCAGGTCGCGCTGCTGCTGCAGCGCGCGCTGCTGCAGCTCGCCCAGCGCGGTCGCCGCGCCCTGCGCCGGCACCGGCGTGGCGGCCAGCCAGTCCTTGTTGTGGAAGCTGTAGAAGTCCGTGCACGCGGTCGGGCCCGGGGGCGGCGCGGGCGTGCGGCCGCGCCGCCGCTGGGCGTCCGCGTCGGCGGCCACGCCCAGCAGCAGGGCGACGGCGGCGGCGAGCAGGGCGGGACGGGCGAAGGCGGACGGACGGTCGATGGGCATTGCGGGCTCCGGTGCGGCGTGCGGTTCGGTGCGGGGGTCGCGCGGCGCGGCAGTCTAGCAAGCCGGCCGGCGGCCGCGCGCGACGGCCGGCGGGGCATCCCGGCACTGGCCCGGCGGGGCGCCGAAGCGCCGCGACGTCCGCGGTTTCGCCGGCGGTCGGGGTGCGGTTTTGCGACGCGTTCGGCAGCCCTGCCGATCGGCCGGTTCGCGCAGTGCCCGCCCGCGGGCGCGTCCAGGATGCCCGCGGCCCTGGGGCCGCCCCCAGTTGCGTCGCGGCTCGCGCGTCCGCTGCAATGCCGGCCAGGGGCGATCGGTCCCGAACGGCTTGCAGGAGGGACGGCGCATGAGCGGCGACATGAGCGGCATCGCATACAAGGGCCCCGAGCAGATCAGCTACACCTCGCCCGCCGAGGCCGAGCAGGGCCTGGGGGCGGACGGGCAGGCCGCGCCGGAGGGCGCCACCGCGGTGCCGGTCGGCGACGGCGAGTACATCAGCCTGATCATGGCCAGGCACGGGCTCGACTGGACGAATCCGGACGACCGGGTGCAGTTCCTGCAGGACAACCCGCAGTTCATCACCGACCGCGACCTCGCCGAGTTCCCCGACGAGCTCGGCCCGTACGCCGGCCAGGCCGGCGGGCGCGATCCGGACCTGGTCTACGAGGGCGAGGTAATCTATGTCCGCATCGGCGAGGACGCGCCGCCCGGCGACGGCGGGCAGGCCGACCGGGCGGACGGACAGCCCACGCAGGCCGAGGCCGCGGAAAGCACCGACGCCGCCGCGCAGGCGGTCCAGGACGCGAAGGACGCCGAGTATCCACCCGGCATGCAGTCCGAGCAGGACGCGGCCGTGCAGCAGGCGAACCAAACGTTCTTCGAGGCCATGCAGACCGAGATCGAGGCGGGCCTGCAGGAGTTCCTGGCGGCCAACCCGGACGCGACCCCGCAGCAGATTCAGGCCGAGGCGGACCGGCTCAAGCACCAGATCCAGGGCCGCACCGAGGTCGCGGCCGGCATGGACGACTACTCGATGGACTTCCGCACCCAGCAGGCCGTCAACGCCGCGACGGCCGGGCAGCACGGCGTCGACCTGGACGACTACGCGCCGGGCGCGGTGTCCAACGACGGCCCGTACACGGAGACCTCGGGGCCGTTCGAGTCGGATTCGTCGGTGCAGCTGGCCAATGGCACGTACGTCCGCACCGACGAGAACGGCTGGCCCGAGACCGATGCGGACGGCGACGGCGTGGCCGATCCCGCCACGCCGGAGGCCGCCGCCGAGGCGACCAACCAGGCGGCCGAGGACCTGCAGAACGCGCGCAATATGGACGTGCCGCCGGGGCTGCAGCACGAGAAGGAGGCCACGATCAGCCATCTCACCACCCAGGCCGGCGACGCGGTCCAGCAGGAGATCGAGATCGGCCTGCAGGCCTACGTGGCCGCCAACCCGGACGCGACCGAGCAGGAGATCGCCGACGCGGCGGACCGCCTGATGCACGAGATCCTCGGGCGCGAGGAAGTCGGCGGCGTGATCTCCGAGAGCCAGGCGGAGTTCCGCCGCGACGCGGCCGTCGAGTTCGTCACCACGGGCGATTAGGGCCTCGCGCGGCGCAACGGAAAAGGCCCGGGCGGATCGCCCGGGCCTTTCGTCTTCCTGGCCGGTCGGCGCGGGACTCGCCCGGCACCCGGGCCGGCCCCGCGCCGCCGGTGGCGGTCACCAGATGACGATGCGCTCTCCGCCCTCGCGCACCATCGGGCTGCCGGCCTCGCAGGAGAACGCGGCGGCGTAGGCGGGCAGGTTGGAGGGCGCGCCGATGGCGCGGAAGTTCGCCGGGGCGTGCGGGTCGGTGGTCAGGCGCACCTTCAGTTCCTCCGGGGTGAAGTTGCGGCGCCAGACCGTGGCCCAGTTGAGGAAGAAGCGCTGGTCCTGGGTCAGCCCGTCGACCTTCGGGTCTTCCTGGCCCTCGCGGGCGCGCTGCAGGGCGTCGTAGGCCACCGCCAGGCCGCCGAGGTCGGCGATGTTCTCGCCCAGGGTCAGGTTGCCGTTGACGTGCAGGCCGGGCGCGGCCTCGTAGGCGTCGAACTGCGCCACCAGGCGGTCGGTGAGGCGCTTGAAGCCGGCGGCGTCGGATTCGGTCCACCAGTTCTCGAAGTTGCCGGTCGGGCCGAAGCGGCTGCCCTGGTCGTCGTAGCCGTGGATCATCTCGTGGCCGATCACCGCGCCGATGCCGCCGTAGTTGAGCGCGTCGTCGGCGTCGGGGTCGAAGAACGGCGGCTGCAGGATGCCGGCCGGGAACACGATCTCGTTGGCCTGCGGGTTGTAGTAGGCGTTGACCGTCTGCGGCGACATGAACCACTCGCCGCGGTCCACCGGCTTGCCGATCTTGGCCAGGTCGTACTTGTAGTTGAACTCGTTGGCGGCGAGCACGTTGGCGATGTAGCTGTCGCGGCCGGTCTCCAGGCCGCTCCAGTCGCGCCAGGTGTCGGGGTAGCCGATCTTGGGCGTGAAGGTCTCCCACTTGGCCATGGCCTTGCGCTTGGTCTCCTCGCCCATCCAGGTGAGCTTCTCCAGCCGCAGCTTCAGCGCCTCGCGCAGGTTGCCGACCAGTTCCTCCATGCGCGCCTTCGACTCGGCGGGGAACGCGGCCTCGACGTAGAGCTGGCCCAGGGTCTCGCCCACGCTTGCGTTGAGGGTGCCCAGCGCGCGCTTCCAGCGCGGCTCGATCTCCTGCTGGCCGCGCAGGGTCTTGCCGTAGAACGCGTAGTTGGCCTGCACGAAGGCGTCGGACAGGTAGGGCGAGGCGCTGTCGACGGTGTGGAAGCGCAGGTAGGCCTTCCAGTCCTCGACCGGCACCTCGGCGAGCATGGCGTCCACTTCCTGGTGGAAGGCGGGGATCGCCAGCGAGAAGGTCTGCGGCGGCTGGACGCCCTGCGACTCGAAGAAGCGGGTCCAGGGGAAGTTCGGGGTCAGCGCGTCGGCCTCGGCCAGGCTCACCGGGTTGTACATCAGCGAGGCGTCGCGCGAGAGTTCCTCGCGCGAGCGCGAATTGCCGGCCAGCCGGGTCTCGAAGGCGACCACCGCCTCGGCCTGCTGCGCGGCCGCCTCGGCCGGCACGCCCGACAGTTCCAGCACGCGCGCGACGTGGCGCTGGTAGGCGGCCAGCTTGTCGCGGTGCGCCTCGTCGAAGTAGTAGCTGCGGTCGGGCAGGCCCAGGCCGCCCTGCACGGCGTAGGCGATGTTGACCTCGGAATCGCGGAAGTCGGCGTTGGCGCCGAAGCCGAACAGCACGTTCTCGCCGCGCGCGGCGGTCGCGCGCAGGTGCTCGGCGATCGAGGCGGTGTCGGTCAGCGCATCGATGGCGGCCAGACGGTCGCGCAGCGGCTCGATGCCCTGGCGTTCGATGGCCGCCTCGTCCATGCCGGTGGCCCAGAAGTCGCCGACGATCTTCTCCACGCCGGTGGCGTCCGCATCCGCCGCCGCCTGTTCGGCGAGCTGGCGCTGCGCGGCCAGCGAGCGCTCGGCCAGCATCTCGAACGAGCCCCAGGAGGTGCGGTCGCCGGGGATCGGGTGGGCGGCCAGCCACTTGCCGTTGGCGTAGGCGTTGAGGTCGCGGCAGGCGTCGGCGGGCTCGCCGAGGTCGGCCAGCTGGAAGCGGTTGACCGGGGGCAGCGCGCTCTCGTCGAGCGTGGGCTTGGCCGCTTCGGCGCCGGCCGCGGGCGCGGAGGATTCGCGGCTGCAGGCCGACAGCGCCAGCGCGAGCGCCAGCGGCAGGAGAAGGATCTTCGGAGCGTTGGGGGTCACGGTGTACTCCGCCCTGGCGGGCAATGGGAAAAAGGAGGCCCGCAGTGCGGGCGTGCGCGCAATGTACGCCTGCCGGCGGGCGCGCATGGGTGTCGAAGGTCACGGGCGTTGGATAACGCTTCTTTCACGCCATCGCGGCGCCGAGGCGCCGGCACGGTCAGCCGGCGGCGCCCGGGGAGGCGCCGCGGGCGCGGTCGCGGCCCTCGCGCTTGGCCTGGTAGAGCGCGGCGTCGGCGCGTTCGAGCAGGTCGGTGTCGTCGCGGTCGCCGCCGGGCACGAAGGTGGCCACGCCGATGGTCAGCGTCACCCAGGGCGCGATTCCCGATTCCTCGTGCGGGATCCGCAGCGCGCGCACGTCGCGCACCATCGCCTCGGCGATCTCCAGCGCGGCGGCGGCGTCGGTATCGGGCAGGATCACGGTCATCTCGTCGCCGCCGTAGCGCGCGGCCAGGTCGCGCGGCCGCCGCGCCTGCGCGCCGATGGCGATCGCCACCCGGCGCAGCACGCTGTCGCCGGCGCGGTGGCCGTAGCGGTCGTTGTAGTGCTTGAAGTTGTCCACGTCGATGATCAGCAGCGACAGCGGCTGCTGCGAGCGGTGCGCGGCGCGCACCTCGCGTTCCAGGGCGAGGTCGAACAGGCGGCGGTTGGCCAGCAGGGTCAGCGCATCCGAGTGCGCCAGGTGCTGGGATTGCCGCAGGCGCCACAGGGTCCAGGCCAGCGCGCCGGCCGCCAGCACCGCCAGCGTCGCGGTCGGCGGGAACCAGAGGCGGGCGAAGTGCAGCAGCAGCGCGGTGGTCAGCAGCGTCGCCGCGGCGGTCGCCGCGATCAGCGCGCCGCGCCGGCGCGGCGGCAGTTCGCGCGGCGCGCACAGCGGCAGCAGCGCCAGCAGGATCGACAGCGCCCACTGCCGCGGGATCGACAGCGCGGAGATGGTCTCCCCGCGCGCCAGCGCGTTGAGCAGGTTGGCGTGGTATTCGATGGAGGGCAGGGCGTGGCCGTCGTGGGAGCGCGGGGTCAGCAGCCCGTGGTCGATGCCGGCGGCGGTGGTGCCCACCAGCACCCAGCGCCCGCGCAGCGCGGCGGGATCGACGTCGCCGGCGAGCACGTCGGCATAGGACAGCCGCGGGAACGCGCCGGGCGCCGCGTAGGGAATCCGCACCCGGTGGTCGCGCGTCCATTGGTAGGGCGAGGCCTCGGCATCGGCCGGCGCCGGGAGGCCGGGCAGCGGCGCATCGCCGTGCAGCGGGGTTCCCGCGCCGGCCGAAGTGCGCAGCAGCGCCAGCGCCAGCGCCGGCCAGTGCGGATCGCCCAGGCCGGCCAGCAGGCCGGTCTGGCGGACGATGCCGTCGCGGTCGATGTCGGCTTCCACGTGGCCCAGGCCGGCGGCCGCGGCGACCAGCGCCGGCATCGGCAGCACCTCGATCGGCAGCCCGCCGGGTTCGGCGGGCTCGGCGATCACCGGCAGCACCACGTTGCCGGCGGCCGCCAGCGCGGCGGCCAGGCGCGCGTCGCCGGCGGCGTCGTCGCGCGCGGGCTCGGCGAACACCGCGTTGAGGATCACCCCGCGCGCGCCGGCCTCGCGCAGCCGCGCCAGCAGATCGGCATGCAGCCCGCGCGACCACGGCCAGCGGCCCAGCGCGGACAGGCTGCGCTCGTCGATGGCGACGATGACGATGCGCTCGTCCACCGGCTGGTCGCGATGCGAGACCAGGGCATCGTAGATCCAGGTATCGACGCGCCAGGTGGCCTCGCTGGCCAGCAGCCCGATCACGCACGCCGCCGACAGCGCGACCGCCACGGCGCGAGCCAGCAGATTCCGCAGGCGCCGGGCGGGCACCGTCACAGCGCCAGCAGCAGGAGTCCGGCGCCGAGCGCGATGCGGCACGCCAGGCAGCCGGTGCGCAGGCTCTGGGCCGGACCGAACGGCTGCGCGTAGCCGTCGTCGTCGATCACGGCAGTGCGCATGTACCAGGTGCCCGCGCGCAGCTTCGGCAGGTCGATGCGAGGCTCGTCGAGCTCGGTGTCCAGCTCCAGCCGCGCGAAGTCGGCATCGCGCGAGAGCTGGAAGCGGTAGCGCTGCCCGGGCTCCCCGGCCGGCCACCTCACCTGCAGGCCGTCGCGCCCGCGGGTCACGCCGTCCTCGCCGATCGCCGGGCCGGGCGCCGCCGGGCCGGCGACGAAGCGCTGCGGATCGCCGAACGGCCCGTCGCGGCCGTCGGCGTCGGTGGCGGCCACGCGCCAGTGGTAGTCGCCGGGCGGCAGGTCCGTGGGCGTGCGCAGTTCGGTGCGGCGCAGGTCGGCCAGATCCAGCAGCGGCGCCCGGAAGTCCGCCTCGCGCGCCAGCTGCAGGCGATAGCGCATCGCCTCGCCGGTAGCGGCCCAGCGCATCCGCGGGCGCGGCCCGGCGGCGGCGCCGTCGGCGGGGGCGAGCGCGAACGGCGGTGCCGGCTGCGCGGCGACCTCGAAGGCGCGGGTGGCATCGTGGCCCTCCAGCCCGTCGGCGTCCACGCCGCGCACGCGCGCATGGAAGCGGCCGTCGCCCGGGACCGCGAACTGCAGCGAGGGCGTGTCGGTATGCACGTCCACCAGCAGGGCCGCGAACTCGGCGTCGGGGGCGATCTGCACCCGGTAGCGCTGGGCGCCGGCGACGGCCGGCCAGGACACGGTGGCCGGGATGCGCGCCAGCCGCTGCGGCCACTGCGACAGGTCGGGCGCCGGCAGCAGCGGGGTCGGCGGCTGCGGGCGGCCGTCGGCGCCGCTGACGCTGCCGTGGCCCGCGGGCACCAGCACCGCGCGGCCGCCGCCGCCCACCTGCACGCGCCCCTCCAGCACTTCGGCATGGGTGCGCGCGTCGCGGTGGGCGACCCGGAACTCGGTACCGCGCACGGTCGCCATCGCGCCCGGCGTATCGACCACGAAGCGCGAGGCCGGCCCGCGCGCGGGACGCGCGGAGTTGGCGGTACGGCCGCGGACCAGGTGCAGGCGCGTATCCACCATGCCGGTGGCGCCGTAGGCGCGCAGCCGGTCGAGCCTGAGTTCGCCGTCGCCGTGCAGCAGTACCCGCGAGCCGTCGGCGAAGCCCAGGGTCAGGCTGGCGCCGGCGGCGGTGCGCACCACCGAGCCGGCCTGCACGCGGGCGCCGGCCTGCAGCGGCACGGCGCGATGCGCCGCATCGGCCGGATGCACGCTGGCCTCGCCCTGCAGCGCCAGCACCGTCGCCGGCGCCGGCCGGATGCGCAGCCAGCCCACGGGGAAGCGCAGCACCGTGCCCGGCGGCAGGGCGAGGGGATCGTCGATGCCGTTGTGCGCCTGCAGCCGCTGCCAGGGCACGTCCGCGCGCAGGTGCGCACGGCCGAGGTCCCACAGGGTGTCGCCCGGCCGCACCCGGTAGCGCCATTCCTGCGCCTGCGCGAGGCCACAGGCGAGCAGGGCCAGCAGCGCCAGCGCGCACAGCAGCGCGCGGCGCGCGCGCGACGGGGCCTGACGGGCGGAGGGGAGCGTGGGACGCGGCAAGACGGTCACCCGGGTGGGGGGGAAATGGCGGCCATCTTAGAGGGTGCGCCGTGCCCGGGGAGGCCGCGCAGGCGCGGCTGTCGCGATGCGGTGCCCGCGGTGGCCCGATTCAGGTACACTGCACGGGTTCTGCAACGCGGCTGCCCCGCTCACCAGCGGCGACGATCCAGGTATGCCGGCCCGGCGCGCTTGCGCCCGGCTTCTTATCCCGCACGTCCTTCGTCTCGCAGACACGGCCCGGAAACGTCCGCGCCGTCATCACGTCGCCCGCAGCGCGGTATCGGATAGCGCGGGGACGGAATCGCCCGGTGGTGCCGCCCGACGGCCCCGCAGGCGATGCGTCAGGAGATTTCCATGACTTTCGAATCCCTCGGGCTCTCGCCCGCGCTGCTGCGTGCGCTGGCCGAAACCGGCTACACCCAGCCGACCCCGATCCAGGCCCAGGCGATCCCGCTGGTGCTGGCCGGGCACGACCTGCTGGGCGGCGCCCAGACCGGCACCGGCAAGACCGCCGCCTTCGGCCTGCCGCTGCTGCAGCGGCTGTCCAAGCTCACCCCGGCCAAGGGCCCGCGCAAGCCGCGCGCGCTGGTGCTGGTGCCGACCCGCGAGCTGGCGGTGCAGGTGGCCGAGAGCCTCAAGGCCTACGGCCGCCACCTGCGGCTGAACGTGACCATGCTGTTCGGCGGCGTCGGCATGCAGCCGCAGATCGACAACCTGCGCCGCGGCGTGGACATCCTCGTCGCCTGCCCGGGGCGCCTGCTCGACCACATGCAGAGCGGCCACGCCAAGCTCGACGCGGTCGAGGTGCTGGTGCTCGACGAGGCCGACCGCATGCTCGACATGGGGTTCCTGCCGAGCATGAAGCGGATCCTGGCGCGGGTGCCGGCGCAACGGCAGACGCTGCTGTTCTCGGCGACGTTCGAGGCGCGGATCAAGGCGCTGGCGCTGGAGTTCATGCGCGACCCGCAGCAGGTGCAGGTGGCCGCCAGCAACATCATCGCCGCGACCATCGTGCACCGCGCGCACCCGGTGGACGCCGGCCGCAAGCGCGACCTGCTGGTCGAGATCCTGGCCGAGCGCCACGCCGAGCAGGTGCTGGTGTTCGGCAAGACCAAGCACGGCTGCAACCGGCTGGCCGAGCAGCTCGACAAGGCCGGCCTGCCGGCGGTGGCGATCCACGGCAACAAGAGCCAGGCGCAGCGGCAGAAGGCGCTGGACGCGTTCAAGGCCGGGCGCGCCAGGATCCTGGTGGCCACCGACGTGGCCGCGCGCGGGCTGGACATTCCCAACCTGCCGCTGGTGATCAACCACGACCTGCCGATGGTGGCCGAGGACTACGTGCACCGCATCGGCCGCACCGGCCGCAACGGCGCCTCGGGCGAGGCGCTGTCGCTGGTCTCGGCCGACGAGGCCGGGCTGCTGCGGCAGATCCAGCGCATGCTCAAGGCCGACATCGCGATGGAGGAGAGGCCGGGCTACGCGCCCAGCCAGCCGATCCGCCTCGACGGGCCGATGCCGGCGCACAACCGCGGCGGCGCGCGCAAGCCCGGCGGCGGCGCGCGTGCGCCGCGCAAGCCCGCGCAGCGCGGCCACGGCAAGCCGCAGGAGCGCGGCGCGCACGCGCACGCCGGTCCGCGCCAGCGCGGCGGCGCCGGCAAGCCGGGCGGCCAGGGCGGCGCGCGCCGCGAGCGCCAGGCCTGAGCGAGGCGCCCGCGGCGTCCGCCGCGGGCATCCGCGCAAGTCGCGCCGCGGTCAGTCCGCGGCCGGCTTCGCAGCCGGTGCCGCGAACGGAATGGTGTCGGGTGCCGAGGCGCCGCCGGAGATGATGAAGCTCATCGCCTGGTCGACGGTCCAGTCGGTCGGCGTGAGCTTTTCCACCGGCACCACCTCCAGGTAGCCCGAGGTCGGGTTGGGGGTGGTGGGCACGTACACGGCGGCCAGCTCGCGGCCGGTGCCGGCCTCGCGCATCACCCGCGTGACCAGGCCGATCGACTTCATCTGGTCGTGCGGGAAGTCGATCAGCACCACCCGCTGGGTGGTGCCCGGCTTGGTCTGCAGGATGTCCAGCAGCTTGCGCGCGCTGGAATAGATGGTGCTGGCCAGCGGCACCCGCGCCACCAGGCGCTCGAAGCCGCGCAGCAGGCTCTGCCCGACCACGCGCCGGGTCAGCCAGCCCACGCCGAGGATCGCCGCCAGCGTGGCCAGCAGCGCGATCGCGTTCTGCACCCACAGCGCGGTCGCCCAGCCAGCCTCCTCGGGGAACCACGTCGCCACCCACTCGGCCACCGGCGCCACCCAGGGCAGGCTGATGTCGCTGAGCAGGACGAAGACGAACTTGACCACGACCCAGGTCAGCCAGATCGGCAGCAGGGTCAGCAGGCCGGCCAGGAACAGCCGCTGCAGGCGGCGGGCGAACGGGAGCGGTTCGGACATGCGGGGATTCCGGGGAGCAGGGGCGGGCATCGTATGCGGTCGGCCGCGGTGCGTGCCGCAGCGGCCGCACCCGCGCGCTCAGGGCTCGCGGACCAGGCGGAAGCCGACGTCGTCGTAGCCGCGGTCTGCCGCGCGCGGCCGGCCGCCTTCGTCGCGGCGCCAGCTGGCCCCGCGCACCGCGCGCCGGGCGCAGCCGTTGTCGCAGTCCAGCAGCCACTCCGCGATCGCGCGCGCACCGGCGGCAGGCGCGCTCGCGGCCGCTTCCACCGCGGTCGGCAGGCGGTAGCGGTGGCCGTTGCGCTGGCCGAGCCAGCGCGCGTAGGCGTCGGCGTCGTCCCAGGACACGCAGACCACGGGGTCGCCGCCGGATTGCTCGAAGCCGGGCGCGGTCCAGTCGCGCCGGGCCAGCACCCGCAGCACCGAGGCGCGCTCGCGGCACAGCGCCGGCGCCCGCCCGGTGGCCTCGGCGAAGCGGCGGTAGTCGTCCACGCCGATCGCGCGCCGGGTCAGCGCGTAGGCGCCGTCGCCGGCGCGCATCACCGTCATCTGCCCCGGATCGCCGGGCAGCACGTCGCCCACCGCCGGGACCGCCTGCGCGCGCCGGCGCAGCTCGGCACGCACGGACGCGTCCAGCGCGGCGGCCTCGGCCAGCGCCAGCGCAGCGTGCGCGGCGTCGCGATCGAAACGCGCGGCGGCGGCCTCGATGCGGGCGTCCAGGGCCGCCGCGATCGCGCGCCGCATCGCCGGCAGCGCCGGGGCGTCCTGCAGCCCGGTACGCGCGGCGAGCTCGGACACCCGCGCGAGCTGGCGGTGGGCGAGGGCGTCGTCGCCTTCGGCGATCGCGTTCGACGCCTGCGCCGACAGCGCCTCGACCACGCGGCCGGCCAGCGCCGGCAGCTCCAGGTGGCCGGCGTCGGCGGATGCGGCCGCGATCACGCTGGCGTAGGCGTTGTCGCCCTCGGGCGCGGTCAGCCGGCCCTGGCGCAACTGCCGCTTGGCGTCTTCGAGCAAGGTCCCTGCGCGCGACTCCGGCGCGGCGCGCAGCAGCGCGGCGTCGGCCTGCGCCAGCGCGGTGGCGGACGCTGGCGCGGCGGCTGCGGCGGTCGGCGCCGGCGCGGCGCGGAAGAAGCCGGGGCCCGGATCGCCGGGCCGCAGCGCCAGCGCGAGCCCGACGGCCGCCAGGGCCAGCGCGGAGGCGATCCACGCCGCGCGCGGCAGCGCGCGCAGGCGCGTCAGCGCCGCGGCGGCGGCGTCGCGGGGAGCGAAGTGGCGCGGCGCGCGCCTGGGCACCCGCTCCAGCGCCAGCCGCATGTCGTGGGCGTCGTGGAAGCGCTTGAGCGGGTACTTGGCCATCGCGCGGTCGATGAAGCGCTGCCAGTGGCGCAGCGCCGGCGGCAGGCGCGGAATCGGGTCCTGCGCGTGCATCACCGCCATCGACAGCGCGTCCTGGGCCTCGAACGGCAGCCGGCCGGTCAGCATCTCCCAGGTCAGCACGCCCACCGCATACAGGTCGGCGCGGTGGTCGACCTCGTCGCCGCGCGCCTGCTCGGGCGCCATGTACGCGGTACTGCCCAGGGCGAGCCCGGCGCTGGTCACGCGGCTGCCGTAGCCGCGGCGCAGGGCGATGCCGAAGTCGGCCAGCAGCGGCCGGTCGGACGCGTCGAAGAGCACGTTCTCGGCCTTGACGTCGCGGTGCACGACGCCGCGCGCATGCGCGTAGGCCAGCGCCGACAGCAGCGCGCGCAGGATCTCGCGCACCCGCGCCTCGTCGCCGGCGAGATCGCGCTGGCCGAGGTGGCCGCGCGGCATGTAGGGCATGGCGAAGAAGGGCCGGCCGTCGGCGGTGCGCCCGATCTGGTGGATGCCGACGATGTGCGGGTGCTCGAGCCGGCCGATGGTGCGCGCCTCGTTCTCGAAGCGCCGCCTGCCGACCTCGTCCACCAGCGCTTCAGGGCGCATCACCTTGATCGCCACCTCGCGCCCGAGCGCTTCCTCGCGCGCCAGGTAGACCGTGGACATGCCGCCCTCGGCGATCGCGCGCAGCAAGCGATAGCCGGGGATGTCCGGCAACGGCTGCGCGTCGCGGTGGCGGTGAGGATCGTGCATGGCGGCCCCTGTCGGCGTCGAGCATAGCCGCGCGCGGTGGCTGGGTGGTGAACTTCGCCGCGCGGCGCCGCTCAGCGGCCCTTCTTGCGGCGCACGTAGACCTGCTTGCGCACCCGCGCCACGACCTCGCCCTGCGCATCGGCGATCTGGGTGTCGAACCAGTGCAGGTGCTTGTCGCCGCCGGCGGTCGCCTCGCGGATGCGCGCCAGCGCGTCGTCGTCCAGCCGGAACTCGGCGTGCACGGTGCCGCGGCCGGGCTTGACGAATTCGATCTCGGCGGCGCGGTCCCAGACGTAGTAGCCGGGGCCCATCGCTTCCTTGACCAGGATCATCCAGAACGGGTCGGTCATGGCGAACAGGCTGCCGCCGAAGTGGGTGCCGACGTAGTTGCGGTTCCACGGCCGCAGGCGCAGCTCGACGCGCGCGCTGCGCCAGTCGTCGGCCAGGTGGCGCACGCGGATGCCGGCCGCCAGGAACGGCGGCCACAGGTTCATGATCAGGCGCAGGCGGCGGGGCGTCATGCGGCACGGCGGCGGAAAGCGGAGGCGCAGCCTACCATACGCTCAGGTACGGGCGCCGCCGTGCGCGGGTCAGAACAGCAGCGAGGCCATGCGACGGCGATAGCGTCCGACCAGTTCGGCGTCCTCGACGACGCGGAACGCGTCGATCAGGGCGCGACGCGGCAGGCCGTCCTCGAAGTCGCGGTCGTGCTGCAGCATCGCCAGGAACTGTTCCAGCCCGGCCTCGGCGTTGCCCTCGACGATCTCGCGCGCGCCGAGCAGATGGCGCGCGCGCAGGTCGGCGGGATCGGCGGCGATCGCCTGCTCCAGCGCGGCGCGCGGCGGCGCGTCCTTCAGCAGCGCGGCGAAGCCCAGCCGCGCGCGCGCCTGCACGCTGCGGTCGTCGGTGGCGAGGTTGGCGGGCAGGGCGTCGAGCAGGCGCGCGGCCTCGTCGGACTCGCCGGTGCGCAGCAGCGCCAGGGCCAGGTCGAGCTTGAGTTCGTCGCGCGCCGGATCGGCGGCCAACGCCTCGCGCAGCCGGGCCACCTCCGCCGCCGGGTCCGGCGGCGGCGCCTCGGCGCCGGCATCGGCCTCGCCCGCGGCGTCGCCGGGCACGATGCCGTGGCGGGCGAGGAACTCGCGCACCTGGCCTTCCGGCAGCGCGCCGGGGAAACCGTCCACCGGCTGCCCCTCGACCAGCAGGAACACGGTCGGCACCGAGCGGATCTGGAAGGCGGCCGCCAGCTGCGGCTCGCGGTCCACGTCGACCTTGGCCAGCACGAACGCGCCGCCGTACTCGGCCGCGAGCTTCTCCAGGATCGGGCCGAGGGTCTTGCACGGGCCGCACCATTCCGCCCAGAAATCGATCAGGACCGGCGTCTGCAGCGATTTCTGCAGGATCTCGGTCTCGAAGTTGGCGGCGGTGGCGTCGATCACGTGGGGCGACGCGGCGGACGGGGCAGCTTGCGAGGGTTGGCCGTTGAACAGCATGGAAGATCCCGGTTGCGGACGAGAGGGGGCGCCTGCGGCGCATCGTCCATGGAGGTGGCGATGGTCGCGCAGGATACAAGGCGTGTAAAGAATTCTTGACATCGCCGCGCGCGCGATTCCACGATGGCGTCCTCGTTGCCCGCGGATGCCGACGTGCGCGCCTTGCCGATCCGTTCCGACGCCCGCGATGCCGGGATCGCGCTCGCTGGGCCGCCCGGCCGGCCGGCGTTCGCCTCGGCCCACCATCGGGCGGGCGGGTGAACGGCGCGCCGGTCGTCAACGACATCCGCCGCCTGCGGCTGCAGCGCGGGGACATGACCCAGCAGGCGTTGGCCGATGCCTGCGGGGTGAGCCGGCAGACGATCATCGCGCTGGAGGCGGGGCGCTATGCGCCCTCGCTGGCGCTGGCGTTCCGCATCGCGCGGGCGTTCGGGCTCGGCGTCGAGGAGGTGTTCCGGTGGCGCGGATGAGGCCGGACCGGCGCGCGGCGGCGTTCGCGCTGGCGGCGCACGCGCTGACCTGGGGCGCGATGTTGGCGTTCGCGCACGCGCTGGCGCTGCCCGATGGATGGCCGCTGGCGGTGCCCGGCGCGAGCGGCCTGCCGCACGCCGGCGGGTTCAACGCGCTCGCCTTCGTGCTGCCCGGCGGCGCGATCGCGCTGCTGGCGTGGCGGTTGCGTCTCCGGCTCGGCGCGCGCGCCACGCTGTGGGCCGGCGTGGCCTTGCGGCTGTGGCTGCTGGCCGCGCTGCTGTTCGCCGCCCAGGGCCTGCTGCCGCTGGACCCGAACGAGCTCGATGCCGGCGGCAGCCGCGCGCACGCATCCGCCTGGCTGGCCTGGGCGCTGGCGCTCGGTGCCGCTGCGGCGCTGTCGGCGCTGGCGCTGCCGGCGGCGCGTTGGGGTTCGGCCGCCGCGGCGCTGGCGGTGGCGCTGGTCCTGGCGCTGGCGCCGCCGGGCTTCGCCGACCGCTTGCTGCTGGGCGCATGGACGCTGTGGACGGCCTGGCTGCCGTTGCGGCTGTTGCGCCCGGCCGCGGAAGCGTAGGGCGCGCGCAAGGCGGCACGCGGCCGGCGCCGCATGGCGGCACGCGGGCGGCTGCGTTAGGCTTGCCGGCCCTTTCCCCGACTGCCGCCACCGTGTCGACCGACGCCGTCTCCGCTTCCGCACGCCCCTACGAACCCGCCGCCGTCGAGGCCGCCGCGCAGCGCTTCTGGGACGCGACCGGCGCCTTCGAGGTGCGCGAGGACGCGGCCCGGGAGAAGTTCTATTGCCTCTCGATGCTGCCGTACCCGTCCGGCGCGCTGCACATGGGGCACGTGCGCAACTACACCATCGGCGACGTGATCAGCCGCTACCAGCGCATGCGCGGGCGCAACGTGCTGCAGCCGATGGGCTGGGACGCGTTCGGGCTGCCGGCCGAGAACGCCGCGATCAAGCACGCCACCGCGCCGGCCAAGTGGACCTACGCCAACATCGAGCACATGCGCGCCCAGCTCAAGGCGCTGGGCTACGCGATCGACTGGAGCCGCGAGTTCGCCACCTGCCGGCCGGACTACTACGTGCACGAGCAGCGCATGTTCGTGCGGCTGCTGAAGAAGGGCCTGGCCTATCGCCGCAACGCGGTGGTGAACTGGGACCCGGTCGACCAGACCGTGCTCGCCAACGAGCAGGTCGTGGACGGGCGCGGCTGGCGCTCGGGCGCGCTGGTGGAGAAGCGCGAGATCCCGCAGTGGTTCCTGAAGATCACCGACTACGCGCAGGAACTGCTGGACGGCCTCGACGCGCTGCCGGGCTGGCCCGAATCGGTCAAGACCATGCAGCGCAACTGGATCGGCCGCAGCGAAGGCCTGGAGATCCAGTTCCGCGTGGATGGCGTCGAGACGCCGCTGACGGTCTACACCACGCGGCCGGACACGCTGATGGGCGTGACCTTCATTTCCATCGCCGGCGAGCATCCGCTGGCGCTCCAGGCCGCCGAAGGCAATCCCGAACTCGCCGCGTTCCTGGCCGAGCTGCGCCGCGGCGGCGTTTCCGAGGCCGAACTGGAGACCCAGGACAAGCGCGGCATGGCCACCGGGCTGTGGGCGATCCACCCGGTCACCGGCGAGGACGTGCCGATCTACGTGGCCAACTTCGTGCTGATGGGCTACGGCACCGGCGCGGTGATGGCGGTGCCCGCGCACGACCAGCGCGACTGGGAATTCGCCAAGGCCTACGGCCTGCCGGTGCGGCCGGTGATCGTGCCGGCGGCGGTGCGCGACGCGCTCGCCGAGGTGGCCGGCGACGTCGCCCACGATGCCGACCCGTTCCAGGCCGCGCTGGCCGGCGGCAGCGTCGATGCCTACGACACCTCGGCCGCGGTCGCGGTGGTGCGCGGCTACCTGGAGGCGATCGAGCAGCAGGGCGCCTATACCGAGCGCGGCTTCCTGATCAATTCCGGCGAGTACAACGGCATGGATTTCGATGCCGCGTTCCAGGCCCTGGCCGAGCGCCTGGAAGCCGAGGGCCGCGGCGCGCGCAAGGTCAATTTCCGCCTGCGCGACTGGGGCGTGAGCCGGCAGCGCTACTGGGGCTGCCCGATCCCGGTGATCCACTGCGGCGCCTGCGGCGCGGTGCCGGTACCGGAGGACCAGCTGCCGGTGGTGCTGCCCGAGGACGTCGCCGACGCCTTCGCCCAGGGCGTGGTGCAGTCGCCGATCAAGGCCGATCCCGAATGGCGCCGCACCACCTGTCCGCAGTGCGGCGGCGCGGCCGAACGCGAGACCGACACCTTCGACACCTTCATGGAGTCGAGCTGGTACTACGCCCGCTACACCTCGCCGGGCGCGTCCGACATGGTCGATGCGCGGGCGAAGTACTGGACGCCGGTGGACCAATACATCGGCGGCATCGAGCACGCGATCCTGCACCTGCTGTACTTCCGCTTCTACCACAAGCTGCTGCGCGACGAAGGCCTGGTGGACAGCGACGAGCCGGCGGTCAACCTGCTGACCCAGGGCATGGTGATCGCCGAGACCTTCTACCGGGAGGGCGAGGGCGGTGCGCGCGAGTGGTTCAACCCCGCCGACGTCGAGGTCGAGCGCGACGACAAGGGGCGGGTGACCGGCGCGACGCTGAAGGCCGACGGGCGCCCGGTGCGGATCGGCGGCGTCGAGAAGATGTCGAAATCGAAGAACAACGGCGTCGATCCGCGCGCGATGGTCGACAAGTACGGCGCCGACACCGTGCGCCTGTTCTCGATGTTCGCCGCGCCGCCCGACCAGTCGCTGGAATGGAACGAGTCCGGCGTGGAGGGCATGGCGCGGTTCCTGCGCCGGCTGTGGACCCAGGTGGCGCGCCATGCCGCGGCGGGCCCGGCGCCGGCGGCGACCGGCGGCCAGGCGCCGACCCCGGCGCAGCGGGCGCTGCGCCGGCAGTTGCACGAGACCATCCAGAAGGTCGGCGACGACTACGGCCGCCGCCACAGCTTCAACACCGCCATCGCCGCGATCATGGAATTGCTCAATCACCTCGCGCGCTTCGACGAGGCGGGCGAGGGCGCGCGCGCGCTGCGGCAGGAGGCGTTCGAGGCGATGGTGCTGATGCTCAACCCGATCGCCCCGCACGCCAGCCATGCGCTGTGGCAATTGCTCGGCCATCCGGAGACGCTGCTGGAGGACGTCGGCTTCCCGCAGCCCGATCCGGCGGCGCTCGCGCGCGAGGCGGCGGTGCTGGCGGTCCAGGTCAACGGCAAGCTGCGCGGCACCATCGAGGTGCCGGTGGACGCCGAACGTCCCGCGATCGAGGCGCAGGCGCTGGACGAGCCCAACGTGGCCCGCTTCCTCGAAGGCAAGCAGGTCCGCAAGGTCATCGTGGTGCCCGGCAAGATCGTGAACATCGTCGCCGCCTGAGGCGCGCGCCGGCTTGCCCGGCCCCGCGCCCTCGTCCAGACTCCCGCCATGCGCAGACTCCTCCCCCTCGTCCTGCTGTCGACCCTGTTGCTGGGCGCCTGCGGGTTCCACCTCCGCAACGCGCTGGCGCTGCCGCCCGACCTGGGGCCGGTGCGCGTGGTCGCCGCCGATCCCTACAGCCCGCTGGTCGATCCGGTGGCGATGGCGCTGGCCCGCGCCGGCGGCGAGGTGGTGCCCGCCACGACCGCCGACGCGGCCACGCTGGAACTGATGTCCGAGCGCTGGGCGAGCACCCCGATCGCCATCGACGAGGTCGGCCGCGCGCAGGAGTACTCGCTGCGCTACGCGGTGGTGTTCCGCCTGCGCCGGGCCGACGGCAGCGACCTGGTGCCGCAGCAGGCGATCGAGCTCTCGCGCGATTTCGTGCAGGAGTCCGACGGCTTGGTCGGCACCGACAGCGAGCGCGAACTGCTGGCCCGCGAGATGCGACGCGAGATGGTCGCCTCGATCCTGCGCCGGATCGACGGCGCCTCGCGGCAGCCCTGAGCCGGCGGCGGCGCGCGACGCTTCCCGCGGCATGGAACTGACCCCCGAACGCCTGGTCGCCCAGCTCGCCGGCGGACCGCTGGCGCCGGCCTACCTGATCGCCGGCCCCGAGGCGCTGCGGGTGCTGGAGGCCGCCGACGCGGTGCGCGCCCGCGCCCGCGAGCAGGGCTACGCGGAGCGGGAGGTGTTCGAGCCGGACGGCCGCGACATCGACTGGGCCGCGCTCGAGGCCAGCCTGCGCGCGCCCAGCCTGTTCGCCGCGCGCCGGGTGATCGAGATCCGCCTGCCGACCGCCAAGCCCGGCAAGGACGGCGCCGCGGTCATCGCCGGTTTCTGCGAGGCGCCGCCCGCCGACGTCCTGCTGCTGGTCACCGGCGGCGAGTGGAGCCGCCAGCACGGTGGCAAGTGGAGCGAGGCGCTGGGCCGGGTCGGCCGCATCGCGATCGCCTGGGCGATCAAGCCGCACGAGATGCCGGAATGGATCGAGCGACGGCTGCGCGCGCGCGGGCTGGTCGCCGACCGCGAGGCGGTGCAGCGGCTGGCCGATCGCGTCGAGGGCAACCTGCTCGCCGCCGCGCAGGAGATCGACAAGCTGGCCCTGCTGGCCGACGGCCAGCCGCTGGACGCGGCGCGAATGGAGGCGCTGGTCGCCGATGCCGCGCGCTTCGACGTGTTCCGCCTGCTCGATACCGCGCTGTCGGGCCAGGCCGCGCAGGCGGTGCGCATGCTCGCCGGCCTGCGCGCCGAGGGCGAGGCGGTGCCGGCGCTGATGGGCATGGTGGTGATGGAACTGCAGCGCGCCGCGGCGCTGGCGCGGGTGCAGGCGCGCGGCGGCGACCTCGCCGGCGAGTTCCGCGCGCAGCGGGTCTGGGATTCCAAGCAGGCGGTCTACCGTCGCGCGCTGCAGCGCCATCCGGCCGAGCGCTGGGAACGCTTCCTCGCGCAGGCGGGGCGGATCGACCGCATCGCCAAGGGCCGCGCCGCGGGCGACGCCTGGCAGGTGCTGGAGCGCCTGCTGGTGGCGGTGGCCGAGCCGCGCGCCGCCGTGCTGGCGGCGCCGCCGCGCTGACCGCGGGCATGGACGCGGCCTCGCCGCTGCTAGTGCTCTACGGCGGCACCTTCGACCCGATCCACACCGGGCACCTGGCCATCGCCCGCGCCGCGCGCGACCGGCTCGGCGTGCCGGTCCACCTGATGCCCGCCGCCGACCCGCCGCACCGGCCCGCGCCCGGGGCCGACGCCGCCGCGCGCGTCGACCTGCTGCAGCGCGCGGTCGCCGGCGAACCCGGGTTGCGGGTGGACACCCGCGAACTGCGGCGCGCGGGCCGCAGCTACACCGTCGAGACCCTGCGCGCGCTGCGCGCCGAGGCGCCGGCGCGCCCGGTCGCGCTGCTGGTCGGCGCCGACGGTTTCCGCGGGCTGCCGGGCTGGAAGGACTGGCGGGCGCTGTTCGGGCTGGCCCACTTCGTGGTCGCCGAGCGCGCCGGCGACCCGCTGGACCGCGACCTGCCGGCGCCGCTGGCGGCCGAGGTCGCCGGGCGCTGGACCGAGGATCCGGCCGACCTGGCCGCCGCCCCGGCCGGGCGCGTGCTGCGCCTGCGCCAGCCGCTGCACCCCGGCTCGGCCACCGAAATCCGGCGCCGCATCGCCGCCGGCGAGCCCTGGCGGGACCTGGTGCCGCCGGCGGTGGCGGCGCGGATCGAGGCCGCCGGCTGGTATGCACGCCGCGGCGACACCGGCCGGCCGCTATAATCGCGCCAAATCCCAGAGTCCAGCGCATTGACCAGTCCCGCCCAAGTCATCAAGACCCGCCTGCCCGTCCCGCCGCCTTCCGCCGACGCCCTGCTGGAACAGATCCGCGCGGCCACCGAGGAACTGAAGGCGCGCGATACCGTCGAGATCGACGTGCGCGGCAAGACCAGCGTCTGCGACTACATGGTCGTCGCCTCCGGCACCTCGAGCCGCCACGTGAAGTCGATCGCCGACGAGGTGGTCAAGTACGCCAAGCGGCTCGACGTGCAGCCGCTGGGCGTGGAAGGCGAGCGCGAGGCCGAATGGGTGCTGGTGGACCTGGGCGACGTGGTGGTGCACGTGATGCTGCCGCGGGTGCGCGAGTTCTACGCGCTCGAGCGCCTGTGGACGGTGGGCGACCAGCCGCCGGACGCCGTGTCCGCATAGCGTCGGGTGCGCGATGAAGGCGCGGCTGATCGCCGTGGGCGAGCGCGCGCCCGGCTGGGTGGCCGAAGGTTACGCCGAGTACCGCAAGCGGCTGTCGCACTGGCTGCCGCTGGAGCTGGTCGAGATCGAGCCGGGCCTGCGCGGCAAGGGCCGGGACCCCGTTCGCGCGCGCCAGGACGAGGGCGCGCGGGTGCTGGCCGCGCTGCCCAAGAACGCCTGCGTGGTGGCGCTGGACGGCAGCGGCCGCGCGCATACCTCGGAGGAGCTCGCCCGCCGCCTGGAACACTGGCGCGGCCAGGGCCGCGACCTCGCGCTGCTGATCGGCGGCCCCGAGGGTCACGCGCCCGAGGTCGTCGCGCGCGCCGACGAACGATGGTCGCTCGGACCGCTGACGCTGCCGCACATGCTGGTGCGGCTGGTCGTGGCCGAGCAGCTCTACCGCGCCGCCGCGCTGCTGGCCAACCACCCCTACCACCGCGCCTGAGGGTGGCGCCCCGCGCGCCGGCGCGGGCGGGGCGCGTCGCCTTGCGCTACTGGCGGTCGAGGCGGAAGTCCACCGGCACCAGCCCCAGCGCCTGCACCGGCTGGCCGTTGCGCACCGCCGGCTGGAACCGCCACTGCCGCAGCACGTGCCGGCGCGCGGCATCGTCGAGCAAGCGGTGCCCGCTGCTGCGATGCACGCGGACCTCGATCGGCCGGCCGTCCACATCGACCAGCACCTGCAGCAGCACGGTGCCCTGCAGCTGGCCGCGCAGCGCGGCGCCGGGGTAGGGCGGCGGCGTGGCCTGCGCGTAGGCCAGTTGCATGCCGGTGGCCGGCCCGCTCTCGGCGGCCACCGGCGCGGCGGGCGCCTCGGGCGCGGTGTCGGCGACCTCGGCCAGCGCGGGCATCGGCAGCGGCGGATCGGAGGCGATGGGCGCGACCGCCGGGGGCGCGACCGCCACCTGCTGCGGCGGCGCGACCGGCGTGGCGGGGCGCGGCCGCACCAGGTCCACGTCGATGGGCTGCGGTGGCGGGGGCGCCGGCGGTTTCGGCCGCGGCACGATCCAGTCCACGGTCAGGTCCGGGGTGGCCTCGGCCAGGCTGGCCGGTTGCGGGCGACTGAGCGGCACCAGCAGCAGCGCGAGCGCACCGGCGTTGAGCAGCAGGGTGCCGGTGATGCCGGCGATGCGGACGGGATCGGGGCGGGACGCGTGTTGCGACGGCTGCAGGACCATGGACCACCTCCTGTGCGTTGGGGTGACGCCGACAACGCGCGAGCGATCGCGTCGGGGTTCGCGGCCCGCGGCCGTGCCCCGCCGGCCGCCCGCGGACGCCGGCACGGCCAGCATCGCGCCCATCGGGCCGCCGGCGCAAGATGCTGCAGCGCAAAAAAGCCGCCCGCGACAGGGGCCGTGGGCTGGGGGCTTCGACATTCGGCCTGGGCGCCGATGCCGTCCCTGCTCCCGCCCGCGGGGGTGGGTCGCGCGCGCCCATCGCTGCTGGCGCGCCGCGACCGGCCGCGCACGAGTCGAAGCGCCGCCCCGAAACGGAACGGGCCCGCACGAGGCGGGCCCGGAAGGTGCGGTGCGCGGCCGCTCAGCCGGCGTCGCCGGCGGGATCGGGATCGTCGCCGGGCTTACGGTCGAGACCGCCCTGGTCGGGCTCGGGGCGCCGGCGCTTGCCGAGGTTGCGGGCGTCGTCGCGGTCGCGCGGCTGGCGTTCGGCGTAGCCCGACTTGTCGGCGTCGTCGCCGGCCGGGGTGTCCTTGCGGGAGGGCGCCATCGCGTACGCCCTCAGCGGCCGAGCTCGAAGACCACGTCCAGCGAAGCGCTGAGCGTGCTCTCGCCGGGCGAGACCGGGCTGGCGACGGCATCGGCGGCCATCGCCACCATCCTCATCTGCGGCATCGGACGCACGAAACCGCCGCCCTCGCTGATGCTGACGATCCGCCGCACGCGCAGGCCGAGCGATTCGGCGTACATGGCCGCGCGCTTCTGCGCCAGGTCCAGCGCCTTGCGGCGCGCCTCGTCGTAGACCGCCTCGGGCTGGTCGATCTCGAAGCTGGGGCCGTTGACCTGGTTGGCGCCGCTGGCGACCAGGGCGTCGAGCACATCGCCGAGCTTGGCGACGTCGCGCACCTTGAGACTGACGGTGTTGCTGGCCTGGTAGCCGGTGATGGTGGGCGCCTCGTTGTCGCTGTGGCGGTACTGCGGGTGCACGTTGAGGCCGGAGGTCTGCACGTCGCGTTCGGCGATGCCGGCCGCGCGCACCGCGCGCATCAGCCGCGTCATCTGCTCGGCGTTGGCGCGCAGCGCGGCGTTGGCGTCGGCGGCCTGGGTGACCACTCCGGCCGACAGGGTGGCCACGTCCGGCACGCGGCTGGCCTCGGCCTGGGCGCTGACCGACAGCAGGGTGCCGTCGGCGGGAACGGGCGCGGCCTGGACCGGCGAGGGGGACTGGGCGTTGGCGGACATGGGCGCGGCGAAGGTTCCGAGGGCGAGGCCGGCGGCGGCCAGGGCCGCGGCGAGAGGGCGCAGGGTCATGATGAATGTGTCTCCTTGGAGGGGGAAAGGGTCGTTGCGCCGCAGTGAACGGCCCGTGAGCCTGAATGGGGTCGAGCCGCCGCGCGCCCGCGGTTCGCGGCGCCTCAGCGGGTATCCTTGCGGCATGCTGTTGCTTGCCTCGAAATCGCCCCGGCGCCGCGAGCTGCTGGGGCGTCTGGGCGTGCCGTTCGCGGCCCTGGACATCGACGTCGCCGAAGTGCGCCGGCCCGACGAGAGCCCGGAGGCGTACGTGCGCCGCGTCGCCGGCGAGAAGGCCGAGGCCGGCTGGTGCGCGGCGGCGGATCGGGCCGCGGCGGTGCTGGCCAGCGACACCGAGGTGGTGCTGGGCGACCGCGTCTACGGCAAGCCGGCCGACGGCGCGGACGCGGCGCGGATGCTGCGCAGCCTGTCCGGCCGGGCGCACCGCGTGCTCTCGGCGGTGGCGCTGCGCACCGCGGCGGGGCTGGAGCAGACGCTGGTGGAGACCGAAGTCGTCTTCGACCGCATCGACGAGGCCGATCTCGCCGCCTACGTCGCCACCGGCGAGCCGCTGGGCAAGGCCGGCGGCTACGCCATCCAGGGCGGCGCCGAGCGCTTCGTGTCGCGGCTGTCGGGCAGCTACTCCGGGGTCATGGGCCTGCCGCTGCACGCCACCGCGAAGCTGCTGCGCGCGGCGGGGCTGCTGTGAGTGCGGCGGCGTCGCTGGCCTTCCCCGTCCCGCTCCCGCGGGCGGGAGAGGGGGAGTCGGGGCCGGGCGGGAGCGGCGATGATGGGCGCCGGCCGCGGCGTCAGCGGGTTGCGGCCTCGCCTTCCCTCACCCCATCCCTCTCCCGCATGCGGGAGAGGGAGAGGTGGGGCCGTGCGGGAACGGCGATGATCGTGATCTGCCGCGGCCGCGGCACTAGCTTGAAGTAGGACAAGGTATGTCGGAGGAGATCCTGATCAACGTCACCCCGCGCGAGACCCGCGTGGCGGTGGTCGAGAACGGCATGCTGCAGGAGCTGCACATCGAGCGCGGCGGCAGCCGCGGCGTGGTGGGCAACATCTACA
This sequence comes from Luteimonas huabeiensis HB2, assembly GCF_000559025.1. GTDB lineage: Bacteria > Pseudomonadota > Gammaproteobacteria > Xanthomonadales > Xanthomonadaceae > Luteimonas > Luteimonas huabeiensis. The sequence goes on along the minus strand of NZ_JAAN01000026.1, from coordinate 165,769 downwards.
AGGGCCGGGTGCAGCGGGTGATGCCGGGCATGCAGGCCGCGTTCGTGGACATCGGCCTGGAACGCGCGGCCTTCCTGCACGCCAACGACGTGATGCGCGCGCTGCCCGCGCCCGAGATGGACGCCGAGGCCGGCGCGCTGCCGGTGCCGGTGCCGCCGATCGCGGAGCTGCTGCGCGAGGGCCAGGACGTGGTGGTGCAGGTGGTCAAGGAGCCGATCGGCACCAAGGGTGCGCGCCTGACCACGCAGATCAGCATCCCCTCGCGCTACCTGGTCCTGCTGCCGCAGTCGAGCGTGGTCGGGGTGTCGGCGCGCATCGAGGACGAATCCGAGCGGCGGCGGCTGAAGACCCTGGTCTCCGACCTCGCCCAGCGGGCCGGCGGCCACGGCTACATCGTGCGCACCAATGCCGAAGGGCAGCCGGCCGAGGCGCTGGCCGAGGACATCGCCTACCTGGCGCGGGTCTGGGCGCTGGTCGGCGAGGCCTCGGCGGCCGCGCGCGTGGGCGCCTGCGTGTACGAGGACCTGACCCTGCCGATGCGCGCGGTGCGCGACCTGATGCGCCGCGACGTGGAGAAGGTCAAGGTCGATTCGCGCGAGACCTTCGAGCGCCTGCGCGCCTTCGCGGCGCGCTACATGCCGGCGCTGGCCGACGGCGAGGGCGGTCCGCTGGCCGAGCGCATCGAGCACTACGGCGGCGCGCGGCCGATCTTCGACCTGTACGGCGTCGAGGACGAGATCCAGCGCGCGCTCGACAAGCAGGTGCCGCTGAAGTCCGGCGGCTACCTGGTCATCGACCAGACCGAGGCGATGACCACCGTGGACGTCAACACCGGCTCGTTCCTGGGCCAGCGCAACCTCGAGGAGACGGTCTACCGCACCAACCTGGAGGCGGCGCAGGCGGTGGCGCGGCAACTGCGCCTGCGCAACCTGGGCGGGATCATCATCATCGACTTCATCGACATGATCGATCCCGAGCACCGCCGCCAGGTGCTGCGCACGCTGGAGAAGTCGCTGGCCAAGGATCACGCCAAGACCACGGTGTACGACTTCTCGCCGCTGGGGCTGGTGGAGATGACCCGCAAGCGCACGGTGGAAAGCCTGGCGCGGCAGCTGTCGGAGACCTGCCACACCTGCGGCGGCCGCGGCATGCTCAAGACCGCGGAGACGGTGACCTACGAGATCTTCCGCGAGATCGTGCGCGCGGTGCGCCAGTTCGAGTCGGCGCGGCTGCTGGTGATCGCCTCGCCGAAGGTGGTCGCGCGGATCACCGACGAGGAATCGACCGCGGTCGCCGAGCTGGAGGAGTTCCTCGGCAAGACCATCCGCTTCCAGGCCGACGAGCAGTACCTGCAGGAACAGTTCGATGTCGTGCTGCTTTGAAGCCGGGGCCCGGGACCCGGGACTCGGGACCCGGGCAGGCCTGCGCCGCGTGCGCGGTGGGCGTCCGCGATCGTTCGGAGCGGGGCGCCGATGACCACGCGCGCGCGCCGCGGCGCTCGCTTCGTCGGTCGTTGGCTGTGGTACGCCCTGGCGATGCTGCTGGCGGTCATGGCGCTGGCCTACGGCGTCGCGTCGCTGTGGCTGCTGCCGCTGGCCGAGCGCCACCCCGAGCGGGTGGCGCAGTGGCTGAGCGAGCGCAGCGGCCGGCCGGTGCGCTTCGACGCGCTGGAGACCGAGTGGACCCGGCGCGGGCCGCTGCTGCGCGTGGACGGACTGCGCATCGGCGAGGGCGCGCAGCCGGTCTCGGTGGGCGCGGCGGAGATCCTGGTCTCGCAGTACGCCGGCCTGCTGCCGGGGCGTTCGCTGACCGAGCTGCGCCTGCGCAACCTGCACCTGCACCTGCAGCGACGCGACGACGGCAGCTGGCACGTGCGCGGGCTGCCGGGCGAGCAGGCCGACGGCGACGACCCCTTCGCCGGGCTCGAGCGCCTGGGCGAGGTGCAGGTGCTGGGCGGTCGCCTGGACATCGATGCGCCGGGGATCGGGCTGCGGACCCATGTGCCGCGCATCGACCTGCGCCTGCGCGTGGACGGCGACCGCGTGCGCGCCGCCGCCCGCGCGTGGCGGGTCGAGTCGGGCGCGCCGGTGCGCATGGCGCTGACGCTGTCGCGCGGCAGCGGCGACGGCCGCGCCTGGGCCGGCATCGAGCGCGCCGGCCTCGCGGGTTGGTCGCCGCTGCTGCGGCTGGCCGGCGTTGCGGTGGTGGACGGGCATGGCGATGCCGGCGCCTGGGTGTCGCTGCGCGCGCGCCGGGTCGTGGCGGTGCGCGCGCGCGCCGGGTTGGAGGACGTGGCGCTGCAGACGCTGGCCGCCGAGCCGGCCGCCGATGCGGTGCGCTTCGAGCGGCTGGACGCGGACCTGGACTGGCGGCTGGACGACGGCGGCTGGCGGCTGGACGCGCGGCGGCTGCGGCTGCGCAGCGGCGGCGCCGAGCAATCGCTCGATGGCGCGGCGTTGGCCGGGGGCGCGCGCCAGGCCTTCGTCGCGCAGCGCATCGATGCCGGTCCGCTGCTGGCGCTGCTGCCGCTGTCGGACCGGCTCGGCGAGGGCCTGCGCGCGTGGCTGCGCGAGGCCCGGCCCGGCGCGGTGCTGCACGACGTCGAGTACGTGCGCGGGCCCGGCGGCGACCTGCGCCTGCGCGCGCGGATCGAGGCCGCCGCGTTCGCCGCGGTGGGCGAGCGGCCGGGGCTGTCCGGGATCTCGGGCCGCCTCGCGGGCGATGCCGGCGGCCTGGTGTTCGAGCCCGACCCCGCGGCCCGCTGGCGGCTGGACTGGCCGGGCGGGTTCTCCGCGCCGCATCTGTTCGGCGTGCGCGGGCGCCTGGTCGCCTGGCGCGGCGACGACGGCTGGGAGGTGGCCTCGCCCGCGCTGCGCATCGACGGCGACGGCTATGGCGCGGACGTGCGCGGCGGGCTGCGTTTCCAGGGCGACGGCAGCCGCCCGTGGATCGACCTCGCCGCCGAGGTGGACGAGGCCGAAGTGACCACCGCCTCGCGCTTCTGGCTGCACCACGCGATGTCGGAGGCGGCGATCGGCTGGCTGGACGAGGCGCTGCGCGCCGGCCGCGTGCGCAACGGCCGCGCGGTGGTCCACGGCGATCTCGACGACTGGCCGTTCCGGGCCGCCCCGGGCCGTGCCGCGTCCGGCGTGTTCCACGCCGAGGCCGATCTGGCCGGCCTGACCTTGCGGTTCCAGCCGGATTGGCCGCCGCTGGAGCGCCTCGACGGCCGCGTGCGCTTCGTCGGCGACGGTTTCGAGGTGCTGCGCGGCAGCGCCACGCTGGCCGGCGTCGAGCTGCCGCGGCTGGAGGGCGGCATCGCCGCCTTCCGCGATGCCGAGCTGCGGGTCGGCGCCGACGCCAGCGCCGACGTCGCCGCGATGTTCGCGATGCTGCGGCAGACGCCGTTGTACGAGGGGCTGGAGGCGCTGGACGGGCTGCGCGCGGAAGGCCCGGCGCGCGGCCGCTTCGCGATGACGCTCGGACTGCGCGAGGGCGGCCGGCCGGCGATCGACGGCGAGGTCGCGCTGGACGGCGTGCGGGTCAGCGAGCCGGACTGGACGCTGCACCTGGACCAGGTGCGCGGCACGCTGCGCTACGACGCCCGGGGCCTGTCCGCCGCCGACCTGGCGGTGCGGGCGGAGGGCGGCCCGGGCCGCCTGCGCCTGGCCGCGGGGCCGGGCCACGTGCGCGATCCCGGGCACGTCTTCGAGGGCGAACTGCGCGCCGAGCTGCCGGTGCGCGCGCTGGTCGATCGCGTGGACGCGCTGGCCTGGCTGCGCCCCCACGCCAGCGGCCGCTCGGCGTGGTCGGTCGCGGTGGAGGTGCCGCAGGCGCAGGCGGGGCGCGACGCGCCGCCGCTGCTGCGCCTGCGCTCCGACCTGCGCGGCACCGCGCTGGCGTTGCCGGATCCGTTGAGCAAGCCGGCGGCGCAGGCGCTGGCCGCCGAGGTGGCGGTGCCGTTGCCGGTCGAGACCCCCGGCCACGAGGTGGCGGTGCGCCTGGGCGACCGGCTCGCGCTGCGCGCGCGCGCCGGCGCCGCCACCGGTCTGGGGATCGCACTGGGCGGTGCCGCGGCGCCGGCGCCGCCGGCCGCCGGCCTGGTCCTGGCCGGCCGCACCGACGCGCTGGCCGCGGCCGACTGGGTCGGCTTGCTGGCGTCCGGCGAGGAGGGCGGCGGCCTGCCCTTGCGCCGCATCGATCTGCAGGTGGACCGGCTGGCGCTGCTGGGCGGCAGCTTTCCGGGCGTGCGCATCCGCGCCGCGCCGGTGGCCGGCGGCACCTCGCTGGGCCTGGAGGGCGCCGCGCTGGCCGGCTCGGTGCACCTGCCCGATGGCGCGGGACCGGTGGTGGCGCGCCTGGAGCGGGTGCACTGGCAGCGCGAGGCCGGCACCGCGCCAGCGCCCGCCGCGGCGCAAGCCCCGGCGGACGGGGCGGTCGATCCGGCACGGCTGCCGGAGCTGCGCATCGACGTCGCCGACCTGCGCGTGGGCACCGCGCGGCTCGGCGAGGCGCGGTTGCATACCCGGCCCATGGCCCACGGCCTGCGGATCGAGGCGCTGCAGGCGCGCGGCGCCGGCCAGCGCATCGACGTGAGCGGCGAGTGGGCCGGGCGCGGCGCCGCCCAGCGCACCCGCATCGACGCCCAGGTGCGCAGCGAGGACTACGGCGCGCTGCTGGCCGGCCTGGGCCAGGGCGAGCGGCTGCGCGGCGGCGAGGGCGAGCTCCGGCTGGAGGCCGCGTGGCCGGGCGGCCCCACCGGCTTCCGCGTCGATGCGCTGGACGGGCGCCTGTCGCTGCTGGTGAAGGAAGGGCAACTGGTGGACGTGGAGCCCGGCGCCGGGCGCGTGCTCGGCCTGCTCAGCGTGGCCGAGCTGCCGCGCCGGTTGACCCTGGATTTCCGCGACTTCTTCGACAAGGGCTTCGCCTTCAACCGCATCGGCGGCGAAGTCCGCTTCGGCGGCGGGCTGGCGCGCGCCGAGGACCTGGCGATCGACGGCCCGGCCGCGGAGATCCGGATCGCCGGCAGCGCCGACCTGCGCGCGCAGGTCTACGACCAGACCATCGAGGTGCATCCGAAATCGGGCAACCTGCTGACCGCGGTCGGCGCGATCGCCGGCGGTCCGCTCGGCGCGGCAGTGGGCGCGGCGGCCAACGCGGTGCTGCGCCGGCCGCTGGGCGAACTCGGCGCCAGCACCTACCGGGTGACCGGGCCGTGGGCGGATCCGAAGGTGGAGGTGATCCGCGCCGAACAGTCGCGCAGCGCGGCGCCGGCGCAGCCGCCGCAGCGATAACCGCGCGCCGGCGCGCATGCGCGTTCGCCTTGCGCGCTCCGCGACGCGCCCCCATCCTGCGCGGATGACCGATTCCCCGCTCGTTATCGCCCAATCCCGGCTGCTGTCGCCCGCCGGCCTCGACGACCGCCAGCTCGACCGCGCGTTCTCCGCCCTGCTCGGGCCCGGCATCGATTTCGGCGATCTCTACTTCCAGCATTCGCGCCGCGAGGGCTGGAGCATGGAGGACGGCATCGTCAAGGACGGCACCCATTCGATCGAGCAGGGCGTGGGCGTGCGCGCGATCGCCGGCGAGAAGACCGGCTTCGCCTATTCCGACGACCTGGATCCCGAGGCGCTGCTGGCGGCCTCGGCCTCGGCGCGCGCGATCTCGCGCGACGGCCGCGCGCTGGCGCCGCAGCGCGCCGATGCCGGCCGGCCGGCGCGCGCGCGCCTGTACCCGGCGATCGATCCCGTCGAGGGCCTGGACAGCGCGGCCAAGGTCGAGGCGCTGCGGCGCGTGGACCGCCTGCTGCGCGAGGCCGATCCGCGGGTGAAGCAGGTGATGGTGAGCCTGTCGGGCAACGTCGATACCGTGCTGGTCGTGCGTTCCGACGGGGTGATGGCCGGCGACGTGCGGCCGCTGGTGCGGTTCAACGTGCAGGTGATCGTGGAGCAGGACGGCCGCCGCGAGTCCGGCTACGCCGGCTACGGCGGCCGCTACGGCTACGACGCGCTGCTGGCCGACGGCAAGCCCGAGCGCTTCGCCCGCGAGGCGCTGCGGCAGGCGCTGGTGAACCTGGAGGCGGTGGACGCGCCGGCCGGGGTGATGCCGGTGGTGCTCGGCCCCGGCTGGCCCGGGGTGCTGCTGCACGAGGCGGTGGGCCACGGCCTGGAGGGCGATTTCAACCGCAAGGGCACCAGTACCTACGCCGGCCGCATCGGCGAGCGGGTCGCGGCGCGGGGCGTCACCATCGTCGACGACGGCACCCTGCCGGGCCGGCGCGGCTCGCTCGACGTCGACGACGAGGGCACGCCTACCCGCTGCACCACCCTGATCGAGGACGGCGTGCTCGCCGGCTACATGCAGGACACCCACAACGCCCGCCTGATGGGCGTGGCGCCCACCGGCAACGGCCGCCGCGAATCGTTCTCGCACCTGGTCATGCCGCGCATGACCAACACCTACATGCTCGCCGGCCAGGACGATCCCGAGGACATGATCCGCTCGGTCAAGCGCGGCCTGTACGCGGTCAACTTCGGCGGCGGGCAGGTCGACATCACCAGCGGCAAGTACGTGTTCTCGGCCACCGAGGCCTACCTGATCGAGGACGGCCGCATCACCGCGCCGGTCAAGGGCGCCACCCTGATCGGCAACGGCCCCGAGACCATGCGCAAGGTGACCCGGATCGGCCACGATCTCGCCCTCGACGAGGGCGTGGGCATCTGCGGCAAGGACGGGCAGAGCGTGCCGGTGGGCGTCGGCCAGCCCTCGCTGCTGATCGACGGGCTGACGGTGGGCGGGACGAAGGCGTGAGGGCGGGAGCCAGAGGCCGGAGGCCAGGGGCCGGAGGTCAGGGAAAAGCGCACGTGGCGATCCCGCTTGGAGGGCGGTCTCCGCTTTTACTCTGCGGCCTCTGGCCCCTGAACCAGCGTCTCGCGCAGCGCGCGGAACAGTTCCCGCTGCGCATGCGGCGGCTTGTCGCGCGCGCGTTCCTGCGCGGCGTTGCGCGCCAGCTGGCGCAGGTGCTGGCGGTCTGCGCCCGGGTGCGCGTCGAGCAGCGCCGACAGCGCGGCGTCGCCCTCGGCGATCAGCCGCTCGCGCCACTGCTCGGCGCGGTGCAGCAGCGCGGTCTCCTGGCGCGCGGCCTCGCCGCCGGCGTCGAGCGCGTCGCGGATCGCCTCCAGGGTCTGGTCGTCCTCGCGGCGCATCTGCTTGGCCAGGTAGGCCAGCTGGCGCTTGCGCGCGATGTGCGAGGTGATGCGGCGCGCCTCGGCGATGTGCGGCAGCAGCCGCTCGGGCACCGGCAGCCGCCCGAGCTGCGCCGGGCTCAGCCCCGCCAGCCGTTCGCCCAGCGCCAGCACCTCCAGCGCCTCGCGCCGCTGCTGGCTGCGGCTGGGCGAGAGATATTCGCCGGTGTCTTCGTCGATGCCGCGCATGCGTTGCCTTCCTCGGCCGGCCTGGCGCCGGCGCATTGTCCACGGTCCGCGCGCGCCGCGGCGCATGCCGCCGGCCGCCCCGGACCCCATTCGTGCAGGATAAGCCATTGACCCCGAACCCCGCCGTTGCCGATCCGGTTTCCGCTTCCGATGCCGACGCCGCCGCGCGCCTGGACCAGCTCGCCGAGGTGGCGCGGCGCGCGCTCGCCCTGTGCCGCGCGCGCGGCGCCGACCATGCCGAGGTGGCCTGTTCCGAGGAGCGCGGACTCAATGTCGGCGTGCGCCTGGGCGAGGTGGAGACGGTGGAGGCCTCGCACGACCGCGGCGTCGCGGTCACGGTCTACTTCGGCCGCCGCAAGGGCAGCGCCAGCACCGCCGACCTGCGCGCCGGCAGCCTGGAGGCCACCGTCGAGCAGGCCTGCGCGATCGCCCGCTACACCGAGGAGGACCCGGCCGCCGGCCTGGCCGACGCGGCGCTGATGGCCACCGACCTGCGCGAGTTCGACAGCTGGCACCCCTGGGCGCTGGACGCGGACACCGCGGTCGAACTGGCGCTGGCCTGCGAGGCCGCCGGCCGCGACGCCGACGCGCGCATCGCCAATTCCGACGGCGCCTCGCTCGGCAGCGGGCAGTCGCTGGGCGTGTACGCCAACTCGCACGGCTTCCTCGGCGCCAGCCGCGATACCCATCACAGCCTCGGCTGCGCGCTGATCGCCGGCGAGGGCGAGGCGATGCAGCGCGACGGCTGGTACACGCTGGCGCTCGCGCGCGAGGACCTGGAGTCGCCCGAGGCCGTGGGGCGCAAGGCGGCCGAGCGCGCGCTGGCGCGGCTGGACCCGCGTACCGTGCCGACCGGCGAGTGGCCGGTGCTGTTTTCCGTCGAGACCGCGCGCTCGCTGATCGGGCACCTGCTGGGCGCGGTCTCCGGCAGCGCGCAGTACCGGCGGGCCAGCTTCCTGCTCGACAGCGTCGGCGAGCGCCTGTTCCCGGACTGGTTCTCGATCCACGAGCGGCCGTTCCTGATGCGCGGCCTGCGCTCGGCGGCCTTCGACGACGAGGGCGTGGCCACGCGGGAGTCGGCGCTGGTGGAAGGGGGCGTGCTGCAGCGCTACGTGCTGGGCAGCTATTCGGCGCGCAAGCTCGGGCTGCAGACCACCGGCAACGCCGGCGGCGTGCACAACCTCGAGATCCCGGCCAACGCGGGCGACCTGGCCTCGATGGCGCGCGACATGGGCCGCGGCCTGCTGGTGACCGAGCTGATGGGGCAGGGCGTCAACGCGGTCACCGGCGACTACTCGCGCGGCGCATCCGGCTTCTGGGTGGAGAACGGCGAGGTCGCCTACCCGGTGGACGGCATCACCATCGCCGGGCGCCTGCGCGACATGTTCGCCGGCATCCGCGCGGTGGGAAGCGAGGTCGATCCGCGCTCGCACATCCGCACCGGCCCGATCCTGGTCGAGCGGATGACCGTGGCCGGTACCGGTTGACGTAGGATGGCGCGGGCGCCGTCCGGCGCCGACCCCAGGAGACGCGCGATGACCGAGCCCTACGAACCCGCCCCCCCCGTGTCCGCCGACAGGAACGGCGTCAGCGCCGAGCAGCGGCAGTGGGCGATGTTCGCCCACCTGTCGGCGCTGCTGGGCGGCCTGCTCACCGCCGGCTGGGGCGCCAGCGTCGGCTGCGTGCTCGGCCCGCTGCTGATCTGGTTGCTCAAGCGCGAGACCATGCCGTTCGTCGACGACCAGGCGAAGGAAGCGCTGAACTTCAACATCACCGTCGCCGCGATCATGGTCGTGCTGTTCCTGATCGGCGTGCTGACCCTGGGCATCGGCTTCCTGCTCGTCGGCCCGCTGATGGCGATCCTCGGCCTGGTGGCCCTGGTGTTCATCATCGTCGCCGCGGTCAAGGCCAACGACGGCATCGCCTACCGCTATCCGTTCGCGATCCGCCTGGTGAAGTGATGCGCCGGGCCCGCAGGCCGTCGCGTCTCGCGATGCCGGGGCGCGACGGGGGGCCGCGGCGCCCGCCCGGGCGCCTGCCGCCTCGCCGCGTCTTCGCGCTTGCGGGCGTGGCGCGGTTCGCCGCGGCCTGCGTTCTCGTCGCCGCGGCCCTGGCCGCGCCCGCGTCCGCCGAGGAGTCCGCACCGGCGGCGCGGACCTACTACGAGTCGCTCGACATGTCCTCGGCGGAGGCGAGCGCGCGGCGCTTCGCGCAGGCCTGGGCGGCGCAGGACTTCATGACGGTCTACCTGCTGCTGTCGCCGCAGAGCGAGCACGACGTCGCACGCGCCATCGAAGGCTACGAGCCGAACCGGCTGGTGCCCGGCTTCGACGAGGCCGATGCGCGCGACTCGCCGCTCTACCGGACCTCCGGCAAGACCGTCGAGGAGGTGCTGGCCGGCGCTTCGCCCAACGGCGAGTTCGATGGCGATCCCACCCGGCGCTTCGACGCGCTGCTGCGGCAGGCGGCCGCGCGCGGCAAGCTGCCCTTCGCGATCACCGCGCAGACGCAGGTCGAGGCAGGGCAGGCCGATGGCGCGCAGGCGCTCGTCGCGCTGCACACGCCCGGTGCGGACACGCTGACGCTGTCGATCCTGCGCCAGCCTTCCGGGCGCTGGAAGGTGGACCGGGTCCGCTGGCCGGGCAGCGGCGACACCGCCCGCCCCTGGGACGGCGCGGCCGGACCGGCGCGCGGCGCGGAGGCGGCGCCCGCGCCGCCGGAGGACGCCGGCCGGCTGCGGACGTTCTACGAAGCGCTGGACATGTCGTCGCCGGACGCCACCGTGCGCGCCTTCGTCCGGGCCTGGACGCGGCGCGACTACCTGAGCGTCCACCACCTGCTGTCGCCGGATGCGGAGTGGGGCGCGACGGGCGCGATCGAGGGGTTGCGCTTCGAGGCGCTGACGCCCGGACTGGGGCTGCGCGAACTGGACGGGACGCTGCCGTGGCTGGCGGCGCCGCGCAGCGACGGCGAGGTCGCAGCGGACGTCACGCCCTTCAACGAGTACGGCACCGACCTCGGCCTCCGCTTCGACGCGTTGCTCCTGCGCGCCGCGGCGCTGGGCGCGCTGCCCTTCGCCCTGTCGCCGGCCACCCGCGCCGAACCCGCCCGCATCGACGGCCGCCACGCCACCGCCGTGCTGCGCACGCCCGGCGCCCCCGAGCTGACGCTGGCCCTGGTGGCGCTTCCGTCCGGGCGCTGGAAGCTCGACCAGATCCGCTGGCCGGGCAGCGACGCGGCCGCCCGTCCCTGGGGTGCGCAGGCCGCTGACTGACCCGGCCGGGGTGCCATCGGTTGGGTTGGCCCGCGCTGCGTGCGGACCCATGATGCGGACAAGGCGCGATGTCCGCGCCGCCGGAGATACGACCATGTCGAGTACCGAAGCCTTCAACGCCCCGACGTCCGGCGAGCGCAGCTGGGCCGCCGCGGCGCACCTGGCCGCGCTGGTGCTGGCCCTGCTCACGAGCTGGCTGGCCGGCGTCGCCGGAGTGGTCGGTGCGGGCATCGTCTGGCTGCTCAAGCGCGACGACTCGCCCTTCGTCGCCGAGCACGCCCGCGAGGCGCTCAACTTCAACCTCAGCATGCTGATCTACGCGCTGGTCGCCTGCGCGATCGGCGTCGCCCTGGTCGGGGCCACGGTGCTGACCCTGGGCCTGGGCGCGATCCTGACCCTGCCCGCGGGCCTGGCGCTGCTGGCGGCGGCCGGCATCATCGCGCTGCTGTGGCTGGTGTTCAGCGTGATCGCCGCGGTCAAGGCCTTCAACGGCGAGCCGTACCGCTACCCGCTGAGCATCCGCCTGATCGGCTAGCGCGTATCGCGTTCCCTCTCTCGCAAGCGGGCCCATGCCGTCCCTTCTCCCGCAAGCGGGCCCATGCCGTCCCTTCTCCCGCGAGCGGGCTCATTTTGCACGCCTGCGGCGTGCCCCCCATCCGCCTTCGGCACCTTCCCCCGCTTGCGGGGGAAGGGAAATCAGGATGCTCCCCGCTTGCGGGGGAAGGGAAAAACAGGATGCTCCCCGCTTGCGGGGGCAGGCCAGAGACAGCGCGCCTCCAACAGCGGGCCTTTCGCGCGCTGAATGTCGATGCAGCCTAGCGCGTCAGGACGCCGGCCGCGCGGCCGGGGCGCGCAGCCGCGCCAGCGCCTGGCCGACCCGCACCGGCGATTCCGGGCCCAGCGCGGGCGACAGCTCGGCCACGCCCGGCGGCAGCAGCACGATCACCGTGGAGCCGTAGTTGAAGCGCGCCATCTCGGCGAAGCGCTCCAGCACGATGCCGCGCGCGCGCCAGTCGCGGCGGGTCACGCGGCGCGCGTACTTCGGGATCTCCACGCCGCTCCACACCGTCTCCACGCCGGAGACCAGCATCGCCCCGACCATCACCACCGCCATCGGGCCGAAGTCGGTGTCGAAATGGCAGACCAGGCGCTCGTTGCGCGCGAACAGCCGCGGCACCGCCGATACCGCCGACGGACCCACGCTGAACAGCCGGCCCGGCACGTGCACGGTTTCGCGCAGGCGGCCGGTCCAGGGCATGTGCACGCGGTGGTAGTCGCGCGGGGAGAGGTAGATGGTGGCGAAGGCGCCACCGTCGAAGGCCTCGGCGTCGGCGGCGTCGCCCAGCAGCTCGGCGGCGGTGAACGAGCGGCCCTTGGCCTGGAAGATGCGCCCGCGCTCGTCGGGGTGGCCGATCGTCCCGCACTGGCTGACGCGGCCGTCGGCCGGCACCAGCAGCGCGCGCGGATCGGGATCGGCCACGCGCACGTCCGCGCGCAGGGCGCGGGTGAAGAAGGCGTTGAAGCTGGCGTAGGCGCCGGCGTCCGGTTCCGCGGCCTCGGTCAGATCCACGCCGAAGCGCCGCACCACGGTGTCGATCAGCCAGCGCCGGACCCGCGGGTTTTCCGAATAGGCCAGCCGCCGCGCGAGCGCGGACAGCCAGCGGTGCGGCAGCACGTAGCTGAGGCGGGTGATCGGGTCCATGGGCCTCAGCGGGCCTCGGTCAGCATGCGCAGGTCGGCGGCGATCGCGTCGGGGTCGAACGGCGGCTGGATCACCCCGGCCATGCGCGCCTGCGGATCGAGCACCGCCAGCGCGGCGGAATGGTCGATGCTGTACTGGTGCTCGGGATAGCCCTCGGGCGGCGGCACCTTCATGAACACCAGCGACAGCGAGCGCGCGAAGGCTTCCAGCGCGGGGATGTCGGCGGTGGCGGCGAGGCTGTCGCGGTGGAAGGCGGCGGCGTACTCGCCGATGCGGTCGGGCGTGTCGCGCTCGGGGTCCACCGAGACGAACAGCACGCGCGGGCGCACCGCATCGGGCAGGTCCTCCCACTGCGCCTGCGCGCGCGCCAGCTCGGCCAGGGTGGTCGGGCACACGTCCGGGCAGTGGGTGAAGCCGATGAAGACCACCGTCCAGTGGCCGTGCAGCTCGCCGGGCACCAGCTGGGTGCCGTCGGACTGCTGCAGCTGGAACGGCGGCAGCGCGCGCGGCTGCGGGAACAGGGTCACTGCGCGGGTCTGCGGCGCCGCCGGTACCGGGTCGGAGAGCAGCTTCTGCGCGGCCAGCAGGCCGAGGCCGCCGGCCAGCGCCAGCACGAGGATCACGAGGGTGGGGCGGTTGAACAAGGGGCTGCGTCCGCGAAGGGGAGGGCGGCGCCATGATACCCGGCGCTTGGTGCGCGCGCCGGCCGGAAGCGGCCGCAAGCCCGCCGCACGCTTTATACTTCGCGGTCACCCTTACGCACCGTCCGCGCCCGCGGGCGCGTTTCCATGGCCGACGAACTGCACACGATCATCGACCTGATCCGCTACGGCGCCAGCCGCTTCAACGCGGCCGGGCTGACCTTCGGCCACAGCTACGACAACGCGCTGGACGAGGCCACGCAGCTGGCGCTGCACGCGCTGCACCTGCCGCACGACCTCAGCCCGGTCTACGGCCAGGCGCGGGTCACGCTGGCGGAGAAGGAGGAGGTGCTGGGGCTGTTCCTGCGCCGCATCGAGGAGCGCGTGCCGGCCGCCTATCTCACCGGCGAGGCCTGGTTCGCGGGGTTGAGCTTCAAGTCCGACCGCCGCGCGCTGGTGCCGCGTTCGCCGATCGCCGAGCTGATCCTGTCGGGCTTCGAGCCGTGGCTGGGCGGGCGCGAGGTGACGCGCGCGCTGGACCTGTGCACCGGCTCGGGCTGCATCGCGATCGCGATGGCGCACTACCGGCCGGACTGGCGGGTGGACGCGGTCGACCTCAGCGAGGAGGCGCTGTCGCTGGCGGCCGAGAACCGCGAGCGGCTGGGCGCCGGACACGTGCGCCTGCTGCGCTCGGACCTGTTCTCCGGCCTGCAGGGCGAGCGCTACGACCTCATCGTGACCAATCCGCCCTACGTGACCGACGACGAGACCGACGCGCTGCCGCCGGAGTACGGCCACGAGCCGGAGCTCGGCCTGCGCGCCGGCGCCGACGGGCTGGACCTGGTGCTGCGGATCCTGCGCGACGCGCCGCTGCACCTGACCGACCACGGCCTGCTGGTCTGCGAGGTCGGCGAGGCCGAGCGCGCCGTGCACCGGCTGCTGCCGGAGCTGCCGCTGGCCTGGGTGGAGTTCAAGGTCGGGCAGATGGGCGTGTTCGTGGCCGAGCGCCGCGACCTGGTCGCGCACAACGCGCGCATCGCCCGGCTGGCCGCCGAGCGCGAGGCCGGCGCGGCGCCGTCGGCCGGGCTGTTCTAGGGCGGCCATGAGCAACACCACCGGCCGGCTGCTGCGCGTCACCACCTTCGGCGAGTCGCACGGGCCGGCGATCGGCTGCGTGATCGACGGCTGCCCGCCCGGCATCGCGATCGCGCCGGAGGATTTCGCCCACGACCTGGCGCGCCGCGCCACCGGCAAGAGCCGCCACACCTCCGCGCGCCGCGAGGCCGACGCGGTGGAGATCCTCTCCGGGGTCTACGAGGGCGTCACCACCGGCACCCCCGTGGCGCTGCTGATCCGCAACACCGATGCGCGCAGCAAGGACTACGCGAACATCGCCCGCCAGTTCCGCCCGGGCCACGCCGACTACGCCTACTGGCAGAAGTACGGCGTGCGCGATCCGCGCGGCGGCGGGCGCGCCTCGGCGCGCGAGACCACCATGCGCGTGGCCGCGGCGGTGATCGCCAAGAAATGGCTGCGCGAGCGCCACGGGGTGACGGTGCGCGCGCACCTCTCGCGCCTGGGCGAGCTGGCGCCGGCCGCGCACGACTGGAGCGCGGTCGAGGACAACCCGTTCTTCTGGCCCGACCCGGCGCAGGTGCCGCAGCTCGAGGCCTACATGGACGCGCTGCGCAAGTCCGGCGATTCGGTCGGCGCCGAGGTGACCGCGGTCGCCGACGGCGTGCCGCCGGGCTGGGGCGAGCCGGTCTACGGCAAGCTCGACGCCGAGCTGGCCGCGGCGATGATGTCGATCAACGCGGTCAAGGGCGTGGCCATCGGCGACGGCTTCGCCAGCGTGGCGCAGAAGGGCAGCCAGCACCGCGACGCGATGGCGCCGCAGGGCTTCCTCAGCAACCACGCCGGCGGCGTGCTGGGCGGCATCAGCACCGGCCAGCAGGTGGTGGTGTCGGTGGCGTTCAAGCCGACCTCCAGCCTGCGCCTGCCGGTCGAGGGCCTGGACGCCGACGGCAACGAGGTCGAGATCGTCACCACCGGCCGCCACGACCCCTGCGTCGGCATCCGCGCCACGCCGATCTGCGAGGCGATGCTGGCGCTGGTGCTGATGGACCAGGCGCTGCGCCATCGCGCGCAGTGCGGCGACGTCGGCGCGGTGGCGCCGCGCATCCCCGGGCAGGCCGATGGCTGAGCCGCGGCCGCGGGTCTGGGTGAGCCAGCCGCTGTTCGACGACATCGTCGCGCGGCTGGCGGCGCACTTCGAGGTGCGCGCGGCGAGCGCGGTCGCCGCCTACGCCCCGGCCGACATCGCCCGCGCGCTGGCCGACGCGGACGGCGCGCTGGTGACCCTCAACGAGCGCATCGGCGCCGACGAGATCGCCGGCGCCAGCCGCCTGCGCGCGATCGCCAACGTCGGCGTGGGCTACAACAACCTCGACATCGACGCGCTCTCGGCCGCCGGCGTGCTGGCGACCAATACCCCCGACGTGCTGACCGAGACCACCGCCGACCTCGGTTTCGCGCTGCTGATGGCCGCCGCGCGCCGGATCGGCGAGTCCGAGCGCTGGCTGCGCGCCGGCCGCTGGAGGCAATGGTCGTTCTCGACCCTGCTCGGCGCCGACATCCACGGCAGCACGCTCGGCATCCTCGGCATGGGCCGGATCGGCCAGGCCATCGCCCGCCGCGGCGCGCATGGTTTCGGCATGCGCGTGGTCTACCACAACCGCAGGCCGCTGCCCGGCGAGGCGGAGGCCGCGCTCGGCGCCACCTGGCTCGAGTTCGAGCGCCTGCTGGCCGAGGCCGATCACCTGGTCCTGGTGCTGCCGTACTCGGCGGCCACCCACCACATCGTCGATGCCGCCGCGCTGGCGCGGATGAAGCCCACCGCGACCCTAGTCAACATCGCCCGCGGCGGCATCGTCGACGAGCTGGCCCTGGCCGAGGCGCTGGCCGCCGGGCGGCTGGCCGCAGCGGGGCTGGACGTATTCGAGGGCGAGCCCGCGGTGCGGCCGGAACTGCTCGCGCTCGACAACGTGGTGCTGACCCCGCACATCGGCAGCGCCAGCCTCGCCACGCGCCGGGCGATGGTGGCGCTGGCGGTGGACAACCTGATCGCGGCCCTGGGCGCGGGCCCGCACGCCGGGCGGCCGCCGAGCCCGGTCAATGCCGACGCCGTCGCCGAGACCCTCGGAACCCGCGACCGGAAACGGTAGGGAGCCTCGTACGCGCGATCCAGGGCGCGGGGAGGTTCCCCGAACACGGTCCCGCCGCGAATCCGTTCCCATCCCCTTCCACGAGACCCCTCCATGTCCCTCGATTCCCGTCGCTTCAACGTCGCGGTCGTCGGCGCCACTGGCGCCGTCGGCGAGACCATGCTGTCCATCCTGGCCGAGCGCAGGTTCCCGGTCGGCCGACTCGTCGCGCTCGCCTCCGAGCGCTCCGCCGGCGGCCACGTCGCCTTCGGCGACGACGAGATCCTGGTCCAGGACCTGGCGAGCTTCGACCCCGCCGGCATCGACATCGCCCTGTTCTCGGCCGGCGGCGACGTCTCCAAGGCCTACGCGCCGAAGTTCGCCGCCGCCGGCGCGGTGGTGATCGACAACTCCTCGGCCTTCCGCTACGACGACGACGTGCCGCTGGTGGTGTCCGAGGTCAATCCGGAGGCGCTGGCCCGGCGCCCGCGCGGCATCGTCGCCAACCCCAACTGCTCGACCATGCAGATGCTGGTGGCGCTGGCGCCGCTGCATCGCGCGGCCGGCATCGAGCGCATCAACGTGGCCACCTACCAGTCGGTCTCGGGCGCCGGGCGCTCGGCGCTGGAGGAACTCGGCCGCCAGACCGGCGCGCTGCTGAACTTCCAGGGCGCCGATCCGCAGCGTTTCCCGGTGCAGATCGCCTTCAACCTGATCCCGCACATCGACGACTTCCAGGACAACGGCTTCACCAAGGAGGAGATGAAGCTGGTCTGGGAGACCCGCAAGATCCTCGGCGACGCGTCGATCCTGGTGAACCCGACCGCGGTGCGGGTGCCGGTGTTCTATGGCCACGCCGAGGCGGTGGCGATCGAGACCCGCGACAAGCTCAACGCCGCGGCCGCGCGCGCGCTGCTGGAGGCCGCGCCGGGCGTGGTGGTGGTGGACGAGCGCCGCGCCGGCGGCTATCCCACCCCGGTCACCCACGCCTCCGGCAGCGACGCGGTGTACGTGGGCCGCATCCGCGAGGACATCTCGCACCCGCGCGGTCTGAACCTGTGGATCGTCTCCGACAACATCCGCAAGGGCGCCGCGCTCAACGCGGTGCAGCTGGCCGAGCTGGTCGCGGCCGAGCGCGCCGGCGGCTGAGCGGGCGGCGGCGGTGGCGCGGGATGTACGTTCCCGGGCACCCTGCTAGAGTCTGGGCCCGATGAAGGGGAGTGGCATGCCGGGAGTCTGGCGGAGACTGGGAGCGGTCGTCGAGCGCGGGCGCGCGGTGCGCCCCGCGGCGGCGCTTCTGCTGCTGGCGCTGAGCCTCGCCGCCGGTCCGGCGGCCGCGCTCGGCCTGGGCCAGATCCAGGTGCGTTCGCAGGCCGGCGAGCCGCTGCTGGCGGAGATCCCGGTGGTCTCCACCGACCCGGCCGAACTGCGCGAGCTGCGCGCGCGCCTGGCCTCGCCCGAGACCTTCGCCCGCATCGGCCTGGAGCCGCCGCAGGGCGCGGTGTCGGACCTGCAGTTCAACGTCGCGCTGGACGCGAGCGGCAGCCCGGTCATCCGCGTCACCACCCTGGCGCCGGTGCGCGATCCGCTGCTGACCTTCCTGCTCGAGGTCGACTGGGGACAGGGCCGGCTGGTGCGCGAGTACTCCGCGCTGCTGGACGCCCCGGCCACCGTCGCCGCGCCGGCGCAGCCGCCGATCCAGGCGCCGCGACCCGCGGCGGCGCCGGGCGCCGGCGCCATCGTCCGCGAGGCGGCGGCCGGTGCCGCGCCCGATCCGGCGGCGGTGGACGCCGCTGCGCCCGGGCCGGCATCCGTCGACGCCGATGCCGCGCCGGCCGCCACCGCGCCGGTACCGCCGGTGCTGCCGGTGCCGGTGGCGGCGACCTCCGGTCGTTCGACGCCGGGGCTCTACGGGCCGGTGCAGGCCGGCGACACGCTGAGCCAGATCGTGCAGCGGATCGCACCGGACGACGACGTGACCGTCAACCAGATGATGCTGGCGCTTCTGCGCAGCAACCCGGAAGCCTTCATCGGCGGCAACGTCAACCTGCTGCGCGAAGGCGCCGTGCTGCGCATCCCGAGCCGGGACGAGGCGGTCGCGCTGGGCGCGCGCGAGGCGACCGCCGAGATCGCGGCGCAGGTCGCGCGCTGGCGCGAGCTGTCGCAGCCGGCGCCGCAACCGGAGCCGGCCGCGATCCCGCTGGAAGGCGCCGCCGGCGCGCCGGACGCGGCGGCGCCGACGGCCACCGCCGCGCGCGACGCGCGGCTCGAGATCGTGCCGCCGACGGCCGGCGGCGCGCAGCAGGCAGGGACACGGTCCGGCATCGCGGCCGGCGGCGAGGGCGACATGCTTCGACAGGAACTTCAACAGGTGCAGGAAACCCTGGCCGCGCGCGATGCCGAGGTCGAGGAGCTGAAGGCGCGGCTCGACGAGCTGGAGCGGCTGCAGCGCCAGCAGCAGGCACTGATCGCGCTCAAGGACGGCGAGCTGGCGGCCGCGCAGCAGCGCCTGGAGACCTCCAACCGCGAGGCGGCGCCCGCCGGTGGCGGCGGCGCGATGCCGTGGATCGGCGGCGGGATCGCCGGGTTGCTGCTCGCCCTCGCGGTGGCCTGGCTGCTGCGCCGGCGCGCCGACCGCGCGCCGGCGTTCCGCGCGCCGCCCCCGTCCTCGGCACCGGTCGCCGATCCGCCGGCACCGGCCGCGCCGTCGCCGTCCGCATCGCCGACCTGGCATGCCGCCTCCGGCCGCGCCGCGGCGGACCCGATCACCCACGGCGCCGCCGCCGCCGCGCCCCCGGCACAAGCCGGGCTCGCGCCGTCGCCGGCCCCGGTCGCCGCCGTCGACGAGGCGCCGGCCGACGCGAGCGATGCCGCCGCCGCCGCCGGCGAGCGGATCGAACTGGCGCGCGCCTACGTCGAACTGGGAGACCCGGAGACCGCGCGCTCGCTGCTGCGCGAGGCGATCGACGGCGGATCCGCGCCCGAGCGCGCCGAGGCCGAAGCGCTGTTGCGCCGGCTGGACGCCGCGCCCCCGAGGTAGGCGCGCGTCGCGCGAGCGGCCTGCGCCGCGATGTCCATCGCGCGCGGGCCCGAGCAGCGATGCCGGCGGGCGATCGCTCTGAACGGTTCAGCCTGCGCCACGTCCGCGGCGCGCGCGTGCTCCGCACGCGCGACAGGCCCTAAGATGCTCGCCTTCCTTATCGATGGTCCGCCCATGCGTTTCGCCCTCGGCGTCGAGTACGACGGCACCGATTTCCTCGGCTGGCAGCGGCTCAGCCAGCCCGGCGAGGCCGGCCCGCCGACCGTGCAGGGCGCGCTCGAGGCGGCGCTGTCGGCGGTCGCCGACGCGCCGGTGGAGACCGTCTGCGCCGGCCGCACCGATGCCGGAGTGCATGCGCAGTGCCAGGTGGTGCACTTCGACACCCAGGCGCTGCGCGAGCCGCGCGGCTGGGTGCTGGGCGCCACCGGGCGCCTGCCGCCAGCGGTGGCGGTGCGCTGGTGCGTGCCGGTGGCCGAGGACTTCCACGCGCGCTTCTCGGCGCGCGCGCGCCGCTACCGCTACCGCCTGCTGGACCGCCCGGTGCGCCCGGCGCTGGGGCGGCAGTACCTGTCCTGGTCGCGGCGCGCGCTGGACGCGGCGGCGATGCACCGCGCCGCGCAGGCGCTCTTGGGCGAGCACGACTTTTCCAGCTTCCGCACCGTGCATTGCCAGGCCCCGCACGCGCGCCGCAACCTGCAGCGCATCGCGGTCGGCCGCGAGGGCGCGGAGATCGCGGTCGATGTGCAGGCCAACGCTTTCCTGCATCATATGGTGCGCAACATCGTCGGCTCGCTGATCGAAGTCGGCGCCGGCGAGCGGCCGGAAGCCTGGATCGGCGAACTCCTGGCCGCGCGCGACCGCACTCTCGCCGGGCCCACGGCCCCTCCGGCGGGTCTGTTGTTTTTGGGACCGCTGTATCCGGCCTGCCGGGGCCTGCCCCCGGAGGTCACCGAACGAGACTTCCCCGAGTGAAGCGCACCCTGTTCCGTACCCGCATCAAGTTCTGCGGGATGACCCGTCCCGGCGACGTGCGCCTGGCCGGAGAGCTCGGCGTCGATGCCGTCGGCTTCGTGTTCGCGCACGACAGCCGCCGCCGCGTCGATCCGGAGGAGGCGCGGGCCATGCGCAACGCGCTGGCGCCGCTGGTCGATACGGTCGCGGTGTTCCGCGACAACGGCAGCGACGAGGTGCGCGACGTGATCCGCCGCGTGCGGCCCACGCTGCTGCAGTTCCACGGCGGCGAGGAAGACGCCTTCTGCCGCAGCTTCGGCGTGCCCTACATCAAGGCCGTCGGCATGGGCGCCGGCAGCGGCACCGGCGTGGTCGACATGATCGCGTTGCGGGTGCGCTATGCCGGCGCGTCCGGCTTCCTGTTCGACAGCCACGGCAAGGGCGAGGCCCCGGGCGAGGGCCGCGCGTTCGACTGGAAGCGGCTCAAGCCTGGCGTCGACGTCCCGTACTTCGTCTCCGGCGGACTGACCCCGGACAACGTCTACGACGCCGCGCTGGCGGTGCTGCCCTGGGGCGTGGACGTGAGCAGCGGCATCGAGAGCGAGCCCGGGCTGAAGGACGGCAACCTGATGCGCCGGTTCGTGGAGGAGGTGCGCCGCGCCGACTGCGAGGAACTGTGCGAGGGCGGTTGCGCATGAGCGCCGGATCGCACGACGCGCACGGCGCGCTGGACTTCCACGCCTGGCCCGACGCACGCGGGCACTTCGGCCGCTTCGGCGGGCGCTTCGTCGCCGAGACCCTGATCGGCCCGCTGCAGGAACTGGCCGCGGCCTACGACGCCGCGCGCGTGGACCCGGCCTTCGTCGCCGCGTTCGAGAAGGACCTCAAGCACTACGTCGGCCGCCCCAGCCCGATCTACGAGGCCGAGCGGCTCAGCCGCGAGGTGGGCGGCGCGCGCATCCTGCTCAAGCGCGAGGACTTGAACCACACCGGCGCGCACAAGATCAACAACACCATCGGCCAGGCGCTGCTGGCCAGCCGCATGGGCAAGCCGCGCATCATCGCCGAGACCGGCGCCGGCCAGCACGGCGTGGCCTCGGCCACCGTCGCCGCGCGGCTGGGCCTGGAATGCGTGGTGTACATGGGCGCCACCGACATCGAGCGGCAGAAGATCAACGTCTACCGCATGAAGCTGCTCGGCGCGAAGGTGGTGCCGGTGACCAGCGGTTCGGCCACGCTCAAGGACGCGCTCAACGAGGCGATGCGCGACTGGGTGACCAACGTCGCCGACACCTTCTACATCATCGGCACCGTGGCCGGGCCGGACCCGTACCCGCGCATGGTGCGCGACTTCAACGCGGTGGTCGGCCGCGAGGCGCGCGCGCAGATGCTGGCCGAGTACGGCCGCCTGCCCGATGCGATCACCGCCTGCGTGGGCGGCGGCAGCAACGCCATCGGCCTGTTCCACGCCTTCCTCAACGACCCGGGCGTGCGCATCGTCGGCGCCGAGGCCGCCGGCGAAGGCATCGCCAGCGGCCGCCACGCCGCCTCGATCGCCGCCGGCCGCCCCGGCGTGCTGCACGGCAACCGCACCTACGTGCTGTGCGACGACGACGGCCAGATCGTCGAGACCCACTCGGTCTCCGCCGGCCTGGACTACCCCGGCGTCGGCCCCGAGCACGCCTTCCTCGCCGAGCAGGGCCGCGCCGAGTACGTCGGCATCGACGACGACGAGGCGCTCGCCGCGTTCCACCTGCTGGCCCGCACCGAGGGCATCCTGGCCGCGCTCGAATCCAGCCACGCCATCGCGCAGGCGATCAAGCTCGCCCGCGAACTGCCCCGCGACGCGCTGGTGCTGGCCAACCTGTCCGGCCGCGGCGACAAGGACGTGCACACCATCGCCGCGCGCGAAGGGGTGGAGGTATGAGGGGCGGAAAGTCGGGACTCGGGACCCGGGACCCGGGACCCGGGAAAAGCGCCGGGCGTCGTCTGGAGGGGACACGTTGGGCCGGTCTTGGAGCGAACGCGAACCTCTCAAACGCTCCGCGAGCCGCTTCCTGCCTTTCCCGCGTCACGGCTTCCGGAGTTCCGGCCCCATGAACCGCCTCGATGCTCGCTTCGCCCGCCTTGCCGCCGAAGGCCGCAAGGCCCTGATCCCGTTCGTCACCGCCGGCGATCCCTCGCTGGAGGCGACGCTGCCGGTGATGCATGCGCTGGTCGCCGCCGGCGCGGACGTGATCGAGCTGGGGGTACCGTTCTCCGACCCGATGGCCGACGGTCCGACCATCCAGCGCAGCTCCGAGCGCGCGATCGCGCGCGGCGGCGGCCTGGACCACGTGTTCGGCGCGGTGCGCGCCTTCCGCGAGCGCGATGCCGCGACTCCGGTGGTGTTGATGGGCTACCTCAACCCGGTCGAGATCCGCGGCGCCGACGCGTTCGCCGCCGCCGCCGCCGCGGCCGGGGTGGACGGCGTGCTGCTGGTCGATCTGCCGCCGGAGGAGGCGGCCGATTTCCGCGCCGCGTTCGAGCGCGCCGGCATCGCCCTGATCCTGCTGGCCTCGCCGACCACCGTCGCCGATCGCGCGGCCCTGCTGTGCGAGCAGGCGCAGGGCTATCTGTACTACGTCAGCTTCGCCGGCGTGACCGGGGCCTCCGAGCGCCTGGACGCGCAGGCCGCGGGCGAGCGCCTGGGCGCGCTGCGCGAGCGCGCGAAGGTGCCCGTGGTGGCGGGCTTCGGCATCCGCGACGCCGCCGGCGCGGTGGCGATGGCGCAGGCCGCCGACGGCGTCGTGGTCGGCAGCGCGCTGGTCGCGGCGCTCGAGGGCGCCGCCAGCGCGGACGAGGCCGCCGCGCGCGCGCGGGCGTTCCTCGCGCCGCTGCGCGAAGGACTGGACCGCGCCACGGCGCCGGCCGCGGGCTGAAGCCGGGCGCGGGCGCCAGCGCGCGTCGGTCGCGGCCGCGCAGCGCTTCCGGCCTCGGATCGTCTTCAGGACGGCGGCGGCAGCGGCGCCAGCGCACCGCGCAGCGTCGTGCTCCAGCCGCCGGGGCCGGGCCGGAACCCGGCCGCTTCCAGGACCAGGCGCATGCCGGGCTCGATCGCGCCGGGCACGCGGGCGTCGAGTTCCCACTGGCCGTCCGCATGCAGCCGCAGCTCGCCCTGCAGTCCTGGGATCGGCCCGTCGCCGCCCTGCAGCGGGATGCGCGCGTCGCGCCCGTCGCAGGCCGGGCTGCCGGCGAGGGTGGCGAAGGCGTCGTCGCTGCCGGGCCGGTGCAGCGCCAGCGCCAGGGTGCCGGCGGCGGCGCGGCAGGCGTCGCGGTCGAACAGCAGCCGCAGCGCCTGCGCGCGCAGTTCCAGCCCGATTCCGTGCGCGCCGGCGGGCATCCGCAGCCGGCCGTCCGCCTGCTGCAGGCCGCGCACCTCGCCGGCGCGCAGCCGCAGCCGTACCTCCTCGTCGCCCAGCCGCAGTTCGCGGCGCCCGATCAGCAGCGGCAGCGGCGCCAGGCCGACGTCGAGATCGCCCAGCGCGATCCCGTGCAGCGTGGCGCCCGCGATCCGGCCGCGCCAGACGCTGCCGGAGACGTTCGCGGCGGCCAGCCCGGCCCGCGTCGCGCCGGCCAGGTCGAGCGCGAGGCGCAGCGGCAGGAAGGCGGCCAGCATCGCCGCCAGCGCCAGCACGAAGACCAGCCCGAGCCTGCGCGCGCTCATGGCGGCGGGAACCGCAGGCTCGCGCGCAACCGGCCGTCGCGGCGCTCGATGTCCACCACGTCGGGTGCGATGGCATGTTCCAGGCGCAGCGCGTCCAGCCAGCCGAACAGCGCCGGCGCCGCGGCGCCGCCGATGCCGATGGCCAGGGCGCCGTCGGGCAGGACGTCCTGCCGCTCCAGGCCCAGCCCGGCCGCGCCGGCGCTGTCGATCACGATCGCCTGCCAGGCATCCGCAGCCGGCGGCGGCGGGCGCTGGGCGCGGATCGCGGCGATGCGCGCGAGCGCGGCGTCCACGTGCGCGGCGGCGCGCACGGCCTCGGCGTGGCGCTGGCGGGCCTCGTCGCGCGCGGCGCGCAGCGGCGCCAGCGCCCCGAACCAGGCGACGAACGCGGCGATCGCCGCGCACATCGCCGCGACCATCGCGCGCTCGCGCGGGCTGAGCCCCTGCCACCAGGCGGCGATGCGGCTCACGGCGCGGGCGCCTCGAGGTCGAGGTCCGAGTGCAGGCGGCCATCGGCCTGGCGGCTGCCGGCGGGCGCCAGCCGCAGGCCGTGCGCGGCGACGGCGGCGCCGAGCGCGTCGAGGTCCTCGCGCGCGCCGTGCTCGATGCGCGCGCGCAGGGCGCCGCCGGCGCGCCATTCGATGCGCTCCACGGCGGCGCCCGCGACCGACCCCAGGGCGGAGAACAGGGCCGCGGCGGCGCGCGGGAAGGTGTCGCCGGCGCGCGCGCGCGCCAGCGCTTCGTCGGCGGCGGCCACGGCCTCGGCAGGCGTTCCGGCGAGCGCGGTGGGCAGCGCCTCGGCGACGCGCTGCGCCAGGCGCGTCTCCAGCGCCCGTGCCGCCAGCCGGTGGCGCAAGGCTTCCACGCCCCAGGACAACGGCACCGATGCGGCCAGCAGGCCGGCGAGCACGGCGCTGCGCCGCCACGCCGCGCCGCCGCGGGCGCCGCCGGGGCGCACGCTGGCGTGCGCGCCCTGCAGCAGGTCCAGCGGCGGCGCCAGCGCGCCGAGCGCCATCGCTGCCTCGAACGCCTCGGCCGCGTCCGCCGGGTCCTGCGCCGGTGCCTCGGCACCGAGCAGCCGCCGGGCCAGTGCGCGTTCGACCCGGAACGCCTGCGCGGCGCCGCGGACCAGCCAGTCGCCGCCGGCGGCGAGCACGCGAGCGGGCTCGCCCTCGGCCGGGTGCGGCAGCAGCAGGTGGTCGGGGACCATCGCGTCCGCGCTCAGGCCGAGCGACTCGACGGCCTCGCGCCAGGCGCGCATGCGCGCGTCCGCCACCGCCACCACCGGCCGCGGCTCGGCGAGTCGATCCGTTTCGCCGACGGCGATGTGCAGGGCCTCGCCGGCGTCGCTGGCGAGCTCGTCGCGCAGCAGCTCGCGCGCGGCCGCCCGCGCCTGCGCGAGCGAGCGCGTGGGCAGCGCCAGCCAGCGCGCCGGCGCCTCGGTGCCGGGCACCACCACCACCAGCCGCGGGCGGCGGCGCGGCGGCGCGGCGGCGGGCGCCGGGGCGGCCAGCGTTTCGCGGGCGAGCACGCGGCCGTCGCCGGCCACGCTCAGCCGCACCGGCGCGCCGCCGGGCGCGGCCAGCAGCAGCACCTGCAGCGCGGTGCCGGCGGGCGGCGCGGCGGCCGGGATCGGATCGGTCGGGGTCATTCCTCGTGGCTCCAGCGTCGCACCCGGATGCGCGGCCGCGCATCGGGCAGGTCGGGGTCGTATTCGATCAGCGCGCTCAGCTGGGCCTGCGCCGGCCCGTGATCGACCTCGGCGCGCAGCCGGAAGTAGCGCGTGGTCAGGCGCACCTGCGACAGCGCCGCGTCGGCGGGGACCGCGCCGCGCAGGCCGGGCGCGTCCCAGAACGCGGCGACGCTGCGCCAGCCGCCGGCGGGGCGCGCGGCGATGACGCGCTGCGCGCGCGCCACGTCCAGCTCGCCGCCGGCGAGCATCGCCAGCACCGGCGCGTCGGCCGCCTGCAGGGTGTTGACGTTGACCGGCGACGGCGCGGTCGTCGGCAGCGCGCACACGTGCGGGCGCAGGCGCGCGTAGACCTCCGGGGTGTAGCCGCGGATCGCGCGCAGTTCGCTGGGCTCGGCGAGCAGGGTGTCGCCGGTGCGGTAGCCGCCGCGGCCGCGGGCATAGCCGGCGTCCTCGTGGCCGAGGCCCTCGCGCTGCTGGTCGCTGTCCACCCAGTCCGCCAGCGCGTCGGCGAGCGCCTGCGCCTGCGCGTCGGGAAATTCCAGCGCGCACAGCAGGGCGATGTACTGGCGCACGCCCTCCGGGCGCCGCGACAGCAGGTCGCCGGCGCCCTGGACCACGCTGTTGAGATTGAAGCAGGCGGTGGCGTCGCGCAGCCGGGCGCGGATGGCGCCGTGCTCGACCGGGAACACGAACGCGCGGCCGTTCCAGTCCCCGTCCAGCGTGGTCGCGACCGGGTCGCGGCGGACCAGGCGCTCGACCTGCGCGGCGGCCAGCGCCTCGGCGCCCAGCGCGTACCACTGCGCCTGCGCCAGCGCCTCGGCGTTGGCGGTACGCCGCAGCGCGAAGCGCACGTCGTCGAGCATGGCCACCACCAGCACCGACATCGTGGCCACCAGCAGCAGCACGGTGAGCAGCGCCACCCCGCGCTGGCGCCCGCCCGCGCTCACGGCCAGCTCCCCGGCATCGCGAACGCCTGCTCGACCCGGCCCAGTCCCTCGAGGTCCAGCGCCAGCCGCAGCGCCTCGGGGACGCGGTCGGCGCCGCCGGGCCAGCCGTCCATCCACTCGCCCTGGAAGCGGTAGGCGACCTCGACGCCGCGCACCCCCGCGATCACCACCTGCGGCGGCTGCAGCCGCGCGCCGTCGAGCATCGGCCGCGCGGCGCGTTCCAGGCGGCCGTCGCGCAGCCGGTATTCCACGTATTGCAGCGAGGCGCGGGGCGCCTGCGCGGGGTTCTCCCAGCCGCGCCTGACCAGCGCGAACAGCACCCCGTCGCCGGGCCGCGCGGTGCCGGCGAACGCCTGCACCGCAGCCTGGCCGGCGGCGTCGCGGGTGCGCCGCGGCGCGGCCTGGGCCAGGTCGGCGCCGAGCAGCGCGCGCGCGCGCTGCAGCTCGCCCACCCGCGCCATGCGCGCCTGGGCCACGCCCTGGTGACCGGCCGCGTAGCCCATCACCCCGACCCCGGCCGCGGCCAGCAGCGCGAACGCCGCCAGCGCGACCAGCATTTCCAGCAGGGTGAAGCCGCGCGCGCGCATCAGCGCGCCCCGCGCAGCAGCACCGCCTGGGCGGCGACGTGCGTGCTGCCGGCCGGCCGCACCAGGATCTCGATGCGCACGAGCGCGGCGTCGTCGGTGGGTTCGAGCGTGCGCGACCAGCGCCAGTCGCGGTCGCCCTGGCGTTCCTCGCCCTCGGCCCGGGCGGCGAGCGCGGGCAACGGTTCCACGCTGGCTTCGACCGCGCGGTTGCCGGCGACGATGCCCGCCAGCACGCGTTCCTCCACCAGCGCCGCGGTGCGGGTGGTTTCCCCGGCGAGGTTCAGCAGCGCCAGCACCGCCAGCGCGAACACCGCCAGCGCGACCAGCAGTTCCAGCAGGGTGAAGCCGCGCGCGCGGCGGCGGGCGCGGCCCATGTCAACGCGCCTCCGACAGGTGGACGCTGCCGTCGATGGCCACCTCCACGCGCGCGCGGCGTCCGCCCTGGGCCAGTTCGAGCGCCGCCGGCTCGGCGCCGCCGAGCGGATCGAACGCGAACCCGCGGAGCGCCGGGTCGTCGGCCAGCGCGGGCGTCACGCCATCGCGCCAGCGCACCGGCGCGAACGGCGGGGCCGACAGCGGCTGCCAGCCGCCGCTGCGCGCCACGGCGACGCGGTAGCCGAGCGGATCGGCCTCCACCCGCACCCGGCGGCCGCCGAGGATCGCCTCCTCGCGCGCGCGCGCGAGCGTGCCGGCCAGCGCTTCGGCGTCGCGGCGCAGCGCAGGCACCGGGGCCGGCGCGGTGAGGGCGACCGCGGCCGCGAGCAGGCCGATCACGGCCAGGGTCGCCATCAGCTCGACCAGGGTGAAGCCGGCCGCCGCTGCGGGCGGGATCGCGCCGGGCCGTCGCGTGCCGTGCGCGGGCATGGCTCAGTGCCAGTTGCCGATGTCGGCGGCGTCGCCTTCGCCGCCCTCGCGGCCGTCGGCGCCGAACGAATACACGTCGAACGCGCCGCCGTGGCGGCCCGGCTGGCGGTACTGGTACGGGTGGCCCCACGGATCCTCGGGCAGCCGGCGGATGTAGCCGCCGGGCCGGTAGCGCTCCGGGCGGGCGAGCCCGGCCGGCGGCCGCAGCAGCGCCTGCAGGCCGTCCTGGTTGCCCGGGTAGCTGAGGTTCTCCAGCCGGTAGGTCTCGATCGCCTGCTCCAGCACGGCGATGTCCGCGCGCGCCTTCTCGGCCATCGCGCGGTCCTGGCTGGGCATGACGTTGATCATCACCACGGTGGCGAGCAGGCCGATGATGACGATGACCACCATCAGCTCGACCAGGGTGAACCCCCCCTGTAAAACGGCGGCCGCAGGCCGCCCGCCGACGTCCCTCTCCCGCCCAGCGGGAGAGGGGGGGACCGTCCGCGGAGCGGACGGTGGGGTGAGGGCGGGCGCGCCGCGGATCCCACCGATGCCCCTCTCCCGCCTCGCGGGAGAGGGGGGGACCGTCCGCGGAGCGGACGGTGGGGTGAGGGCGGACGCGTCGCGGACCCCACCGATGCCCCTCTCCCGCCCAGCGGGAGAAGGGGGGACCGTCCGCGGAGCGGACGGTAGGGTGAGGGCGGACGCGCCGCGGATCCCACCGATGCCCCGTTCCCGCCTCGCGGTAGCGGGTGGGGCTACCTGCGGCGCGGCAGTGGATCGAAAAGCACCCTCATCCGCCCCTTCGGGGCACCTTCTCCCGCTCGCGGGAGAAGGGGAAAACCGGTATGGACTTCCGCTCGCGGGAGAAGGGAAAAGCCGCATCGCCAGCACAAGGAACGCGGGATTACCGTACGACATGAAATCGCTCCGGGAAAAATGGGATCAGCCCAGCACCATCGTGTTGAACTGCAGGATCGGCAGCAGGATCGCGAGCACGATCAGCGCCACCAGCGCGCCCATGGCGACGATGATGGCCGGCTCGAGCAGGTTCATCGCGGTGGCGGTGTAGGTGTTGAACTCGCGTTCGAGATAGTCGGCCGCGCGCTCGAGCATCGGCGCCAGGCGCCCGCTGTCCTCGCCGCTGGCGGCCATGTAGAGCAGGGTGGGCGGGAACGCGCCGGCCCGGCGCATGGCGCTGGCGAGGCTGGCGCCCTCGCGGATGTCGTCGGCCATGCGGGTGGTGGCCTGGCGCAGCACGCGGTTGCCGACGGTGCCGGCGGTGATCCGCAGGCCCTCCATCAGCGGCAGGCCGCCGGCGAGCATGATCGCCAGGGTGCGGGCCATGCGCGCGGCGTGCAGGTCGCGCAGCAGCCGCCCGACGAGCGGCGCGGCCAGCATCGCCGCATCGAAGCGCAGGCGCGGGCCCGGCCGCCGCAGCGCCGCGCCCGCGGCGAGCGCGGCGGCGACGGCCAGGGCCAGCAGCAGCGGGCCCCAGCCGGTGAATGCCTCGGACACCGCGATGACCGCGCGGGTCAGCCACGGCAGGCTGCGGCCCATCGAGTCGAACTGTTCCACCACCCGCGGGACCACGAAGGTCATCAGCGCGGCCAGGACCGCCAGCGCGGTGACCGCCAGCGCGGCCGGGTAGACCAGCGCGGCGACCAGCTGGCCGCGCACCTGCTGCTGGCGTTCGAGCAGGTCGGCCAGGCGTTCCAGGATCTCCGGCAGCGCGCCGGTGCCTTCGCCGGCGGCGACCATCGCGCGGTACAGCGGCGGGAACGCGCGGCCCTGGCGCGCCATCGCCTCGGACAGGCGGAACCCTTCGACCACCGCCGCGTGGGTGGCCAGCAGCACCCGCCGCACCGCGGCGCGCTCGGCCTGCTGGCCGAGCGTGCGCAGGGCTTCCTCCACCGGCGCCACCGCCGCCAGGGTGGCGAGCTGGCGGGTGACCAGGGCCAGGTCGCGGGCACGGAAGCGGCCGCGGCCGCGCGCGGCCGGCGCGGCCGGCGAGAGCCGCACCGGCACCAGCCGGCGCCCGGCCAGGCGCGCGCGCGCCTCGCGTTCGCTGGCCGCGGACACGGTGCCGGTGCGGGTGCGGCCGCGAGCGTCGAGGGCGGCGTAGTCGAACGCGGCCACGTCAGCCGCTCCGCTCGTCCTGGCGCACCACGCGCAGCGCCTCCTCCGGCGTGGTGACGCCGGCGGCCACGCAGGCGCGCGCGGAATCGGCCAGCCAGTCGCCGGACACCGCCGCCTCGCGCGCCAGCGCGTCCTCGTCGGCGCCGGCGGCGATCAGCGCGCGCAGGCGCTCGTCCACGGTCACCGCCTCGTAGACGCCGATGCGCCCGGCGAAGCCGGTGTGCTGGCAATGCGCGCAGCCGCCGGCGGCGTACAGCGGGCCGGCATGGGCGGCGCCCATCAGCCGCGCGCTGAGCGCATCGGCCGCGCGCGGCCGCCGGCAGTGCGGGCACAGGCGCCGGATCAGCCGTTGCGCCAGCACCAGGCGCACGGTGCTGGCGAGCAGGAACGATTCGGTGCCCATGTCGCGCAGGCGGGTGATCGCGCCGAGGGCGTCGTTGGTGTGCACGGTGGACAGCACCAGGTGGCCGGTGAGGCTGGCCTGCACCGCGATCTGCGCGGTCTCCGGGTCGCGGATCTCGCCGACCATCACCACGTCCGGGTCCTGGCGCAGGATCGCGCGCAGGCCGGCGGCGAAGCTCATGCCCACGCGGGCGTTGACCTGGGTCTGGCCCACGCCCTCGACCGCGTACTCGACCGGGTCCTCCACGGTGAGGATGTTGCGGCTGCCGTCGTTGAGCGCCTGCAGGCCGGCGTACAGCGTGGTGGTCTTGCCCGAGCCGGTGGGGCCGGTGACCAGGACGATGCCGTTGGGCTGCGCGAGCGCGGCGCGGAACGCGGCCAGCACCGCGTCCGGCATGCCCAGCGCGTCGAGCGCGCGCGCGCCCTGGTCCTTGTCGAGGATGCGCATCACCACGCGCTCGCCGTGCCGGGCGGGCAGGGTGGAGACGCGCACGTCCAGCGCCTTGGCGCCCATCGTGACCGAGATCCGCCCGTCCTGCGGCACCCGCCGCTCGGCGATGTCCAGCCGCGCCATCACCTTGACCCGCGACACCAGCATCGGCGCCAGCCGCGGCGCTAAGCTCAGCGCCTCGCGCATCACCCCGTCGACGCGCAGGCGCACCCGCAGCGCGCTCTCGAACGGCTCGATGTGCACGTCGGAGGCGCCGTTGCGCGCGGCCTCGGCGATCAGCCCGTTGATGAGCCGGATCACCGGCGCATCGTCCTGGGCGTCGAGCAGGTCGGCGGCGGCCGGCAGGTCCTCGGCCAGGGCGTCGAGATCGGTCGCGCCCTCGAGGCCGCCGGCATCGGCCAGGCCGTTGCCGGCATAGGTTTCCGAGAGCCGGCGGTCGAAGGCCGCGCGCGGCAGGACCTCGACCTCCAGCGGCACCCCGAGCGCGCGCCGCGCCTCGACCAGCCCGTCCGGCGGCGAGCCCTCGCGCAGGCCGACGCGCGCGCGCGCGCCGGCTTCCAGCAACAGCAGCCCGTGCCGGCGCGCGAACGCGTAGGCCAGCGGCATCGCCTCGGGCGCGGCGGCGTTCACGGGCTGGGGCCGGCCGGCGCCGGCGGCGCTGCGGGGCGTGGCAGCGCGGGCGGGGGCACCACCGGCGCGACGGTGCCGAAATAGTCCTGGATCAGCGCATCGAGCAGGGCGCGGCCGCTGCCGTCGGTACCGCCGCTGCCCAGCTGCTGGGCGCGCATGTAGTCGTAGCGCGGCGCGGTGACCGCCTGCGCCTGCGCGGCGTCGCGCACGATGGTCGGGCGCAGGAACACCATCAGGTTGGTCTTGTTGCGCGCGCGCGAGGTGGAGCGGAACAGCGCGCCCAGGCCGGGGATGTCGCCCAGCACCGGGATCTTGTTCACGGTGTTGCGGTCGGCCTGGTCGAGCAGGCCGCCGAGCACCACGATCGCGCCGTCGTCGGCCAGCACCCGGGTCTCGATCTCGCGCTTGGTGACCAGCAGTTCGCTGGAGTCCTCGCTGACCGGGCCGGCCACGGCGGAGACCTCCTGGCGCAGGGCGAGGGTGATGCCGCCGCCGGCGTTGATCTGCGGGCGCACCACCAGCTGGATGCCCACGTCCTGGCGCTGGATGGTGCGGAACGGATTGCTGTTGGAATCGCCCAGCACCTCGCCGGTGGTGATCGGGATCTCCTGGCCGACGAGGATGCGCGCCTCCTCGTTGTCCAGGGTCAGGATCGACGGCGTGGACAGCAGGTTGGAGGCGGTGTCGCTGCGGACCGCGTCGATGATGAGGCCGAACACCGCGCTGCCGGTCTGGCCGGCGATGCCGCCGAGGCCGCCGTTGAAGTCGAGCAGCGAACGCAGCGCCTGGTTGACCGTGGACGAGGAAGTGTCGCCGTCGCGGATGCGCTGCGCGGCCGCGGCGAGCGCGCCGGCGCCGGGCGCGCCGCCGGGGAAGTTGGTGTAGCCGAACGGGATGCGGCCGTCGCGCCCGGCGATCAGCAACTGCGCGCCGAGACGGCGCGCGGCCTCGTCGGAGATCTCCACCACCAGCGCCTCGACCAGGACCTGCTCGCGCCGGGTGTCGAGCTGGTTGATCACGTCCACCAGCAGGCGCTGGGTCTCCGGGTCGGCGTTGATGATGATGGCGTTGGCGCCGGGATAGCGGGCGATGGTGGCGCGGCGCCCCGGCGCGAGCGTCACCGAGGCGGCCAGCGGTGCGGTACCGTCGGCGCCGGCCGCGGGCAGGCCGGGGGAGGACATCGAGGCGCCGTCGCGCGCCGGCATCGACAGCCGGCCCGCGCCCGCCGCCGCGCCCGCCACGGCCGGCGGGTCGGCGTCGCCCTCGCCGCGGTGGCCGATCACCTGCTGCAGCACCGGCAGCAGTTCCTCGGCGTTGGCGTGCTGCAGGCGGATCACCCGCACGTCGCCGCTGTTCTCGGCGCGACGGTCGAGGTCCTCGATCACCCGGCGCACCGTTTCCACCAGCGCGGGATCGCCGCGCAGCAGGACCGCGTTGCTGCTCTCCACCGGCAGCACCGCCAGCGCCGCGCCGCCGCCCTGGCCGTACAGCCCCGCCACCACCGCGGCCAGTTCGCGCGCGGAGCTGTTGCGCAGGCTCACCGCCTCGACCCGGGCGCGATCCTGGTCGATCTGCGCGATCAATCCGCGCAGGCGGCGCAGGTTGTCGGCGTAGTCGGCCACCAGCAGGCCGTTGCCCTGCGGCGTGGCCAGGACCACGCCGCCGCGGCCGACCAGGGGCTGCACGGTCTCCACCGCGGCCGCGGCATCGACGTGGCGCAGCCGGAACACCTCGGTGGCGAAGCCGGCGCCGCCGGCCGCCAGCGCGCCCGGCTGGCGCGCGGCCTGCTCGTCCGGCACCACGCGGTACACGCCATCGCCGGCGGGCACCGCGACCAGGCCGTTGGCGCGCAGCGTCGCGACCAGGATGCCCAGCAGTTCCGGCTCGGTCAGCGCGTCCTCGCTGGACAGGGTGATGGTGCCCTGCACCGCCGGGTCGATCAGGAAGGTGGTGCCGGTGGCGCGTCCCACGTCCTGGATGAAGGCGCGGATGTCGGCGTTGCGGACGTCGAGCGCCGGCGCCGCGGACGCGGCCGGCGGGTCCTGCGCGAGCGTCGGCGGGGCGGCGCCCAGCGCCAGCGCGGCGGCGAGCGCGAGCGGAACGGGTCTGGGGATCAAGGCGATGTCGTCCGCAGGCTGAGGGTGCGCGCGCGTCCGTCGCGTTCCACGGTGAGCCGGGCCTGGCCGCCGCGGGCGAGTTCGGATTCCAGCTCGCCGAGGCGCTCGGGGGTGAGCGGATTGCCGTTGACGGCCAGCAGCACGTCGCCCGGTTCCAGCCCGGCCTGCCGCAGCAGCGCGCCGTCGCCGCGCGGGATCAGCGCGTAGCCGGTGATCCGGCCGCCTTCGGTCCGTGCGCTCAGGCCGGCCTGGGCGAGAAGCGCGGCGGGATCCACGGCGCCGGCGCCGGCGCGCGCGACGGTGGGGGCGGGCGCCGGCCGGTGCGCGACCGGACGCGCGCTCGCCGGCGCCGGCGCGGCGTCGAGCTCGAGCCGGCGCTCGCCGCCGGCCGTGCGCAGCAGCGCATGATCGGCGGCCACCGCCTGCAGCACGATGCCCGGTGCGACCTCGTCGCCGACCCGGAACGCCGCCTGCGGCCCGTCGCCGGCGGAGAGGATCGCAGCGCCCAGCGCGCCGGCGACGCGCAGGCCGTGCAGGCGCAACCCGGACACCTCGGCCTGCGCCGCCGGGCGCGCGTAGGCGCCGGGATGGAAGGGGTCGGATGCCAGCGCCAGCGCGGGCGCGCCGGCATCCACGGCCGCGGGGGCCGCGGCCGCGGCGCCGATCGGGCCGGAGGGCACGGCCAGCAGCCAGATCAGCCGCGCCGCCTGCGCGGCGAGCAGCACGACCAGCGCGAGTTCGACGCCGGTGCGCAGCATCGCCGGATCTCGCGGCAGGCGGATGGACGACGGCGTGAGCGGCGTTCTGGGCACGGGGGCGCGACGGGCGGCCTGGAGTGCGAACAGCATGAGAATCTTTTGTGACGGTTTGACTGCGGCTGCCACATTCGGCCGCCGGCGCGCGAGCGGGCGGCGCGATGCCCGCGAACGCAGGCGGCCCGCCCCCGCATCCGGGGACGGGCCGCGCGGCTCGGGCGCTCAGAACGAGGCCGACAGGCTCAGCGAGTAGGACACGCCGGGGTTGTAGCGGTAGACGTCGACCCGCTCGATGCCGTCCTGGTATTCGCGGTAGTCCGCCTCCAGCAGGTTGCGGGCGCTGAAGCCGAGCGTCATCTCGGTGCCGCCGAGGTCGAAGCCCTTGCGCAGCACCAGGTCGAGCGACGCACCGGGATTCTCCACGTAGTCGGGCTGGCCGGGGCGGCCGCGCGCGCTGATGCGCTCGCCCACGTAGTTGGCGATCAGGGTGGCCTGGGTGCGCGTGCTTTCGCTCTCGATGCCGAACTGGAGGTTGGCGATGTGGTCGGACTGGCCCTGCAGCACGCTGCCGTCGCGCACGAACAGGCGCGCTTGCTGGGGGGTCTGGAAGCCGTAGGGGTGCACGGTGTCGCCGTCGTCCACGTTCACCTCGGAGTTCGACCAGGTGTAGTTGGCGGCGACGTACAGGCGCTTGTCGCCCCACCAGTTGGCCTCGATCGGCAGCGCGACGTACTTCTTCGCCTCGATCTCGGCGCCGTACAGCGTGGCCGAGGGGGCGTTGAGGAAGCTCTGCAGGATGCCGCCGCCGGGCGCGTCGCTGACGTTGCTCTCGATCGGCTTGTCGATGTCCTTGTAGAACACGCCGGCGGTGAAGTACTCGCCGGAGCCGAAGAACCACTCGTAGCGGGCGTCGAGGTTGAGCAGCTCGCTGTCGACGAGGTAGGGGTTGCCGTAGAAGATGCGGTCGTTGTCCGGATCGAGGTACTGCAGCGGCGACAGCTCGCGGAACTGCGGCCGGGCGATCGTCTTCGAGGCGCCGAAGCGGATCTGCTGGTCGTCGCGGAAGTTCCAGGTCAGCGTGGCCGCGGGCAGCACGTAGCTGTTGCGCAGCGGATCGACGCCGCCCTGGCGCTGGCC
The DNA here is from genome assembly GCF_000559025.1 of Luteimonas huabeiensis HB2. Taxonomy (GTDB): domain Bacteria; phylum Pseudomonadota; class Gammaproteobacteria; order Xanthomonadales; family Xanthomonadaceae; genus Luteimonas; species Luteimonas huabeiensis. Next base: position 130,115 of record NZ_JAAN01000026.1, on the reverse strand, counting down.
GCTGAAGATGTCGTAGGTATGCACGGCCTGTACCGCGTCCTCGTAGCGCACGCCGACGGTGGCGCGCACGTACGGGGTGATCTCGGCCTCGGCCTGCAGGTAGCCGGCCTTGACCTTCAGCGTGGCGTCGTAGGCGGCGTCGCCCGAGCCGCCGGTGACCTCCTGGATGCGCAGCAGGTCCTGGCTGAGGTTGTAGTCCGAGAACAGGTAGTCCACGCGCTGGTAGCGGTTGTAGAACGGCAGCGATCCGTTGGCGGTGAAGCGGAATTCCCGGTTCTCGGCGTTGCGGTCGTTGTCGGAATAGGCCACGCCGCCCATCAGGGTGACGTCGCGCTCCACCGGCAGGCGCCAGGTCACGTCGATGCCGCCGCTGGCCACCTCGTCCTCGACGTCGCTGAAGCGGAAGTAGTTGCGCACGCGCGAGGCGTCGTGGGCCCAGTAGCCGTCCACCAGCTCGTAGCGGATGCCGCTCTCGTACGGCGCGTCGCGGGTGGCGCGCGCGATGGCGCCGCGCCACTCGATCTTCAGGTCGTCGTACTCGCCGAAGCGGTGCTCGCCGCTGATCTGGTTGTTGAGCAGCTCGCGCTCGAACCACTCGGTGTAGTCGTCGCGCACCTCGAAGCCGGCCAGGTTGTCGATGCCGGAGCGGCTGCGCGCCTCCTTGATGGTGTCGTGCACGTACAGCGTGGTCAGCGCGATGCGGTGCCGCTCGCTCTCCCAGCCGGCGCCGAGCAGGACGTTGACCTTGGCGTTGTTGGAGGTGGAGAGGAAGTCGTAGCGGTCGTTGTACTGCACGGTCTCGCCGACGAACACCGGGTCCTGCTGCACGCCGAAGCGGGTGCGCCATTCGTTGTCGAAGCCGGCCACGGCGATGAAGCCGAGCCTGCCGCTGTCGGCCAGGTCCAGCGAGTAGCCGGCGCTGCCGCCGAAGCTGACGTCGGGGTCGATGCTGTCCTTTTCCTGCAGCACGCGGATGTTGGCGCTCTGCATGCTGCGGCCGATGCGGCGGATGTCCTCGCGGGAGAAGTTGCCCAGGTCCACGCGCTGGCCGGTGGCGATCGCGTCGGAGAGTTCGCTGGGCATCTTGCGGGTGCCGTCGTCGTAGCCCCAGAAGTCGTCGTCCGAGCCGAAGTAGGTCAGGCCCTTCTCGAACGTGGTGACGCTGTTGCCGCCGGTGCCGACCGACAGGTTCAGGAACGGCGCATCGGGTACCGTCAGCGACTGCAGGTCGATCACGCCGCCGCCGAACTCGCCGGGGTAGCGCGCCGAATAGGTCTTCTGCACGGTCACCCCCTCGAGCACCTCGCTCGGGAACAGGTCCAGCGGCACCACGCGCTGCAGCGGCTCCGGGCTGGGCAGCGGCGAACCGTTGAACAGCGCCGAGGAATAGCGTTCGCCGAGCCCGCGGACGTAGACGAACTTGTCGCGCACCAGGCTCAGGCCGGTGACGCGGGTCAGCGCGGCGGCCGCGTCGGCGTCGCCGGTGCGGCGGAAATCCTCGCGGGTGATGAACGAGGCCACTTCCGAGGTCTGCAGCATCGGCTCGGGGATGTAGCGGCCGCGCACCTCCAGCGTATCGAGCTGGGTCGCGGTCTGCGCGGCCGGGCTCGGCGGGGCGTCCTGGGCCAGCGCGGGGCAGGGCGCCAGCAGCGCGGAAATGGCCAACGGCAGGTGCCGCCGGACCGGGCGGTTTCGGGTCGGGGTCGTCTTCATGGGGAGGGCCTTGACTGCGGACGGAGGAGTCCCGGGTTGCCATCGCGGCGGGGCGGCGTCGCCGCCGCCCCGCCGTGCTTCGGTCGATCCGTCAGCAGGCCGGGGCGTCTTGCGTCAGACCGCAGGTCCAGCCCTGCCACCAGGTGTCGCTGGCGTCGCGCACGCCGCCGATGTAGTCCACCTGGCGGAAGAACGGGTGCGCGGCCTCCAGGCCCTGGTACGCCGGCACCGCGCGCTCCTGCGGGCCGTTGACGAAGCCGTTGACCAGGCTCGAGGTGCCGACCACGTTGTTGGTCCCGCTCTCGAAGGCTTCCTGGGCGCGGGCGTCCTCGAACGCCACCGGGCAGGAGAAGTGCACCGAGTGGAAGGTGCCGGTGGTATTCGCGTCGCGGATCTCCAGGCAGCGCTCCCCGGAGCCGGTGCCGCCGGCCGCGCGGGTGACCACGCTGTTGTAGAACGAGGCCTGGGTGCCCTGGTTGAGGTGGATCGCCGCACCGCCGCCGGGGCGGCCGACGTAGGTGATGTTGGCCACCCTCGGCTGCGAGTAGGGCTGGCGGTTGATGCTGCTCCACTCGTTCATGCGGTCGCCGCCGCCGGCGCGCTGGATCACGATGCCGAACTGGATGCCGCCGTTCCAGCCGGTGTCGGTATCGATGGAGTCGTCGTCGGCGCCGGTCACCACGAGGTAGCGGGCGTTGAGCGTGCCGCCGAAGATCTCGATGCCGTCGTCGGAGCTGTTGTGGATCTGGAAGTACTCCAGGGTGGTGCCGCTGCCGGCGCCGGCGGCGGTGATGCCCTGCAGCTCGTTGTTGGGCGAGATCTCGAAGCCGGAGTACTTCACCTGCACGTAACGGATCACGCCGCTGCTGTCGCTGGGGGCGTTGCCGCCGTAGAACGCGTTGGTGCCCTCGACCTGGCTCTGGCACTGCGGGGTGCCGGACTGGGTCTCGCCGGGGCAGGCGTTGATCGGCGCTCGGCCGGCGAGGATCAGGCCGCCCCACAGGCCGATGGTGTCGGGGCCGGTCTCGCCCTCGATGTCCTGGCGGGCGGTGAACACGATCGGCGCCTCGGCGGTGCCCTCGGCATGGATCTCGGAGCCGCGGTTGACGATCAGGTAGTCGTTGCCGGACGAGGCGAACACGGTCACGCCCGGCTCGACGGTGAGCACGCCGCGCGGCACCGCGTGCGGGTTGCCGGCGTCGCCGCCCTGGTCCTGGCCGACGTTGACGCTGCCGGAGATCGCGTAGACCGTGCCGTCGCGCCTGGGCACGGTGAGGTTGCCGGTGATCAGCTGCGGCAGGCGGCAGGCGCGCAGGCCGCCGTCGGCGACGGTGCCGATGTCGGTGAAGCCGCTGGGGCAGCCCTCGGCCGGGCCGCCAGACGGCGGCGGGGCCGGGGTGGGCGAGGGGGCCGGGGCGGGCGTCGGCGCCGGCGCCGGGGCCGGCGGGAACGCGCCCTCGCCGGGGCTGGCGACGCGGTCGGCGCCGTTGCCGCAGCCGCTGAGGGCGAGGACCGCGCCGAAGCTCATCAGCAGGGTCCGGTAGTTGTTGGCAGCCATCTGGGATCTCTCCGATCGAGGTTTCGGGGGGGTCGACGCACGCAGGTCAAGCGAGGCCGGGGCGCGTCGGCGCACCGGCATGGAGTTCGCTGGCCCCTGGAGTGAAGTTCGGCTGCCGTTATAGGGGGCGCATGTGACCGGATTCTTGCGATCGCGCGACGCCGTCGACGGGCGCGCGCCACCCGGCGGACGGTGCCGGCGCCTTCGCGACGCGCTACCCTGCGCGCCGGGCGGCGTCGCGGCGCGGCGCCGGAAGCGGGCGAGGCAATGACCACCACGGCGGACATCGACGACTGGATCCTGGCGCGCATCCGCGCCGGGGAATCGCCCGAGCGCGTGGTCGCGCCGCTGCTCGAGCGGGGCTGGGCGGAGCAGGACGCGATCGACGCGGTGGAGGCCGCGATCCGGCGCCATCTGGACCGGCACGCCCGCGAAGCCGGCGTGCCGCCGCCGGTGCGGGTGCCGGCGCCGGTGGCCTGGAACGACACCGCCGCCATCGATGCCGGCGATCGCGAGGTCCAGGTCCTGGCGCACCTGGTCCTTCCGCAGGTCGTGGTGTTCGGCGGCCTGCTCTCCGGCGACGAATGCGATGCGCTGATCGAGCGCGCCCGCGCGCGTCTGCAGCGTTCGCGCACCGTGGACATGCGCACCGGCGGCGACCGGCCGCACCCGGACCGCAGCAGCGAGGGCATGTTCTTCCGCCGCGGCGAGGACGAGACGGTCGCGCGCGTGGAGGCGCGCATCGCGCGGCTGCTCGACTGGCCGCTGGAGAACGGCGAGGGCCTGCAGGTGCTGCGCTACGGCGCGGGCGCCGAGTACAAGCCGCACTACGACTACTTCGACCCGCAGCAGCCCGGCAGCCAGCGCGTGCTGGCGCGCGGCGGCCAGCGCGTGGCGTCGCTGGTGATGTACCTCAACACCCCGGCGCGCGGCGGCGCGACGGTGTTCCCCGATGCGCATTTCGAGGTCGCCGCGGTACGCGGCAACGCGGTGTTCTTCAGCTACGACCGGCCGCACCCGATGACGCGGACCCTGCACGGCGGCGCGCCGGTGCTGGCCGGGGAGAAGTGGATCGCCACCAAATGGCTGCGCGAGCGGCGCTACGACTGACGGCGCGGCCGTCCGGCGCCGCCGGTCGCCGCATTCCGGGCGGCCTTCTTCAATCGAATCAGTGGCTTGCGCGGCCGCCGCCGGCGACCGGCCGGGTCCGGCGTCCTGCTAGACTTGCGCTCTTGCCCCTGGCCGCGGCTCGGCTTTCCGCCGGCGCCGCGCGCCGCCGACAGAGTGAGAACGATTTGAGCTGGCTGAAGAAAGTGATGCCGTCGAGCATCCGCACCGAGCCGGGTACCCAGCGCAAGCGCAGCGTGCCCGAGGGCCTGTGGGAGAAGTGCGAGCGCTGCGGCGCGGTGCTGTACCGACCGGAGCTGGAAGAGAACCTCGAGGTCTGCCCGAAGTGCGACTTCCACCGGCCGATCCGCGCGCGCGTGCGGCTGGCGGCGTTCTTCGACCCGCACTCGACCACCGAGATCGCCGCCGCGCTGTCGCCGGTGGACGTGCTGAAGTTCCGCGACCAGAAGCGCTACGGCGACCGCCTCAAGGCCGCGCAGAAGGCCACCGGCGAGCGCGACGCGCTGGTGGCCATGCAGGGCACGCTCAAGCAGCGCCCGCTGGTGGCCTGCGCGATGGAGTTCGCCTTCATGGGCGGCTCGATGGGCTCGGTCGGCGGCGAGAAGCTGGCGCTGGCCGCCGAGCAGGCGCTGGCCGCGCGCGCGCCGCTGGTCTGCTTCGCCGCCAGCGGCGGCATGCGCATGCAGGAAAGCCTGTTCTCGCTGATGCAGATGGCCAAGACCTCGGCGGCGCTGGGCCGCCTGCGCGCGGCGGGCCTGCCCTACATCTCGGTGCTGACCAACCCCACCTTCGGCGGCGCCTCGGCCTCGTTCGCGATGCTGGGCGACATCAACATCGCCGAGCCGGAGGCGCTGATCGGCTTCGCCGGCCCGCGGGTGATCGAGCAGACCGTGCGCGAGAAGCTGCCCGAGGGCTTCCAGCGCGCCGAGTTCCTGCTCGAGCACGGCGCGATCGACCAGATCTGCGACCGCCGCGAACTGCGCGATCGCATCGCCTCGCTGCTGGCGCTGCTGACCCGGCAGCCGGCGCCGGCCCGGGACGCGGCATGAGCCGGCGCTACTTCGGCACCGACGGCATCCGCGGCCGCGTCGGCGAAGGGCCGATCTCGGCCGACTTCGTGCTGCGCCTGGGCAACGCCTACGGCCACGTCCTGCATGCCGGCGAGGCCGCCTGGCGCAAGCCCTTCGTGGTGATCGGCAAGGACACGCGCATCTCCAACTACATGTTCGAGGCCGCGCTGGAGGCCGGGCTGGTCGCGGCCGGCGTGGACGTGGAGCTGATGGGGCCGATGCCGACCCCGGCGGTGGCGCACCTGACCCGCTCGCTGCGCGCCGACGGCGGCATCGTCATCTCCGCCTCGCACAACCCCCACCACGACAACGGCATCAAGTTCTTCTCCGCCGACGGCGAGAAGCTCGACGACGCCACCGAGCTGGCGATCGAGGCCGCGCTGGACGCGCCGTTCCGCACCGTCGCCTCCGACAAGCTGGGCAGGGCGGTGCGCACGCGCGACGCGGTGGGCCGCTACCTGGAGGCCTGCAAGAATTCGCTGCCGCGCGGCTTCGACCTCCAGGGCCTGCGCATCGCCATGGACTGCGCCAACGGCGCGACCTACCAGATCGGCCCGCTGGTGCTGCGCGAGCTCGGCGCGCGGGTGGACGCCATCGGCATCGAGCCCAACGGCCTCAACATCAACGACGGCGTCGGCTCCACCCACCCGCAGGCGCTGGCCGAGCGCGTGCGCGCCACCGGCGCCGCGCTGGGCATCGCCTTCGACGGCGACGGCGACCGGGTGCTGTTCGTGGCCGACGACGGCCGCGTCGTCGACGGCGACGACCTGCTCTACATCCTCGCGCTGGACTGGCGGGCCAGCGGCCGCCTGCAGGGGCCGGTGGTCGGCACCCTGATGACCAACTACGGGCTGGAGCAGGCGCTGGAGCGGCACGGCATCGGCTTCGTCCGCGCCCGCGTCGGCGACCGCTACGTGCACCAGGCGCTGATCGAGCACGGCGGCGTGCTCGGCGGCGAGGCCTCCGGCCACCTGCTGTGCCTGGACCGCGCCAGCACCGGCGACGGCATCGTCAGCGCGCTGCAGGTGCTGGAAGTGCTGCAGCGGCGCGGGATCGGCCTGCACGAGGCGCTGGCGGGCCTGCACCGCTACCCGCAGCGGACCGTCAACGTGCGCTACGCCAACGGCGCGCGCCCGGCCGAGGCGCCGGCGGTGCAGGCGGCGCTGTCGCGCGCGCAGGCGGCCGTCGCCGGCCGCGGCCGCGCCTTCCTGCGCCCCTCGGGCACCGAACCGGTGGTGCGCGTCACCGTCGAGGCCGACGACGCCGCCCTGATGCAGTCCACCCTCGACTCCCTGGCTGACGCCGTGCGCGCGGCGGCCGCCTGATCCCGCCGACCGTCCCGGTGACCGCCATGACCTCCCGTATCCCGACCCTCGACATCCGCCGCTTCACCGATCCGGCCAGCCCCGCCGACCGCGACGCCTTCGTCGCCGAGCTGGGCGCGGCCTACCGCGAATGGGGCTTCGCCGGCATCAACGGCCACGGCATCCCGCAGGCGGAGATCGACGCCGCCTACGACGCGTTCAAGGCGTTCTTCGCGCTGCCCGAGGAGGTCAAGCGCAAGTACCACGTGCCCGGCGGCGGCGGCGCGCGCGGCTACACGCCGTTCGGCATCGAGACCGCCAAGGGCGCCCAGCACTACGACCTCAAGGAGTTCTGGCACATCGGCCGCGAGATCCCGGACGACTCGAAGTACCGCGACGTGATGCCGCCCAACCTGTGGCCCGATGAGGTCCCCGGGTTCCGCGAGCACGGCTACGGGCTCTACCAGGCGCTCGACGCCCTGGGCTCGAAGGTGCTGTCGGCGCTGGCGCTGCACATCGGCCTGCCGGAGGACTGGTTCGCCGACAAGACCGACTCCGGCAACTCGATCCTGCGCCCGATCCACTACCCGCCGATCACGACCCCCGACATCCCCAACGTGCGCGCCGGCGCCCACGAGGACATCAACCTGATCACCCTGCTGGTCGGCGCCAGCGCCGCCGGGCTGGAGGTGCTGTCGAAGAAGGGCGAGTGGGTGCCGTTCACCTCCGATGCCGACACCATCGTGGTCAACATCGGCGACATGCTGCAGCGGCTGACCAACCACGTGTATCCCTCCACCACCCACCGGGTGGTCAACCCGCCGGAGGCGGAGGCGCGCAAGCCGCGCTACTCGGTGCCGTTCTTCCTGCATCCCAACCCCGACTTCGTCATCGACGTGCTGCCGTCCACGGTCACCGCCGACAACCCCAGCCGCTATCCCGAGCCGATCACCGCCCAGGGCTACCTGGAAGAGCGGCTGCGCGAGATCAAGCTGCGCTAGCGCTGGCGGGCCCCGGGACGTATCGGCATTCCGCGCGGAAAGGCGATCCTTCTCCGCAGGCGGGGCCAAGCTGTTTTTCCCTTCCCCCGCAAGCGGGGGCCATCCTGTTTTTCCTTCCCCCGCAAGCGGGGGAAGGTGCCGAAGGCGGATGGGGACACGCCGCAGGCGCGCAGAGCGGCCCTCATCCGGCGCTCTTGCGGGAGAAGGGACGAGCGCGATGCGGCGGGGCGGGGGCGGCACCGGGGCAGGCCTGCGGGCCGCGCGCTACCCCTGCCGCACGGCAGGGCCTAGAATCGGCGCCCCCGACCCATTCGAGGATCGCCATGCGTCCACGCATCGTCGCCGGCAACTGGAAGCTGCACGGCAGCAGGCAGTTCGCCTCCGAACTGGTCTCGCGCATCGCGGAATCGCTGCCGATCGACGGCGTGGAGGTGGTGATCCTGCCGCCGCTGCCCTACCTGGGCGACCTGGTGGAGGATTTCGAGGGGCGCCCGCTGCAGTTCGGCGCGCAGGACGTGAGCAGCAACCAGGAGGGCGCCTACACCGGCGAGGTCTCGGCGAAGATGCTGGTCGACGTCGGCGCCCGCTTCGGCCTGGTCGGCCACTCCGAGCGCCGCCAGTACCACAACGAGAGCAGCGAACACGTCGCGCGCAAGTTCCTGGCCGCGGTCAACGCCGGCCTGCGGCCGATCCTGTGCGTGGGCGAGTCGCTGCAGCAGCGCGAGGCCGGCCGGACCGAGGACACCATCGCCTCGCAGCTGCGCCCGGTGCTGGACCTGGTGACCGCGGCCGCCTTCGCCGACGCGGTGGTCGCCTACGAGCCGGTCTGGGCGATCGGCACCGGCCGCACCGCCACCCCGGAACAGGCCCAGGCGGTGCACGCCTTCATCCGTAGCGAGGTCGCGGCCCGGGATGCTAAAATCGCCGATTCGCTGCCGATCCTGTACGGCGGCAGCGTGAAGCCCGCCAACGCGGCCGAGCTGTTCTCGCAGCCCGACGTGGACGGCGGCCTGATCGGGGGCGCCTCGCTGGTGGCCTCCGACTTCCTCGCCATCGCCGCGGCCGCCGCGGCGAACTGAACCGGTCCCGAATGCGATGCTGCTCCTGGTCCTGAACGTGCTCTTCGTCCTGATCGCGATCGCCATGATCGCGCTGATCCTCATGCAGCGCGGCGCCGGCGCGCAGGCCGGCTCCGGCTTCGGCGGCGGCGCCTCCGCCACCGTGTTCGGCGCGCGCGGCTCGTCCAACTTCCTGTCCAAGGCCACCAAGTGGCTGGCGATCAGCTTCTTCGCGATCACCTTGTTCATGGCCTGGTACGCGACCCGCCAGGCGCAGCCGGTGGTGCAGCAGGATCTCGGGGTGATGTCGTCGGTGCCGCAGGCCCCGGCCGCGCCGTCGGAGGGGGCGGTGCCGCAGGCGCCCGCGCCGACCGGCAGCCAGGCCGTGCCGGCGCCGCCGCAGCAGCAGGCGCCCGTGCAGCAGCCGCAACCGGCCCCGGCTCCGCAAAACGAGCAATAAGCGCTTACAATGCGCACCCGCCGCGGCGACCGCCGGCGCTGCGGGAGACATCCAGGCCCAGGTGGCGGAATTGGTAGACGCACTACCTTGAGGTGGTAGCGACGAGAGTCGTAGGGGTTCGAGTCCCCTCTTGGGCACCAGCACCTTCGGCGGCGCGAGCCGTCGAACGAGATCACCCCGCCGCGGCGGGGTTTTTTCGTTGCGTGCGCCGTCGCAGCCGCGGCCGCGCGTGAAGCGCGCGTGAGCCGATGCGCGACGCGAATGCGACGCGTCCGCGGACATGTGGAGAAGCCCGATAAATCGTTTACTCCCCAGTTCACGAAACGGTACAATTGCGCTGTTTCGAGCGTGGCCTGCGACATCCGTCGCGGCCACCGCGGGCAGCCCCGCCGGAACACGTCCTTCGGGGCGGGCAGGGCGGAGCGACCCGGATATGTCGGACTCCCTGCGCAAACGACGCGCGAGCGCCCGGCGCTTCGCGTGGAAGGCGCGCGAGCGCCGAGCAACGGCCGCCGCTGGCGGCAAGTAGCCGAGAGAACATCACGTGCTGGCCGAATACCTGCCGACCCTGTTGTTCCTGATCGTTGCCACCGGCATCGGCATCGCCCTGCTGATCGTCGGCAACGTCCTGGGACCCAAGCGCCCCACCGCGGAGAAGCTCTCGCCCTACGAGTGCGGCTTCAACGCGTTCGAGGACGCGCGCATGCGGTTCGACGTGCGCTACTACCTCATCGCCATCCAGTTCATCATCTTCGACCTGGAGATCATCTTCATCGTGCCCTGGGCCACCGTGTTCCGCGACCTGGGCGTCGTCGGCCTGGTCGAGATGGCCATCTTCGCCGGCATGCTCTTGCTCGGCTTCATCTACGTGTGGAAGAAGGGAGCGCTGGAATGGGAGTGATCCAGGCCATCCAGAAGGTCGCCGACGTCGCCAGCAATCCGCTGCCCGAAGGTCGCGTCGACGACATCCTGCGCCCGCAGGGCGACAACCCGCTGCTCGAGCGCGGCTTCGTCACCACCAGCTCCGACATCCTGCTCAACTGGGCGCGCACCGGCTCGATGTGGCCGATGACCTTCGGCCTGGCCTGCTGCGCGGTGGAGATGATGCACGCCGGCGCCGCGCGCCTGGACCTGGACCGCTACGGCGTGGTGTTCCGCCCGTCGCCGCGCCAGTCCGACGTGATGATCGTGGCCGGCACCCTGGTCAACAAGATGGCGCCGGCGCTGCGCAAGGTCTACGACCAGATGCCCGATCCCAAGTGGGTCATCTCGATGGGCAGCTGCGCCAACGGCGGCGGCTACTACCACTACTCCTACTCGGTGGTGCGCGGCTGCGACCGCATCGTGCCGGTCGACATCTACGTCCCCGGCTGCCCGCCCACCGCCGAGGCGCTGGTCTACGGGATCCTGCAGCTGCAGCGCAAGATCCGCCGCGCCAGCAACTTCGGCGAGCAGAAGACGGGGATGCGCGGATGAACGAGACCGTGGACGCCTTCGTCGCCAGGCTGCGCGAGCGCTTCCCGGCCGCCGAAGTGGCGGTGTCCGAGCCGCGCGGCGAGGTCGGCATCGTGTTTTCCGCCGATGACTACCTGGCCGGCTGCATCGCGCTGCGCGACGAATTCGGCTTCGAGTCGCTGATCGATCTGTGCGGGGTGGACTACCTCGGCTACGGCAGCGACGAATGGGACACCGAGGTGTCCTCCGAAGGCTTCAGCCGCGGCGTCGAGGGGCGCGGCCCCGGGCGCTTCCGCTACGGCGAGTCGCCCAGCCGCCAGCTCGACGAGCCGGAGGGCGAGGGCGCGCTGGAGCGGCCCGAGCAGCGGTTCGCCTCGGTGGCGCAACTGCTGTCGATCGAGCACAACCGCCGCCTGCGGGTGACCGTGCGCGCCGCCGACGACGCGTTGCCGATCGTGGATTCGGTGACCCCGGTGTGGCCGGGCGCGAACTGGTTCGAGCGCGAGGCGTTCGACCTGTTCGGCATCGTCTACCGCGGCCACCCGGACCTGCGCCGGATCCTCACCGACTACGGGTTCGTCGGCCACCCCTTCCGCAAGGACTTCCCGCTGATCGGCAACGTCGAGGTCCGCTACGACGCGGAGAAGAAGCGCGTGGTCTACGAGCCGGTGACCTCGGTCGAGCCGCGCGTGGGCGTGCCGCGCGTGGTGCGCAACGACGCGCGCTACGCCACCGCCGCCGGCGAGTCGCAGGCGCGCAAGGCGGAGATCCGGAAATGAGCACCGTGCACCAGGCCAGCGAGGGCTTCGCGAGCAGCCCGTCGGAACTCCGCCAGGAGATCCGCAACTACACCATGAACTTCGGCCCGCAGCACCCGGCCGCGCACGGCGTGCTGCGCCTGATCCTGGAGATGGACGGCGAGACCGTGGTCCGCGCCGACCCGCACGTCGGCCTGCTGCACCGCGGGACCGAGAAGCTGGCCGAATCCAAGCCCTTCAACCAGTCGATCGGCTACATGGACCGGCTGGACTACGTGTCGATGATGTGCAACGAGCACGCCTACGTGCTCGCGATCGAGACCCTGCTGGGGATCGAGGCGCCGGAGCGGGCGCAGTGGATCCGCACGATGTTCGACGAGATCACGCGGATCCTGAACCACCTCATGTGGATCGGCTCCAACGCGCTCGACCTGGGCGCGATGGCGGTGATGCTCTACGCCTTCCGCGAGCGCGAGGAGCTGATGGACGTCTATGAGGCGGTCAGCGGCGCGCGCATGCACGCGGCCTACTACCGGCCCGGCGGCGTCTACCGCGACCTGCCCGATCGCATGCCGCAGTACCGCGAGTCGCCGTGGCGCAAGGGCGAGAAGCTCAAGCGCTTCAACGCCTGGCGCGAGGGGTCGATGCTGGACTACCTCGAGCACTTCGCGCGCGAGTTCCCCAAGCGCGTGGACGAGTACGAGACCCTGCTCACCGACAACCGCATCTGGAAGCAGCGCACCGTCGGCATCGGCGTGGTCAGCCCGGAGCTGGCCAAGGCCTGGGGCATGAGCGGCCCGATGCTGCGCGGCTCGGGCGTGGCCTGGGACCTGCGCAAGAAGCAGCCCTACGCCAAGTACGCCGAGGTCGATTTCGACATCGCCGTGGGCGTGGAGGGCGACTGCTACGACCGCTACCTGGTACGCGTGGCCGAGATGCGCCAGTCCGCGCGGATCATCGCGCAGTGCGTGGCCTGGCTGAAGGCCAACCCGGGCCCGGTGATGGTGGACAACTACAAGGTCGCGCCGCCCTCCCGCGAGGAGATGAAGGACGACATGGAAGCGCTGATCCACCACTTCAAGCTGTTCTCGGAGGGCTACTCGGTCCCGGCCGGCGAGACCTACCGCGCGGTCGAGGCGCCCAAGGGCGAGTTCGGCTGCTACCTGGTCTCCGACGGCGCCAACAAGCCCTTCCGCGTCCACCTGCGCGCGCCCGGCTTCGCCCACCTGTCGTCGATGGACGCGGTGGTGAAGGGGCACATGCTGGCCGACGTGGTCGCGATGATCGGCACCTACGACGTCGTGTTCGGCGAGATCGATCGATGAACAGGGAACAGGGGGCAGAGGCCAGAGGGCAGGGAGGCGCCTTCGTATCGCGGCCCTCCGTTCTTCCCTGGCCTCTGGCCTCTGGCCTCCGGCCCCGGCGAGTACAAGCATGAAAGCAACCGGCAACTTCGAAAACGCGCGCAACGTCGATCCGATGGTGGTGCTGAGCGACCAGACGCGCGCGCACATCGACCACTGGCTGACCAAGTTCCCGCCCGACCGCAAGCGATCGGCGGTGCTGCAGGGCCTGCACGCGGCGCAGGAGCAGAACGGCGGCTGGCTCTCCGACGAGCTGATCGCCGCGGTCGCCAAGTACCTCGACCTGCCGCCGGTCTGGGCCTACGAGGTGGCGACGTTCTATTCGATGTTCGAGACCGAGAAGGTCGGCCGCAACAACGTCGCCTTCTGCACCAACATCAGCTGCTGGCTCAACGGCGCCGAGGAGCTGGTCGCGCACGCGGAGAAGAAGCTCGGCTGCAAGCTCGGCGAATCCACCGCCGACGGCCGGGTCTACCTCAAGCGCGAGGAGGAGTGCGTGGCCGCCTGCTGCGGCGCGCCGGTCGTCGTGATCAATGGCCATTACCACGAGAAGCTCTCGCCCGAGAAGGTCGACGAGCTGCTCGACGGATTGAAGTGAGGCGACGCGAGATGGCGCATCACCACCCCAAGGTTTCCGAAGGCTACGGCCCGGTCGGTCCGGCGCCGCAGGCGCACCAGGCCGTCTACACGACGCTGCACTTCGACAAGCCCTGGTCCTACGAGAACTACCTCAAGACCGGCGGCTACCAGGCGCTGCGCCGGATCCTGACCGAGAAGATCCCGCCCGCCGACGTGATCGAGATGGTCAAGCAGTCCGGCCTGCGCGGGCGCGGCGGCGCGGGCTTCCCGACCGGCCTGAAGTGGAGCTTCATGCCCAAGGGCGACATGCAGAAGTACATCCTCTGCAACTCCGACGAATCCGAGCCGGGCACCGCCAAGGACCGCGACATCCTGCGCTACAACCCGCACGCGGTCATCGAGGGCATGGCGATCGCCTGCTACGCGACCGGCTCGAGCGTGGGCTACAACTACCTCAGAGGCGAATTCCACCACGAGCCGTTCGAGCACCTCGAGGAAGCCACCGCCGAGGCCTACGCCAACGGCTGGCTGGGCAAGAACATCCTCGGTTCCGGGATCGACATCGACATCTACAACGCGCTCGGCGCCGGCGCCTACATCTGCGGCGAGGAAACCGCGCTGATGGAATCGCTGGAAGGCAAGAAGGGCCAGCCGCGCTTCAAGCCGCCGTTCCCGGCTAACTTCGGCCTGTACGGCAAGCCGACCACCATCAACAACACCGAGACCTACGCCTCGGTGCCTGCGATCGTGCGCAACGGCCCCGAGTGGTTCATGAGCCTCGGCAAGCCCAACAACGGCGGCTGCAAGATCTTCTCGGTCTCCGGCCACGTCGCCCGCCCGGGCAACCACGAGATCCGCCTCGGCACGCCGTTCGCGGAGCTGCTGGACCTGTGCGGCGGCATCCGCAACGGCAACCGCATCAAGGCGGTGATCCCGGGCGGCTCCTCGATGCCGGTGCTGCCCGGCGAGGTGATGATGGGCCTGACGATGGACTACGACGCGATCCAGAAGGCCGGCTCGGGCCTCGGTTCGGGCGCGGTGATCGTCATGGACCACACCACCTGCATGGTGCGCGCCTGCCAGCGCATCGCCCGTTTCTACTACAAGGAGTCCTGCGGCCAGTGCACGCCGTGCCGCGAGGGCACCGGCTGGATGTACCGCATGCTGACCCGCATCGTCGAGGGCAAGGCGACGCTGCAGGACCTGGAGATGCTGCGCGCCGCCGCCGGCCAGATCGAAGGCCACACCATCTGCGCCTTCGGCGAGGCCGCCGCCTGGCCGGTGCAGGGCTTCCTGCGCCATTTCTGGGACGAGTTCGAATACGCGATCGTCAACAAGCGCTTCCTGGTCGACGACGAGCGCAACGGCACCGTGGTGCCGAAGGCGGTGGCGGCATGAACGCGATGCAGCAGAGGCCAGGGACCAGAGGCCAGAGGCCGGAGATCGCCGTGCCGGTGCGTTTTTCCCTGGTCCCTGGCCTCCGGCCCCTGATCCCTGGAGCGCAGCCATGAGCGCGCAGCCCGTCAACCCGAACCTGCCGCCCGACCACGTCACCGTCTTCATCGACGGCGTCGAGCTGGCCGCGCCCAAGGGCTCGATGATCATCCAGGCCGCCGACAAGGCCGGCATTCCGATCCCGCGCTTCTGCTACCACGACAAGCTGGCCATCGCGGCGAACTGCCGCATGTGCCTGGTCGAGGTGGAGAAGATGCCCAAGCCGGCGCCGGCCTGCGCCACGCCGGTGATGGACGGCATGCAGGTGCGCACGCGCGGCGACAAGGCGCTGAAGTCGCAGCGCAACGTGATGGAATTCCTGCTGATCAACCATCCGCTCGACTGCCCGATCTGCGACCAGGGCGGCGAGTGCGAGCTGCAGGATCTGTCGCTGGGCTATGGCCGCTCGGTCAGCCGCTTCGCCGAGCGCAAGCGCGTGGTGCCCGACGAGGATCTCGGCCCGCTGGTGGCCACCGAGATGACGCGCTGCATCCAGTGCACGCGCTGCATCCGCTTCACCGCCGAGATCGCCGGCACCTACGAGCTGGGCGGCATGCAGCGCGGCGAGAACCTGCAGATCGGCACCTACGACGGCAAGCCGCTGACCACGGAGCTTTCGGGCAACGTGATCGACGTGTGCCCGGTCGGCGCGCTGACCAACAAGGTGTTCCGCTTCCGCGCGCGGCCGTGGGAGCTGATCGCCAAGGAGTCGCTGGGCTACCACGACGCCCTGGGCAGCAACCTGTTCGTGCACGTGCGCCGCGGCGAGGTGCTGCGCACGGTGCCGCGCGACAACGACGCGGTCAACGAATGCTGGCTGTCGGACCGCGACCGCTACTCGCACCAGGGCCTGGGCGCCGAGGATCGCGCCACCCGGCCGCTGCTGCGCGACGGCGACGCCTGGCGCGAGGCCGGCTGGGACGAGGCGCTGGCGCGCGCCGCGCAGATCCTGCGCGACAACGCCGCCGACGATCTGGGCATGCTGGTGCACCCGGCGACCTCGAACGAGGAGGGCGCGCTGCTCGCGCGCCTGGCCGAGGGCCTGGGCACCGGCAACCTCGACCACCGCATCGGCCAGCGCGACCTGTCCGGCGACGCCGTCGCCGCGCCGTTCGGCCTGCCGGTGGGGGAGATCGACCGTGCCGGCACCATCGTCATCGTCGGCTCCAACCTGCGCCACGAAGTGCCGCTGCTGCACCATCGGGTGCGTCAGGCCTGGCGGCGCGGCGCCAAGGTGCACGTGGTCAACCCGGTCGATTTCGACTTCACCTTCGACGTCGCGTCCAGGGCGATCGTGCCGCCGTCGGCGATCGCCGCGACGCTGGGCGGGGCCGAGCTGGCCGCCGCGGTCGGCGAGGCCGACCGCATGGTGGTGATCGTCGGCGCGCTGGCGGAGTCCGGCGCCCACGCCGGCGCGATCCGCGAGGCCGCCGCGGCGTTCGCCTCCGCGCACGGCGCCGCGCTGTGCCGGATCCCGCAGGGCGCCAACGCGCTGGGCCTGGCCCGCTACGGCGTGCTGCCGGCCTCGCGCGACGCCCAGGCGATGCTGGCCGACCGCCGCTCGGCCTACGTGCTGTACGGCATCGAGCCCGGCCTGGACTTCGCCGACCAGGCGCTGGCGATGCAGGCGCTGGCCGGCGCGCAGGTCGTCGCCTTCAGCCAGTTCGCCTGCGCCTCCACGCGCGCGGTGGCCGACGTGATCCTGCCGATCGGCGCGCTGCCGGAGATCGACGCGACCCTGACCAATCTGGAGGGCCGCGAGCAGCGCGCCGTGGCCGCCGGCCGCCTGCCGGGCGAGGCGCGCGCCGGCTGGCGCGTGCTGCGCGCGCTGGGCGCGCAGCTGGGCCTGGAGGGCTTCGGCTTCACCGAGCTGGCGCAGCTGCGCGCCGGGCTCGCGCCGCGCGAGGTCGCCGTGCGCGGCGGCCAGGCGCCGCAGGCGGGCGAGGGCATCGAGCTCGCGGTCGCGCCGGCGATCTACCGCAGCGATGCGGTGGTGCGGCGCGCGCCGGCGCTGCAGGCGCATCCGCTGACCCTGGGGCCGCGCATCGCGCTGCATCCGGACGACGCGGCCGCCCTGGGCCTGGCCGACGGGGCCATGGCCAAGGTCTCCAACCATGCCGGCACCGCCACGCTGCAGGTGACGGCGAGCGCTCAGGTCGCGCGCGGCGCGGCCTTCGTCGAAAGCGGCTACGGCGCCACCGCGGCGCTGGCGGCCGGGAACGTACAGGTGGTGCCGGCATGACGACGGCCGAATTGCTCGAACAGGTGGTCGGGCCGCTGCGGGACGCGTTGTTCTCGTTCGGCGCCGTCGGCGTGGTGCTGTGGATCGTGCTCAAGATCCTCGCCATCGCCATGCCGGTGATCATCGCGGTCGCCTTCTACGTGGTGTGGGAGCGCAAGCTGATCGGCTGGATGCACGTGCGCCACGGGCCGATGTACGTCGGCCTGGGCGTGTTCCAGGCCTTCGCCGACGTCTTCAAGCTGCTGTTCAAGGAGGTCATCCAGCCGGCCAACGCGCAGCGCGCGCTGTACGTGCTGGCGCCGCTGATCACCCTGGCCCCGGCGTTCGCGGCCTGGGCGGTGGTGCCGTTCGACGCGCGGCTGGTGCTGTCCAACGCCAACGCCGGCCTGCTGTACCTGCTGGCGATGACCTCGCTGGGCGTCTACGGCATCATCCTCGCCGGCTGGGCCTCGAACTCGAAGTACGCCTTCCTCGGCGCGATGCGTTCGGCCGCGCAGGTGGTCAGCTACGAGATCGCGATGGGCTTCTCGCTGGTCGGCGTGCTGATCGCCGCCGGCAGCCTGAACCTGACCGACATCGTGATGGCGCAGGCCGGCGACGGCGGTTTCCTGAGCTGGTTCTGGCTGCCGCTGCTGCCGCTGTTCGTGATCTACTTCGTCTCCGGCGTGGCCGAGACCAACCGCGCGCCGTTCGACGTGGTCGAGGGCGAGTCGGAGATCGTGGCCGGCCACATGGTGGAGTACTCGGGTTCGGCGTTCGCGCTGTTCTTCCTGGCCGAGTACGCCAACATGATCCTGGTGAGCTTCCTCACCTCGCTGTTCTTCCTCGGCGGCTGGCTGTCGCCGTTCCACGGCTGGGGCATCCCGTTCCTGTCGGTGGACGGCTGGTGGTGGCTGTTCGCCAAGGTGTTCTTCTTCGCCAGCTGCTTCGTCTGGTTCCGCGCCTCGTTCCCGCGCTACCGCTACGACCAGATCATGCGCCTGGGCTGGAAGGTCTTCATTCCGATCAGCATCGGCTGGATCGTGGTCACCGCGCTGATGGCCTATTTCGGCGTGCTGGAGGGCGTGCAGCGATGAACCGCATCGTCAACTGGTTCCGCAGCCTGCTGCTGTGGGAGCTCCTGGGCGGCCTGGCCCTGACCTTCAGGTACCTGTGGCGCGACAAGTACACGCTGATGTACCCGATGGAGAAGCTGCCGCAGTCGCCGCGCTTCCGCGGCCTGCACGCGCTGCGCCGCTATCCCAACGGCGAGGAGCGCTGCATCGCCTGCAAGCTGTGCGAGGCGGTCTGCCCGGCGCTGGCGATCACCATCGACTCCACCCAGCGCGAGGACGGCACCCGCCGCACCACGCGTTACGACATCGATCTGTTCAAGTGCATCTACTGCGGGTTCTGCGAGGAATCCTGCCCGGTCGACTCGATCGTCGAGACGCACATCCACGAGTACCACTTCGAGAACCGCGGCGAGAACATCGTGACCAAGCCCCAGTTGCTCGCGCTGGGCGACCGCCTCGAGGCGGAGATCGCCGAACGTCGTGCCGCCGACGCCGCCTACAGGTAAGCCATGGATTTCATTCTGCCCGCCTTCCTGGTCTTCGCCGCGATCACCGTGATGTCCGCGGTGGCGGTGATCAGCGTGCGCAACCCGGTGCACGCCGCCCTGTTCCTGGTGCTCACCTTCTTCACCGTCGCCTGCACCTGGATCCTGGCCGGCGCCGAATTCCTCGGCGTGGCCCTGATCCTGGTCTACGTGGGCGCGGTGATGGTGCTGTTCCTGTTCGTGGTGATGATGCTCGACGTCGATGTCGCCGCGATGCGCGAAGGCTACGTGCGCTACCTGCCCGTGGGCCTGCTGGTGGCCGTGGTGATGCTGGCCGAGATGCTGACGCTGATCGGCATCGGCGCGCGCGGCACGCCGTTCGGCGCCGATCCGGCCGAGGCGGCGGGCCTGAGCAACACCGCCTGGGTGGCGCATACGCTGTTCCGCGACTACCTGTTGCCGTTCGAGATCGCGGCGCTGATCCTGACCGTGGCGGTGGTCGCGGCGGTGATGCTGACCCTGCGCGTGCGCGTGGGGGCCAAGCACCAGAATCCGGGCCGGCAGGCGGCGGTGAAGGCGCGCGACCGCGTCCGCATCGTGGCCATGCCGGCCGAGCAGCCGGCGCGGCGCGACGCCGCGGAGCCGCCGGCCGAGGAGGGCAAGGCATGAGCATGTTCGGAGAGGGGCTGGCGCTCGGGCACTACCTGGCGCTGGGGGCGGTGCTGTTCTGCATCAGCGTGGCCGGCATCTTCCTGAACCGGAAGAACGTGATCGTGCTGCTGATGTCGATCGAGCTGATGCTGCTGGCGGTGAACGTCAACTTCATCGCCTTCTCCCGCCATTTCGGCGACGCGACCGGTCAGGTGTTCGTGTTCTTCATCCTGACCGTGGCCGCGGCCGAGGCGGCGATCGGCCTGGCGATCCTGGTCACGCTGTTCCGCAACCGGCGCACGATCAACGTCGCCGACATCGACACGCTCAAGGGCTGACGGACGATGAGGCTGGTGTTTAGAGAATCCGAGGCTCGGCAGCAGAGTGGCGGGACTCGGGACTCGGGACTCGGGACTCGCAAGGGCAGGCGCCAGCGACTTCGGTGGGAGCCTGACAGGGAATCCGCTTTCGCGCCCATCGCACAGCTGCAGCTCCTTCGCCGCGACAGGAACCGGGCTTTTCCGAGTCCCGAGTCCCGAGTCCCGAGTCCCGGCTCCAATTCTTCAGGTCCCACTCCATGATCTCCACTTCCCACCTGCTGATCATCGTGCTGGCGCCGCTGCTGGGCTCGATCGTGGCCGGCCTGTTCGGCCGTCAGGTCGGCCGCGCCGGCGCGCACAGCGTGACGATCCTGGGCGTGGCGGCGAGCTGCGCGCTGTCGTGCTATGTGCTCTGGCAACTGCTGCAGGGTGCCGCGCCGTACAACGAGAACGTCTACACCTTCTTCGAGGTGGGCGGCTATTCGGCGCACGTGGGCTTCATGATCGATCGCCTGACCGCGATGATGATGGTGGTCGTCACCTTCGTCTCGCTGCTGGTGCACGTCTACACCATCGGCTACATGGCCGAGGACCCCGGCTACCAGCGCTTCTTCAGCTACATCTCGCTGTTCACCTTCTCCATGCTCATGCTGGTCATGGGCAACAACTTCCTGCAGCTGTTCTTCGGCTGGGAGGCGGTGGGCCTGGTGTCCTACCTGCTGATCGGCTTCTGGTTCAAGAAGCCGACCGCGGTGTTCGCCAACATGAAGGCGTTCCTGGTCAACCGCGTCGGCGACTTCGGCTTCCTGCTGGGCATCGCCGGCGTGATGTACTGGTTCGGCACGCTCGACTACGCCACCGTGTTCGCCAACGCGACCGACCGCATCGGCGGCGGCCAGGTGGTCGAGATCTTCGCCGGCCATCCGTGGTCGGTGGCCACGCTGATCTGCATCTGCCTGTTCATCGGCGCGATGGGCAAGTCCGCGCAGGTGCCGCTGCACGTCTGGCTGCCGGACTCGATGGAAGGCCCGACTCCGATCTCGGCGCTGATCCACGCCGCGACGATGGTCACCGCGGGCATCTTCATGGTGGCGCGCATGTCGCCGCTGTTCGAACTCAGCGACACCGCGCTGGCCTTCATCCTGTTCATCGGCGCCACCACCGCGTTCTTCACCGGCCTGATCGGCATCGTGCAGAACGACATCAAGCGCGTGGTGGCGTACTCCACGCTGTCGCAGCTGGGCTACATGACCGTGGCGCTGGGCGTGTCGGCGTACTCGGCCGCGGTGTTCCACCTGATGACCCACGCCTTCTTCAAGGCGCTGCTGTTCCTGGCCGCGGGCTCGGTGATCATCGGCATGCACCACGAGCAGGACATGCGCAAGATGGGCGGCCTGCGCAAGTACATGCCGGTGACCTTTTGGACCAGCGTGATCGGCACCCTGGCGCTGATCGGCACGCCGTTCCTGTCCGGCTTCTATTCCAAGGACACCATCATCGAGGCCGCCGGCCACGCCGCCGAGCGCATGGGCTGGATCGGCCAGTACGGCTACTGGGCGGTGCTGCTGGGCGCCTTCGTGACCAGTTTCTACAGCTTCCGGCTGCTGTACCTGACCTTCTTCGGCGAGGAGCGCTTCCGCCACGCCGCGCCGTCGCACGCGCACGCCGCCCACGACGCGCACGGCCAGGAGACCCATGCCGAGCCGCTGGACGGCGACGCCCACCACGGCGATCACGGCCATGGCCACCATGCCCACGAACCGCACGAATCGCCTTGGGTGGTGACCCTGCCGCTGATCCTGCTGGCGATTCCGTCGATCGCCATCGGCTTCCTGACCGCCGGCCCGATGCTGTTCGGCACCGACTGGAGCGGCCACCACGAGCGCATGCCGTTCTTCTTCGGCGCGATCGACCTCGCCGCCGCGCGCGACACCGTGCTCGCGCTCAAGGGCGAGCTGTGGCACGGCCCGGTCGCCTATGCGCTGCACGGCTTCAAGGTGCCCGCGTTCTGGCTGACCTTCGCCGGCTTCCTGCTGGCCACGCTGATGTACCTGTGGCGGACCGACCTGCCGGCCAAGGCCGCGCGCGTCTTCGCGCTGCCGATCCGCGTGCTGGAGAAGAAGTACTGGGCCGACGACCTGTGGATCGAAGGCTTCGCCGGCGGCGGCCTGCTGCTGGGCCGCATCTCGCGGCGCAACGACGAGAAGGTCATCGACGGCCTGTTCGTCAACGGCGCCGCGCGCGTGGTCGACCTCGTCGCCAGCGTCTCGCGCAGGCTGCAGTCCGGCTATCTCTACCACTACGCCTTCGCGATGATCCTCGGCCTGATCGCTCTGCTGGCCGTGCTGATCTTCCATTGGCGCTGACGGAACTCACGGAAAACGACTCGTGGCGAACTGGCCTCTCCTCAGCCTCCTGATCTGGCTGCCGATCCTCGGCGGCGTCCTCACCCTGCTGTGCGGCAACGCGCGCCCGAACGGCGCGAGGTGGGTCGCGCTCGGCTTCGCGCTGCTTGCGCTGCTGATCAGCCTGCCGCTGCTGACCGGCTTCGACTTCGCGCAGGCCGGCCTGCAGTTCGTCGAGCGCCGGGAGTGGATTCCGGCCTACGACATCCAGTACCACCTGGGCGCGGACGGCATCTCGGTCGCGCTGATCGTGCTGACCACGATCACCACGGTGCTGGTGCTGATCGGCGCCTGGGGCTCGATCGACAAGCGCGTCAGCCAGTACTACGCCGCCTTCATGATCCTGGAAGGCCTGATGGTGGGCGTGTTCGCCGCGGTGGACGCGGTGCTGTTCTACGTGTTCTTCGAGGGCATGCTGATCCCGATGTTCATCATCATCGGCGTGTGGGGCGGCCCGCGGCGCGTCTACGCGGCGATGAAGTTCTTCCTCTACACCTTCCTCGGCTCGGTGTTCATGCTGGTCGGGCTGGTGTACCTGTACCTGCAGGCCGGCAGCTGGCAGCTGCCCGATCTCTACGCGCTGCCGCTCACGGCCACCGAGCAGACCTGGCTGTTCTTCGCCTTCCTGATCGCGTTCGCGGTGAAGGTGCCGATGTTCCCGGTGCACACCTGGCTGCCGGACGCCCACGTCGAGGCGCCGACCGCCGGCTCGGTGGTGCTGGCGGCGATCATGCTCAAGATCGGCGGCTACGGCTTCCTGCGCTTCAGCCTGCCCATCACCCCCGACGCCGGCCAGGAATGGGCGTGGCTGGTGATCGCGCTGAGCCTGATCGCGGTGGTCTACGTCGGCCTGGTCGCGCTGGTGCAGTCGGACATGAAGAAGCTGATCGCGTATTCGTCGATCTCGCACATGGGCTTCGTCACCCTCGGCACCTTCATCGCCTTCGCGCTGATGCGCACGGGCCACGAGGACGCCGCGCGGCTGGGCCTGCAGGGCGCGATGGTGCAGATGATCTCGCACGGCTTCATCTCCGGCGCGATGTTCTCCTGCGTCGGCGTGCTCTACGACCGCATGCACACCCGCCAGATCCGCGACTACGGCGGCGTGGCCAACGTGATGCCCTGGTTCGCGGCCTTCATGGTGTTCTTCTCGATGGCCAATTCCGGCCTGCCGGGCACCTCGGGCTTCGTCGGCGAGTTCATGGTGATCCTGGCGGCGTTCCAGAGCCACCCGCTGATCGCCTTCACCGCCGCGCTCACCCTCATCATCGGCGCCGCCTACACCTTGTGGCTGGTGCGCCGCGTGCTCTACGGCGAGGTCGCCAACGCCCACGTCGCCGCGTTGAAGGACATCGACCGGCGCGAGGCCCTGGTGCTGGGCGTGTTCGCGATCGGCGTGCTGGCGATCGGCGTCTATCCCAAGCCCCTCACCGACCTGATGGAACCGTCCATCGCGCAGCTGGCGGATCTGCTGTCGGCCACGAAGCTCTGAGCGCGGCGAGCGCCCTGTGCGAATCCTGAGGAATACGTGACGTGATCACCCCTGCCATGACGCCCCCTGTCCGCACCTTCGCGGAGTTCGCGCCGCTCGTGCCCGAGCTCGCGGTGGTCTTCGGCGCGTTCGCGCTGCTGATGCTGGACCTGTTCCTCGACGATCGGCGCCGCATCGTCACCCAGGCGCTCGCGATCGCGACGCTGCTGGCGGCCGCGGCGCTCGTGGCCGGCGGCGTCGGCGGCCACGGCGTGGTCATGGAGGGCCTGTTCCAGCGCGACACGGTCTCCGACGTGCTGAAGTTCTCGGTGCTGGCGGTGTCGGCGATCTCCATGGCCTACGCCTGGTCCTACCTGCGCGAGCGCGATCTGTACCGCGGCGAGATCCCGGTGCTGATGCTGTTCGCGTCGGTGGGCATGATGCTGCTGGTCTCGGCCGGCAACCTGGCCATGGTCTACCTCGGCCTCGAGCTGCTGGCGCTGTGCTCCTATGCGCTGGTGGCGATCGACCGCGACAGCCCGCTGGCCTCCGAGGCCGGCATGAAGTACTTCGTGCTCGGCTCGCTGGCTTCCGGCCTGCTGCTGTACGGCATGTCGCTGGTCTATGGCGCCACCGGCACGCTGGACCTGGACGGCATTCGCGCCGCCGCCGGCGCGGTCGCCGGCGAGGACCGCACGCTGCTGCTGACCGGGCTGGTGTTCGTGGTGGTCGGCGTGGCCTTCAAGTTCGGCGCGGCGCCGTTCCACATGTGGCTGCCGGACACCTACCACGGCGCGCCGACCCCGATCACCATCTTCATCGGCTCCGCGCCCAAGCTGGCCGCGTTCGGCATGGCGTTCCGGCTCTTCGACGGCGGGCTGGCGCCGCTGCAGGAGTACTGGCAGCTGTTGATCGCGGTGCTCGCGGCGCTGTCGCTGGTGATCGGCAACGTGGTGGCGCTGGCGCAGACCAACCTCAAGCGCATGCTGGCCTACTCGACGGTCTCGCACGTCGGCTTCCTGTTCCTGGGCATCAGCGGCGGCGGCGCCGACGGCTTCGCGGCGGCGATGTTCTACGCGATCAGCTACGCGCTGATGTCGGCCGCGTCCTTCGGCGCGATCGTGATGCTGTCGCGGCGCGGCTTCGAGGCCGACCGCATCGAGGACTTCAAGGGCCTGAACGCCCGCCACCCGTGGATGGCGTTCCTGGTGATGGTGACGATGGCCTCGCTGGCCGGCGTGCCGCCGTTCCTGGGCTTCTGGGCCAAGGTCGCGGTGCTGCGCGCCGCGGTCGAAGGCGACCTGATGTGGCTGGCGATCGTGGGCATCGTCTGCGCGGTGATCGGCGCCTACTACTACCTGCGCGTCATCAAGGTCATGTACTTCGACGAGCCGGTCGGCGAGCCGGTGCGCCCGCGCGGGGGGCCGCTGCGCGCGGTGTTCGCGTTCAACGCGCTGGCGCTGCTCGGCCTGGGCCTGTTCTGGAGCCCGGTGATGGCCTGGTGCCAGCAGGCGTTCGCGGGCTGAGATCGGCCGCGTAGCGCCGGGTACGCCGCCGCGTCGACGCGGCGGCCGCGACGTCTCCTTCCTGGCGCTGTTCCCCAGGCTTCGCTGCGCCGCAACGCGGTCCCGCGACCGCGTTCGTCCCGTCGGCGCGTCCTCGATGCGGCGGCGGCTGCATCGCACATTCCCTGTGACCCGCATCATGGCTCGCCACATTGGCGGGCGCGTTCATTTGCGCCCGCGGAACGGGCCGTGCTAATCCGGACGTGCCCGTCGGAACACGGCGGGGCGGGGCGGCCGGTACCGCCCGGATCGTCCGGCCCTGGCCGGGCCGCCCCGGGAGTCATCCCAACAAGGAGGCGATCATGGAACAGGCCAAGAAGAGCAAGGAATGTCCCCCGCGCCACGCGGGCGGGACCGATCGGAGCGACAGGCTCGAGCAGCTGATCGGGCAGATGGAACGGCACGCACCGCAAGGCACCGCGCTGGACACCCAGGGCGCCGCACCGCAGAGCACCTGCATCGGGCGCCTCTACTGCTTCTGAACCGCGCTTCGCGCACGCCCGGTCCTGCGGCGCCGCCGCGGCCGGGCACCCGACCCAATCGAAGGAGAAGGCATATGGACAAGGTCCGGACCAGCCAGGACAACATCCGCGGTCGCGACCGCAATGCAGACGCCGGCGCGAAGCTCGACCGGCTCATCGGACAGGTGGAGCAGCGCGCCTCGTCGCCCGCCGGGACCGCGCTGGACGCCCGCGGCCAGGCGCCGCAGGCCACCTGCTCGCGCTTCCTCTACTGCGTCTGATCCGCGCCACCGGCGCCCGGATGCCCGCATCGGGCATTCCGGGCCGCCGCTTCGTTCGAGGAGAACACCATGGAGAAGGTTGGAATCCGCAACAGGGGCGCCGGCAACGCCGAGGCCCGCGCCGACCGCGGCGCCGAGCTCGAGCGGCTGATCGGGCAGATGGAGCGGGCCGCCCCGCAGGGCAGCGCGCTGGACCGCCAGGGCGAGGCCCCGCAGGCGACCTGCACCCGCTGGCTGTACTGCGTCCCCTGAGCCGACGCCGGCGCCCGTCCGCGGCATTGCGGGCGGGCGCCGCCGTTCCCGACCGCCGGAGGAACACGAATCCGTGGCGATGGACCGCGAGCCGGGGCAGATCCCGGCGCACGACTGGGACCGCTTCGTCGCCCGGCACTGGGCGCGCTCGCCGTCCCTGACGGCGCTCGACGCAGCGCCCCTGGGCACCGTCGACGCCTTCGACCTGGTCCGGGAGATCGCCCGGCCGTTCCGGGCCGGCATGCGCTTCTTCATGCTGCCCGCGCTGCGCTTCCGCGTCGGCGACGTCGACATCCGCGCACCGGGCGACCTGCTGCCCGACGACGGCGACGCCACCGCCGGCGACTACCTGCGGCGGCTGGACGCGCGGCTGAGCCCGGATGCGCCCTGGCTCGAGATCGAGCAGCCGCTGGTCGCCGATCCGGCCGCCTGGGCCGCCGTCCGCAGCGTCCTGCAGGGCCTCTGGGACCGTGTCGGTTGCCCGCTGCAGCCGATCGCCGCATCGCTGACGCTGGGGCGCTACGTCCGCGAATGGGCACCGGATGCGTCGGTGCTGTTGCTGCCGCTGCACGGCGAGGTGCGGGTGCGGATCGCGCCGCCCGGCGCCGACGGCGGCGCGGTGCGCGACTGGTCCGCCGGCCCCGGCCATCTCGTCTACTGGCCCGCCGGCTGGCGCGCGCGCGAACGCAGCGAGCGGGCGCTGGCGCTGCAGCTGCGCGTGCCGCAGGCGCCCGCCGCGCTGGTGGAGGAAGTGCGCGACCTGGCCATCGGCATGCTGCAGCCGGCGCTGTATCCCGACGGCGCGACGCCGATGTTCCCCGCCGAGCCCGCGCGCGAGCCCGGCGGCGGCGCCGCGCTGCCCGAGCCGCTGCAGCGGCTGGTGCGCGAACTGCCGGCGTTCGCGCAGAGCCCGGACCTGGAGACGGCGTTGCGGGTGAAATGGGCAGGCCGGTGCAGCGCCTGCGCGCTGGAGCCGGTGCCGCCGCGCGGCCAGCCGCCGCCGCTGCGGGACGAGGACCGCGTCGGCCTGGCGCCGGGCGTGCGCATCGTCGCGATGCCGGTGGGGGCGGGCATGGAGGTGTGGGCGGTCAACGGCCATGCCGTCGGCGTGCCCGCATCGGCCGCCGGCGACGCCCTGCGGCGTCGCCTCGAGGCCGGCGGGAGGCACCGGGTCGCCGACCTGTGCGGCGCGCCCGGTCACGATCCGGCGCTGCGCCTGGCGCTGGACCGGCTGCACGCCGCGCGCGGCGTGGCGCTGGAGCGCACGTACGCAGCGCCGGCGGCGCGGGTCGAGGCCGATGCGCGAGGCTGAGCGCACGATGGCGGGCGCCCGCGCCCGCGCCCGCGCCCGCGCTGGCGCCGGCGCCGGCGCCGGCGCCGGCGCGGAGCTGCTGCGCCTGCCGGCCGCCGGTCGGGCCGGCCGCGCGCCCGCGTTGCCGCCCGAGGCGGCCGCGCTCGTCAGCGAGCTGCGGCGCGGCCGCGCCGGGGCGCTGTTCCCGCGGGTGGCGCGCATCGGGCTCGATGGCCTCGCCGAGACCGTGCGTACCCTCGGCGGCGCGCGGGAGGCGCAGGCGATCGCCGCGGTGCTGTCGCGACCGTCGTTCCGGCCCTGGGTCGAGACGGTCGAGGCGCTGGGGGCCTGGTGCCGTCGGCAGGAGGATGCGCACGGCGACCTGTTCCGCCGCGGGCTGCTGCGCCCGCGCAATGCCGAACTGTTCGCGCCGCTGCTCGGCGGCGCGTTCGTGCGCTGCGCACTGGGCGGCGATGGCTGCGCCGACGAGGTGCGCCGGGCCTGGGCGGATTTCCGCGCGTTCTTCGAGCGCTTCGCCGCGCGGCTGCGTCGCGATCTCGCCGGCGGGGTCTTCGCGGGCGAGGTCGAGGGGCCGGTCTCCGCGCTGTGGGCGGCGCCGTCGGAGACCCACAACGGCGGCCAGCGCGTGTTGTGCCTGCGCCTGCGCGGCGGGCGGCGCATCGCCTACAAGCCCAGGCCGGTCGACGGCGAGCGCTTCTTCCTGGCCGCCGGCGACGCGGCCTCGATCTTCGAGTGGATCAACCGCCTGCCGGACGCCTCGGGACCGGTGCGGCTGCCCACGCTGCGGGTGTGGCGCGGACGCGGCCGCGATCACCGGGCCTACAGCTGGCAGGAGTGGATCGAGCCGCCGCCGCGGCGGACGGTGCTGCAGGCCGGGGCGCGGCGCGTCGAGGCGCCGTGCCTGAGCCCGCGCGAGGCGGCCGCCTACTGGCGATCGGGCGGCGCGCTGGCCGCCGCCTGCTACGCGTTCGGGGTCACCGACCTGGGCGAGGGCAACCTGATGGCCGGGCGCCGGCGCGGCACCGCCGGCACGCAGCCCTACGCGATCGACCTGGAAATCTTCGCCTGCCCGCTGCAGCGGCTGAGCGGCACCGGGCTGGTCGAGCCCGCGGCGCGTCGCGGCCGTGCGCATCCGGGATTCGCCGCGGTCGCGCGCGCGGACGCGGCGGAAGGGCCCGCCGTGGCCTTCTTCGCTGCGCCCGGCGGCGTCCTGCGCCTGCGCCAGGTCGGCGCGCCGTGGGCCCGGCACGAGAGCCGCGCTCTGGTCGCCGACACCCTGGGCCACGTCGGCTACGCGGCCTATCTGCCGCCGATGCTGCGCGGCATGTTCGACCTGTGGACGCGCATCGGCCTGAACCGCCAAGCGCTGCTCGCGCGGCTGCGCGCGCGGGCGCGTGGCGGCCGGGTCCGGGTGCTGGTCAAGTACAGCGCGACCTACGCGCGCGAGCTGGCGCGGCGGCTGACGATGGCCGACGACCGCGCGCGGCGGCGGGCGCATGCGCGCTTCAGCGCGGAAGAACGCGCGCAGCTGGCGCGCGGCGACGTGCCGTACTTCTTCGCGCCGGCGGCCGGCGGTGCGCTCCAATGGCTGGACGGGCCCGGTCGCCTCCAGGTCCGCGCGGCCGGCGCGCAGCACGTGGAGGAACCCGCGCTGCTGCCCGATCCGGCGATGCTGCTGGAGGGGCGCAACCTCGATTTCGTCGCGCTGGCGATCCCGCTCCAGGACGCCATCGCCCACGTCTACCCGCAACTGGCGCAGTGGCCGCGGGACTTGCGCGGCCCCGATGGCCTGCGCCTGCGCGATCCCGCGCTCGGCGTCGATCTGCGGATCCGCGACGCGCACACCGGCAGCGCGAGCTTCGACTGGCCGGCGGCGGGGCGCCGGGTCGTGTTCGCCTGGAGCCGGCGCCGGATCCGGGTGGAGACCGCCGCGCTGCCGCCGGCGCCGCCGCGGCAGCGCGCGGTGGCCGCACGGCTGCTGCGCATCCAGCGCGCGGATGCGCCGCTGCGCGCGGCCTGGGCCGCCGGCGGCTTCCGCGACCGCGATGCCGGGCGGCGACTGCGGGCGCTGACCGCCGCCGCGCTGGCCTGGCTCGAGGCGGTCCTCGACGCGCACGGCTGGCCGGGCCAGACGCAGGTCGGGCGCGAGGCCAGTCGCGCCGCCTCGCGGCTGGCGCAGCACGCCGGGCCGGAGGCGCTGGCCTTGCAGCGGCGCTGCCTGCGCGAGATGCGCGCCGCGGCGGCGCTGGGCGAGGTGCCGCTGGCCGAGGTCGCCTACCTGGACGACGCGGTGCGGATCAACGCGGGCCGCCGGCAACGCTACGGGACCAAGTTCAGGAAACGCCGCGGACGTTTCGAGCCGTATCCGCTCGAGGCGCCGGCGGCTGTGGACGCGCGCCGGCTCCGGATGGGGCTGCCGCCCCTGGCCGAGTACCGGCGCACGCTGGAGCGAATCTACGGGGGCGACCGATGAGCGATCCGCGCTATGCCGAGGAAACGGCGCTGGACTGGGAGCGCTTCGTCCGCGTCCACTGGGATCGCCGCCCGGTGGTGTTCCGCGGCCTGGGCGAGCCGGCGTATCCGCCCGGGGCGGCGATGCGCGCGATCTCGCGCGCCAGACCTTCGCCGGGCGAACGCGAGCCGCGGGTGCGCTTCGTGCTCGACGGCCGCCAGCTGGCCCGGCTCGAGCCGTGGCTGCCCGGGCCGCAGGATGCCGACCTGGACGCCTATGCGCGCCGCGTGCGGCGGCAGGCGGGCGCTCCGTGCGACTACGCGCTGATCGTCAATACCGTGCATCGCCACGGCTACGGCGTCTGGGACGCCGGGCGCCGCTTCTTCCACGGGCTGTGGGAGCGCGTCGGCGTGCCCGGCAGCGGCGCCATCAGCACCTTGTTCCACGGCAACTACGAAC
Organism: Luteimonas huabeiensis HB2; assembly: GCF_000559025.1. Taxonomy (GTDB): domain Bacteria; phylum Pseudomonadota; class Gammaproteobacteria; order Xanthomonadales; family Xanthomonadaceae; genus Luteimonas; species Luteimonas huabeiensis. The sequence goes on along the minus strand of NZ_JAAN01000026.1, from coordinate 99,762 downwards.
GCACGCCGGTGGGCGTGCACAAGGACCGCTTCGCGACCTTCCTGTTCGCGCTGCAGGGGCGCAAGCGGATGCGGTTCTGGGCGCGGCGGCCGTGGACCGAAGCGGTCGCGACGCGGGTCGAGTACGCGCAGTACCTCGACGCCTCGTTCGCCATCGACGTGGCGCCGGGAGACGTCCTCTACTGGCCGGCCGACTACTACCACGTCGGCGAGACCGCCGGCGGCGGCCATGCCACCAGCATCAACGTCGGCATCCCGCGCCACGAGCACCGGCTGGCCTACGACCTGGAGGGCATGCAGCAGGCGGCGCCGTCGCCGCGCCCTGCGCGCGATCCGGCGCCCGCGCTGCCGATGTACGCGGGCGCCGGCGACGGCCTGCCGCCGGCGATGGCGGCCGCCCTGGCCGAGGTGCGCTCGCAATTGCGCGCCGAGCGCCTGCGCGCGGGCATGCAGGCGCTGCATCTGCAGCTGCTGACCGGCGCGGGCTTCGCGCCGCCGCCGCCGCTCGCGCCGGCCGTCGCGCTCGCCGACGGCGACCGCCTGCGCCTGCGCGATGCGCGCTTCCCGGTCGCCTGGGCGCGCGACGCCGATGGCGCGCTGTGCGCGGCCTGCGGCCATCTGCGCCGGATCGACGGGGCGCCCGACGCGCTGGCCGGCCTGCTGCGGCGGCTCCATGCGGGCGAGGCCATCGTCGTGGGCGAGGCGCAGGCCGCGTGGCCGCAGGCGCGAACGCTGCTGCAGTGGCTGCTGTCGGCGCGTGCGCTGGCGCTCGCCCCGTAGGCGGCCGCGCGCGGTATCGAGGCGCCGGCCTCGTGCGCGCGCATGACCGCTTGCTTGCAATCGAACACCGGCTTCGTCATAATTGCGCACCTGCTGCGGGGTGGAGCAGTCTGGCAGCTCGTCGGGCTCATAACCCGAAGGTCGCAGGTTCAAATCCTGCCCCCGCTACCACATATATCTGCGATGCAGATGCAGTAGACGAAACGGCGATCTCGGCGACGAGGTCGCCGTTTTCGTATCCGCGCCCGTGCGCTCGCGTCGCTTGCGCACGGGGGGCGCTCGGGGTCTTGCGCGCGGTCTTCGCCCCTGGGCGCCGGGCTGCCGGAGGCGCCCGCCTGCGGGTTCGAGGCGCCCGCCCGGCGCCGGCCGCCGCCCGCCGTCAGGCGGGCGGGGAGGGGGTTGGACGATGCGGGCTTTGCCGGTATCATGCGCGTCCTGCTGCGGGGACGATCCTGGCCCGTGTCTTCGGACAAGCGCCGGAGCCAGCCCCGCTACAAGCTTTTCGCGACCAGCGAGCGCCTTCCAGAAGGCGCCTCGCGGCGGTACAGGTCGCGATCGGGCTGAGTCGAGGCACGCCGTTCGTGTCCCGACGCCGACATCCAGCGTCATCGGACAAGGGGCCCGCCGGGCCCCTTGGCTTTTTGGATGGCCCGTTTTTCGAGATCAGCATCAGAGCCCGGAGTACGACGTGGCCGACAAGGCGACCCGAATCACCGAACTGTTGACGCCCACCGTGGACGCGCTGGGGCTCGAACTGCTCGGCGCGGAATACCTGCCCACCCCGGGCAGCGCGGTGCTGCGCCTGTACATCGACCGGCCCGGCGCCGCGGCCTCGGCCGAGGCCGAGGGACAGGGCGTGACCATCGAGGATTGCGAGGCGGTCAGCCGCGAGGTCTCGGCGCTGCTCGACGTGGAGGATCCGATCAGCGGGCACTACACGCTGGAAGTGTCCTCGCCGGGCATCGACCGGCCGTTGTTCGCGCCGGCCCAGTTCGCGCGCTTCGTCGGCGAGACCGCCAAGGTCGGGCTGAAGCTGCCGCAGGACGGGCGCCGGCGGCTGACCGGGCGGATCGTCGGCGTCGAGGAGACGACGATCGCCTTCGAGGTCGACGGCCAGCCGCTGCAGGTGGCGTTCGACAACATCGACAAGGCGCGCCTGGTCCCCGACTGGGCCGCGCTGGGGCTGGCCCCGGCGCGCGACCGCGGCGGGCGCGACGCGCGCCCGGGCAAGCGCGGCCGCGAGGCGGGCGGCCCCAAGGCGCCGCAGGGCGCGCAGGATTAGGTCCGTCGAGGACGGTGGCGGCGGCGCGCATCGCCGGCCGCTTTGTAAGTGCTGAATTCAGATCTTCAGAGGCGTAACAGAATGAGCAAGGAACTGTTGATGGTCGTCGATGCGGTCGCCAACGAGAAGGGCGTGCCGGAATCGGTGATCCTCGAGGCGATCGAGGCCGCGCTGGCCACCGCGGCCAAGAAGCGCTACCAAGACCAGGACGTGCTGACGCGCGTGCAGATCGATCCGAAGGACGGCACCTACGAGACCTTCCGCCGCTGGGAGGTGGTCGCCGACGACGTGGTGATGGAGTCGCCGGACCGGCAGATCCGCCTGATGGACGCGATCGAGGAGGCCGAGGGCGTGGAGGTCGGCGACTACATCGAGGAACAGATCGAGAACGCCGAGTTCGGGCGCATCGCCGCGCAGGCCGCCAAGCAGGTGATCGTGCAGCGCGTGCGCGAGGCCGAGCGCCAGCAGGTGGTCGACGCCTGGAAGGACCGCGTCGGCGAGCTGGTCACCGGCGTGGTCAAGCGCGTGGAGCGCGGCAACGTGTACGTGGACCTGGGCGGCAACGCCGAAGCCTTCATCCCCAAGGACAAGGCGATCCCGCGCGACGTGGTGCGCGCCGGCGACCGCATCCGCGGCTACCTGTACGACGTGCGCAACGAGCCGCGCGGCCCGCAGCTGTTCATCAGCCGCGCCGCGCCGGAATTCATGATGGAGCTGTTCAAGCTCGAGGTGCCGGAGGTCGGCCAGGGCCTGGTCGAGATCAAGGCCTGCGCCCGCGACCCGGGCGACCGCGCCAAGATCGCCGTGGTCGCCTACGACAACCGCACCGATCCGATCGGCGCCTGCATCGGCATGCGCGGCTCGCGCGTGCAGGCGGTGTCCAACGAGCTCAACGGCGAGCGCGTGGACATCGTGCTGTGGAGCGACAACCCGGCGCAGTTCGTCATCAACGCGATGGCGCCGGCCGAGGTGCAGTCGATCGTGGTCGACGAGGACAAGCACTCGATGGACCTGGCGGTGGCCGAGGAGCTGCTGGCCAAGGCGATCGGCAAGGGCGGGCAGAACGTGCGCCTGGCCAGCCGCCTGACCGGCTGGCAGCTCAACGTGATGACCGCCGACCAGGTGCAGGCCAAGAGCGAGGCCGAGCAGGCCGCCGCGCGCCAGCTGTTCATGGACAAGCTGGAGGTGGACGAGGAGATCGCCGGCATCCTGGTGGCCGAGGGCTTCAGCACGGTCGAGGAGATCGCCTACGTGCCGGTCGGCGAGCTGCTGGCGGTGGAGGGCTTCGACGAGGACATCGTCGAGGAACTGCGCGCCCGCGCCCGCGACGCCCTGCTCAACGACGCGCTCGCGGTCGAGGAGGAACTCGACGAGAACGCGCCGGCGGAGGATCTGCTGCAGCTGCCGGGCATGGACGAGGCGACCGCCTACGCGCTGGCCGCCCATGGCGTGCGCACCGCCGAGGATCTGTCCGACCTGGCCGCCGACGAAGTGGTCGAGTTCGGCATCGAGGGCGTGGACGACGCGCGCGCGGCCGAGCTGATCCTGGCCGCCCGCGCCGAGGAGATCGCGCGCCTGGAGCGCGAAGGCTGAGCGTCCGCACGGGGCACGGCCCGGCGTCGCCGGCCGCCGCAAGGCGGGGGCGAGCCGCATCGCAGTAGAATGGCTTCATCGATGGCGCAGCCTGCGGGCGCGCCCAAGGAACCGGAAACCGAATGTCGCAGCAAACCACCATCCGCAAGCTGGCCGCACTGGTGAACACGCCGGTCGAGAAACTGCTGGAACAGCTGGCCGAGGCCGGCATGCCCTTCAGCAATCCCGACCAGGTCGTCACCAGCACTGAGAAAGTGAAGCTTCTCGGCTTCCTGCGCCGCACCCACGGCAAGGCCGACAAGCCGGTCGAGGACGCGGCCAGCCCGAAGAAGATCACCCTCAACCGCAGCCGCAAGCAGGAGATCACCGTCGGAGGCGGCAAGAACCGCCAGACGGTGGACGTGGTCGTGCGCAAGAAGGTCACCCTGGTGAAGCCGTCCGACAAGGCCGATCCGGTGCCCGCGGCGGCCGTGCAGGCCGGCGACGAGGATGCCGAGCGCGCCGAGATCCTGCGCAAGCTGGAGGAATCCCGGCAGCGCAACCTCTCCGAGCAGCAGCGTCTGGCGGAGGAGGACCGCAAGCGCGCCGAGGAGGCCGCCGAGCGCAAGCGCAAGGAAGAGGAAGAGGCCGAGCGGCTGCGCCGGGAGGCGGCGGCCGCCGCCGCCACGGCCGCCAGTGGCGAGGACGCGGCCGCGCGCCGCCCCGCGCATGCGCACGCCCATCCGAAGCCAGCCGCGCCGGCGCGCGACGACCGCCAGAAGGGCAAGCCGCATCGCGGTTCGCACGCGATGGTCTCCGGCGTCGAGGACGACGACAGCACCGCGCGCTTCGCCGGCCAGCTGCACCTGTCGGCGGCCGACCGCGCGCGGCGCAGCACCGCGCGCGGCAGGCCGAAGCCGCGCCGCAACCTCGAACAGTCGCGCGGCGGTTCCGGCGGCCCGCACGGTTTCGAGCGCCCGACCGCGCCGGTGGTGCGCGAAGTGGCGATCGGCGAGGCGATCACCGTGGCCGACCTCGCCCAGAAGCTGGCGATGAAGGGCGGCGACGTGGTGAAGGCGCTGTTCAAGATGGGCGTCATGGCCACGATCACCCAGACCATCGACCACGACACCGCGGTGCTGGTGGTCGAGGAACTGGGCCACAAGGCCGTGCGCGCCGATGCCGACGACGCCGAGAGCGAGCTGATCGCCCACGTCGCCGACGTGCAGGGCGAGCAGGTCGCGCGGCCGCCGGTGGTGACCATCATGGGCCACGTCGATCACGGCAAGACCTCGCTGCTGGACTACATCCGCCGCACCAAGGTGGCCGGCGGCGAGGCCGGCGGCATCACCCAGCACATCGGCGCCTACCACGTCGAGACGCCGAAGGGCGTGATCAGCTTCCTCGACACTCCGGGCCACGCCGCGTTCACCTCGATGCGCGCGCGCGGCGCCAAGCTGACCGACATCGTGGTCCTGGTGGTCGCGGCCGACGACGGCGTCATGCCGCAGACGGTCGAGGCGATCCAGCACGCGCGCGCCGCCAAGGTGCCGCTGATCGTGGCGATCAACAAGATCGACAAGTCCGACGCCGACCCGAACCGGATCAAGAACGAGCTGCTCGAGCACGAAGTGGTCGCCGAGGACTTCGGCGGCGACACCCAGATGGTCGAGCTGTCGGCCAAGACCGGCGACGGCGTGGACGACCTGCTCGACGCGATCTCGCTGCAGGCCGAGGTGCTGGAGCTGCGCGCGGTCGCCGACGGCCGCGCCACCGGCACCGTCATCGAATCCTCGCTCGACAAGGGCCGCGGCCCGGTCGCGACCGTGCTGGTCCAGCAGGGCGCGCTCAACCGCGGCGACTACCTGGTCTGCGGCGTGCAGTACGGCCGCGTGCGCGCGCTGTTCGACGAGAACGGCAAGCCGGTGGACAAGGCCGGCCCGTCGATTCCGGTGCAGGTGCTCGGCCTGTCCGGCGTGCCCGACGCCGGCGACGACTTCGTGGTCGTCGACGACGAGCGCCTGGCCAAGGAGGTGGCCCAGCAGCGCGAGACCAAGCGCCGCGAGACGCGCCTGGTGCAGGCCGCGGGCAACCGCATGGAAGACATCATGGCGCAGATGGGCCAGGCCGAGCAGCAGCTCTCGCTCAACCTGGTGGTCAAGGCCGACGTGCAGGGCTCGGTGGAGGCGCTGCGCCAGGCGCTGACCGCGCTGTCCAACGACCAGATCCGCATCAACATCATCGTCTCCGGCGTCGGCGGCATCACCGAGTCCGACGCCAACTCCGCCGCCGCGGCGAAGGCGACGATCATCGGCTTCAACGTCCGCGCCGACGCTTCCGCGCGCAAGGTGATCGAGGCCAACGGCCTGGATCTGCGCTACTTCTCGATCATCTACGACGTGATCGACCAGGTGAAGCAGGTGGCCTCGGGCATCCTGGGCACCGAGATCCGCGAGGAGATCATCGGCACCGCCGAGGTGCGCGACGTGTTCCGCAGCTCCAAGTTCGGCGCCGTGGCGGGCTGCATGGTGGTCGAGGGCGTGGTCAAGCGGAACAAGCCGATCCGCGTGCTGCGCGACAACACCGTGGTGTTCGAGGGCGAGCTGGAATCGCTGCGCCGCTTCAAGGAGAACGTCGACGAGGTCCGCGTCAACACCGAGTGCGGCATCGGCGTGAAGGCCTACAACGACGTCAAGGTCGGCGACCAGATCGAGTGCTTCGAGCGGATCGAGGTGCAGCGGACGCTTTGAGGGCCGGGGGGCAGGGGCCGGGGGCCAGAGGCCAGAGGCCAGAGGCCAGAGGCCAGGGAGAGGCACTCCCCGCTTCTCCCTGGCCTCCGACCCCTGACCCCTGACCTCCGACCCCTGACCTCCGACCCCTGACCCCTGACCCCTGACCCCTGACCCCTGACCCCTGACATGCCCACCAAGTCCTTCCACCGCACCGACCGGGTTTCCGCACAGCTGCGCCGCGAGCTGGGCGCGCTGGTGCGCGAGGCAGTGGCCGAGCACGGGTTGCCTTCGGTCAGCGTGTCCGATGTCGAGGTCACCCGCGATCTGGCGCACGCCAAGGTGTTCGTGACCGCGCTGCAGGCCGAGCGCTCGCAGGAGGCCCTGAAGGGGCTGCGCGCGGTCGCCGGGGAGATCCGTTTCCGGCTGGCCCGCGCGGTGAAGCTGCGCCACGTGCCGGAACTGCATTTCCACTACGACGATTCGGTCGATCGCGGCGAGCGCATCGATACGCTGCTGCGCGAGCTGCCGGCCGCCGACGCCGCCGACGAGGCGGCGGACGAGCCGGCGCGCGACTGAGCGGCCGCAGGCCCGGCGCCGCCCGCAGACGCGGGCGCGCCGACGGAGGGCTTCCCATGCAAGGCAGGCCGCGCAAGCGCTTCAGGAAACTCGACGGCATCCTGCTGCTGGACAAGCCGCGCGGGCTCAGCTCCAACCAGGCGCTGCAGCGCGTGCGCCACCTGTTCGAGGCGGAGAAGGCCGGCCACACCGGCAGCCTCGATCCGCTCGCCACCGGCCTGCTGCCGGTGTGCTTCGGCGAGGCGACCAAGATCGCCGGCGGCCTGCTGGGCGCGCGCAAGGCCTACGACACCGTGGCCCGGCTGGGGGTGGTCACCGATACCGACGACGCCGACGGCCAGCCCCTGCGCACCCGGCCGGTGCCGCCGCTGGACATTCCCGCGCTCGATGCGGCGCTGGCCGCGCTGACCGGGCGCATCCTGCAGCGCCCGCCGATCTATTCCGCGCTCAAGCGCGGCGGCGAGCCGCTGTACGCCAAGGCGCGCCGGGGCGAGGCCATCGAGGTCGAGCCGCGCAGCGTCGACGTGCACGCCTTCGAGCTGCGCTCGGCCGGCGACCTGCTCGACGCGCCGCTCGACAACGGCGCGCCGCCGCTGCTGCGGCTGCGGGTGGAATGCGGCTCGGGCACCTACGTCCGCAGCCTGGTCCGCGATCTCGGCGAGGCGCTGGGCTGCGGCGCCCACGTGGCGGAGCTGCGGCGGTTGTGGGTGGACCCGTTCCGCGATCCCCGGCTGTGGACGCTGGAGGCGCTGCGGGCGCTGGCCGATCGCGGCCGCGACGCGCTGGACGCGTGCCTGCTGCCGATCGAGGCCGGCATGACCGCCTGGCCGGAGGTCCGGCTGGATCCGGCGCAGGCGCGGGCGCTGTCGTTCGGGCAGACCGTGGCCGGGCCCTTCCATCCGCCGGGCGAGGTCGGGCTGTTCGACGTCCGCGGCCGCGCGCTCGGCCTGGGCGCGGTGGACGCGGCGGGGCGGCTGCGCCCGCAGCGCCTGTTCAGCTGGGCCGCCAGCCAGCCGGGCGCCGCCGGCCCGGGCTGACCCGTGCGGCTTGTGGTGACATGGCTGCGGCGTTACAATTTCGCCCGCTTTTTTCAAGCATCCGCGTTTCTTCCCATCGTTCCATCCATGGCGGGCCCTGGCGGTGCGTCGACCGTTCCTTCCGGCCGGAGGGCGGCGCGTCTTCTGCGGGCTTCGCGACTGACGAGGCATCCATGTCCATCGATACCGGCACCATCATCAACGAACACAAGCGGGGCGAGGGCGACACCGGCTCCCCCGAGGTCCAGGTCGCGCTGCTGACCGCGCGCATCGTGCACCTGACCGAGCACTTCAAGACCCACAAGAAGGACCACCACAGCCGGCGCGGCCTGCTGAAGATGGTCAACCGCCGCCGCAGCCTGCTGGACTACCTGCATCGCAAGGATGCGGAACGCTACAAGGCCCTGATCGAGAAACTCGGTCTGCGTCGGTAACCCGACTCCCACCGCGGCGCAGCGATGCGCCGCGGTTTGTTTTTGCCTTCCGGCCAGCGCCGGCTGCAGGATGCGACGGGCCGAAGCCAGCAGTAACCGCCGTGGCGCGCACGAGGCGCACCCCGGCGTCATCCTCCAGGGCCGCCGCGTGGCGGTCGCCCGGCCGGGGCAAGGGCACCGGCCGGTTCATCGAAGTCAAGAGTCATCAAGGACATCCAACGTGGCAAAAGTTACCAAGAGCTTCCAGTACGGCGATCGCACCTTCACCCTCGAGACCGGCGAAATCGCCCGCCAGGCCGGCGGCGCGGTCATGGTCTCGGTGGACGGGACCGTGGTGCTGGTCACCGCCGTGGCGGCGAAGACCCAGCGCGAAGGGCAGGACTTCTTCCCGCTGACCGTCGACTACCAGGAGAAGTTCTACGCCGGCGGCCGCATCCCGGGCGGCTTCTTCAAGCGCGAAGGCCGCGCCACCGAGAAGGAAACGCTGACCTCGCGCCTGATCGACCGGCCGATCCGGCCGCTGTTTCCGGAAGAGTTCAAGAACGAGGTGCAGATCATCGCCACGGTGATGTCCCTCAACCCCGAGGTCGACGGCGACATCCCGGCGCTGATCGGCGCCTCCGCCGCGGTCGCGCTCACCGGCGCGCCCTTCCAGGGCCCGATCGGCGCCGCCAAGGTCGGCTACAAGAACGGCCAGTACCTGCTGAACCCGACCACCTCCGAGCTGCAGGATTCCGACCTCGAGCTGGTCGTGGCCGGCACCGCGCAGGCGGTGCTGATGGTGGAGTCCGAGGCCAACGAGCTGTCCGAGGACGTGATGCTCGGCGCGGTGATGTTCGGCCACAAGCAGATGCAGGTCGCGATCGACGCCATCAACGAGCTGGTCGCCGAGGCCGGCAAGCCGAAGTGGAGCTGGGAGCCGCCGGCGAAGAACGAGTCGCTGATCGGCGAGCTGGTCAGCAGCATCGGCGACCGCCTGTCGCAGTCGTTCCAGATCCTCGACAAGCTCGACCGCCGCGACGCCATCTCCAAGCTGCGCAAGGAAGTCCTCGAGGCGCTGGCGCCCAAGACCGAGACCCACGGCTGGCACCCGGCCGAGATGACCAAGGAGTTCGGCGAGCAGGAATACCAGACGATGCGCAGCTCGGTCCTCAAGACCAAGAAGCGCATCGACGGCCGCGGCCTGGCCGACATCCGCCCGATCACCGCCAAGGTCGGCGTGCTGCCCCGCGTGCACGGCTCGGCGCTGTTCACCCGCGGCGAGACCCAGGCCATCGTGGTCACCACGCTGGGCACCGCCCGCGACGGCCAGGTCATCGACGCGGTCTCGGGCGAGTACAAGGAACACTTCCTGTTCCACTACAACTTCCCGCCCTACTCGGTGGGCGAGGCCGGCCGCATGATGGGCCCGAAGCGCCGCGAGATCGGCCACGGTCGCCTGGCCAAGCGCGGCGTGCTGGCGGTGATGCCGAGCATGGAGGAATTCCCGTACACGATCCGCGTGGTCTCCGAGATCACCGAGTCCAACGGCTCCTCGTCGATGGCCTCGGTCTGCGGCTCCTCGCTGGCGCTGATGGACGCCGGCGTGCCGCTGAAGGCGCCGGTCGCGGGCATCGCGATGGGCCTGATCAAGGAAGGCGACGAGTACGTGGTGCTGTCGGACATCCTCGGCGACGAGGACCACCTGGGCGACATGGACTTCAAGGTCGCCGGCACCGAGAAGGGCATCTCCGCCCTGCAGATGGACATCAAGATCCAGGGCATCACCGAGGAGATCATGAAGGTGGCGCTGGCGCAGGCGAAAGAAGGCCGCCTGCACATCCTGCGCGAGATGGCCAAGGCGCTGACCGCGCCGCGCGCCGAGCTGTCGGAGTACGCGCCGCGCCTGCTGACGATGAAGATCCACCCCGACAAGATCCGCGAAGTGATCGGCAAGGGCGGCTCGACCATCCAGGCGATCACCAAGGAGACCGGCACCCAGATCGACATCCAGGACGACGGCACCATCGTCATCGCCTCGGTCAACGCCGCGGCCGCCCAGGCGGCGAAGGCGCGCATCGAGCAGATCACCTCCGACGTCGAGCCGGGCCGCATCTACGAGGGCAAGGTCGTCAAGATCATGGACTTCGGCGCCTTCGTCACCATCCTGCCCGGCAAGGACGGCCTGGTGCACGTCTCGCAGATCTCCAGCGAGCGCGTGGAGAAGGTCGGCGACAAGCTGAAGGAAGGCGACCTGGTCAAGGTCAAGGTGCTGGAGGTCGACAAGCAGGGCCGCATCCGCCTGTCGATCAAGGCCGTGGCCGAGGGCGAGGGCGTCCTGGAGGACTGACCGCCGTCCGGCGTATCTGCCTCCACGACCGGAACGGGCCGCCCTGCGCGGCCCGTTTTTCGTTCCGGCGTCCCGCGCCTGGAAGCGGGCACCGGCGGCGTCGTGCCCGAAAGCCGCGCGCCGATGCCACGGCTCGGCACCGGGCGAGATCACTCCCCGCGCGCGAACGCGGCATCGACCATGCCGGCCAGCGGATTCGCGGCGAGGAGCCGCTGCAGTTCGGCCTGGAGCGCCGGCAGGGCCCGGAACCGGTCCGGTGCGTCGAGGGCGTCGCGGATCGCCTCGCCGAGTCCATCGGCGCGGCGCAGCCGGATCGCCGCGCCGGCGGCGTCCAGCCGCGCGGCATGGTCGAACTGGTCGTAGTCCTGCGGCATCACGATCGCCGGCCGGGCGGTGGCGATGCACTGGTACATGATCCCCGCGCCGCCGTGATGGACGACCAGGTCGTAGCGCCCGAGCCACTGCGCGTAGTCCACGTAGGCCAGGCGCTGGTAGTTGCCGGCTTGCCCGTGGTGCTGCGCCTGCGCGTCGCCGTCGCTGAAATGGATCTCGACGTCCGGCATCGCCGTCGCGAGGTCGCGCAGCCGCCGGTCGAGCGCGTCCTTGGCCCAGCCCAGGTGGGTGCCCAGCGTCACCAGCACGTGTCGCCGGCCGGCGCGGAAGCGCGGCGCGGGGCGTTCCGGCAGCCATGGGGTGCGCCGCCCGGCGGGCGGCAGCCGCGGGCCGACGAAGCGGACCGCGTCCGGCCAGCGCCGCGGAAACTCCAGCGACGGCAGGCCGAGCGCGAGGATGCGTTGCGGCGAATACGCCGCCTCGCTGCCGTCGGCGCGGTAGAGGGCGGGGAAGCCCAGGGCGCGCATGCGCGCGCGATGGCTGCGGTGCAGCGTGCGCTTGAACGCGCGCACCAGCGCGCGGGCGGCGGCGTCGCGCGCGTGCGACAGCGGGCCGTCGGCGGGACGCAGGCCGCCCAGGTAGGCGGGCGGCCCGTCGGGCGTCTCGATCACGCAGGGCGAAGGCAGGCTGGTCCACCACGGCACGCCCAGCCGGGAGGCGACCGCGCCGGCGACGGGCACCGTGAAATCGGCGATCACCAGCCCGGGGCGCGCGTGCGCATAGGTCGCCTCCAGCGCGTCGCGCAAGCGCGCCATCACCGCCAGCGCGGCGCGCAGCTGCCTCAGCATGTGCACAGGATGGCTGCCGACGGCGTGCCGCGGATCGGAGATCCGGCGCAGCTCGCGGTCGGCGTCGGCGTCCAGCAGCGCCCGCGCCGGCAGGCCGCAGGCCGCGGCTTCCGCCGCGCCCGCGGGGGTGCTGAGCACGCGGACCCGGTGCGTCGGCGCCAGCTCCAGCGCCATGGCCAGGATCGGGTGCAGGTGGCCGCTGTAGGGCGGCGCGATCAGGTCGATGCGCACGTCGCCTCCGCGTCGGCGACCCGCTGGACGAAACGCTCGCACAGCGCCCGCACTTCGTCCGATCGCAGGTAATCCATGTGGCCGCCCTCCACCGTTTCGGCCCGGCCGCGGAACCCGCGCAGGGAAATGCCGTCGCGCCGCCCGCGCACGCACAGCAGGCGGCGGCAGTCCGGGGCCCCGCGCGCCACCGGGCCATAGGCGAACACGCTCAGCCGCCGCGAATACGCCGGCGGCAGGCGCAGGTTGGCGAGCAGCTCCAGGCCGCAGCTGCCGGCGAGCAGGACGGTGTGCGGCGCTTCGTCGAGCATCCGCAGGACCGCGTCGCGGTGCCGGCGCGCGAACGCCGGCCGCCGCGAGGACAGGTACTGCCATGCGTTGCGCCAGGCCGCCAGCGGCAGGGCGACCGGACGATGGCCGTCCAGCGCGGCGAGGTAGGGGAAGTTCAGCCGATGCAGGCGCCGCCCCGGTCCGCCCAGCGCGGCCAGGAACGCCGACTGCTGGGGGCTCAGCCCGCAGCGCGCGGGATCGCTCCGCCCGGTCATGAAGGCGATCTGCAGCGCGGTCCCGGCGTCGTCAGGCCGCATCGAAGCGTCCGTCGTCGTGCACGCGATAGCGGCGGCTGCGCCAGCGGACCGTGCGCACGATGGTCGCGTGCAGCAGGTGCAGCGGCTGCAGCAGCTCCGAGAGCACCGACAGCAGCGGATGCGGCCGCGCCGCGACGCACGCGCCGCGCCGCGCCGCCGCCAGCAGTCCGGCGCGGGCCGCCAGCGTGAGCGCGAGGAGGCCGAAGGCGGCGCCGGAAGGATGCAGGGCGACGGCCAGCAGCAGCGCCCACAGCAGCGCCGGCGGCAAGCCCTGCAGCACCAGGATCGCGAACTTCCAGCGCGGCGGCTGGCGGCGCAGCAGCAGCGTGGCGAACAGCATCCAGCGGTGCATCTGGCGGACGTAGTGGGCGAGGCCGACGATGCTGGTCTGCACCTCCACCGCGGCGGCGGTCTGAGCGATGGTGCCGCCGTGGCGGCGCAGGCGGTCGGCGAGGGCGAGGTCGTCGGCGAGCGCGGCAAGCAGCGGCGCGAAGCCGCCGATCTCGCGCAGCCTGGCGGTGCGCATCGCATAGCACATGCCGTTGATCGACAGCGGCGGCGCGAACGCCAGCGGCGCCAGGTAGGTCAGCGCCGCGTTGTCGTTGACGAACTGCGCGAGCAGGCGCCCGGGCAGCCGCTCCGCGTCGCGGTGCTGCGGCAGCGCGGTCGCGAGGTCGGACGAATCCAGCGCCGCGAGCAGGACCGACAGCGCCGGGGCGGACAGCCGCGCGTCGTCGTCCAGCACCAGGCAGACGGGTTCCTGCAGCCGCGCCAGCGCGCGGTCGAGCTTGAAGGTCTTTGGGTTGGCGCCATCGGGCGGCGGCGGATTCACGTGCTCGCACGCCCGGGCCCCCGGATGGCGCCGCCGCAGCTCTTCGACGATGCGCCGGGCCTCGGCGTCGTCGGCATCCACCAGCCAGTGGAAGCGCGCGTCGGGCAGGGCGCGCAGGGCGTCCTCCAGCACCCCGGCCAGCCGCGGGTCCCCGGACAGGATGGGCTGGAGTACGGCGACCTCGGCGATCGCGAACCGCGCCTTGCCGGCATCGCGGCGCTGGCGCCGCAGCACGCGCCCCGCCAGCCGCACGCGCGCGCCCAGCAGCGCCACATAGGCCGCGGCGAGCGCCGCGATCGCGCTCAGCGTGCCCATTGCGCCTTCTGCCAGGCGACGAAACCGGCGATGCCTTCGTCCAGCGACACGCTCGGCGGCCCCAGGTCGCGCAGCATCAGGGCCGGATCGAAGGTCTTGGAATAGGCGAACACGCCGACGCCGAAGCGGGTCAGCGGCGGTTCTCCGCGCAGCCGCAGGAGGCGCCAGGCCCATTCGGTCGCGCTGGCCGCGGCGAGCGCCGTGCCGATGCGCACCCGCCGCGTGGGCAGGGGCAGGTCCAGCGCCTGCAGCACCTCCCGCAGCATCCGCTGCAGGTCCACCGGCTGCGCATTGGTGAGGTTGTAGGCGGGCGCCGGACGCGGCATCGTCGCGACCCGCAAGAGGTAGTCCGCCAGGGTGTCGATCTGGATCAGGTCGCCGATCACGGGGCGGTCCTGGCCGACGAACCGCGGCAGCGCGCGCTTGCGCGCCGCTTCCAGGATGCGCGGGAACAGCACCGTGTCGCCGGCGCCGAACACCGCCCGCGGCCGCACGACCACGGTTTCGCCGGGGTAGTCGCGCAGCAGCAGTTCGCCGGCGTACTTGGTCTCGGCATAGGTGTTCACGAAGCGCGGGCCGATGGGGCTGTCCTCGCGCAGGCCGTACTGGTGCGCCTCGCGGTAGAACACCGAGCTCGACGACAGGTAGACCAGCCGGGGATGGCCGTTGCGGCGACAGAACTCGATCACGTTGCGGGTGGCGAGCACGTTCTGCGCCTCGTATTCGGCGCGCGAGCCCCAGGGCGAGGAACGCGCCGCGCAGTGGATCACCACGTCGGGGGCGAACGGCAGCCGCGGCGGGCCGGCGGCGAGGTCGTGCCGCGCGTAGTTCGGGAGGTCGGTGGCGCGGCGACCGGTGCCGAACAGCGACAGCGCGGGATCGCCGGCATGGCGGCGCAGGAAGGCGCCGCCGACGAATCCCGAGGCGCCGGTGACGAGGATCCTCACGTCGCCTCCGCGGCGGCGCGGTAGGCGGCCACGCTTTCGGTGCAGTGCGAGGGCACGATGGCCAGCTCCGGCGTGGCCTTCGCCAGCGCGCGCAGCCGGTCGATGGTGGCGACGTAGGTCGGCCAGTCGTGCATTGCCAGCCGCGCGGGCCAGGCCGGCAGCGCGCGGTCGCGCCAGGCCCGCCGCGACCAGCAGGCGTCCGCGCACAACAGCACCTCGCGGTCGTGCTGGTCGGTGAGGCGCAGGCCCATCTGCCGCGGCGCGTGCCCCGGCAGCGGCACGGCGACCAGGCTGCCGTCGCCGAACAGGTCGTGGCCGTCGTCGCCGAGCGCCCGCCACGCCGGCGGCGGTGCGACCCGGCGCAGGTCGTCGGCGAACCGCAGCCGCGCCTCGAAGTCGTCGGGCAGCAGCGCCTGCAGCCAGCCGTTGCGCACGGCGCGCAGGCGCGAGGCGGCGCGCAGCGCGGCATGGTCCTCGCGCATGCAGACGAAGCGCGCGGCGGGCAGGTCGCGCAGGCCGGCGATGTGGTCGGCATGGAAGTGCGAGATCAGGCACCAGCGGATGTCGGACGGGCGCAGGCCACGCGCGGCCAGCTGCGCCTCGAGCCGCTCGTCGGCGTCGAGATGCGGCGGCGTGGCCCAGCGGTACAGGCGTTCGGGCCACGGTGTGGTGGCGTCGAGGAAGCGCGGCGCGTAGCCGGTGTCGTAGAGGATCGCGCCCTCGCGCGGGTGCAGGATCAACGCGCAGAAGGCCGGGAACTCGACGCTGCGCCAGCGGCCGCCGCGGTGCGCGATCCGTTCGCAGTGGCGGCAGTGGCCGACCCTGAGCAGTTCCAGCCGGACCCGCACGTCAGTACCTGAGCACCGCGCCGCCCAGCGACAGGCCGGCGCCGGTGCCGAGCAGCAGGCACAGCTCGCCGCGCCGCAGCCGGCCTTGCGCGATGGCGTGGTGCAGCGCGTGCGGGATCGAGGCGGCCACCTGGTTGCCGTGCCCGTCGAGGATCCGCATCACCCGCCCGGGCGGCAGTCGCAGGGTCCGGGCCATGTGGTCCAGCCCGCCGCCGGAGGCCTGGTGGGGCACGATGCAGGCGAGGTCCGCGACGTCGGCGCCGGCATCGGCCAGCAGGGAGGCGAAGAACCGCGGGAGGTGGCGCGCCGCCGCCCGGTAGATCGCCGGGCCGTCCATCTCGAAGCAGGTCGCGTGGCGGTCGTCGTCGCCGATGGCGGCCGGCGGCAGGCGGGTGCCGCCGCCGCGGAGGCGGCACAGGTCGGCGCCGGCCGCGTAGGTGGCCATGCGCGAGGACAGCAGCGCCGATGCGCCGCCGCCCTCGTCGGCGCCGAGCACCGCCGCCGCCGCGCCGTCGCCGAACAGCGCCGCGGTGTCCGCGTCGTCCGGGCGCAGGCCGCGCGACGGCACTTCGCTGGCGACCACCAGGACCCGGCGGTGGCGGCCGCAGGCGATCGACGTCGCCGCCAGCTCCAGCGCGACCAGGAAGCTCAGGCAGGTGGCGTTGACGTCGAACGCGGGGATGCCGGAGCGTTCCAGCCCCAGCGCGCGCTGCACCAGCGCCGCCTGGCAGGGAATCGGCTGTTCCATGACGCTGCACGCCGAGACGATCGCGTCCAGGTCGGTCGCCGCGAGTCCGGCCGCGCCCAGCGCGGCGCGGGCCGCCTCGGCCGCCATCCACGACGCCGTCTCGTCCGCGGCGGCGACGCCGCGCTCGCGCACCCCGGTCGCGGCGAAGGTGGCGCCGGCGGCGCGCTGCCAGCGGGCGTCGAACGTGGTCGAGGGAATGCGCGCGGCCGGATGATGGCAGCCGGTGCCGAGGATGCGCAGCGGCAGCGGCGGGGCGGGGGAGATCCGTGGGCTCACGTGCGCGGACTGCGGTCCTTGGCCGCCGGGCGGTCGCGGTAGCGCATCTTACCGGCAACCGGACCGGGGCGGTCCGGGGCGGCGGCGACCGGGCGTCCCGCCGCGCTTGCCGCCGTTCAGACCAGCCCAGTGGCGTAGAACAGGCCGATGATGAAGAACACCGCCGCGGTCTTGATCAGGGTGATGGCGAAGATGTCCTTGTAGGCCTGGCGATGGGTCAGGCCGGTGACCGCGAGCAGGGTGATGACCGCGCCGTTGTGGGGCAGGGTGTCCATGCCGCCGGAGGCCATCGAGGCGACCCGGTGCAGCACCTCCATCGGGATGCCGGCGGCCTCGGCGTTGGCGATGAAGGTCTCGGCCATCGCGCCCAGCGCGATGCTCATGCCGCCGGAGGCCGAGCCGGTGATGCCCGCCAGGGCGGTGACCGTGATCGCCTCGTTGATCAGCGGATCGGGGATCGCGCCGAGCGCGTTGGCCACCACCAGGAAGCCGGGCAGGGCGGCGATCACCGCGCCGAAGCCGTACTCGGACGCGGTGTTCATCGAGGCCAGCAGGGCGCCGGAGATCGCGGTCCTGGAGCCTTCGGCGAAGCTCGCCAGCACCGGCTTCCAGGCGAAGGCGATCACGCTGAGGATGCCGACCAGCAGCGCGCCCTGCACGGCCCAGATCGCGGTGAGCTGCGGCACCTGCTGCACCACCGGCGCCGGGTCGCCGACCACCGAGGGCACGAAGCTGTGGGTGGGCCCGTAGAACTGCGGGATCATCAGGGTGAAGGCGATGTTGGACACGCCGACCAGCAGCAGCGGCAGTACCGCCACCAGCGGATGCGCCAGGCGGCTGCCCTCGAACGGCGCGGGCTCGTTGCGCAGCGATTCGGGGTCGCCATAGCCCTCGCCCGCGCGCTCGGCGGCGCGTCGGCGCCAGTTGAGGTAGAGCAGGCCCACGCACAGGATGAACACCCCGCCCAGCGTGCCCAGCACCGGCGCCGCCCAGCCGTTGGTGCCGAAGAACGCGGTGGGGATGATGTTCTGGATCTGCGGCGTGCCCGGCAGCGCGTCCATGGTGAAGGTGAACGCGCCCAGCGCGATGGTGCCCGGCAGCAGGCGCTTGGGGATGCCGCCCTGGCGGAACAGTTCCGCGCCGAACGGGTACACCGCGAACACCACCACGAACAGCGACACCCCGCCGTAGGTCAGCAGCGCGCACACCAGCACGATCGCCAGCATCGCCCGCTGCGGGCCGACCACGCGGATGGCGGCGGCCACGATCGCCTTGGAGAAGCCCGAGATCTCGATCAGCTTGCCGAACACCGCGCCCAGCACGAAGACCGGGAAGTACAGCTTGAGGAAGCCGACCATCTTGTCCATGAACAGTCCGGTGAACATCGGCGCGACCAGCGACGGATCGGTCAGCAGCACGGCGCCCAGCGCGGCGATCGGCGCGAACAGGATGACGCTGTAGCCGCGGTAGGCGACCAGCATCAGGAAGCTCAGCGCGGCGAGCACGATCAGCAGGGACATGGGCGGGTCCGGACGGAAGCGGCGGCCGCCAGTGTCGGCACGCGCGCGCGCCGGCCCCATTGTCCGAAGGTACAGTGCCGCGCCCGCAGGCCCGAACCTAGGCTTGCCGTCGTGGCCCGGGGCGTCAGGGCGGCAGGCGCGTCGCGACGACGGCCTCCGCCGGGGCTCCGGGCCGGGACGCGCCGCGCCGGCGCGCCCTTCGCGCAAGCCCTCGGGAGGGGACCATGAAATACAGCACGCTCGGCCTGGCGATCGCGTTCGGCCTTTCGACGCTCGCCGCCAATGCCCAGGAGCCGGCCGCGCCGGCCGCCGGCCAGCGCACGGACGCGACCACGCTCGACAGCATCACCGTGACCGCGCGCCGCAGGACCGAGTCGCTGCAGGACGTGCCGGTGGCGGTCAGCGCCTTCGGCGAGGAACAGCTCAAGGACCTGCAGGCCAGCAACATCGACGGCCTGCAGGGCGCGGTGCCGAACATGAACATCGTCCAGGGCCGCGGCTCGGCCAACAGCGTCAACGTGTTCATCCGCGGCATCGGCCAGCCGGACGCGCTGCAGACCTTCGACCCCGGCGTGGGCATGTACGTCGACGACATCTACTACTCGCGCATCAACGGCGCGCTGTTCTCGCTGTTCGACGTGCAGCAGGTGGAAGTGCTGCGCGGGCCGCAGGGCACGCTGTACGGCAAGAACTCCACCGGCGGCGCGATCAAGGTCGCCACCAAGAACCCGTTCGACGACACCGGCGGCGCGGTCGAGCTGACCGGCGGCGACCACGGCCGCGCCGAGGCGCGCTTCTACGCCTCCGGCCAGCTCAGCGACACCGTCGCCGCCAGCATCGCCGGCGCTTGGCTCAACCACGACGGCTTCGTCCGCGACCGCGACAGCGGCCGCCACTACAACGACGACGACACCCGCGCGGTGCGCGCCAAGCTGGCGTTCCGGCCCAGCGACGCGTTCCGCGCCACGCTCTCGCTCGACCACACCCGGCAGGACGCCGCGCTGTCGATGGGCCGCCCGACCGCGCCGCTGCGCCGGACCGACCTGCTGCTCGGCCCGGTAGTGCTGCTGCCCGCGCCCACCGGCGAGTTCGACTTCACCGCGCGCACCTCGTTCCGGCCGGACCAGGGGCAGGAACTGAAGCACTCCGGCGTGTCGCTGTCGATGGAGTGGGACCTCGACCCGGCCTGGGTGCTGCGCAGCATCACCGGCTACCGCGAGCTGGAAACGCGGTCCTTCGTCGACATCGACGCCTCGGAGTACGAGCTGGGCGACGTGCTGGTCGCGCTCGACCAGGACCAGGTGAGCCAGGAGCTGCAGCTGCTCTACGACAACGGTTCCAACCTGCAGGCGACCTTCGGCGCCTACTACATGAAGGAGAACGTGCCCTCCTACCAGGAAGCCTACGCCGACGACCTGTTCGCGCTGGGCGGGGTGCCGATCGCGTTCCTGCGCACCATCGGCGACGACCTCTCCACCGAGAGCGTGGCCGCGTTCGCGCACGCCAACTGGCAATTCGCGCCCAGCTGGACCCTGGCCGCCGGCCTGCGCTGGACCCGCGACAGCAAGGACTACGACCGCAGCACCAGCACCTTCTGGGGCGCGCCGTTCGAGGCCACCAACGAGACCGTCGGCTTCAGCGCCCGCAAGAGCTGGACCGCGTGGACGCCCTCGGTGAGCCTGCAGAAGGCGTTCTCCGACAATCTCATGGGCTACGTCTCGGCCAACCGCGGCTTCAAGTCGGGTGGCTTCAACGGCCGCGCCAACAGCGCCGCGGAAGCGGCCGCCCCGGACTTCGATCCGGAGTTCGTGTGGACCTACGAGGCGGGCCTGAAGGGCAGCAGCGCCGACAACCGCCTGCGCGGCAGCGCGGCGGCGTTCTGGAGCGAATACAGCGACTTCCAGGCCCGGGTCTCGCAGGACGTGGGCACCTTCCCGGTGCTCAACGCCGCCGAGCTGGAGATCAAGGGCATCGAGCTGGAGGGCGTGGCGCTGCTGGGCGAGGCCACCACCCTCAGCGGCCAGCTGGGCTGGCTGGACGCCCAGTACAAGCGCTTCGACGACTTCCGCCTCGATCCGGCCTATCCCGGCTACGACCCCAGCGTGAACCACGACCACGTGCCGTTCTCGCCGGAATGGACCGCGCGCCTGGCCCTGCAGCACGCCTTCGCGCTGCCCAACGGCGCCACGCTGTCGCTGGGCGGCGACGTCTCGTACCGCAGCCGCACCTGGCTCTCGGTCGACAACCGCGACAATCTCTCGCAGGACGCCTACGCCCTGGTCGGCCTGTTCGGCGTGTGGGATTCGCCGCAACTGCGCTGGCAGCTGCGCGCCGGCGTGCGCAACCTGACCGACAAGACCTACATGGTCGAGGGCCAGGAATTCGCCAGCGTCGGCAACATCCAGACCGCCTACTACGGCTGGCCGCGCAACTGGTACGTCTCGGCGCGCTACAACTTCTTCTGAGGACGCGTCCGCCGCCGGCTCACGGGATCGCGCCGGCGGCGATCCGGCCCCGGCCCGGCCGCGGACCGTCTGTCGGCAATGGACGGCGGGCAGGCAAGCCATTCCGAGATTGCAGCGACGTACTCCGAGCGCCTCGTCCTCGAGGCCGTGGCGGCAAGATTCAAGGAGTGCACGCGGAGCCTGTCGGCGCAAGCAGACTCGCGCGCATCCGCGCGCATCCGCGCGCATCCAGGCGCGTCGGGGGCGCGCGTGATGGGCAGGCTTTCGGAACTACGCCACCTTCCGGGGTTTCGTCGGTTTCGCGGATTTCGCCGGAGCCTTGGCAGCTTGGGCACGGGTGCGGGGCCGCTTGGGCGTCGGGGCCTTGGAGGGCATGGGAATCAATCCCAGCCGGAATCCGAGTGCGTTGGCCAGCTTGCTGATGGTCGCCAAGGTGGGATTGCCTTCGCCGCGCAGTGTCTTGTAAAGCGTCTCGCGGGCAATGCCTGTCGTGCGGGCCAGCTCGGCGATGTTGCGGGCGCGCGCGACATCGCCCAGCACAGCGGCCATGTAGGCGGCATCGTCGGGCGCTTCCTCCATCGCAGCCTCGAGATAGAGGCGGATATCCTCTTCGTTGCGGAGGTACTCAACCGAATCCCACTCGCGGGTCTTGATCTTGGCACTCATGCGCCTTCTCCAGGATTTGCCGTGCTGGGAGGACGGTCCGCTGGGGTCACAGCCGGCCGGCCAGCTCCAATGCCGTCTCGATGTCGTGTTGTTGCGTACTCTTGTCGCCCCCGCACAGCAGCAGGTAGGTCACGCCGGCCCGGGTGACGAAGTACACGCGATAGCCCGGCCCATAGTCGATCTTCATCTCCGTCACCCCAGTGGTCAGGTTGCGGTGCTGACCCGGGTTGCCTTCCGACAGCCGACGAATCCGGGCAGCGATGCGCATCCTCGCTGCACGATCGCGCAATCCGTCGAACCATCTGTCGAAGATCTCGGTGGTGCGGATCGTCGCCATGTGTCCACTTTAATGGACACATCGAGTGCCGTGCAAGTTCGTCCGAACAGCGGCGCGCCGCCCCCGGGCGCAGCGGCTCTTGCCGCAAGCGTCCGCAGCCGGGTTCGTCGCCCGATACTTCAGGTCTCCAAGCGCCCCATGCCAGCGCTTTTCGCGCTTCCGCCGCCATCGTGGTGGCGGTCCCGGCGTATGGCTCACCCGCCTTGCGGCGGTCGGCGAATCCCCGCGTCGCTCGGGGCCTGTTCCACCCCCGCGCCGTCGGCCGGGCCGGCGGCGCCCGGCGCTGCGCTATGCTCGCGCGCGATGCGCGAGCGCCCGGCCCGATCCGTTCCACTCGACCCCGGGTCCGGGCCGGCCCCGTGCTGAGCGTCGGCGCCGTGCTGCTGGCCGCGGCCCTGTGGCTGGGGCTGATGTTCGCCGCCGGGGTCTACGGCGAGCGCCGCCCGCAGCTGTTCGCGCGGCGCTGGCGGCACGTGTACGCGCTGTCGCTGGCGGTCCACTGCACCTCGTGGACCTTCTACGGCACCGTCACCCAGGCCGCGCGCTACGGCTGGCCGCTGCCGCCGACCTTCCTCGGCGCGATCGTGTTCTACGTGCTGGCCTACGGCTTCATGGTGCGGCTGGTGCGGCTGGCGCGCGAGAGCAACGCCACCTCGCTGGCCGACCTCGTCGCCACCCGGCTCGGCAAGGACCCGTGGCTGGCCGCCACCGTCACCCTGGTGGCCGCGCTCGGGCTGATCCCCTACATCGCGCTGCAGCTCAAGGCGGTGGCGATGAGCTATTCCACGTTCACCGGCGCCGCCTACCTGGACCTGGCCGACATTCCGCCCTGGCGCGACATCGGCCTCTACGTGGCGCTGGCGATGGCGCTGTTCACCATGCTGTTCGGCACCCGCCGCGCCAGCGCCGCCGAGCACAACCGTGGCCTGGTGCTGGCGATGGCCTTCGAATCGCTGTTCAAGCTGGCGGCGATGCTGGTGCTGGGCCTGTTCGTCTGGCAGCTCGCCGCGAAGATGCCGGCGAGCGTGCCGACCCCGCCGGCGCAGGATCTGGGCGGCTTCCTGCCGCTGGTGTTCCTGGGTGCGCTGGCGATGTTCATCCTGCCGCACCAGTTCCACGTGGCGGTGGTGGAATGCCGCGACGAGCGCGACGTGCGCGCGGCGCGCTGGCAGTTCCCGCTGTACCTGCTGCTGATCGCGGTGCCGGGCCTGCCGCTGGCGCACGCCGGCATGGCCCTGCTCGGCGAGCGCGTGCCTTCGGACATGTACGCGCTGGCGCTGCCGCTGTCGCAGGGGCGCGAGGGCGTGGCGCTGTTCGCCTTCCTCGGCGGCCTCAGCGCCTCGACCGGCATGGTGGTGGTCAGCACGCTCACGCTCAGCCTGATGATCGGCAACCACTGGTTCGCGCCGGGCCTGCTGCGCGGTGCGTGGTCGCGCGCGGAGGGCGGCGACCGCCGCCGCGACGTGCTGATGCTGCGCCGGGCCGGCATCGTCGCGATCATGCTGCTGGCCTGGCTGTACGGGCGCGTGGTCGGCGACAGCAGCGCGCTGGCCGACATCGGCGCGATCTCGTTCTCCGCCTTGGCCACGCTGGCGCCGGCGCTGGGCTTCGCGATCTGGCGCCCGCAGACGCCGCCGCGCGCGGCCACCGCCGGCGTGGTCGCCGCGTTCGCGGCCTGGGCGTGGACGATGCTGGCCCCGGCGGTGCTGGCGAACACCGCGTTCGATGCGCTGCCGGCCTGGGCGACGCCGGACGGGCTGTTCGGGCTGACCGGCTGGAGCCCGCTGGGCCGCGCGTTCGGGGCGACGCTGTTCGTCGGTACCGCCGTCACCCTGCTGGCGGCGGCGTTCGACCGCGGCGAGCGCAGCGGGCCCGCGCGCGCGGCCGGCCTGCAGGCTCTGCGCAGCGCGGGCCGTCGCTTCCTGCCGGCGGGGCTGGTCGAGGCGGTGCTGCGCGACGCCCCGCGCAGCGGGCCGGTGCCGGCGGACATCGAGGCGCGGCTGGAACGCGAACTGGCCGCGGTGCTGGGCAGCGCCTCGGCGCGGCTGCTGCTCGACGCCGCGCGGCGCGACGCCGGCCCCGATCTCGACACGGTCGCGGCGATCGTCGGCGAGGCCTCGCAGGATCTGCGCTTCAACCAGCGCGTGCTGGAGGCGGCGCTGGAGAACATGAGCCAGGGCATCAGCGTGGTCGATGCCGAACTGCGGCTGGTGGCCTGGAACGCGCGCTACGCCGAGCTGTTCGGCTACCCCCCGGCGCTGCTGAAGGTCGGCGTGCCGGTGGCCGAGCTGGTCCGCCACAACCTCGATCGCGGCCTGATCGGCGCGGTCGCGGTGGCGGCGGAGGTGGACAAGCGCATCGGCCACATGCGCGCCGGCACCCCCTACGTGGCCGAGCGGCGGTTCCCGGGCGGGGCGATCATCGAGATCCGCGGCAACCCCATGCCCGGCGGCGGCTTCGTCGCCACCTTCACCGACGTCACCGCGTTCCGCAGCACCGAGCGCGCGCTGCGGCTGTCCAACGAGACCCTGGAGCAGCGCGTGGAGGAGCGCACGCGCAGCCTCGACCAGGCGCGGCGCGAGGCCGAGCGCGCCAACGAGGCCAAGAGCCGCTTCCTCGCCGCCGTCGGCCACGACCTGCTGCAGCCGCTGCATGCCGCGCAGCTGTTTACCGACGCCCTGCGCCCGCAACTGCCGGAGGCCGCGGCGCCGCTGCTGGGCCAGCTGCGCGGCGCGCTGGACGCCACCACCGACCTGCTCAACGGCCTGTTCGACCTGGCGCGGCTGGAGGCGGGCGGACTGGCGCCGCAGCCGCGCGAGTTCCCGCTGGCCGACGTGCTCGAGCCGCTGGCGGCCGAGTTCCGCGCGCTGGCCGCCGCGCGCGGGCTGCGGCTCGACGCGGTGCCGACCCGCGCCTGGGTGCGCAGCGATCCGCAGCTGCTGCGCCGGGTGCTGCAGAACTTCCTCGCCAACGCGGTGCGCTATACCGCCAGCGGCCGCATCCTGCTCGGCGTGCGCCGCACCGGCCGAGGCCTGCGCGTGGAGGTGCACGACACCGGTCCGGGCATCCCGCCCGAACAGCGCGCGGCGATCTTCGAGGAATTCCGCCGCGGCGAGGGCAGCCCGGGGCAGGGGCTCGGCCTGGGCCTGGCCATCGCCGATCGCATCGCGCGCCTGCTGGACGCGCCGCTGACCCTGCGCAGCCGCCCCGGCCGCGGCACCGTGTTCGCGCTGGAACTCGCGCGCACGGCCGGGCGCGCCGGCGACGGGCCCGTCGCGGCGCGCGCGGGGCTCGCCGGCGCCCACGTGCTGCTGGTGGACAACGAGCCGGAGGCGCTGGACGCGCTGCGGCGGCTGCTCGAAGGCTGGGGCTGCAGCGTCGATGCGGTCGCCGGCGGCGACGCGGCGCAGGCCGCGCTGGCGGCACGGCCCGCGGATCTGTGGCTGTTCGACTACCACCTCGACGATGGCGACAACGGCGTGGCGCTGGCGCGCCGGCTCGCCGAGCGCCACCCCGCGCGGCCGACCCTGATCCTCAGCGCCGACGCCACCGACGCGGTGCGCCGCGACGCCGCCGAGCACGGCCTGGGCCTGCTGCAGAAGCCGGTGCGGCCGCTGGCGCTGAAGTCCACCCTCGACCGCCTGCGCGCGATGCGCGCGCGCTGAGCCGCCGGCGGCGGCCCCTCCGGCGCGGCGGCCGGCTAAGATGCGCGGCTTCGCGCCTGCAGACCCGTCCGATGCCCTACGCCCCGATCCTCGCCACGCTCGGCTACGTGCTCTCGCCCGACCGCCGGCGCGTGCTGCTCATCCACCGCAACGCGCGCGCCGACGACCAGCACCTGGGCAAGTACAACGGCCTGGGCGGCAAGCTGGAGCCCGACGAGGACATCGTCGCCGGCATGCGCCGCGAGATCCGCGAGGAGGCCGGCATCGACTGCGAGGAACTCAAGCTGCGCGGCACCATCAGCTGGCCCGGCTTCGGCAAGCAGGGCGAGGACTGGTTCGGCTTCGTGTTCCTGGTGACCCGCTACCGCGGCACCCCGCTGACGGCCAACGCCGAGGGCGCGCTGGAATGGGTGGACGTGGACCGCGTGCTCGAGCTGCCGATGTGGGAGGGCGACCGCCACTTCGTGCCACTGGTGTTCGACGCCGACCCGCGCGCCTTCCACATGGTCATGCCGTATCGCGACGGCCGCATGCAGTCCTGGTCCTGCACGCGCTGCTGACGCGGCCGATCGCGGCGCGGCCCGATCGCGCGGGGCGGCCGTCCCGTCCCGCCCGCGCGGGCCCGCTCGCGCTCTTCGTCGCAAAGGTCGCGGTGCCGGCGGTGGTTTTCCGCCCGAGCGGCGACGCGCTCCGTGTCCGCGCACCTGGCCCGTTCACCAAGGCGCCGGCCGGTCGTACGTGCGCTCATCTGACCAAGCCCTGTTCCTCCGGGGCGCGGGCGTGCTGCTGCGGCGCCTGTTCCGGCGCCAGCGCATCGCGGGCGCGCTCGATCGCCTGCAGGCGGTCGTAGCCGGCCTGCAGCCACGCCTGCGCTTCCGGGGTCTCGGCCAGCGCCCGCGCGGCGTCGCGACAGGCCACGCTGTCGTCGCGCTTCACCGTATCCAGGAACCGGCCCAGCGCGTCGCCGCCGGCGCCGTCCAGCAGGGCGCGGGTGGCCTGTCGCTGGCGCCGCAGCGCATCCTCCGCGCCCGGCATGCCCAGCGCCGCCTCGGTGCGGGCCAGCGGCAGGTCGGCGCGCTCGCGTTGTTCGCCGAAGATCGGCAGCGGCTGCCGGTCGCCGCGGTCCTGCCGCCGCACCGCTTCCTCGAACACCTTCACGATGCGGTCCATCGCGTGCCGGTCCGCCGCGTCCACGCCGTGATGGCCCACGTGGGCACCGTGTTCCATCGTCGTCGCCAGCCGTCCCGCGCCGCTGGCCTTCAGCACCTGCCCCAGCAGCGGCGTGTTCTGCAGCCCACCGCTGGCGATCCCGAGCGCGTAGCGGCCGTGCGAGGCGAAGCCCTCCCGCCCTTCCAGGCTGGAGATCGACTGCACGTCGCCCAGGTGCGGCCCCGTCTTCCGCGATACCGCGCTGTTGTTGACCGCGTAGTTCAGGAATCCGGAGTCGAGCCCGACCTGGTTGCGGAAGGCCGGCGTGCGCATCGGTTCGTGTCCATGCTCGGCCAGCCATTGCCGATAGCCGTCGGATTCGACGATGTTGGCCGCGCCGGGCGCATCGAACGAGCGCCCCGGCCAGCCGAAGGTGTGGCTGATCAGTTGCGCGTGCGCCCCGCCCAGCGAATGGCCGGCGGTCTCGATGCGATAGCCCTGCGCGCCGTAGTGGTCGCGCACGGTGCGGGCGAACTCCAGCGCCTGCTTAAACTGCGGGTCCCAGGCCTCGCCCGGCAGCAGCGCCTCCTGCACCGCGGCCATCTGCGCGCGGGTGCGCGCGGTGGCCGGCGCCGGCAGGTTGGCCAGCTCCAGCAGCTCGCCGTCGCGCGCCAGCGCCGCGTTGGGGCCGCGCCAGTCGGCGGCATTGTCGCTGCCGCGGACGGCGATCACCACCCGCTGTTCGGCTTCGTTGACGAAGGCGTAGGCGACGAAGCCGGTGGTGGCGTTGTGGTTTTCGTGCAGACCGACGGTCCAGGATGCCTGTGCCTGCTGGTCGAACAACGCGTGGTCGGGATGGGTTCTGTCCCTGGTGACCGCCGCCTCATCCAGATAACTCGCCCGGCTCAAACGCGCCAGCAGCAATTCCTGCCGGTAATCGATGCCGCGCGAAAACTCCGCAGGCGGTGGAGGAATCCTGGATTCGCTCATCGTGGCGCTCCTTGCGGATTGGAATCCATTTTCGCGGGCGCGGGCGGCGTCTCGCGATCGAGGTCGTAGAGGTCGATGCGCACCTCGCGCTGGCCAGGACGCAGCCTGTGGACGACCTTGGCGCCATTCCGAAGGCGTGGCTCGTTGCAGACAAAGGGCAGCTCGCCGAAACGACGCCCCTCCGGGGGGTTACGCTTGCACAGGATCTGCACGGGAATCGCCGGATCCATCGACGCCTCGAACTGCTGTCGTCGGGCCTCCTCATTGCAGTCGAAGTGGCGGTGACGCTCGGTGCAGCGCCAGGCGTCGTCGGGAGGCGTTTCGTAAGCGCGCAAGTCGCCCAGCGGCGCCACTAAAACGACGCGCTCGCTGCCGGTGGGCCGCACGATCATGGTCGCGCCCGCGTCGATGTCCCACTGGCAATGCCCCGGGAGGTAGCGGTCCGCCACGATGTCCGCGTGCCAGCGCTCGCCTTCGCGCACCGGATGGATGTCGTAGCCCCAGCCTTTCTGCCCGCCGCCTTCCCAGAACGGCTTTTCGATGATGCAGTCGCTGTCGGAACTCCTGGCCTGGAAAGCGATCTGCAGCCAGAACTCCAGCGACTCCGGCGCCCGCCCGTAGACCCGGATCACATCGGTCGGATTCGGGTTCAGCGGCGGGTCGGAGGATTGGGGCGGAGGCAGTTGCAGCCGTCCGGCGGGCGCGCTCTGGCAGGCGGCCAGCGCCGGCAGCGCGGCCAGACAGGCGGCGGCGAGCCAGCGCAGCGAGTTGGTCGGGTAGGGGGCGCGCATCCTGTGTCCTCCTGAGGTGGGCGACGTCGCGGCCGGCACGGCCAGCCCGGCCCGGCGCGGGTCTACCAGGGGCAACCTAGCATGGCCGCGGTCGCCGACCTGCGGAACCTGTCGTCAAGCCTCCACCCGGCGCGCCGGGTCGCTGATCTCCAGCCCGCGCAGGATCACCCCGGCCTGGGTGCGGTTGCGCGCGCCCAGTTTCTCGAAGATCGCCGACAGGTGCGCCTTCACCGTGCGTTCCTGCACCTCCAGGCGGTCGGCGATCTGCTTGTTGAGCAGGCCCTCGGCCACCAGGGCCAGCACCCGGAACTGCTGCGGGGTCAGGCTCGCCAGGCGCGCGGCCAGGTCGGCGTCGCCGGGCGCGGACTCGGCGCGCGCCACCGCCCCGCGCAGCGCCGGCGGCAGCCACTGCTCGCAGTCGAGCACCGCGCGGATGGCGTCGCGCATCTCGTCCAGCCCGGCGCTCTTGGGGATGTAGGCGGCCGCGCCGTGGTCCAGCGCGCGGCGCACGATCTGCGGGTCCTCGTTGGCCGAGACCAGCGCCACCGCCACCGCCGGGAACTGCGCGCGGATCGCCGCCAGCCCGGCCAGGCCGTGGTTGCCGGGCATGTGCAGGTCCAGCAGCACCAGGTCGATCTCGGGGCGCGCCTCCAGCATGGCGAGGGCATCGTCGAGCGTGCCGGCCTCGCAGGTGCGGATGTCGTCGGCGGCCTCGTCGGCGGCGCCGCGCAGCGCGGCGCGGAACAGCGGGTGGTCGTCGGCGATCAGCAGCGTCGGCATGCGGGCGATTGTAGGCCGCGGGCGGGGCCCCGCTTCTGGTACCAAAGTACGATGCCCGCGGGGCGGGGCGCTGCTAAGTTGCGGGCATGAACCCGAATCCCGCCTTCCTGGCCCTGGGCTGCGCCGGCGCGCTGCTGCTGTCGGCCTGCGCCAGCGCATCGTCGTCGTCCACCGCGGAGCCCGCCGTGTTCCAGGCCCCCTACAGCAGCACGCACCGCGACGGCGACGACCTGCTCACCGGCGGGCTGGGGCTGGACGGCCTGCGCGCCGCCGCGGCGCCCGCCTTCGCCGACCCGGCCGCGCCGACCGCCGCCGAGCTGCGGCGGCGCGCGCTGTGGAGTAGTTGGCGCGGGATCGCCGACCTGCGCCCGCACGGCGCCTACGGCCGCCTCTACGGCGATCCGGCCGCGGTGCCGGGGCGCGAGTTCCATGCCCTCGCCACGCTGCCGGGCGCGCGCCAGCCGCACCGGGTGATGCTGCAGCTGCCGGATGCCTTCGACGCGGCGCGCCGCTGCGTGGTGGTGGCGGCGTCGTCGGGCTCGCGCGGCATCTACGGCGCGATCGCCGTGGCCGGGGCCTGGGGCCTGCCGCGCGGCTGCGCGGTGGCCTATACCGACAAGGGCGCCGGCAGCGACTACTTCGACCTCGATGCCGGCCTCGGGATCGGCATCGACGGTCGCGTGGCCGCGCGCGGCGAGACGCTGGCGTTCGATCCGGGCCCGGGAGCGCCGGACCACGGCGTGGCGTTCAAGCATGCGCACTCGCAGGACAACCCGGAAGCCGACTGGGGCCGCCACCTGCGCCAGGCCGGCGAGTTCGCGCTGGCGACCTTGAACGAGGCGCTGCCCGATGCCGCGCCCTTCACCTTCGACAACACCCGCGTCATCGCGGTGGGCATCTCCAACGGCGGCGGCGCGGTGCTGCGCGCGGCCGAGCACGGCGACTGGCTGGACGCGGTGGTGGCCGGCGAGCCCAGCATCCACGTGGACGCGCCCGGCGCGCGCGCGCTGTACGACTACACCACCGAGGCCGCGCTGCTGATGCCCTGCGCGATCGCCGACGTGGACGCGCCGCCGCGCTCGCCGCTGTCGGCGCTCGCCGACGGCCAGCGCGGCCCGCGCTGCGCCGCGCTGCGCGCCGCCGGCCTGATCGAGGGCGAGGATCCCGCCGCGCAGGCGCGCTCGGCCCATGCGCGCCTGCGCGAGGGCGGCTGGAGCGAGGCGGCGATCCGCGCCGGCGCGCTGTCGGTAGACTTCGACCTGTTCCGTGCGGTCGCCGCGACCTACGCCTCGGCCTACGGCCGCTACCCGGCCGGCGCCCACCCCTGCGGGTTCGCGTTCTCGGCGCAGAACCCCGATTTCTCGCCGCGCGCGGCGACCCCGGCCGAGCGCGCGGCGTGGTGGAGCGATGCCGGCGGCATCCCGCCCGGCGCGGGCGTCGGCCTGGTCGATCCCGGCCTCGCGCCGCCGGACCCGACCCTGGCCGGCCTGCAGTGCCTGCGGGCGCTGTGGACCGGGCAGGGCGAGGACGCGCGCCGGGTGCGCGCCGGCGTCGCCGAGCTGGTCGTCGGGCCGCCGCGGGCGGGCCTGCCGGTGGTGATCGTCCACGGACTGGACGACGGGCTGATCCCGCTGGCCTTCACCAGCGCGCCCTACCAGGCCGCCGCGCGCGCCGCCGGGCGCGACGTGCGCCTGTGGCAGGTGCGCCATGCGCAGCATTTCGACGGCTTCCTCGCGCTGCCCGACTACGGCGCGCGCTACGTACCGCTGCTGCCCTACGTGCACGCGGCGCTCGATCGCGTCGCCGCGCACCTGGACGGCGAGGGCGCGCTGCCCGCCGACGCGGTGATCCAGGCGCGGCCGGGCGCAGCGCTCGACGCCGCCGCCCTGGCGCTGCCGCGGCCGTAGCCGCGGCCGCATCCGGCGGCGCCGCGGCGGCCGTCGCCAGCCACCGAACGATCCGCGCACGGCCGCCGCCGCCCTGGCGCGCTTCACGTCCGTTCTGGCAGGCTGCGGGCTCCCGATCAGGACCCCACGCGATGCCACGCTCACGCCACTTCTCGATGCTGCGCGAGTTCCAGCTCGCCGACTGGTTCACCCTCGCCAACGCGTTCTGCGGCACCGGGGCGATCTTCGCGGCGATGCGCTTCCTGCAGGACGGGGTGGTGCGCGACCTGATGATCGGCATGGCGTTGATCCCGCTGGCGTTCGTCTTCGACGCGCTGGACGGGCGCATCGCGCGCTGGCGCAAGGTGGCCTCCACCCTCGGCCGCGAGCTGGATTCGCTCGCCGACGTGATCTCCTTCGGCGTCGCCCCGGCGGCGCTCGCCTATGCCTGCGGCCTGCAGGGCGGCTGGGACTGGATCGTGCTGAGCTACTTCGTCGGCTGCGGCGTCAGCCGCCTGGCGCGCTACAACGTCACCGCCGAGCAGCTCTCGGGCGACGAGGGCAAGGTGAAGTACTTCGAGGGCACGCCGATCCCGACCAGCCTGCTGCTGGTGGTGGTGCTGGCGGCGGCGGCCTGGCAGGGCCGCATCGGCGAGGCGGTCTGGTTCGGCCAGTGGCAGCTCGGGCCCTGGCAGCTGCACCCGCTGGTGCTGATGTTCGCCGTCTCCGGGACGCTGATGATCAGCAAGACCCTGCGCATCCCCAAGCCCTGAGCGGGGCGTCCGCGACCGGCGACATCGCCGCGCTATGATCGGGCGATACCCGGGAGGTCCCATGGCTGACGATCCACCGCAGGAGGCCTTCGCCGCGGCGACGGCGGATTTCGATGCGCTCGCGCGCCGGTTCTGGGGCGCCTGGCGCGATGCGCTGCAGCAGGCCGCGCCGGCGGGCCCGCCATTCGCCGCGTCCGGCGGCGGCGCTCCCGGGTTCGGCCCGGCGGGCATCGGCCTGGCCGCCGCGGGCTTCGCCCGGCCCGGCGACGGCGCGCCGGACCCGTTCGCCTGGTGGGCGCCGTTCGCCCGCGGCGGCGGCGGACAGGCCGACGAGGCCGTCGCGCGCTTCGATGCCCACGCCCGCCGGTGGTATGCGCAGCTGCAGCAGATCGCCGCCCAGTTCGCCGGTCGCGAGAGCAGCGCCGCCGACGTGGTGGAGGCCTGGAAGCGGCTGCTGACCGCCGACGGCGCCAACCCCTTCGCTTCGCTGCTGTCGCAGATGCAGCAGGGCGCGGGCAGCCGCGGCCCGGACGCCTGGTGGCAGCAGGCCGCGCCCTACCTGGCCGCGTTGCGGGGCGAGGCCCGGTCGTGGCTGCAGGTGCCGGCGTTCGGCCCCGCGCGCGAGCAGCAGGCGCGCTGGCAGGCGCTGGGCGTGGCGCAACTGCAGCTGCAGGAGAAGCTGGAGGCGTACAACGCGCTGATGGCGCGCGCGCTGCAGGATGCGTTCGTGCGCTTCGAGCGCAAGCTGGCCGAGCGCGAGCAGCCGGGCCTGCAGATCGAATCGCCGCGCGCGCTGTTCGACCTGTGGATCGACGCGGCCGAGGACGCCTACGCGGCGGTCGCGCTCGCGCCGGAGTTCCGCAGCGTCTACGCCGGACTGGTGGACGCGCAGATGCGCCTGCGCCAGGGCGTGCAGCGCGAGGTGGAGGCGGTCTGCGCGCTGTTCGACATGCCCACGCGCAGCGAACTCGACGGCGCGCACCGCAAGATCGTGGAACTGGAGCGCCAGGTCCGTCGCCTGCTCGATGCGGCGCAGGCGACGTCGCGAGCGGCCGGCGCCGCGACCGCCGCGCCCGTGGAGCCGCGCCCGTCGCCGCGAGGCGCCGCGCGCGGCAAGCGCGCCGCAGCGCCCGCCGCCTCGCGCGCGGCGGCGCCGGCGCGCGGCGGGCAGCGCGCGCTGTTCTCGGCCGCCGAGGCCATGCCGGCCGCGCCGGCGCCCCTGAAGAAGAGGAAGCGCTGACATGACCGGCCCGCTGAACTTCGGCATCGACCGGGTGATCGCCGAGACGCTGCAGACCCAGCAGAAGCTCGCCGCCGGCCTGCGCACGCTGCGCGACCTGGGCGACACCGACTTCGGCGCGACGCCGCGCGAGGAGGTCTGGCGCGACGGCAAGACGGTGCTGTACCGCTTCCGCGGCGAGCGCGCGCCCACCTCCAGCGTGCCGCTGCTGATCTGCTACGCGCTGGTCAACCGCCCCTACATGGTGGATCTGCAGGCCGACCGCTCGCTGGTGCGCAACCTGCTCGCGCTGGGCGAGGACGTGTACATCATCGACTGGGGCTATCCCGACCGCTCCGATCGCTTCCTCACCCTGGAGGACTACATCGAGCGCTTCCTCGGCGGCGCGATCGACCACCTGCGCCGCGCCCACGGCGTGGACGCGATCGATCTGCTCGGCGTGTGCCAGGGCGGCACGTTCTCGCTGTGCCAGGCGGCGCTCCACCCCGAGCGGGTGCGCAACCTGATCACCATGGTGACGCCGGTCGATTTCCACACGCCAGACAACATGCTCTCGCACTGGACCCGCGAGCTCGACGTGGACCTGTTCGTCGACACCCTGGGCAACGTGCCGGCCGACCTGATGAACCTGTGCTACCTCACGCTGAAGCCATGGCGGCTGTTCGTGCAGAAGTACGTCGGGCTGGTGGACATCCTCGACGACCGCAAGGCGGTCGAGGACTTCCTGCGCATGGAGAAGTGGATCTTCGATTCGCCCGACCAGGCCGGCGAAGCCTTCCGCCAGTTCGTCAAGCAGTTCTACCAGGGCAACGGCTTCGTGCGCGGCGGCATCGTCATCGGCGATCGCGAGGTGCACCTGGGGCTGGTGGAAATGCCGGTGCTCAACATCTACGCCGAGCAGGATCACCTGGTGCCGCCCTCGGCCTCGCGTCCGCTGCGCGAGCTGGTCGGCAGCCGCGACTACTCGGAGCTTTCCTTCCGCGGCGGCCATATCGGCATCTACGTTTCCGGGCGCGCGCAGAAGGAAGTGCCCACCGCCATCCACGAGTGGCTGCGCGCGCGCTCGGGCTGACGCGCGCGCGGACCGCTGCCGCGCGCCGGGCGGGCTCACGCGCCGTTGCCGCCGCGCCGGGCTAGACTCGGCGGGTCGCCCCGCGAACGCATGCCGCCATGAGCCAGCCCCGCCCCCTGACCAGGTCCCTCAACGATCGCGTCGTCGCCGGCGTGCTCGCCGGCATCGCGCGCCGCTTCGGCTGGAACCCCACCTGGGTGCGCGTGGGCTACATCGTGGTCTCGGTCCTGTCGGCGGCCTTCCCCGGGCTGCTGGTCTACCTCGTGCTCTGGCTGGTGATGCCGGAGGGCGACTGATCGATGCCGCGCCCGGCGACGGGCCGAACGCTGCTGCGCCTCGCCGGCATGGCCTGGACGGCGCCCAACACTCTGCTGGGCCTGGTCGCCGGCGCCGCGGGCCTCGCGCGCGGCGCGCGCGTGCGCTGGTCGGCGGCCGAGCAGGCGCTGGTGTTCTCGCGCTATCCCTGGGGGCCGGGCGGGGCGATGACGCTGGGCAACGTCATCCTGAGCACCGGCCCGGACCTCGACGTCGCCTGCGCGACCTACGCCCACCGCGCCGGCCACTGCGTCGATCCGCAGATCCGGCTGGGCGACCACGAACGCGCGCACGTGTACCAGTACATGGCGCTCGGTCCGTTGTTCCTGCCGCTGTACTTCGCCTGCGGCGGCATCGGCGTGCGCAACCGCTTCGAGCGCGCCGCCGACCGCTACGCGATGACCGGCGCGGGCTGGTGGCCCTGGAGCGACGCGGCGACGCTGCGGCGCGGCGGTCGCCGCTAGACGGAGCGCGCACGCGGGCACGCCGCGTCGACCCGGATGCGGGCACCATGGCGCGTGCGCGATCGGCGCGAAGGCGGAGCGGCACGATGGGCATGCTGGTGGACGGGCGCTGGACGCCCGATGCGGAGATCCCCGTCGACGAAGCCGGGCGCCTGCAGCGGCCGGCCTCCGCGTTGCGCCACTGGGTCACCGCCGACGGCCGGCCCGGCCCCAGCGGCGAGGGCGGCTTCGCCGCCGAGCCGGGGCGCTATCACCTGTACGTCGCGCGCGCCTGCCCGTGGGCGCACCGCACCGCGATCTTCCGCGAGCTGAAGGGGCTGCAGGAGATCGTGGGCCTGTCGGTCACGCACTGGCTGATGGCCGATCAGGGCTGGACCTTCGCGCCGGGGCCCGGGGTGATCCCGGACCCGGTTCTCGGCGCCGATGCGCTGTGGCAGCTCTACGCCAGGTCCGATCCCGGCTACACGGGGCGGGTCACCGTGCCGGTGCTGTGGGACAAGGCGACCTCGCGCATCGTCAGCAACGAATCGGCCGACATCCTGCGCATGTTCAACGACGCCTTCGACGCGGTCGGCGCGGCGCCGGGCGACTACCGGCCCGAGGCCCTGCGCGAGGAGATCGACGCGATCAACGCGCGCGTCTACGACGGGCTCAACAACGGCGTCTACAAGGCCGGCTTCGCGCGCAGCCAGGCGGCCTACGATGAAGCCGTGGCCGGCGTGTTCGAGACCCTGGACTGGCTGGAGGCGCGCCTGTCGCGCAGCCGCTTCCTGTGCGGCGCCGCGCTCACCGAGGCCGACTGGCGGCTGTTCACCACGCTGCTGCGCTTCGACCCGGTCTACCACGGGCATTTCAAGTGCAACCTGCGGCGGCTGGCCGACTACCCGGCGCTGTGGGACTACACCCGCGCGCTGTACGCGCATCCGGCGGTCGCGCCGACGGTGGACTTCGCGCACATCAAGCGCCACTACTACCAGAGCCATCGTCATATCAATCCGAGCGGCATCGTGCCGCAGGGACCGCTGCTGGAGTTCGACGCGCCCTCGCGACGGTCCGCGTAGCGCGCCAGGCGGCGCGAGAGCGGCTCGCGCATGGCCGCAGCGGACGCGTTGCCGCGCGGGGAGGGCGATCGGCGCCGCGTTCCCGTCGCGACGCGTGGCGCAGCCGCCGTGCGGGACGTTCTAGACTGGCGCATTCGACGGGAGATCGCGGATGAATCCTTGGATCGCCGGCGGCATCGCGCTCGCGGTGGGCATGGTGCTGCCGTTGCAGGCGCTGATCAACGCGCGGCTGGGGCAGACGACCAGCGGATCGCTGTTCGCCGCCTTCATGTCCTTCCTGGTCGGCACGCTGGCGCTGGGCGCGGCGCTGCTGGCCGCGCGCACGCGGCTGCCGCCCATGTCCGCACTGGTGCAGCTGCCGGCCTGGATCTGGCTGGGCGGCCTGCTCGGCGCGGCCTACATCCTCAGCGCCACGGTGCTGGTGACGCGGCTCGGCGCGGCCTCGCTGATCTGCCTGATCGTGCTGGGGCAGCTGGCCGGCTCGCTGCTGCTCGACCACTTCGGCGTGCTGTCCACGCCGCGACCGGCCGACTGGATGCGGATCCTGGGCGCGCTGCTGGTCGCCGCCGGGGCGCTGCTGGTGGTGCGGCCGTGGGGCGCCGCAGCGGGGTGAAGCGGCGGGTGCCGGCGCGCTGGCGGGCGATCAGCCGGGAGGCGCGCCCAGCACCAGCTCGACCGCGCCGTCGGCGGGCAGGGACACGCGCGCCGGGAACGAGGCCGGGTCGCCTTCGGCGGGCGTGGCGTCGCCGGAGGCGGATATCCGCGCCAGCACCTCGACCTCCCGCAGCGCCGACAGCGGCTGCGTCGGCATCGGGCTGTCGCGGTCGGTCAGGGTGAGCTCCAGCGGCAGTTCGGCCACGCGGCGGCGCTGCACGGCGACCGGCATCGGCGGGCCGCCGGGCGCGCGCGCGATGACGAAGACGACGGCCTCCGGGTCCAGGCGCACGCGCGAGGCGAACGCCGGATCGAGCGACACCCGCACCCGCAGGCCGGGCGCGGCGTCGGCGGCCGGTTCCGGCAGCGGGTCCAGGCCGGCGGCGCGGCGCGCCGCGTCGATCTGCTCGCGCAGCCCGCCGGCGGCCTCGGCGCCGAGCGCGGCCAGCAGCGGCTCCCAGGTCTGCGCCGCCTCGGCATCGCGGCCGTGCTGGCGATAGGCGATGCCCAGGAACAGGCGCGCGCGTTCCTGCCCGGGGTCGAGCCGCAGCACGCGCTCCAGGGTCTGCAGCGCGATCTCGTCGAAGCGGCGCTGCGGATCGGCGCGCGAGCGCGATTCGGCGTATTCGATCTGCGCGGGCAGGTCGTCGGGCGCCAGCGCCGCGGCGCGGGCGAAGGCGTCGCGCGCTTGCGCGGCGCGGCCCTGCTGCTGCAGCGCGCGGCCCAGCAGGCGCCAGCCGTCGATCTGGCGCGGGTCGCGCTCCAGGTCGGCCTGCAGTTGCGCGATCGCCTCCTCCAGCGTCTCCGGCGCCTTGCGTTGCGCCGGGTCGAGCGCGCCCGGCGTGCCGACGAACTGGTACAGGCACAGCGCCAGCAGCGGCACCGAGACCGCGATCGCGGCGAAGGCCGCGCGCGAGCGCCGCAGCGGCCAGGCCAGCGCCACGCCGGTGGCCACGGCCAGCAGCGCGGCCAGGACGAGATAGGTCGCCATCACCACTCCTGGCTGTCGTCTGGGGGGACCGGGCGGCCCTGGGCGCGGCGGCGCACGATCCGCGCCACCACCACGCCGCCGGCCAGCAGCACCAGCGCCGGGCCGAACCACAGCAGCCAGGTCTGCGCGCCCAGGCGCGGCCGGTACAGCACGAACTCGCCGTAGCGTTCGACCAGGTGCTGGCGCACCTGCGCATCGCTCATGCCGTCGCGCATCAGCGTCAGCACCTCGCGACGCAGGTCGTGGGCGATCTGCGCGTTGGAATCGGCCAGCGACTGGTTCTGGCACATCACGCAGCGCAGCTCGGCGACCAGGGCGCGGAAGCGCGCCTCCTCGGCGCCGTCGGCGAACTCCAGCGGCGCCGGGTCCTGCGCCGCCTGGGCCAGGATCGCCGGCGGCCAGCAGGCCAGCAGCAGGGCGAGCAGCAGGATCCTCATCCGCCGATCGCCTCCAGCGCGGGCAGCAGGCGATCGCGCACGTCCTCGTCGGTCATCGGGCCCACGTGCTTCCAGCGCACCACGCCCTCGGCATCGACCAGGAACGTCTCCGGCGCGCCGTAGATGCCCCATTCGATGGCGGTGCGGCCGTCGTAGTCCACCAGCACCACCCAGTAGGGGTTGCCGTAGCGCTCCAGCCAGCGCAGCGCGTCGGCGCGCTCGTCCTTCCAGTTGTAGCCGATCACGCGCACGCGCCGGGTCTCGGCGAAGCGGGTCAGCACGCCGTGTTCGTTGCGGCACTCCGGGCACCAGCTGCCCCAGACGTTGAGCACGTACGGCGCGCCGCGCAGGTCCTGGTCGGTCACCAGGCGGCCGGCCTCGTGCAGCACCGGCAGCCGGAACGCCGGCGCGGGCTTGCCGATCAGCGGCGAGGGCAGGGCGTCGCGGGCGGGGTCGCGGCTGAGCCAGACGCCGGCGGCCAGCAGCACGGCGACGGCGGCGAACACGGCCAGCGGCAGCCAGCGTTGCAGTTTCATCGCGCGTCTCCCGGTTCCAGGGCCGCGGGCGCGGTGCGGCGCGCCGGGCGGAAGCGGCGGTCGAAGGCGGTCACCAGGCCGCCCAGCGCCATCAGCGCCGCGCCCGCCCAGATCCAGCGCACGAAGGGCTTGGCGTGGGCGCGCACCGCCCAGGCCTCGTCGCCCAGCGGCTCGCCGAGCGCGACGTAGACGTCGCCGAGCACGCCGGCGTGGATCGCGGCCTCGGTCATGACCTGGCCGCCGCTGGCGTAGTGGCGCTTCTCCGGGTGCAGTACCGCGACCTCGCGGCCGTCGCGCAGCAGGGTCACGCTGCCGCGGTCGGCGAGGTAGTTCGGCCCCTGCACGC
Organism: Luteimonas huabeiensis HB2; assembly: GCF_000559025.1. Lineage (GTDB taxonomy): Bacteria > Pseudomonadota > Gammaproteobacteria > Xanthomonadales > Xanthomonadaceae > Luteimonas > Luteimonas huabeiensis. The sequence goes on along the minus strand of NZ_JAAN01000026.1, from coordinate 60,921 downwards.
GGCCCACGCCCTCGAAGCGGAACGCGTGGCCGCCGACCTCCAGCGTCTCGCCCGGCCGCAGCGCGACCTCGCGCTGCACGTTCATCGCCTCCACCAGCAGCGCGCCGACCACGAACACGGCCACGCCCAGGTGGGCCAGCAGCATGCCGGTCATTTCCGGGGTGAAGCGACCGCGGCCGCGCACCCGCGTCCAGGCGAAGTAGGCCGTGCCGGCCGCCACCCAGACCGCGCCGGTCAGGCCCATTGCGACCTTCCACGGGCCCTGCGGCGCGATGAAGAAGCCGACCGCGCCGGTCAGCAGGGCCAGCACCGCCCACGGCGCGAGCGCGCGCATCGCCCTGCGCGGTTCGTCGCGCTGCCAGCGCACCAGCGGGCCGAACGGCAGCAGCAGCACCAGCGGCGTCATCAGCAGCAGGAACAGCAGGCCGAAGTAGGGCGGGCCGACCGAGATCTTGCCCAGGTCCAGCGCGTCGGCCAGCAGCGGGTACAGCGTGCCCAGCAGCACCATCGCGCAGGCGGCCACCAGCAGCAGGTTGTTGAGCAGCAGCAGGGTCTCGCGCGAGGCGCCGGCGAACGGCTTGCCGTCCTCGGCGTCGGGCGCGCGCAGCGCGTACAGCAGCAGCGAGCCGCCGACCACGATGCCGAGGAAGACCAGGATGAACAGGCCGCGCGAGGGATCGGCGGCGAAGCTGTGCACGCTGGTCAGCACGCCCGAGCGGACCAGGAACGCGCCCAGCAGCGACAGCGAGAAGGTGGCGATGGCCAGCAGCAGGGTCCAGCCGCGGAAGCTGCCGCGCTTCTCGGTGACCGCCTGCGAGTGGATCAGCGCCGCGCCGGCCAGCCAGGGCATGAAGCTGGCGTTCTCCACCGGGTCCCAGAACCACCAGCCGCCCCAGCCCAGCTCGTAGTAGGCCCACCAGCTGCCCAGCGCGATGCCCACGGTCAGGAACGCCCAGGCCACGTTGGTCCACGGCCGGGTCCAGCGCAGCCAGCGCGCGTCCACGCGCCCGTCGAGCAGGGCGGCGATGGCGAAGGCGAACGGCACCACGAAGCCGGCGTAGCCGATGTAGAGCATCGGCGGGTGCACGATCATCCCCGGGTCCTGCAGCAGCGGGTTGAGGTCGCGGCCCTCGATCGCCGCCGGCAGCAGGCGCTCGAACGGGTTGCTGGTGAAGATCAGGAAGGCGAGAAAGCCCAGCGACACCGCGCCCATCGTCGCCAGCACCCGCGCGATCACCTCCGGCGGCAGGCTGCGCGAGAAGCGCGCCACCGCGCCGTTCCACAGCGCGATGACCAGCACCCAGAACAGCAGCGAGCCCTCGTGGTTGCCCCAGACCGCGGTGATCCGGTAGGCCATCGGCAGCAGCGTGTTGGAGTTCTCGGCCACGTAGCGCACCGAGAAATCCTGCGCGACGAAGGCCCAGGTCAACAGCGCATAGGCCAGCAAGACCAGCGCCAGCTGCACGTAGGCGGCCGGGCGCGCGGTGTCCATCCAGGCGGCGATGCCGCGCTGCGCGCCGAACAGCGGCAGCGCGGTCTGCACCGCCGAGGCGATCAGCGCCAGCAGCAGCGCGACTTGTCCGAGCTCAGGCAGCATGGGGGCAACGCCGGGACTCGGGACTCGGGACTCGGGACTCGGGAAAAACGACACACCCGCTCCAACTGGGTGCGTTCGCTTTCCTGCGGCACGCCCGGTCGGCACCGCCTCTGCCATTGCCTTTCCGAGTCCCGAGTCCCGGGTCCCGGGTCCCGGCTTCATGGAGTCCCGGGTCCCGGGTCCCGGCGCGTTCCAGTCCCGCCTTCACGCCGATCACGGCGCCCGCTCCGCGGGCGATGCGGCCGGGGCGTCCACGCCGTGCTTCTCGTGCGCCAGGCCCATCTTGTCGGCGACCTCCTTGGGCACGTAGGTCTCGTCGTGCTTGGCCAGCACTTCCTCGGCGACGAAGGTGCCGTCGCGCATGCGGCCGGTGGCGACCACCGCCTGGTTCTCGCGGAACAGATCCGGCAGCAGGCCGGTGTAGACCACCGGCAGCACCGCGTCGCCGTCGGTGACCACGAAGCGCGAGTCGAGCGAGCCCGAGTCGCGCTGGAAGGACCCCTCGGCGACCATCCCGCCCAGCCGGAAGCGCGCCTGGCCGGAGGCGACGGACGCGCCGGCGCGGCCGTCGAGGATCTCGGCGGGGGTGTACAGGTAGGCGATGTTGCGCTGCAGGGCCAGCGCGACCAGGGCGGTCGCCAGGCCGGCGGCGGCCACCAGCGCGACCACGAACCACAGGCGGCGGCGTCGGATCGGGTTCATCGGGTCAACTCCTCGGTCTGCGGCCTGGCGCCGGCCGAGCGGCGCGCGGACAGCAGGCGCACACCGCGCAGCAGGCGGCGGATGCGGATGCGCGGGGCCACGAAGTCCCACAGCAGCACCGCGGCGAAGCACAGGTAGGCGGCGAGCACGTAGCCGGCGTAGCTCATGCGCGCTCCTCCGCGAGCTTGCGCACCCAGTCCTTGCCGCCTTCGCGGTAGAGGTTGTCGCCGCGGGCGCGGTTGAGCAGCGAGCCGACGAACCACAGCTTGGTGCCGACCAGCATCCACACCAGCGGCGGCATCATGCTCGGGTCCATCGAGGACTCGCCGAAGATGCGGATCGTCTGTCCCTGGTGGAGCGAGTTCCACCACACCACCGAGTAGCGGATCACCGGCAGCAGGGCGACGCCGACGATGGCCAGCATCGAGGCCGCGCGCGCGGCGGCGCGGCGATCCTCGATCGCCTGGTACAGGCCGATCACGCCGAGGTACATGAACAGCAGGATCAGTTCCGTGGTCAGCCGCGGGTCCCAGTCCCACCAGGTGCCCCACATCGGCCGGCCCCAGATGCTGCCGGTGACCAGCGTGATCAGGGTGAAGGCGGCGCCGATCGGCGCGCAGGCCATGGCCAGGATCTCGCACAGCTTGATCCGCCAGACCAGCGCGATCGCCGCGTACAGCGCCATCAGCCCGTACACCGCCAGGCTCATCCAGGCGCTGGGCACGTGGATGTAGAGGATGCGGAAGCTGTCGCCCTGCTGGTAGTCGGCCGGCACCAGGAACAGCGCGCCGTAGGCGCCCCAGGCCATCGTCAGCAGGCCGAGCGCGTACGCCCACGGCGCCCAGCGCGCGGCGAAGCGGTCGAAGTAGGGCGGCGAGCCGAGTTGGTGGAACCAGCGGACGACAGGATTCATTTCTTGGCTACCCCCCCCGGCGGCGAGCCGGGGGTCGTTGGCGTGAGGGCGCGGCGGTCAATTCAGGGCGATCCGGATGGCGGCCGCCGCCGCGACCGGCGCCAGCACGATCGCCAGCACGAGTCCCGCGGCCAGCAGCAGCAGACCGCCGCTCGGATCCTGTCCCTGTCCCGCCTGGGCGACGCTGCCGGCGCCGAACACCAGCACCGGCACGTACAGCGGCAGCGCCAGCAGGGCCAGTAGGATACCGGACCGGCGCATCCCGACGGTCAAGGCGGCCACGACCGCGCCGATCAGGCTCAGCAGCGGCGTGCCGAGCGCGAGCCCGGCGAGCAGGGTGGGCAGTTGCGCGCGCGGCAACTGCATCAGCTCGGCCAAAAGCGGCGCGGCGACGATCAGCGGCAGCGCGGTGGTGGCCCAGTGCAGCGCCGTGCGCACCAGCACCAGCCAGGCCAGCGGCACCGGGGAGAGCATCCACTGCTCCAGCGAGCCGTCCTCGGCGTCGCCGCGGAACAGCGTGTCCAGCGCGAGCAGGCCCGACAGCAGCACCGAGACCCACAGCACGCCGGCGGCCACCCCGGCCAGGGTGTCGGCGTCGCCGCCCAGGGCGAGGCCGAACAGCACCACCACCAGCAGCGCGAACAGCGCCGGCTGCAGCGCATCGCCGCGGCGCCGCCAGAGCAGGCGCAGATCGCGCGCGGCCAGCGCGGCGGCGGTGCCGTGGAGCGAGGGCCGGCTCACGCGGCCGCCCCCGTGGCGGCGGGGGCCGGCGCGTCGCCCAGCACCAGCTCGCGGGTACGCACCGGCGGCGCGGCGTAGGCGCCGTGGGTGGTCACCAGCGCGGCGCCGCCGGCGCGCAGCTGCGCCTGGACCATGCGGTTGACCAGCCCGATGCCGTCCAGATCGAGGTTGGCGTAGGGTTCGTCGAGCAGCCACAGCGGCGCCGGCGACAGCCACAGCCGGGCCAGCGACAGGCGCTTCTTCTGCCCGGCCGACAGCTTGCGCGCCGGCGTGTCCTCGTAGCCGGCCAGGCCGACGGTGGCCAGCGCCGGCTCCAGGCCCTGGCCCGGGCGCAGCCCGTGCAGGCCGCACAGGAAGCGCAGGTTCTCCAGCGCGGTGAGATCGGCCTTGAGCCCCGGCAGGTGGCCGAGGTAGGCGATGGCGCGCGCGCGCAGCGCCGTGGCGGTGGGGCGGCCGTCGATCTCGACCTCGCCGGCGTCGGCGCGCAACAGCCCGGCCAGCACCCGCAGCAGCGTGGTCTTGCCGGCGCCGTTGCCGCCGCGCACCAGCAGCGCCTCGCCCGCATCCACCGAGAACGCCAGCGGCCCGAACACCGGGCGGTCGTCGCGGCTGAAGGTGAGGCCCCGCGCGGCGAGCAGCGGCGGGGGCGCTGGGGATTCTGGCATTCGGCGGGCGCGACGCGCGCGGCGGCGGCTGGAGACGCGCCATTCTACCGTGCCGCCGTCCCGGGCCGCCGGGCGCGAGCGCGTAAGTCGGCGGTAAGTCGCGAGCGGGCAGGGTGGCGGCCCCCGCCGACGATCGCCGTCATGCAAAGGCACGCCATCGCCCGCCTGTCTCCCGCCGCGCCGCCCCGCGCCGAGCCCCCCGGTCGCGGCGTCCCCGACCGACCGTCCGGGCGCCGCGCGGACGCCTTCGGCCGCGGCGGCGCGATCGCGCTCGGCCTCGGCGCGCGTTGCCCGCCGGACGGCCCAGCGCACTACCATGACGGCGTGCGCGCCGTGGCCGGCGGCCTGCGGTGCCGCGCAGCGGGCCGTCGCCGCGCCGGCGCCGCGCGCCGGTCCGCGGCGCGCGAGGGCCGCGGTTGCGCCCGGGCGCAACCGCCGGCGCCAGTGCGCGCACTCCGATCGGGGCGACGCGCCCGGTCCGAACGCCTCCCCTCCGCCGTCCGCCCCGGTCGTCGCCCATGAGCCGCATCGCCCTCGTCGAAGACCATGCGCGCATCGCCGACCTGATCGTGCGCGGGCTGCACGCGGCCGGGATCGCCGCCGACGTCTTCCATACCCTCGAATCGGCCTGGCCGGCGCTCGGCGAGCGCGAGTACGCGGCGATGATCGTCGATCGCGGGCTGCCCGGCGGCGACGGCCTGTCCCTGGTCCGGCGCCTGCGCGCGGCCGGTTGCCTGACGCCCTGCCTGATGCTGACCGCCCGCGACGCGCTGCGCGACCGCGTCGACGGGCTGGAGGCCGGCGCCGACGACTACCTGCCCAAGCCGTTCGCCATGGAGGAACTGGTGGCGCGGGTGCGCGCGCTGCTGCGCCGGGCCCCGGCGCTGCAGCCGGTCGAGTTCGCCTACGCGGGGCTCAGCGTGGACCCGGAGGGCGGGTGCATGCGCGTGGGCGACCAGGTGGCGACGCTGGCGCCGGCAGAGCTGCAACTGATGCTCTGCCTGGTGCGGGCGCAGGGGCGCACCGTGCGCCGCCACAGCCTGGAACAGGCGGCCTGGGGGCTGACCGAGGCGGTGACGCCGAACGCGCTCGACGTGGCGGTGCATCGCCTGCGCCGGAAGCTGGCGGCGATCGGCGCGGGGCTGGCGCTGGTCAACACCCGCGGCCAGGGGTTCGCGCTGGAGGCCGGCGATGTGGCCGGCTAGCCTGTCCGGGCGGCTGATGCTGTCGGCGCTGCTGGGCATGCTGGCCGCAAGCCTTGCCGCCGCGGCGCTGGCCGTCGCGCTGTTGTACGTGCGCGACCTCGAGGGCCGAGTGGACGCCAAGCTGGTCGCGGAGTTGGACGAACTGGAGCACGCGCTGCGCAGCGACGGCGCCGGGCGCCCGACGCTGGCGCCGCTGCCTTCGGCGGACATGTACGACGCGCTGCGCAAGGACACCGCCTTCCGCGTCGTGGGCGCCGACGGGCGCGCGGCGTTCGCCAGCCCGGCCGGCCTGGCGCTGCAGGCGCTGGAGCGCCGCCCGCCGGGCGCGTCCGAGCTGGACCTGCGCGGCGATGGCGAGCCGGTGCGCCTGCGGGTGCGCGAACGCGAAGTGGTCCGCGACGGCGAGCGCTACACGCTCGTGGCCGCGCGCAGCGACCGCTTCGTGGAGCGGCTGGCCGAATACGCGCGGGAACTGCACCTGGGCGCGGTCGCGGCGACGGCCTCGTTCGCGCTGGCGGTGTTCGCGCTGGTGGTCTGGCGCAACGTCCGCCGCGCGATGGTGCCGCTGCAGCGCGCCTCCGCGATCGCCGCCCGGATCGGCCCGCGCACGCTGTCGGCGCGCCTGCGCGTGGACGGCGTGCCGGCGGAGATGGCGCCGCTGATCGACGCCCTCAACGCCGCGCTCGCGCGCCTCGAACACGGCTTCCGGGTGCAGCAGACGTTCCTCGCCACCGCCGCGCACGAACTGAAGACGCCGCTGACCCTGCTGCAGGCGGAGATCGAGCTTAGCCAGGGCACCGACAAGGCCGCGATGCTGCGCGAGACCCGGCTCATGGCCCGGCAGGTGAATCAGCTGCTGCACCTGGCCGAAGTCAGCGAGGCCGGCAACTACCGCTTCGCGCGCTGTTCGCTGTGGGCGCTGGCGGCCGACGCGGCCGGCTACCTGGCCCGGCACGCCGAGCGCAGCGGGGTCGCGCTGCGGGTGGAGCGGACCGGCGCCGAGCCCTGGGTCGAGGCCGACGAGGGCGCGGTCTTCGTGATGTTGAAGAACCTGCTGGAGAACGCCGTGCGGCACTCGCCCGCCGGCGGCGAGGTGACGCTCGAGGTCTCGCCGGCCGGTTTCGCGGTGTCCGACCAGGGGCCCGGCGTGGTCGCGCAGGACCGCGCGCACCTGTTCGAGCGCTTCTGGCACGGCCCCGACGCCACCGGCGGCGCCGGGCTGGGCCTGGCCATCGTCCGCGAGATCTGCGTCGCCCACGACTGGCGGGTGCGGTTCGAGGACGCGGCCGGCGGCGGCGCGCGCTTCGTGGTCGCGATCGACGCCGCGGACGAGGGCGGCGCGGCATGACCGATCCGGCGCTCGAACGGCGGATCCTGGCGCTGGCGGAGGCGTTGTCCAACGGCCCGGAGGAGGCCCGCGACTGGTACCGCTCGGTGCCGATCGAGCGGCTGCAGCGCGCGACCGCGCGCGAGCTGGTGGCGGCCGGGCAGGGCGCGCGGGTGCTCGACTTCCTGCTCGACGTGCTGGCCCGGGAAAGCGGCGCCGCTTCCGGCGCGCGCGGCTCCGCTCAGGCCGTCGCCGGGGCGCGCTGGGCCCGGAAGTCGCGCAGCCAGTCCACGTAGGGGGATCGTTCCGCGGCGCCGGGCGGCGGCGCGGCGTCCATGCGCAGGCGCACCGGGCCGCCGGCCGCCCAGTGCAGCGTGCCGAGCTGGCCGAAGCGGCGGGCGAGGGCATCCAGGGTGGCGGCCTCCAGGCCGGGGACCAGCCAGCCCGGTTCCTGCCAGCCGCCGTCCGGCGCGCAGGCGCGGGTGCGCAGCGGGGCGACCGGGGACAGCGCGTCCAGCGCCGCGCGCAGCCGCCGGTCGGCCGCCGCGTTGCGCCGGGCGTCGCACGGTACCGAGCCGGGATTCCAGGCGGTGATCACGCCGAAACGCGTCGCCCCGGGCAGGGCGCGCAGCAGCGCGGACGGAGGCGGGGCGCCGATCCGCAGCGCGCGCCAGCGCCCGCCGGCCTGCACCGCGTAGCGCGCATGCAGGTAGGCGTCGAGCAGCGCGGCGGCATGCGCATGGTCGTGGTCGCCCATGGCGGCGGGTACACTCCGGGGTCCATCCGTTCTACAGGCTAGCAGTGGCGATGCGACCCGAGAGCAAGCTGCCCAACGTCGGCACCACCATCTTCACCGTGATGTCGCAACTGGCCGCCGAGCACGGCGCGGTCAACCTGGGGCAGGGCTTCCCGGACTTCGACGTGCCGCCGCGGCTGGTGGAGGAACTGGCGCGGGCGATGCGCGCCGGCCACAACCAGTACGCGCCGATGACCGGGGTGCCGGCGCTGCGCCAGGCCATCGCCGCCAAGACCGCGCGCGTCTACGGCCATGCGCCCGATCCGGACGCCGAGGTCACCGTGACCAGCGGCGCGACGGAGGCGCTGTTCGACGCCATCCACGCGGTGGTGCGCGCCGGCGACGAGGTGATCGTGCTCGATCCGGCCTACGACAGCTACGAGCCGGCGATCGAGCTGGCCGGCGCGCGCGCGGTACACGTGCCGCTGGACCCGCGCAGCTTCGCCGCCGACTGGGACGCGGTGCGCGCGGCGATCACCCCGCGCACGCGGATGCTGATCGTCAACTCCCCGCACAATCCTTCCGGCGCGACGTTCTCCGCCGGGGACATGGCCGCGCTGGAGGCGCTGCTCGACGGCACCGGCATCGTGCTGCTGTCCGACGAGGTCTACGAGCACATCGTCTTCGACGGCGCGCGCCACGAGTCGGTGCTGCGCTACCCGGCGCTGCGCGAGCGCGCCTTCGTGGTCTCGAGCTTCGGCAAGACCTACCACTGCACCGGCTGGAAGATCGGCTACTGCATCGCGCCGCCGCGCCTGAGCGCGGAGTTCCGCAAGGTGCACCAGTACAACGTCTTCTGCACCTTCGCCCCGGCCCAGCACGCCTTCGCGGCCATGCTCGAGGCCGAGCCGGAACACTACGAGGGGCTGGGCGCGTTCTACCAGGCCAAGCGCGACGGCTTCCGAGAGCGGCTGCTCGGCACCCGGCTCAAGCCGCTGCCGGTGCCCGGCGGCTACTTCCAGCTGGTCGACTACGCCGAGGTCAGCGACCTGGACGATGCCGCGTTCTGCCGCTGGCTGACCGTCGAGCACGGCGTGGCCGCGATCCCACTGTCGCCGTTCTACGCCGAGCCGCCCGCCGGCCAGCGCCTGGCGCGGCTGTGCTTCGCCAAGAACGAGGCGACGCTGGACGCGGCGATCGAGCGGTTGCGCGACCTCTAGCGGCCGATCCTCTCCCTCCAGCGCAGGCGATCCCCGTGAATCCGAGCAACGACCTCCGCATCTCCACCGTCCAGGGCGCCACGCTGTGGCACGATCCCGCCGGCAACCGGGACTACTACGGCGAGCTGATCGCGCCGCTGCGCGGCATCACCGACGTGGTGGTGCTGCCGGAAACCTTCACCAGCGGCTTCAGCAACGATGCCATCGACCGCGCCGAGGGCATGGACGGCCCCACCGTGGCCTGGATGCGCGAGCAGGCCGCGGCGCTCGACGCGGCGGTGACCGGCAGCGTGCAGCTGCGCACGCCCGAGGGCGTGTTCAACCGGATGCTGTGGGCCACGCCGGACGGCGCGCTGGCGCACTACGACAAGCGCCATCTGTTCCGCTACGCCGGCGAGCACAAGCGCTACGCCCCGGGACGCGAGCGCGTGAGCGTGGACTGGCGCGGCTGGCGGATCAACCTGCAGGTCTGCTACGACCTGCGCTTCCCGGTGTTCTGCCGCAACCGCTACGACGCGGAGCGGCCGGGGCGGCTGGATTTCGACCTGCAGATCTTCGTGGCCAACTGGCCGGCCGCGCGCGCCTACGCCTGGAAGACGCTGCTGCGCGCGCGCGCGATCGAGAACCTGTGCTACGTCGCCGGGGTCAACCGCGTCGGTCGCGACGGCAACGACCTGGACTACGCCGGCGACAGCGTGGTGCTGGACTTCGCCGGCAAGCCGCTGGCGGAGTCGGCCGACCACGAGGTGGTCAGCACCACGACGCTCCGGGCCGAGGCCCTGCACGCGTTCCACGAACACTTCCCGGCGATGCTCGATGCCGACCGCTTCGCGCTCGACGGCCTGCCCGCGGGCGAGGCGTTGCCCCGGCGTTGACGGCGCGGCCGGTGTAGTGGCGCGCATCCCCCTTTCCGCAGGAGACGCGTCATGGGACAGCTCGCACCGCGCGTGCATACCGATCCGGACGAGATCGCCCGGCTGGAGGCGCTGGTCGCCGCCCTGCACGACGAGGCCGTGGTCGAGATCGAACTGGACGACGGCGGCCGGGTGACCGGCGTGGTGGCGGTGCGCCCGACCGTGCAGACCTTCCGCGACCCCGAGGGGCGCGAAGGCAGCAACGGCGTGGTCCGCATCGACGACGCGCTGGCGCCGGCGCGCGCCCACATGCTGTGGCTGGACGCGATCCGCCGGGTGCGGCGCCTGGGCACCGCGTAGCGGGCGCGGACCGCGCGCGGGCGGTCGGCGCTCAGCCGCGCCCGCGCGGGCCGCGGCCGCCCGGCGGGCGATTGCCGGCGCCGGGGCCGCGGGGACCGCGCGGGCCCGGGCCCTTCGGCCCGCCGGGCGCCTTCGGGCCGCGGGCGCCAGGGCGCGCGCCGCGCGGGCGATCCTGGGCCGCGCCGGGGTGGGCGTGGTCGGAGGGGAAGCTGGGCGCGCTGTCGGGGTGGCCGTACGGCGCGCGGGCGCGCTGCGCGCCGCCGGAGCGCGCGCCCTGCGAAGGTCCGCCCGGGCCGCGCTGGCCCGGGCCGGCGCCGGGGCCGCGCTTCTTCGCGCCGTAGGGCTTCTTCGGGCCGCGGCCGTCGGCGTTGCGGTGGCCGCTGGGGCCGGTGTCCACGCCCTCGGGCACGTACCAGGTGCGGAACGCGGCCGGGTTGCCCTCGGGCAGCGCCCGGCTGTGCTTGTCCTTGCGCTGCTTGAACGGCTTCTGCGACTGCTTGGCCGCGGCCTCGCCGCTGACGGTCAGCCCGCCATGGGGCTTGCGCTGGCCGCGGCGGCCGCGGTCCTCGCGGACATGGTCGAAACGGCGCAGCTCGCGGCCCTCGTCGGCGGTGTTGTGGCCGTTGACGTAGGCGTTGCCGGCGCCGCGCGGCACGTGCAGGGTCGCCTTGGCGGCCTTGCGCTGGCCGATCACCGGCTGCAGGGTCAGCGCCGGCGGCGGGCCTTCCTCCAGCTGCAGCTCGCGGCGCAGGGCCTCGACCTGGGCCGCCGGCAGCTCCTGCGACTGCCCGCGCAGCAGCGGCTGCGGCAGCGCGATGCGGCCGTAGCGCACGCGCTTGAGGCGGCTGACCTGGCAGCCCTGCGACTCCCACAGCCGACGCACCTCGCGGTTGCGGCCTTCCTTGACCACCACCCGGAACCAGTCGTGCGAATCGGTGCCGCCGATGCGCTCGATCTCGTCGAACTTCGCCGGGCCGTCGTCCAGGGCCACGCCGCGCCGCAGGCGGTCGACGATCTTCTCCGAGACCACGTCCTCGCCCTCGGGCGCGCGCACGCGGCAGACGTACTCGCGCTCGACCTCGTAGGAGGGGTGCATCATCGCGTTGGCCAGCTCGCCGTCGGTGGTGAGCAGGAGCAGGCCGGTGGTGTTGATGTCCAGGCGGCCGATGGCGATCCAGCGCGCGCCCTTGAGCACGGGCAGGGCGTCGAAGATGGTCGGGCGGCCCTCGGGGTCCTCGCGCGTGGTGACCTCGCCCTCGGGCTTGTTGTAGATCAGCACCCGCGCCGGTTCGGTCAGCGCGCTGGCGACGAAGCTGCGGCCGTCGATCTCGACGCGGTCGCCGCTGCCGATGCTCATGCCGACCTGGGCCGGCTCGCCGTTGACCTTGACCAGGCCGTCGGCGATGCGCTGCTCCAGCGCCCGGCGCGAGCCGAGCCCGGCCTGGGCGAGCACCTTGTGCAGGCGCTCCTCGAGGCGCGGGGCGGGTGTGGCGGCATCGCCGCGCTTGAGGGACAGCTTGCGCGAACCGCTGTCCTGGGCCTTGTTGTGCTCTTTCATGTATCGCTCCGGGTGCTGTCGCCGTCGTCGGCGAGGGCGTCGTTCGTGTCGGTGGGGGTGGGGGCGGCCGCGGCGGCGGCCTGGTCGTCGGTCGCGGCGCTTTCGCCGCTGGCGGGAGGCGCGTCGTCGTCGGCCGCGGATGCGTCGGCGTCGGTGCCCGTGTCGGCGTGGGGGGCGGTTTCGCGATCGGGCGGCGCGTCGTCGCCGGTCGCGGCGTCGCCCTCGAGCGGCGCGTCGCCGACCGGCATCGCGCCGTCGCCGGGCGCGCCGCCCAGGTCGAGCTGCGGTTCCAGCTCGCCGAAGTCCTTCAGTTCGGACAGCGGCGGCAGTTCGTCCAGGCGCTTGAGGCCGAAGTAGTCCAGGAACGCCTTGGTGGTGCCGAGCAGTTCCGGGCGGCCGGGCACGTCGCGATGGCCGACCACGCGGATCCACTCGCGCTCCTCCAGCGCCTTGATGATGTTGCTGTTGGTGGCCACGCCGCGCACCTGCTCGATCTCGCCGCGGGTGATCGGCTGGCGATAGGCGATCAGCGCCAGCGTCTCCAGGGTGGCGCGGGTATAGCGGGTCTGGCGCTCGGTCCACAGGCGCGCCACCCAGGGGTGCACGTCGGCGCGGACCTGGTAGCGCCAGCCGGAGGCGACCTCGACGAGCTCGACGCCGCGCTCGGCGGCCTGCGCCTGCAGGGTCTGCAGCGCTTGCTCGATGGCGCCCTCGGGCGCGGGTTCGTCCAGCGTGAACAACGCCTTGAGCTGCGCCGCGGTCAGCGGCTGGTTGGCCGCCAGCAGCGCGGCCTCGACGATGCGGTTGATCAGTGTCTGGTCCATGGGTCGATCGTTGGGCCGGGGCGCATGACGCGCGGGCCGTGGGTTCAGGCGTCGCTCTGGGGCTCGATGTCCTCGTCGAACTCGCTGACCAGCGAGACCGGCGCGCCACCCTCGCGGGTGGCCAGCGACTTCACGTAGATCGGCGCCAGCGGCGCCTCCTGCACGATTTCCAGCAGGCGTTCCTTCGCCAGTTCCAGCAGCGAGAGCAGGGTGACCACCACCCCGAGCTTGCCTTCGCCCGCCTCGAACAGCGATTCGAAGCGGTGGAAGGCGCCGTCGTGCAGCCGGGCGAGCACCTCGCCCATGCGCTGGCGCACGCTGAGCGCATCGCGCTTGATCGCGTGCCCGGTGAACAGCTCGGCGCGCTTGAACACGTCGTGCAGCGCCAGCAGCAGTTCGCGCAGGTCCACCTCCGGCGGCGGCCGCACCGTGGCCCGATCCGGCACCTCGACCGAAACGGGCGCGGTGTCGCGTTCCATCCGCGGCAGGCCGTCCAGATCCTCGGCGGCCTGCTTGAAGCGTTCGTACTCCTGCAGCCGCCGTACCAGCTCGGCGCGCGGGTCCTCCTCCTCGCCGGTCTCGTCCGCCGGCCGCGGCAGCAGCATCCGCGACTTGATCTCGGCCAGGATCGCGGCCATCACCAGGTACTCGGCCGCCAGTTCGAAGCGCAGCTCCTGCATCACCCCGATGTAGTCCACGTACTGCCGGGTGATCTCCGCCACCGGGATGTCGAGGATGTCGAGGTTCTGCCGGCGGATCAGGTACAGCAGCAGGTCCAGCGGCCCTTCGAACGCCTCGAGGATGATCTCCAGCGCGTCCGGCGGGATGTACAGGTCCTGCGGGATCTGCAGCACCGGCTGGCCGTGCACCACCGCCAGCGGCATCTCCTGCTGCTGCGGCGGCGACGCGGATGCGGTGTCCGCGGCGATCGCGGCTGGCTGACCGGATTGTGTCATTCGGGAGGCGGCCCCCTCCGGGCCGGCGTGCGTTCGGTTGGGCGGTCGCCCCTGGGCGCCCACGCGGCGGTCCGATGCGACGGGCGCATGCGGGACGCGACATGGGCTTGGCGGCCGGACGCCACGGACGACATCGCCCGGGCGGGGCGGCGCGATGGCGGAAGAGACGTCGGGCGGGACCGGGGTGGGACAGCGAATCGTGCGCCCGGGCATGGGCGGCCGCTGCGGTCCGGTCTCGAAACTGGAACCTAGCCTACGGGCTCGACCCGCGGCTGTCCAGCGGGCGCGCGGCTTCGCGTTCACGCCGCCCGGGCGGCGCCGCGGCCGTCCCCGTACAATCCGCCGCCAGTCGCGAGCGGATGAAGGTGGAACACCCATGTGGTATGCGATCGAAGGCTACGACGGCGAGGACGTGCTGGCGGCGCGGCAGGGCGCGCGCGCGGCCCATCTGGCGCGGCTGACCGCGCTGCGCGACGCCGGGCGCCTGCTGCTGGCCGGGCCGTGCCCGCGCATCGATGCCGAGGATCCGGGACCGGCCGGCTTCAGCGGCAGCCTGGTGGTGGCCGAGTTCGGTTCGCTGCAGGAAGCGCGCGACTGGGCCGAGGCCGATCCCTACGTCGAGGCGGGCGTCTACGTCCGGGTCGAGGTGCGCCCGTTCCGCCCGGTGCTGCCATGAGCGATCCGGCGCCGCACCCCGACGCCTTGCCGCGGGAGGCCCGCGTGGCCGCCATCCGCCAGGCGCTGGAGGCCGCGTTCTCGCCGCGGCAGCTCGAGATCCGCGACGACAGCCACCGCCACGCCGGGCACGCCGGCGCGCGCGATGGACGCGGGCATTTCCACGTCCGGATCGTCGCCGACGCCTTCGCCGGCATGGGCACGCTGCAGCGGCACCGGGCGATCTACGCCGCGCTGGGGCGCCTGATGGAAACCGACATCCATGCGCTGTCGATCCAGGCCGACGCGCCGGACTGACCCCCGACGGGGCGCGCACGGCATGCGGCAACGCAGCAATCCAGCCGCATCGACGCGCCCGGCGGCGCCATGCGGCGCGCTCCGGCAGGTTTTTGTTGCAGCGCCTTTGCAGCCAGGGGGTGGAAGCGATTACATTCCGCGCCCAATCGGGAGCCCAGCCGTGGAGGGCGGGTGAGCGTAACGATCAAAGATGTCGCCCGCGAAGCGAACGTCAGCGTCGCCACGGTCTCGCGCGCCCTGAACGGGCACGAGAACGTGGCCGAGGACGTGCGCAAGCGGGTGCTGGAGGTCGCCGACCGCCTGCGCTACAGCCCGCACCACGCCGCGCGCAGCCTGAGCAGCCGCCGCACCCAGACCATCGGGGTGGTGCTGCCCGACCTGTACGGCGAGTTCTTCTCCGAGCTGATGCGCGGCATCGATGCGGTCGCGCGCGCCCACGGCCTGCACCTGCTGATCTCCAGCTATCACGGCAACCCCGAGGAGCAGGGCGCCGCGCTGCGCGCCATGCGCGGCCGCGTCGATGGCCTGCTGCTGATGTCGCCCTTCGTCGCCGGGCGCGAGGATCTGGGCGAGTCGCTCTCGCCGGCCATGCCGACCGTGCTGCTCAACAGCGGCCGCAGCGACGAATTGCCCGCGATCAACGTCGACAGCTACGCCGGCGCGCGCGCGATGACCCGCCACCTGCTCGATACCGGCCACCGCCGCATCGCCTTCATCGCCGGGCCCGACGACAACTTCGACGCCCACGAGCGCCTGCGCGGCTACCGCGACGAACTGGCCGAGGGCGCGGCCGGGGCCCGGCCCTGGATCGTGCAGGGCGACTTCACCGAAGCCTCCGGCCACGCCGCCGGCCGCGCGCTGCTCGGCGGCGAGCGCCCCGACGCGGTCTTCGCCGCCAACGACACGATGGCGCTGGGCTGCCTGTTCGCCTTCAACCAGGCCGGCGTGCGCGTGCCCGCCGACATCGGCCTGGCCGGATTCGACGACATTCCCCTGTCCCGGTACGTGCATCCCGGGCTCACCACCATGCGCGTGGACATCGCCGAGCTGGGCGGCCGCGCGTTGCGCACCCTGCTCGAACGCTTCGCCCATCCCGCCGCGCCGCCGCCGGCCGATGCCCGGCTGCCGGTCGCCCTGGTGGCGAGGGAATCGAGCCGCTCCCGCCCCATCGATACCGCGTGATCCTCGACGCCGCGTGCACGCGCGCAATGGTCTCGTGCACCGCCGTTTTTCACATCCCCTTGAACAGTTGGAATTCCCCCCGAGAGGAATGGTCATGACGAAGCGCTCCGCTTCCCGCAGTTTCAACCGCACCTTGCTCAGCTGCGCGCTGGGCAGCGCCCTCCTGCTGTCCGCACCGCTCGCGCTGGCGCAGGCCACCGGCGCGACCCTGCGCGGCCAGGTCTCCGCCGATTCCGCGCCGGCCGCCGACGCGCGCGTCACCGCCACCAACACCGCGACCGGCCTGAGCCGCAGCGTGCAGGCCAGCGCGAACGGCAGCTACAGCCTCGCTGGCCTGCCGCCGGGCACCTACCGCGTGGACGTGACCGCCAACGGCCAGACCAGCTCGCGCACCGTCACCCTGCAGGTCGGCCAGACCGCGACCCTGGACCTGGGCGTGGGCGGGGTGGCCGAGACCGGCCCGCAGGAGGCCACCGACATGGATGCGGTGGTGGTGACCGCGCAGAGCCTGGTCGAGACCCGCACCTCGGAGGTGGCCACCTACGTCACCCAGAAGCAGATCGAGGCGCTGCCGCAGGGCACCCGCAACTTCCTGGCGTTCGCCGACACCGTGCCGGGCATCAAGTTCGAGCAGGACGCCGGGGGCAACACGCGATTGCGGTCCGGCGCGCAGAACGCCAGCGCGGTGAACGTCTTCATCGACGGCGTCGGCCAGAAGAGCTACACCTTGCCCGGAGGCATTTCGGGCCAGGATTCCAGCCGCGGCAATCCGTTCCCGCAGTCGGCGATCGGCGAGTACAAGGTCATCACCCAGAACTACAAGGCCGAGTTCGACCAGATCAGCAGCGCGGCGATCGTCGCCGCCACGCGCAGCGGCACCAACGAGTTCGAGGGCAGTTTCTTCTGGGATCGCACTTCGTCGGACTGGCGCGCAATGACGCCGGCCGAGCAGAACGACGGCGAGAAGGTGGAATCGAAGGAAGAGCAGTACGGCGCATCCTTCGCCGGCCCGCTGATCCGCGACAAGCTGCACTTCTTCGTGGCTTACGAGGCGAAGGAGTACATCAATCCGCGTCTGGCCGAGCTCAGGTCGCAGGGCCGCTACGACGTCGCCGACGTGCCGGCGGATCTGCTGGCGCAGCTCGGGCCCACGAACTCTCCGTTCGACCAGGACATGTACTTCGGCAAGCTGAGCTGGTCGATCAACGACGCCAATTTCCTGGAGCTGTCCGCGCAGGTGCGCGAAGAGGAAGAGATCATCGGCGTCGGCGCGGAAAACCTGCCGGAGCGGGCGACCAACAACGTCAACGACGTCAAGCGCTACGACCTGCGTTGGCAGTACAGCGACGGACGCTGGCTCAACGACATGCACGTCACCTACGAAGACACCTCGTGGGCGCCGCAGGGCGTGATCGGCGCGCCGGGCTATCTGCTGCGCGTTGCCGATCTCAGCGAGCCCGGCAGGCGGCTCGACGTCGGCACGATCCTCAACGCCGGCGGCAGCTCCAACAGCCAGAACAAGGGCCAGGAGGGCTGGGGGTTCCAGAACGATCTGACGTTCTTCGGCTGGGAGGGGCACACCCTCAAGATGGGCGTGAAGTACAAGGACGTGGAAGTCAACGCCATTGAGCGCCACTTCGCCAATCCGCAGTTCTACTACGACATCGGCGTGAGCACCGAGCAGCCGTATCTGGTCGAGTTCGGCTCCGGCATCCCGGGGACTTCCGAGGGCTTCACCACGTCCAAGAACAAGCAGTTCGGCATCTATGTCCAGGACGACTGGGAAGTCAACGACCGCCTGACCCTCAACTTCGGCGTGCGCTGGGACTACGAGAAAACGCCCAACTACCTGGACCACGTGACCCCGCCCGAACTGGTGGAGGCCTTGCGCGAATGGCCTGCGATGCAGGGGCCCAACATCGACTACGACATCGAGGACTACATCAGCACCGGCAACAACCGGAGCGCCTTCAAGGGCGCGTGGCAGCCGCGGTTGGGGTTCTCCTACGACGTGAACGCCGATCAGAGCTTCGTGGTCTTCGGTGGAGCGGGGCGCGCTTACGACCGCAACTTGTTCGACTATCTGCAGGTCGAGACCAACCGCACTTCGTACGCGCGCTTCCGCGCGAACTTCATCGAAGCCGATGGGCAGTGCCGCGACGAGGCGGGCTGCATTCCGTGGGACCCCGCGTATTTCGACCCGGCGGTCCTGAGGCAGCTCGCGCAGACCCTTTCCACCGGGCGCGAGTGGTACCTCAACAACAACGACCTGAAGGTCCCGTACTCCGACCAGTTCAGCCTCGGTGTGCGTAACGTGTTCGGCATGCTCGGCGCGGAGTGGAACAGCGAGATCACCGTCTCGCACGTCCGCAGCAAGGACGGCTTCGTGTTTCGTCTCGGCAACCGGCGTCCTGACGGAAGCTTCTTCGAGAACCCGGGCGATGTTTCCGGCGCTCCGTGGGGCTTTCCATCGCCCGTCGGCACGATCCTGCTGGCCGACAACATGCTCGAGACCAAGACGAATTCGCTGTTCCTCAAGCTCGACAAGCCCTATACCGAAGAGTCGGGCTGGTCGGCCACGTTCGCCTATACGTATGCGGACGCCGAGCAGAATTCGCCGGCCACCGGCTGGCCGGAGATCTTCGGGCGTCCCGACACCAGCTGGTTCGGCTGGCTGCCTGCGCGCGAACTGCCGCAACACCGCTTCGTCGCTACGGGCATCTGGGATGGCCCGTGGGGTGTCACGTTCTCCGGCAAGCTGACCCTGGAAAGCCCCGAGCGCAGGGTGTCGGAGGATTGCCGCACCAGCAGCACCCAGTGCGTCTGGCGCTCGTGGAAGCCCGACGAGACGATCGGTTTGAAACAGTTCGACGTCGCCGCTACCAAGACCTGGGACACGGGGACCGATCTCAGCTTCTACGTCCGTGCCGACGTGCTCAATGTCTTCAACTGGCACAACTGGACGAGCTACAACGACAGTTGGACCAGCGACGAATTCCAGGAAAGGTATCTGGACATCGCCTGGCCGCCGCGTTCGTTCAAGCTGTCCTTCGGCGTGAACTGGTGATGTGACGCGGGAGGCCGCCCATTCAGTCGGGCGGCCTCTCTTATACTTCGGCTTGTAAACGATTTCAGAGGGCAGTCCAGCACATGCGATCCGGTCGTCTCCGCCATCGAATCCTCCTCGCCGCGTGCCTCCTTCCGGCACTGGCCGGCTGCCGCCAGGAGGCGCCCGCGCCGGAAGTGGAGCCGCCCAGGCCGGGACCGATCCCCGAAGTCGTCGAAGCGCCGCCGGCCGAGGAGGTCGAGCCCGCGCCGCCGCCGGGTCCGCCGGAGCTGCCGCCGCTGTTCCGCGACATCGAGAAGCGCACGTTCCAGTTCTTCTGGGACACCACCAACGAGGTCAACGGCCTGACCCCGGACCGCTATCCGTCGCGGCCGTTCTCCAGCATCGCCTCGGTCGGCTTCGCGCTGACCGCCTACCCGATCGGGGTGGAGAACGGCTGGATCAGCCGTCGCCAGGCGGTGGACCGCACGCTGACCACGCTCAAGTTCTTCCGCGACGCGCGCAAGGGGCCGCAGGCCACCGGCACCATCGGCTACAAGGGCTTTTTCTACCACTTCATCGACATGCAGAACGGCCACCGGGTCGAGCCGTGGGTGGAGCTGTCGAGCGTGGACACCGCGCTGCTGATGATGGGGGTGCTGTTCGCGCAGCAGTACTACGACCGCGACGATCCCAAGGAGCAGGAAATCCGCGAGGTCGCCGACGCGCTGTACCGCGCGGTGGAATGGCCGTTCCTGCAGGTGCGCCCGCCGCTGATCTCGATGGGCTGGTACCCGGAGAGCGGCTTCATCGACTACGACTGGACCGGCTACGACGAGGCGATGATGGTCTACATCCTCGCCCTCGGCTCGCCCACGCACGCCATCGAGCCCGAGGCCTGGGAAGCGTGGACGCGCACCTACGACACCGAGACCTGGGGCACGTTCATGGGGCAGGAGTACCTGAGCTTCGCGCCGCACTTCGGCCACCAGTACACCCACACCTGGGTGGATTTCCGCGGCATCCGCGACGCCTACATGCGCAACCGCGGCATCGACTACTTCGAAAACAGCCGCCGCGCCACCTACGCCCAGCGCCAGTACGCGATCGAGAACCCGATGGGCTGGCGCGACTACGGCGAGAACGTCTGGGGCCTGACCGCCAGCGACGGCCCGCAGCGCACCGACCAGGAGTACAACGGCGAGATCCGCGAGTTCCGCCACTACAGCGCGCGCGGCGCGGGCCGGGCGGTGGCCTTCGACGACGGCACCATCGCCCCCACCGCGGCGGTCGCCTCGATCGCCTTCGCCCCGGAGATCGTGATCCCCGCCACCGAGGAACTGCACCGCCGCTACGGCGAGCACCTGTATTCCAGCTACGGCTTCCTGGACGCGTTCAATCCCAGCTTCCGCTACGACGTGCCGCTCAAGACCGGCCGCATCGTGCCGGACCTGGGCTGGGTGGCCAGCGACTACATCGGCATCGACCAGGGCCCGATCCTGGCCATGATCGCCAACTACCGCAACGGCTTCGTCTGGGAACTGATGAAGAAGAGCCCGTACATCCGCGAGGGCCTGAAGCGCGCCGGCTTCACCGGCGGCTGGCTCGAGGCGGTGGATGCCGCGGAAGCGGCCGAGGCGGCGAAGGCGGAGGCGGAGGCCGAAGCGCCGGAAGCCGCTGACGCGCCCGCCGCGCAGACGCGCTGACCCGTGACCGGCGTGGCGCGCTGCGCGATCGAGCGCTACGGGCTGCGGCCGCTGGCCGCGCTGTGCCTGCTGGCGTTGCTGCTGGCCGGCTGCCGGCCAGCGCCCGAGGAGACGGTGATCCGTTTCTGGGCGATGGGCCGCGAGGCGGAGGTGGTCGGCGAGCTGGTGCGCGAGTTCGAGCGCGACCACCCGGGCATCCGCGTGCGCGTGCAGCAGATCCCGTGGACCTCGGCGCACGAGAAGCTGCTGACCGCCTTCGCCGCCGATGCGCTGCCCGATCTGTGCCAGCTGGGCAATACCTGGGTGCCGGAGTTCGGCATCCTCGGCGCGCTGGAGCCGCTGCAATCGCGCGTGGACGCCTCGGCGGTGGTGGATGCCGCCGACTACTTCCCGGGCATCTGGGACACCAACGTCATCGACGGGCGGCTGCTCGGGGTGCCGTGGTACGTCGACACCCGGCTGGTGTTCTATCGCCGAGACATCCTGGCCGCGGCGGGCGTCGAGCGCTTCCCGCGGACCTGGGCCGAGTGGGAGGCGGCGATGGCGGCGGTCAAGCGCCACGTCGGGCCGGACCGCTACGCGATCATGCTGCCGCTCAACGAGTTCGAGCAGTTGCTGTCGTTCGGCCTGCAGCAGGACGACCCGCTGCTGCGCGACGACGACGGCCGCGGCAACTTCTCCAGTCCCGGTTTCCGCCGCGCGCTCGGCTTCTACGCCGGCATGTTCGAGCGCGGCTGGGCGCCGAAGATGTCCGAGACCCAGATCTCCAACGTCTGGGACGAGTTCGGCCGCGGATTCTTCGCCTTCTACGTATCCGGTCCCTGGAACATCCGAGAATTCCGCAACCGGCTGCCGGCCGAGGTGCAGGACCAGTGGATGACCGCGCCGCTGCCCGGCCCGGACGGCCCCGGCGCCGGCATCGCCGGCGGCACCAGCCTGGTGATGTTCCGCGATTCCAAGGTCAAGGACGCGAGCTGGCGGCTGATCGAGTTCCTGTCGCGGCCCGACATCCAGCAGCGCTTCCATGCCGCCATCGGCAACCTGCCGCCGCGCCGCAGCGCGTGGGAATCCCCGCAGCTGCGCGACGACCCCTACGCCGGCGCGTTCCGCGACCAGCTGGAGCGGGTCAGGCCCACGCCCAAGGTGCTGGAGTGGGAGCGGATCATGCAGGAGATGCGCCTGGCCAGCGAGCGCGTGGTGCGCGGCGGCCAGCCGCAGGACGCGGCGACCGCGCAGCTGGACGCGCGGGTGGACGAGATCCTGGCCAAGCGGCGCTGGGTGCGCGCGCAGGCGGCGACGCCGGAGGTGGCCGATGCGCGCTAGCGTCGCCGGCTGGGTGTTCGCTGCGCCGGCGCTGATCGTGCTGGGCGTGTTCTTCGCGTTGCCGGTGGCCTCGGCGCTGCTGCTCAGCCTGACCGATTTCGACCTCTACGCCCTGGCCGATCTGGACAACCTGCGATTCGTGGCGCTGGGCAACTACCTGGACCTGCTGCGTACGCCGCTGTTCTGGAAGTCGCTGGGCAACACCGCGTACTTCGTCGTGGTCGGCGTGCCGCTGTCGATCGCGGTCTCGCTGGGCGCGGCGCTGCTGCTCAACGCGAAGGTCGCGCGCTTCAAGGGCCTGTTCCGCACCGCGCTGTTCGCGCCGGTGGTGACCACGCTGGTGGCGGTGGCGGTGATCTGGCGCTACCTGTTCCACACCAGCTACGGCCTGGTGAACTGGGCGCTGGGGCACCTGGGCATCTCGCCGATCGACTGGCTGGGCGACCCGGCCTGGGCGATGCCCACCATCATCCTGTTCGCGGTGTGGAAGAACTTCGGCTACAACATGGTGATCCTGCTGGCCGGCCTGCAGTCGATCCCGCAGGACCTCTACGAGGCCGCACGCATCGACGGCGCCTCGCGCTGGAAGCAGTTCCTGCACGTGACCCTGCCGATGCTGGGGCCGGTGCTGCTGGTGGTGGCGGTGATCACCGTGTCCGGCTACTTCCAGCTGTTCGCCGAACCTTACGTGATGACCCGCGGCGATCCGCTGCAGAGCACGGTGAGCGTGCTGTACTTCATGTACGAGGAAGGCTTCATGTGGTGGAACCTGGGCCGCGCCTCGGCGGTGGCGTTCCTGCTGTTCGTCATCATCCTGGCGGTGACGACGCTGCTGCTGCGCGCGGGCAAGCGCAGGGGGGCGCTGTGAGCGCGCCGCGCGCACGCGCCGGCCTCGACGTCGGCGACAGCCGCCTGCACGCGCTGGCGGTGAACGCCGGGCTGGCGCTGCTGGCGCTGGTCGCGCTGGCGCCGCTGGGCTGGATGCTGGCGGTGTCGTTCATGCGCCAGGGCGAGGCCAGCGGCTTCCCGCCGCCGCTGCTGCCCGACGCGCCGACGCTGGCCAACTACGCCGAGCTGTTCGCCCGCGCCGGCATGGGCCGCTACTTCCTCAACAGCCTGATCGTCTCCGGCGCGATCACCCTGGGCGCGCTGCTGGTCAACACCCTGGCCGGCTACGCCTTCGCCAAGCTGCGCTTCGCCGGCCGCGACCGGCTGTTCCAGCTGCTGCTGGCGGCGCTGGTGATCCCGGCGCAGGTGGCGATGCTGCCGCTGTTCCTGCTGATGAAGGGCATGGGCCTGGTCAACACCTTCGGCGCGGTGATCATCCCCGCGCTGGCGACGGTGTTCGGCATCTTCCTGGTGCGCCAGTACGCGCGCTCGATCCCCGACGAGCTGCTGGAGGCCGCGCGCATCGACGGCGCCGGCGAGCTGCGGATCTTCTTCCAGATCGTGCTGCCCATGCTCAAACCGGTGCTGGTCACGCTGACCATCTTCACCTTCATGGCGGCGTGGAACGACTTCATGTGGCCGCTGATCGTGCTGACCGACCAGGACCACTACACGCTGCCGGTCGCCATCGCCGCGCTGTCGCGCGAGCACGTGCAGGACGTGGAGATGATGATGGCCGGCGCCGTGGTCACGGTGGTCCCGGTGCTGCTGCTGTTCCTGCTGCTGCAGCGCTACTACATCCAGGGCCTCCTGCTCGGCAGCGTGAAGGGGTGAGGGCGAGCGCTTGCGCGGCACTGCCCTGCTGCGCCATGGACGGCACGGCCGCGGCCTCGAACGGCAGAGCGCTTGCGCGGCACTGCCGCGCGCTCGCCCGAACGCCCGGCCAAGGATGGCCGGGCCGGGCGGTCCGGAGCCGGCGCTGCTGCGCCATGGACGGCACAGCCGCGGCCTCGAACGGCAGGGCGCTTGCGCGGCATTGCCGGGCCGTCCGGCGCCCGCGCGGTCGCGCCACGGACGGCACGGTCGCATCCCCGAGCGCCCCCGACCGCAAGCATCGACCCGCCCCGAACCACGGAGCCGACGTACAGCATGAAGACCTTCGATACCGCCGCCCGCCGGGCGACTGCCGAAACCGACATGCGCGCGCACGCGCGCCGTTCGCGTCCCGTCCTGGCCTGCCTGCTCGCGCTGTCGGCGGCCGCCGCGCTGTCCGCCTGCGGCGGCGCCGACGGCGCGGGCGCCGCCGATGCCCCCGGCGAGGTGCGCGTGCTGGACGATTTCGAGGACGCCTCGCCTTGGCGGGTGGTGACCTCCAACCAGGTGACCGGCGCGCTGCGCCAGGTCGACGGGGCCGAGGGCCGGGCGCTGTGCCTGGACTACGACTACAACGGCGTCTCCGGCTACGTCGGCCTGCAGCGCGACCTGCCGCTGGAATACCCGGAGAACTATCGCTTCGGCTTCCGCCTGCGCGGCGATTCGCCGGCCAACGACCTGCAGTTCAAGCTGATCGACGCCAGCGGCGACAACGTCTGGTGGGTCAACCGGCCGAAGTACGATTTCCCGGCCGACTGGACCGAGGTGCACTACCGCAGGCGCCACATCGACAAGGCCTGGGGGCCGGACCCCGACAAGACCTTGCGCGCGAGCGCGAAGATCGAGTTCACGATCTACAACAACGCCGGCGGCCAGGGCAGCGTCTGCTTCGACCAGCTCACCTTCCAACCGCTGCCGGCCGACGACGACACGCCGCTGGAACCGCTCGCGACCACCTCGTCCACCACGCCCGCCGGCGCCGCGCGCGCCACCGACGGCGATCCGGACACCGCGTGGGAAGCCGCTGCCGGGCCGCAGAACCTGGTGCTGGACCTGGGGCGGCTGCGCGAGTTCGGCGGCCTGCGCCTGCAGTGGCGCGAGGGCGCGCACGCCAGCGACTACGGCGTCTCGCTCTCGGCCGACGGCCGGCAGTGGACGCAGGTGCGCGAGGTCGCCGGCGGCAACGGCGGCGTCGATTGGCTGGCGCTGCCGGAGTCCGAGGCGCGCTACATCGGCCTGGACCTGCGCGCCGGCCCCGGCGATGGCTTCGCGCTGGCCGAGGCCGCGGTGCAGCCGCTGGCGGTGTCCGCGCATCCGAACGATTTCATCGAGGCGATCGCCGCCGACCGCCCGCGCGGGCAGTTCCCGCGCGGCTTCAGCGGCGAGCAGCCGTACTGGACCATCCTCGGCCTCGATGGCGGCCTGGAGCAGGGGCTGATCGGCGAGGACGGCGCGATCGAGGTCGCCGCCGGCGGCTTCTCGATCGAGCCGTTCGTGCGTACCGGCGACACGCTGGTGACCTGGGCCGATGCCGGGATCGCGCAATCGCTGCAGGACGGCTACCTGCCGATCCCCAGCGTGGACTGGACCCACGAGGCCGTGGCGCTGCGCGTGACCGGCTTCGCCCGCGGCACGCCGGACGCCTCGCAGCTGGTCGCGCGCTACCGGCTGAGCAATCCGGGCCCGCAGCCGCGCGACTACGAACTGGCGCTGGCGGTGCGGCCGCTGCAGGTCAACCCGCCGAGCCAGTTCCTCAACATCACCGGCGGCGTCAGCCCGCTGCGCAGGCTCGAGGTCGCGCCTTCGCGGGTCAGCGTGGACGGCCGGCCGCGGGTGTTCGCGCGCGAGCCGGCGCAGGCCGCGTTCGCGACCGCGTTCGATGCCGGCATGGCGATCGAGCACATCGCCGCCGGCCGCCTGCCGGAAACCACCGAGGTCGAGGATCCGCAGGCGCTGGCGTCCGGCGCGCTGGTCTATCGCGTGCGGCTCGCGCCCGGGCAGTCGCGCGAGTTCGACCTGCTGATCCCGATGACCGGCGAGCCGCCGGTCGGGGCCTGGAGCGCGCAGGCCTGGCAGGACGAGGTCGCCCGCGACTGGCGCGGCAAGCTGGGCGAGGTCGGCATCGAGGTGCCCGAGGCCGGGCGCGAGCTCACCGACACGCTGCGCACCGCGCTGGCGCACATGCTGATCTCGCGCATCGGGCCGCGCCTGCAGCCGGGCACGCGCTCGTACGCGCGCAGCTGGATCCGCGACGGCGCGATGATCTCCGAGGGCCTGCTGCGGATGGGGCGGCCTGAAGTGGTGAAGGACTACGTGGCGTGGTACGCGCCGTACCAGTTCGACAACGGCATGGTGCCGTGCTGCGTGGACGACCGCGGCAGCGACCCGGTGCCCGAGAACGACAGCCACGGCGAGCTGATCTTCAACATCGCCGAGTACTGGCGCTACACCGGCGACGACGCCTTCCTGCGCGAGATGTGGCCGCACGTGCGCGGCGCGTTCGAGTACATGGAGCAGCTTCGCGCCAGCGAGCGCACCGAGGAGAACCGCGCGCGCAACGAGGCGTTCTACGGCATGATGCCGGCCTCGATCAGCCACGAGGGCTACTCGGCCAAGCCGATGCACTCGTACTGGGACAACTTCTGGGCGCTGCGCGGCTACAAGGACGCGGTGGAGATCGCCCAGGCGCTGGGCGAGACCGCGGACGCGCAGCGCATGGCCGCCGCGCGCGACGAGTTCCGCGCCGACCTCGACGCCTCGCTGCGCGCGGCCGCCAGGCTGCACGGCATCGACTACCTGCCGGGCGCGGCCGAGCTCGGCGACTTCGATCCGACCTCGACCACGATCGCCCTGGCGCCCGGCGGCGAGCAGGGCCGGCTGCCCGAGGACCTGCTGGTCAACACCTTCGAGCGCTACTGGACGCAGTTCGTGGACCGCCGCGACGGGCGCAGGCCGTGGAAGGACTACACCCCGTACGAATGGCGCAACGTCGCCGCCTTCGTGCGCCTGGGCTGGCGCGAGCGCGCCAACGAGGTCCGCGAGTGGTTCTTCGGCCACCGCGCGCCGCGGGCGTGGAACCAGTGGGGCGAGGTGGTCACGCCCACGCCGCGCAAGCCGTTCTTCCTCGGCGACCTGCCGCACGCCTGGGTCGGCTCGGACTTCGTGCGCTCGGCGCTGGACATGTTCGCCTACGTGCGCGAGGTCGACCGGAGCATCGTGCTGGCCGCCGGCGTGCCGGCGGATTGGCTCGACGGCACCGGCGTGCGCCTGCATGGCATGCGCACGCCGCAGGGCACGATCGGCTACCGGCTGCGCCGAGAGGGCGGCGCGCTGCTGCTCGACGTGGACGCCGACGCCGGCCTGCCGGAGGGCGGGCTGGTGCTGCAATGGCCGTATCCGTCCGTGCCGGGCGCGACCACCATCGACGGCGCGCCGGCGCAGTGGCAGGGCAACGAGCTGCGGATCGGGCGCGCCGGGGCGAGGGTGCGGATCGAAGGCGCCGGCTGACGCGCGGTCGCGTGCGCGCAGCGGGCCGCCCCGCGTCGTGCGGCGCGCACCGCACGGCGCGGGCCCGACCGGGCCGGTCCCGCAGGCCGGATGGCCGCCCCGGGGCGCCGGCACCGATTGTCCGCGCCTGCTGTCGGCCCTTATGATCGCGGTCCGGCCCGCGCCGATGCGCGGGGTCGAACGCCCGCGGCGCGTCCGCGGCGCCCCCATCTCTCCAGCCGTCGCCAGGAGAAGTCTCTTCCCCGAGCGAGGCTGTCCGCGATGCGTGCCGTCCCTCCCGTCGTTTCCCGTGGCGCCGCGCCCAGGCCCGGCCGGCGCGCGCCGCCGGTGGCGCCGGTCAAGCGATCGAGGGTCCTGCGTCCGGGCCTGAGCCTGCTGCTGGGCCAGGCGGTGGAGGACGAGGACATGGCCGGCAGCAGCGTGGATGCGGACCGCGTGCGGATCGTGCTGGTCCTCGGCGGCCGGGTGGACATGGCCTACGACGCGCGCCCGGTGCGCCTGGGGGCGGGCGAGGGCGGGGCGGACGCGTCGATCGTGCCGATGGAGGCGCCGGTCGAATGCCGGCGCGTCGTGCGCAGGGGCGACTATTCGCGCCGGATCAGCATCGGCCTGAGCGGACAGTGGATCGCGCAGTCCCTGGAGGCCGATCCGCAGATCGGGACGGCGGGCCCGCCGCGCCGGCACCTGGACATCCGCTGCTGGCGGGCGTCGGCGCACGCGCGATCGATCGCCGAGCAACTGTTCCAGCCGCCGCCGCTGGCGCCGGACATGCTGGGCCTGTACCTGGAAAGCCGCGCCATCGAGCTGGCGTTCGAGGCGCTGTCGCGGCACGACGCCAGCGAACGGACCCCGTGCCGCAGCCTGACCCCAGCCGCCTACCGGCGCATGTGCGAGGTCCGCGCGTTCCTGCAGCAGGACCCGGCCGCGGTGTCGGGTCTCGATGCCATCGCCCGCCACGCGGGACTCGGCACGGCCACGCTGCAGCGGCATTTCCGCCTGGCGCACGGCATGACGGTGTCCGAGTGCATCCAGCGCGCGCGGCTCGAGCGCGCGCGCGAGGCGCTGGAGCGCGACGGAGCCGATGTCCGCCGCGCGGCAGTGATCGCCGGCTATGCGAGCCCGGCGAACTTCGCCACCGCCTTCCGCCGCCGCTACGGCCTGCCGCCGAGCAAGGTCCGCCCGCGGATCTGAAGCCCGGCGCGCAGGCGCGCCCGCGGCCTGCGCAAAGATCGTTGCCACGCGCGCAAAACCCGGTGCGCGCGGGGCGCGGAACAATACCGGCCGCGAATGAGACCGTTTCCCATCCGGGCCCGGGCCGACCGGCGCCGACGACAGGCCGACGCGACATCCATCGCAGCACCGTCCCCGCGATCGCCGCCGTCGAGGCGGCGCGCGCCGGACGTCCCGCGCCGGCGCCGGCCGGCGCTCCTGTCCAAGGTCGTAAACGCCATGCCGAATCGTTCCCATCCTGCCTTCGCCCGCATCCGTCGCAGCCTGCTGCCGATGGCGTTGTCGCCGCTGCTCGCCGGCGCCCACGCGGCGGCCGCCCAGGACGCGGCCGCGCCGGCGGCCACCGAGCTGGACGCGGTCCGGGTCAACGCCTATCGCCCCGCGCAGACCATCGGCGCCTCGACCAAGACCGAGACGCCGCTGATCGAGACGCCGCAGTCGGTGTCGGTGGTCGCCCGCGAGGAGCTGGACGCGCGCGGCGCGCAGAACCTCAACGAGGCCACCCGCTACAACGCCGGCGTGCTGCCCGAGAGCTCGGGCATGGACAACCGCGTCGACGATCTCTACATCCGCGGCTTCGATGCCGGCAGCTGGGGCAACAACGTGATGATCGACGGCCTGCGCGCGCCGTCCAACGGCAGCGACAGCTGGAACCGGGTGTCGTTCAACCTCTGGAACCTGGAGCGGGTGGAGGTGCTCAAGGGGCCGTCCAGCGTGCTCTACGGCCAGCTCGCCCCGGGCGGCATGGTCAATCAGGTCAGCAAGACCCCGACCCCGGACCCGCAGCACGTGCTGCGCCTGCAGGTCGACGGCCAGCGCCGCGCCCAGGCCGCGTTCGACACCGGCGGCGCCAATGCCGGCAGCAATGCGCTGTGGCGGCTGGTCGGCCTGTACGCCGACGGCGATACCCAGCTCGATCGTGTCGGGCACCGGCAATGGTTCCTGGCGCCCAGCGCGACCTTCCGCTTCGACGGCGATGGCACCCGCCTGACCCTGCTCGGCAACTACCAGCGCGACGACGGCGGCAGCACCTTCCAGTTCCTGCCCTACCAGGGCGCGGCGATCCCGGCCGCCGAGGGCTACATCGACAACGATACCTTCCTCGGCGAGCCCGGCTGGAACGTCTACGACCGCACCGCGTGGAGCGCCGGCTGGCTGTTCGAGCACGCCTTCGACGCGGACTGGAAGCTCAGCCAGACCGCGCGCCACACCCACGTCGATTCGCTGTACCGGGCGACGGTGGTCTACGGCGTGCGCGGGGCGAGCGTGACCGACCCCAACACGCTGATCGACGGCCGCCTGCTGCCGCGGCGCGCGGTACAGGGCGTGGGCGATTCCGAGGGGCAGTCGATCGACACCCGGCTGCAGGGACGGCTGAGCACCGGCGCGGCCGAGCACACCCTGCTGGCCGGCATCGACTGGCAGCGCAGCGAGTGGAGCTTCCTGCGGCGCATGGCCAGCGTGAACCAGAACGCGATCGCCATCGACATCTACCGGCCGGTGTACACCGGCTACGACTTCGCCTCGGTGCTCGGCATCGTCCAGGCCGATACGGAGGAGGTCGATCGCCAGGCCGGCGTCTACCTGCAGGACCAGATCGCGCTGGGCGGCTGGCGCTTCACCGTCGGCGGCCGCTACGACCGCGCCCGCGTCGACGCGCTCGATCGCCCGACCGGGCGGCGCGCGCGCAGCGACCACTCGGCGGTCTCCGCGCGCGCCGGCGCGCTGTACCTGTTCGAGAGCGGCTTCGCGCCGTACCTGAGCTATGCCGAATCGTTCCAGCCGGCCACCGGCATCCGCCGCGACGGCGGCGCGTTCGATCCGGTCACCGGCAGGCAGTGGGAAGCCGGACTGAAGTACGAACCGCGCGCGATCGACGGCATGCTGACGCTGTCGGCCTACGACCTGCGGCAGCGCAACATGCTGACCGCCGACCCGCTCAACACCAACGGCGAGAGCTACCAGGTGCAGACCGGCGAGGTGCGGGTGCGGGGCGTCGAACTGGAAGGCCGGGTCACGCCGCTGGAAGGCTTCAGCGTGATCGGCGCGCTGACCCGGCTCGACTCCGAGATCGTGCGCAACAACGACGGCCACCAGGGCAACCGGATGATCCGCGTGCCGGACTGGCTGGGCTCGCTGTGGCTGGACTACACCATCGCCGGCGGCGCGTTCGACGGCCTGGGCATCGCCGCCGGCGTGCGCTATGTCGACCAGACCTACGGCGACCTGGCCAACGCGCTGTCGGTGCCGTCGTACACGCTGTTGGACGCGGCGCTGCGCTACGACCTGGGCGAGGTCGGCCGCGGCCGCCTGCGCCTGTCGCTCAACGGCAGCAACCTGGCCGACAAGCGCTACGTGGCCACCTGCAGCGCGCTGACCGCGTGCTACTACGGCAGCGGCCGCACCGTGGTCGCCACCGCGCAGTACCAGTGGTGAGCCGGCCCGTCCGCGCCGGCGCGCGTCGCCGCCCGTTCCGCGATCCCGCGCCATGACCGCCCCGCAGCCGCCGATTCCCGCCGAGCGCCTCGACAGCTTTCCCGCCGACTACGCCCGCCACGGCCTGGACTACGGCGCCGACCTGTATCCGGACGCGCAGGTCGGCATCGACATGGGCCGCTGCGTCGGCGTGGTCAACGGCTTCTACCAGATGGCGCTGCATCGCGACCGGCTGTACGCGTGCTTCGGCGGGTTCCTGCGCTGGGACACCCTGGAGCGGGTGCCGGTGCCCGGGATCACCCCGGGCATGCTGGTCTGCCTGGACGCCGACACCCTGCAGCGGGTCCGCGTCGTCGCGCTGCCGTACCGGCCGAACGCGCTGGCGCTGCGCGCCGACGGCGCCGAGGCGGCGACCACCCACACCCACGCGCAGACGGTCTCGGTGGTGGACCTGGGCAGCGGCGAGGTGCGCTGCTGGAAACCGGATACCGCGATCGACGGACGCGAGTACCGCAGCCGCTACATCGCCTACGCGCCGGACGGCCAGCTGATCGCCAACTACTACCGCTTCAGCTTCGATCCGGACGAGCGCGACACCGTGGCGATGAAGTTCGACCGCACGCTGGCGCGCGTGCCCGGGTTCCGCATCGCCCCGTTCGAGCGGACCTGGGCGATGCCGCTGCTGTGGAGCGAGGTCCACGGCGGGCGCTTCGTGGTCGGCAGCCGGGCGCCGCGGTTGCTGGATGCCGGCAGCGGCGAGGTCGCCGCGCTGGGGCCGGCGCTGCCCGGCGCCAACCACCGCAACTACTGCCATGGACCGGACGGGACCCTGTTCGCCTCGCAGGACGCCGGCTTCGGCCGCCCCAATCTCGCGTGGCTGGACCCGGCCTCCGGCCACGGCAGCTGGCTGACCACCGGCGCGGGCGCGGTGGAGCTGGCCTACGACGCCGGCGCCGGCTGGCTGCTGGCCTGCAACTACGACAGCCGCACGCTGAGCATCGTCCAGCCGCGGCCCGGCGCGCGGACGTTCGACGGCGCGCGCTTCGTCAACGTCGTGTTCGACGGCCATCCCTCGTCGCTGGCGCTGCGCCGCACCGCGACGCACCTGGAGGTGTTCGTCGGTCCCAAGTGGACCCGGCGCGACGGCCGCCACCGCGACCTGCTGGCGCGGTTGCGGATCCCGCGGGCGGTGCGCGACGTCGCGCAGCTGCTCGCGCCCGGGGCCTGCAGCGTGCAGGAGTTCGACATGTACGACGGCACGGTATCGGCGCCGCGCGCGGCGCGGGTGCTGGACATGGCGCGCAGCCGCGCGCGATTGCGCGCCGACGCGCGCGAAGCGCTGGCGCAGGCGCGCCGGCGCCTGCCCGAGGCCGAGGCGCGGCTGGCCGCGCTCCGGCGCGAGGCGGCAGGCGGCGCCGCCGATCCCGCGCTGCGGGCGCGGATCGACAAGACCGGCTACGGCGTGCGCTGGTGGCGGCAGCGGATCGCCACGCTCGAGGCGGCGCTGTCCGCGCAGCCCGATGCGCCGGGCGCGCCGCCGGCGCAGGAGGGGCATGCGTGACCCCGGGCCGCGCGCGCCCGGCGCGGCGGCCGCCCGCCGGCTATCGCGACGGGGGCGGGATCGCGGACAATGCACGCCGACAGCGAGCGTCCCCACCTCCGCCGGCTTCGCGAGCGGCGTTTCCGGCAGGCCAACGCCCCGCCCACCGCCGCCGTGCGGTTGCGGTGGGCGTCCGCTGGCATTGCGTCCGAATCCGAAGAGGCGAGTCCCGATGTCCACGTTCAGATGGCTGCTATCCGCGCTGCTGCTGCCGCTGGCGGTAGCCTGCACCCCGGCGGGCGAACCGGCCGCCGCCCCGGAAGGCGGCGGCGCGCGCACCTTCCGCAATGCCGACGGCAGCGTCACCGAGATCCCGGCCCCGCCGCAGCGGATCCTCTCGACCTCGGTCGCGATCACCGGCACGCTGCTGGCCATCGATGCGCCGGTGGTCGCCAGCGGCTCGGCAGCCGATGGCACGTTCTTCGGCCAGTGGCGCGAGGTCGCGGCCGAGCGCGGGGTGCAGAACGTCTGGTCGGCGGGCAGCGTCGATCTGGAGGCGGCCTACGCGGTGCGGCCGGACCTGATCGTGGTGGCGACCGCCGGCGCGGATTCGGCGATCGAGCAACTGGCCGAACTGCGCGCGATCGCGCCCACCATCCTGCTCGACTACGGCAGCCAGACCTGGCAGGCGCTGGCGCGGCAGCTCGGCGAGGCGACCTCGCGCGAGGCCGCGGTCGAGGCCCGGATCGCCGAGTTCGACGCCTACGTGGACGCGGCGCGCGCGAAAATCGCCGTTCCCGAGGGCGAGACCAACATCATCAGCTACAACGGGCCGGGCGCGCCCAATCCGATCGCGCAGCCCGACGGCGTGCACGGGCGCCTGCTGGGCGCGCTGGGCTTCCGGATCGAGGCGCCGGACCCGGCCTGGCACGTCGGCACCGGCGGCCCGCGCGGCGACTTCGTCTGGGCGCAGTACGAGCAGCTCTCGCGGCTGCGGGCGCAGACCACGTTCCTGATCTGGGCGGGCGATGCGCGCGCGCAGGCGTTCATGGACGATCCGGTGCTGGCCAACCTGCCGTCGGTGCGCGCGCGCCGGGTGTACGCGCTGGGCGAGGATTCGTTCCGGATCGACTACTACAGCGCGACCGCGATCGTCGACCGCATCGTGGCGCGGTTCGGCAAGTGAATCCGGCGCAGCGGGAGCGGGGCGGGGCCGCGCCGCCGCGTTCGCCGGAAGCCAGGCGCAGGCGGCTGCGCATCGCCGGCGTCTTCGTGTGCCTGGGCCTGCTGCTGGCGCTGGCGGCGATCAGCATCTGCGCGGGCGTGCGCCCGATCGCGCCGGCGCAGGCGCTGGCCGCGCTGCAGGCGTTCGATCCCGCCGACAGCGAGCACCTGCTGGTGCGCCACCTGCGCCTGCCGCGCACCGCGCTGGCGGTGCTGGTGGGCGCGGCGCTGGGCGTGGCCGGCGCGATCATGCAGGCGCTGACCCGCAACCCGCTGGCCGATCCGGGGCTGCTGGGCGTCAATGCCGGCGCGGCGGTGGCGATCGTCGCGGCGATCGCGTTCCTCGGCGTGCACCAGATCGCCGCCTACCTGGGCTTCGGCCTGGCCGGCGCCGCGCTGGCCGGCGCCGCGGTCTACCTGCTGGGCGGCCTGCGCCAGGGCTACGACCCGGTGCGGCTGGTGCTGGCGGGCGCGGCGATGACGGTGCTGCTGCTGGCGCTGACCCAGCTGATCACCCTCAACAGCGACGAGGCGGTGTTCGACCAGTTCCGGCACTGGTCGGTGGGGTCGCTGCAGGGGCGCGGCCTGGGCGTGCTGCCGCCGGTCGCGCTGCTGGTCGCCGCCGGGCTGGCGCTGGCCGCGCTGCTGGCCGGCGCGCTGGATGCGATCGCCCTGGGCGAGGACGTGGGGCGCGCGCTCGGCGTGCGTCCCGGCGTGGTCTGGGGGCTGTCGGCGCTGGCGATCGTGCTGCTGGCCGGCGCGGCCACCGCGGCGGCCGGGCCGATCGCCTTCATCGGCCTGACCGCGCCGCACGTGGCGCGGGCGTTCGCCGGCGTGAACCACCGCTGGACGATGCTGTACTCGGCGCTGATCGGCGCGCTGGTGATCCTGGCGGCCGATGTGCTCGGACGCGTCCTGCTGCCGCCGGACGAGATCGCGGTCGGGATCATGGTCGCGCTGCTGGGCGGCGGGTTCTTCGTGGCGCTGGCGCGCCGGCGCCGGATCGTACGCCTGTGAACGGCGCGAGCGCAGGCGCCGGAAGGCGCCCGGTCCTGTGGCGCAGCAGCGCCGGGCCGGTGCTGCGCATCGGCCGCTGCGCGCTGCTGGTGCGCCCGCGCGCGCTGCTGGTGCCGGCGGTGCTGCTGGCGCTGGCGGCCGTGCTCGGGCTGTGGACGATGACCCTGGGCCGCATCGAGCTGCCGGCCGCGCAGGTGTTCGCGATCCTGACCGGCCGGGGCGACGGCGGCATCGGCGATCAGGTGGTGCTCGGCATCCGCCTGCCGCGGCTGCTGACCGCGACGTTCGTCGGCGCCGCGCTGGGCATCTCCGGGGCGATCTTCCAGTCGGTCTCGCGCAATGCGCTGGGCTCGCCCGACATCATCGGCTTCACCACGGGCGCGGCGACCGGCGCGCTGCTGCGCATCGTGCTGTTCGGGCCGGGGTCGCTGGAAGTGGCGATGTCGGCGGTGGCGGGCGGGCTGGGCACGGCACTGGCGGTCTACCTGCTGTCGGCCCGCGACGGCTCGGTCGGCGGCTACCGGCTGATCCTGGTCGGCCTCGGCGTCGGCTCGGTGCTCGCCGCGGTCAACGGCCTGCTGCTGGTCAAGGGCAACCTCGACAACGCGATCACCGCCAACCTCTGGCTGGCCGGCTCGCTGGCCGCGCGCAACTGGGTCCACGCCGGACCGGTGATGGCCGGCACGCTGCTGCTGTTGCCGGTGGTGCTGGTGCTGGCGCGGCCGCTGGCCACGATCGAGATGGGCGACGACGTGGCGCGCCAGCTCGGCGTCGCGGTCGAGCGGGTGCGCCTGGCGATGCTGTTCTGCGCGGTGGTGCTGGCGGCGCTGGCCACCGGCGCCGCCGGCCCGATCGCCTTCGTCGCCCTGGCGGCGCCGCAGCTGGCGTCGCGGCTGGCCGGGGGCAAGGGCCTGCACATCATGGGCGCGGCGGCGATGGGCGCCTGCCTGCTGGTGGCCGCCGACCTGCTCACCCAGGCCCTGCCGGCGCGCCTGACCCTGCCGATCGGTCGCACCACCGGGATCGTCGGCGGCCTGTACCTGCTCTGGCTGCTGAGCCGGCCGCAGAGGAGACACGCTCGGACATGACGCCTTCCAACACCCGCGATCCCGCCGATCCGGCCGGCCGCGACGCCCTGCGCGGCGAGCGGCTGGTCCTGCGCTACGAGGCGCGCACCGTCGCCGACGGCCTCGACGTCGCCGTTCCGGCCGGCCGGGTGACCGCGATCGTCGGCCCCAACGCCTGCGGCAAGTCCACCCTGCTGCGCGCGCTTTCGCGGTTGCTGGCGCCGGCCGCCGGCCGGGTGCTGCTGGACGGCGAGGACATCCACCGGCTGCCGACGCGCGAGGTGGCGCGGCGGCTCGGCCTGCTGCCGCAGTCGGCGGCGGCGCCGCACGGCATCCGCGTCGCCGAGCTGGTGGCGCGCGGACGCGTGCCGCACCAGACCCTGCTGCGGCAATGGTCCGACGCCGACGAACGCGCGGTGCGCGAAGCGCTGGCCGATGCGCGGGTGAGCGAGCTTGCCGAGCGGGCGGTGGACGAGCTCTCGGGCGGCCAGCGCCAGCGCGTGTGGCTGGCGATGGTGCTGGCCCAGCAGACCCCGGTGCTGCTGCTGGACGAGCCGACCACCTACCTCGACATTGCCCACCAGCTGGAAGTGCTCGAACTCTGCCGCCGGCTCAACCGCGAACGCGGCCGTACCGTGGTGATGGTGCTGCACGACCTCAACCAGGCCGCGCGCTACGCCGACCACCTGATCGCCATGCGCGACGGCGCGATCGTGGCCGCGGGCGCGCCGGCGACCACGCTGACCCCGGCGCTGATCGAATCGGTGTTCGGCATCCGCTGCGTGATCCTGCCCGATCCGGTCGCCGGCACGCCGCTGGTGGTGCCGGTCGCGAGCACCGGCGAGTGAGGCCGGGGACGTGCCGGAGCCCGCGCCCGCGCCCGCGCGCGCGGGCGGCGCCGCCGGCATGACCCGTCGCCCGATATGCATCGGCCTGTCGCTGGCGGCGACCTGGCTGGCGGGCGACGGCTGGCGCCGGCCGGACAGCCGGGTCGAGGACCTGCACACGCTCGGCTTCCACGCCGACGTCGCCCGCCGGGCCGAGGCGGCGCGGCTGGACTTCCTGTTCCGCCCGGACGCGCTGTGGGTCGATCCGCAGACGCTGGCCAGCGGCCCCGGCTTCAGCAGCCTGGATCCGATGGTGCTGCTGGCGTCGCTGGCCGCCTGCACCTCGCGCATCGGCCTGGTCGCGACCGCCAGCACCACGTTCGGCGCGCCATGGACGCTCGCGCGGCAGCTGCTTTCGCTGCATCACCTCAGCGGCGGGCGCGCCGGCTGGAACATCGTGACCTCGCTCGACGGCGCGCGGAACTTCGGGCAGGCGGCGATGCCCGATTCGCGCGAACGCTACGCGCGCGCGCTGGAGTTCACCGACGTGGTGCGGCGGCTTTGGGACAGCTATCCGCACCACGCCCTGCCGCTGGACCGCGAGCGCGGGCGCTATGCGGACCCGGCGCGGGTCCGCCCGATCGACCACGCCGGCCCCGTCTTCGACGTCCAGGGGCCGCTGAACCTGCCGTCGCTGCCCTGCGGCGCGCCGCCGCTGTTCCAGGCGGGCGCATCGGAGCGGGGCCGCGATTTCGCCGCGCGCGTGGCCGACGGCGTGTTCGCGGCCTCGCCGGACGTCGCCGCCGGGATCGAGCTGCGCCAGGACCTGCGCCGTCGCGCCGTCGGCCACGGGCGCGATGCCGACGCGATCCGGGTGCTGCCCGGCCTGAGCCTGTTCCTGGGCGAGACCACCGACGAGGCGCGCGACCTGTATCGCGACACCCATGCGCGCCACGACCGCGCCCGCGCCATCGCCGGCCTGCGGGATCTGCTCGGCCTGGACGCGGCGGCGCTGCCGCCGGACCGACGGATCGCCCCGGACATGCTGGCCGACCCCGCACGGCCGGTCCGCAGCCGCACGCACGCCGATCTGCTGCGGCGGCTGGTCGAGCGCGAGCGGCCGACGCTGCGGACCCTGCTGGCGCGTCCGGAGGTGGCCGGATCGGCGCACTGGCGGGTGGTCGGCACGCCGCGCGACGCGGTCGCCGCGATCGTCGAGCGGGTCGATGCCGGCGCCGCGGACGGCCTGATCGCGCTGCCGGGCGGGGCGGACCGCTCCCTGCGCCTGTTCCTCGACGAAGTGGTGCCGATGCTGGCCGAGGGCGGGCGGTTCCGCCGCGAGTACGCGGGCACGACGCTGCGCGAGCATCTGGAGCCGGCCCAGCGCGCGTGACGACGGCGTGCCGGGGGCGCGCCCCGGGCGCGGCTACGCTGGCGCCGGGCCCGAAAGGCGAGCCGCCATGCACCGCCGCGACATTCCCCTGTGGCCGCTGCCGGCCGCCATCGCGCTGATCCTCCTGCTCGGCACGCACGCGGCCTGGGCGCTGTCGGTGCAGGCGGGCATCGTGCCGCCGTGCATCCCGTACCTGGAGGGCTGCACCTCGATCAGCCGCGCCGCGCGCGAGGGCCCGGCGAATCCGGCGTTCCGGTTGCTGATGCTGCCGTGCGCGCCGGCGATCGGCCTGCACTGGTGGCTGGCCGGGCGCTGGCTCGCCGCCGCGGGCGCGCACGGCCGCATGGTGCGCACGGCGGGCGTGCTGGCGGCGGTGGCGCTGGCGGTGTACGTGGCGTTCCTCGGCACCGAGGGCGAGGCCTACCGCTTCCTGCGCCGTTACGGCGTGGTGGCGTTCTTCGGCGCCGGCTTCCTGGCCCAGGTCGCGTTCCTGCGCGCGCTGGGTTCAGGCGCGCTCGCCCGGCGCGCCAGCGTGCGCGCGCTGCGGGCAGTCTGCGTGCTGATGCTGCTGCTGGGCGTCGCGCACGTCGTCGCGCTGGCGGCCGTGGGCGGCAGCCCGTTCCAGGACCGCTTCGAGAACGCGCTCGAGTGGCTGCTCGGCCTGGGCCTGGTGGCGTGGTTCGCGGCGCACGCGGCGCTGTGGCGCGCGGTCGGCGCCGCGCTGCGGCTGGAGGTGGGGCGCGGCCTCGGCCGCAGCTGAGCCGCCTGGTGAAGCAGGCCGCGCGTCAGCGCCCAGGCGGCATGCGGCGGCCGGCCTCGCGCTCGTGGCGGCCGCGCGGGCCGTACCCGTCGTCGTATGGGCCGTAGCCGTAGGGGTACGGGCCGTAGCCGTAGGGGTATGGCGCCGGGCCGTCGTACCGGCCCACGTTGAGGTTGAGGTTGAACGTGCGCGTGCCGCCGTCCTCGCGCGCGTACTCCTTGCAGTAGTTCAGCTCGGCGGCGTTCCAGCGGCTGGTGCCGTGGCCGCTGCCGTGGCCGATGCCGGCGGCGACGCTGCCGGTGACCTCGCGCGGCTCGCCCTGCGGCGAGGTGGGGCACCGGGAGCCGGCGTAGGCCGTCTGCCGCCCGGAACCGGGCACGCCGGACGTGTCGCCGTACCAGGTGCCGGGCGGGTCGTTGCGGTAGCTGTCGGGCAGGGAGAGGTCGAGCGCGCCGGCGCTGTCGGCGTCGGCGGGCGGCGCCGCCGGGGCGGCGGCCGGCGCCGCGGCCAGCAGGCAACACAGCGCGAGCGCGGGTTTCATGGAAGACCTCGTGGGGAAGCGGGCGCGAGGGCCCGCGAGCCAGGCTATCGGCGCGCGCTTGAATGCCGGCTGTCGTCAGCCGCCGCGCGCGCCGCGCACGATCGCCGCCGCCTGCGCCGCCGAGGCGCTCACCCGCGCCCAGTCGCCGGCTTCCAGCCACGCCTTGGGCAGCATCCACGAACCGCCGATGCAGACCACGTTCGGCTGCGCCAGATACTCGGCGGCGGTGGCCTCGGTGATGCCGCCGGTGGGGCACAGGCGCAGGTCCGGCAGCGGGCCGGCGAGCCCCTTGAGCATCGCCAGGCCGCCGACGGCCGAGGCGGGGAACAGCTTGCACACGCGGAAGCCGCGCGCCATCAGGCCGATGAACTCGGCCGGCGTGGCGCCGCCGGGCACCACCGGGATCGGCGCCTGCGCCAGCGCATCGGCCAGCGCCGGCGGCGTGCCCGGGGTGACCAGGAAGTCCGCGCCGGCGTCGATCGACTGCCGGATCTGGGCGGGCGCGAGCACGGTGCCGGCGCCGACGACGACGTCAGGCAGCTCGCGCTTGAGCGCGGCCAGCGCGTCGAGCGCGCAGGGCGTGCGCAGGGTCAGTTCCAGCGTGCGCAGGCCGCCTTCCAGCAGCGCGGCGGCGATGCGCCGGGCCTGGTCGACGCTGTCGACGGTGATGACCGGCAGCAGGCCGGCGTCTCGCAGCAGGCGCTCGGCGGTGTCCTGGTGTTGCGCGATCGGCATCGGATTCGGCTCCTGTGTTGGACGGTGCGGGCGCGCTCAGGCGTCCTTGGATTCGTGGGGGGCCTCGGCGGCTTCGGCCGGCTCGCCCAGTTCGTATTCGGCGTCGTAGTTCCACGGGCTGCCGTCGGCCGCCGGCGGCCCGCAGGAGATCGACAGCGCGCCCTGGTCGGCGGGGCCGACCATCGCGCGGCTGTAGGCGAACAGGTTGCGGCCGAGGTCCCAGCCGGCCGGCGCGGTGTCCGGGGCGAGGGGGCGCGCGGCCCATTCCGCGGGCTCGACCAGCGCTTCGAGCGTGCCGGCGTCGCCGTCGAGCACGATGCGGTCGCCGTCGCGCAGCCTGGCGATCGGGCCGCCGCGCGCGGCTTCCGGGGTGACGTGGATGGCGGCGGGGATCTTGCCGGAGGCGCCGGACAGGCGGCCGTCGGTCACCAGCGCCACGCGCCGGCCCTGGTTCTGCAGCATGCCCAGCAGCGGCGCCAGCGAGTGCAGCTCGGGCATGCCGTTGGCGCGCGGGCCCTGGTAGCGCACCACGGCGACGAAATCGCGCGGCAGCGCGCCGGCCTTGTGCAGCTTGTTGAGCGCCTGCGGGGTGTCCACGACCACGGCCGGGGCGTCGATGCGCCGGTATTCCGGCTTCACCGCCGAGGTCTTGATCAGCGCGCGGCCGAGGTTGCCGCGCAGCAGGCGCAGGCCGCCGTGGGCCTCGAACGGCGCCGAGGCCGGGCGCAGCACCTGTTCGTCGCCGCTGGTCTCGATCGTCGGCGACCAGGCGAGCGCGCCGCCGTCCAGCCGCGGCTCGTCGCACCAGGCGCGCATGCCGCCGGGCAGCACGGTCTCCAGGTCGTCGTGCATCAGCCCGGCGTCCATCAGCTCGCGGAACACGAAGGCGGTGCCGCCGGCGGCCTGGAAGCGGTTCACGTCGGCGTCGCCGTTGGGGTAGACCCGGGCCAGCAGCGGCACGATCCCCGAGAGCAGGTCGATGTCGTCCCAGGTCAGCACGATGCCCGCCGCGCGCGCCACCGCGACCCAGTGGATGGTGTGGTTGGTCGAGCCGCCGGTGGCCATCAGGGCGACGATCGCGTTGACGATCGCGCGTTCGTCGATGAGGCGGCCGAACGGCCGGTAGTCGGCGCCCAGCGCGGTGATGCGCAGCGCGCGCTCGACCGCGGCGTCGGTCAGCGCATCGCGCAGGCGCGTGCCCGGGTTGACGAACGAGGCGCCGGGCAGTTGCACGCCCATCGCCTCCAGCAGCACCTGGTTGGAGTTGGCGGTGCCGTAGAAGGTGCAGGTGCCGGGCGCGTGGTAGGAGGCCGCCTCCGCTTCCAGCAGCTCCTCGCGGGTGGCCTCGCCGGCGGCGTAGCGCTCGCGCACGGCCGCCTTTTCCTTGTTGGGGATGCCCGGCGTCATCGGGCCGCCGGGCACGAACAGCGCCGGCAGGTGGCCGAAGGCCAGCGCGCCGATCAGCAGGCCCGGCACGATCTTGTCGCAGATGCCCAGGTACACGGCGCTGTCGAACATGTCGTGCGAGAGCGCGACGGCGGTGGCCTGGGCGATGACGTCGCGCGAGAACAGCGACAGCTCCATCCCGCCGCGGCCCTGGGTGACGCCGTCGCACATCGCCGGCACGCCGCCGGCGACCTGGGCGGTGGCGCCCAGCCGGCGCGCGGTCTCGCGGATGCGCTGCGGGTAGTCCTCGTAGGGCTGGTGGGCCGAGAGCATGTCGTTGTAGGCGGTGACGATGCCCAGGTTCGGGCTGGCGTCGGCGCGCAGGCGCGCCTTGTCGACCGGTCCGCAGGCGGCGAAGCCGTGGGCGAGGTTGCCGCACGACAGGCGTCCGCGCAGCGGGCCGTTGTCGCGCATCGCGTCGATGCCGGCGAGATAGGCCGCGCGCGAGGCGCGGCTGCGCTCGCGGATGCGTTCGGTGACGGCGTGGAGTTTCGGATGCAGGCTCATTGGCGTCGGCTATGAGGGGCGCGGGCGGCGGAGACGTGCGGGGCGTTGCGGCCCGGACGATCTGCGTCGTTCGCGCGGATGGGGGAAGGGCCGCCGGCGACGCGTCGTGCGTGCGCCGGGCGGCGCCGGCGTCCCGGCCGGGCGGTCACGGGCACCAGTGGACGTGCAAGGGTGCGCCCGGGGTGGTGAAGGCGATGCGCGCCGGGTATTCGCGCGCGTCCTCGCCGGCCAGGACGCGCTCGAGCAGCTCGCGCTTGCGCTGGCCGCGGATCAGCATCACCCGGGTACCGGCGGGGCGCAGCCCGGCCGGGGTCAGGCTGATCCGGGTGGCCCAGCGGCCGGCGCCCGCGCAGCCGCTGGCGTCCACCGCCACGTAGGGCTGCGAGGTGGCCAGCGCGGTGTCCAGCTCGCGCATGTGCGGGAACAGCGAGGCGGTATGGCCGTCCTCGCCCATGCCCAGCACCACCACGTCGGGCGGGTTGCGCGCGTGCATGTTGGCGGCGGCGACCGCCTCCTGCAGCGTGCGCCCGGGCCGGGTCAGGGTCTCGAAGCGGGCCTTGGCGGCATTGCCCTTCAGCAGCGACTCGCGCACCAGCCGCGCATTGCTGTCCGGGTCGTCGGGCATCAGCCAGCGTTCGTCGACCAGGGCGACGTCCACATCCGCCCATGCCAGCGGCGCCTTCGCCAGCGCCGCGTACACCGGCGCCGGGGTGGTGCCGCCGGACAGCAGCAGGCGCGCGCGCGGCTTGCGCTCCAGCACGCGCGCGAGCGCGTCCGACAGGGTGACCGCCGCGCCCCAGACCCACTGGGTGGGGGAGTCGTAGGTGTACAGCGACACCCGCGGGTCGCCGGCGTGGGGGGCGGGCTCGGGCGGGACTGCGGTCATGGCGTGCGCTCCCGTGCATGATCCTGCGCCAGCGCGGCGGCGCCGAGCAGGCCGGCGTGCGGATGCAGCACCGCGACCGAGGGCACCCGCGCCATGTTGGAGGAGAAGCGGCCCTTGTGCTCGAAGCGCTGGCGGAAGCCGGAGTGGCGCAGCGCGTCGAGCATGCGCGGCACCAGCCCGCCGGTCAGGAACACGCCGTCCCAGGCGCCCAGGGTAAGCACCACGTCGCCGGCGATGGCGCCGAACACCGCGCAGAACACGTCGACCGCGCGCGCGGCGCGCGGATCGCCGGCCGCGGCGCGGGCGGTGATGTCGGCCGGCTGCACCGGGCCGGGATCGACGCCGGCGATCTCCGACAGCGCGCGATGGATGTTCACCAGCCCCGGGCCGCAGATCAGCCGCTCGTTGGAGACGCGGCCGAACTGCCGCGACAGCACGTCCAGGATCGTCAGCTCCTCGGGCGTGCCCGGCGGGAAGCTGGCGTGGCCGCCCTCGGTCTCCAGCGGGTAGCGGCGGCCGTCGCGCACCAGCAGCCCGCTGACGCCGAGCCCGGTGCCCGGGCCGATGACGGCGTAGGTGCGGTCGCCGTCGATGCCCGGGCGCCACGGCGCGCCGCCGACGATGGCCACGTCGTCGGCGCGCAGCAGCGGGATCGCCATCGCCTGGGCGGCGAAGTCGTTGATCAGCACCACCTCGCGCAGGTCGAGCTGCGCGCGCAGGCGGGCGCGCGCGATCACCCAGGGGTGGTTGGTGATGC
Source organism: Luteimonas huabeiensis HB2 (assembly GCF_000559025.1). Lineage (GTDB taxonomy): Bacteria > Pseudomonadota > Gammaproteobacteria > Xanthomonadales > Xanthomonadaceae > Luteimonas > Luteimonas huabeiensis. Next base: position 17,400 of record NZ_JAAN01000026.1, on the reverse strand, counting down.
GCGCCTCGTCGCCCTCGACGCGGCCGGCCACGGCAAACACGCCGGCATCCACCGACGCCTGGGTCCGCTCCAGGTAGTGGCGCGCGGCCTCGGCCAGCGAGGGGAACTCGGCGACCGGGAAGCCCTGCACGCTGTCGAGCAGCAGCGGCATCTCCGCCGCCGGATCGGCCAGCGCGAAGCGGGCGTTGGTGCCGCCGATGTCGGCGAGCAGGAAACGCCGCGGCTGGCCGTTCGCGATCGCGCCGTGGTTCATCGCCGCTTCCCGTTGCCGGAAATCACGTTGGGCAGGAACGGCGCCGCCGAGGCCGGGCCCCAGGAGCCGGCGGGGTAGTCCTCGATCGGCGTGCCGGCCTCGGCCCAGGCGTCGCTGACGCTGTCGATCCAGCGCCAGGCGGCCTCGACCTCGTCGTCGCGCACGAACAGGGTCTGGTCGCCCTTGAGCGCGTCGATCATCAGCCGCTCGTAGGCGATGCGGCGCTTGGGCGTGGGCGACATGGTGAGGTCGAGCGACATCGGCTGCAGTTCGGTGGCGCCCCATTCGGGCGCCGCCAGGCTGCCCATCAGCCCGAGCTCGATGGTCTCCTGCGGCTGCAGGCGCATGCGCAGCCGGTTGGGCGCGGCGCGGTCCCGGGACGGGCGCTCGAACAGCCAGTGCGAGACCGGGCGGAACGACACCACCACCTCGGTCGCGCGCGCGGGCATGCGCTTGCCGGTCATCAGCCGGAACGGCACCCCGGCCCAGCGCCAGTTGTCGATCCACGCGCGCAGGGCGACGAAGGTCTCGACCTCGCGCTCGTGGCGGAAGCCCTTGACCGCCTCGCCGTCGACCACGCCGTCGCCGTAGCGGCCGCGCACGCTGTCGCGGCCGGCGTCGGCGGCGGTCATCGGGCGCAGCGCGCGCAGCACCTTGCGCTTCTCGTCGCGCACGCTGTCGGCATCCAGCGAGGCAGGCGGCTCCATCGCGATCAGCGCCAGCAGCTGCAGCATGTGGTTCTGCACCATGTCGCGCAGCGCGCCGTAGCCGGCGTAGTAGCCCTCGCGGCCGTCGACGCCGGCGGTCTCGGCCACGACGATGTCCACCGACTCGATCCAGCGGTGCTGCCACACCGCCTCCAGCAGGGTGTTGCCGAAGCGCAGCGCCAGCAGGTTCTGCACCGGCGCCTTGCCCAGGTAGTGGTCGATGCGGAAGATCCGCGACTCGTCCAGGCTGGCCTTGAGGGTGGCGTTGATCTCGCGCGCGGAGGCGAGGTCGTGGCCGATCGGCTTCTCCAGCACCAGCCGCGACGGGTCCTCCAGCAGGCCGGCGGCCTTGAGCCCGCGGCAGGCCGGGGCGAACAGGTCGGGCGGGGTGGACAGGTAGCTCACGCTCGGCCGGTCGGCGTAGCGCGCCAGCGCCGCGGCGATGGCGTCGGCGTCGCGCAGGTCCAGCGGGTGGTAGCGGATGCGCCCCAGCACGTCCTCCAGCGCCTCGCGGTTGCGGGCGTCGCCGTCGTCGATGCGGCCGCGCAGCCAGTCGCGGAAACCGGTGTCGTCGTAATCCGTGCGCCCCACCGCGACGATGCGGAAGCGCTCCGGCAGCAGGCGGTCGCGCAGCAGGTGCAGCAGGGAGGGAAACAGGTAGCGCTGGGCGAGATCGCCGGTGGCACCGAACAACAACAGGGTGTCGTGCATCGCAGCTCCGTGGGGAACTTCAGGTCGGACCGGCAGGGGACGGCCAGGCGGCGGCCGCCGGCGCACGCCGCGCGGCCGCGCCGGCGCCCGCCCGGGGTCGGGGCGCGAGGCCGGTGCTCTGGATCGCCATGAACGATACCAAAACGTCTCGCATCCCCCAACGTCGGCACGGACGCGAGGCGGCGCTCGACCGACGCCGGCCACCGCCGCGTTGCGGCCGGTCGCGCGCGGCGGGCGTCGGCAGGCGTGACTGTAAACGATTACATGTCAGAATAACCGACGACTGCGGTCGCGCGATCGTGCGCCGCCGCACTACGAAGACGCCGCCGCCGAGCGGCGCGAGCAGGAGGGAGGATGGCCAGGGTCGATCTGGACGAGGTGCGCAAGGTCTATCCGAACGGCTACGTCGGCGTCGCCGGCGCGACGTTCGAGGTCGCCGACGGCGAGCTGCTGGTCCTGGTCGGGCCCTCGGGCTGCGGCAAGTCCACGCTGCTGCGGATGATCGCCGGCCTAGAATCGATCAGCGGCGGCACCCTGCGCATCGGCGACCGGGTGGTCAACGACGTCGCGCCGAAGGACCGCGACATCGCGATGGTGTTCCAGTCCTACGCGCTGTACCCGCACATGAGCGTGGCCGAGAACCTGGCCTTCGGCCTCAAGCTGCGCGGCCACGATCGCGCCACCGTCGAGGCGCGCGTGCGCGAGGCCGCGGCCACGCTGGAACTCGACGCGCTGCTGGAGCGCAAGCCGGGACAGCTTTCCGGCGGCCAGCGCCAGCGCGTGGCGCTGGGCCGGGCGCTGGTGCGCAATCCGCAGGTGTTCCTGCTCGACGAGCCGCTGTCCAACCTCGACGCCAAGCTGCGCATGTCGATGCGGGTGGAGATCGCGCACCTGCACCGGCAGCTCGGCGCCACCATGATCTACGTGACCCACGACCAGATCGAGGCGATGACGCTGGGCCAGCGCATCGTGGTGCTCGACCGCGGCGAGATCCAGCAGATCGACACTCCGATGGCGCTCTACGAACGCCCGGCCAACCTGTTCGTGGCGACCTTCCTCGGCAGCCCGGCGATGAACGTGCTGCGCGGGCGGCTGGCGCGCGAGGACGGCTGGGCGCTGGCGCTCGACGACGGCAGCCGCCTGCCGCTGGCGGGCGAGGGCCTGCGCGAGGCGTGGGCGGGGCGCGAGCTGGACGTGGGCATCCGCCCCGAGCACCTGCAGCGCGGCGGCGATGGCGGCTTCGCGCCGACGGTGGAGGTGGTGGAGCCGGTCGGCAACGAGGTCTTCGTCAACCTGCGCCACGGCGCGCATCCGCTGATCGCGCGTCTGCCGCCCGGCGAGCTGCCGCAGCCCGGCGCCGCGCTGCCGCTGCGGCTCGACGCCGCGCACCTGCACGTGTTCGATCCGGAGACCGGGCGGCGGCTGTGAGGCGGCCGGCCTTGCGCGGGCGCCGGGCGTAGAATGGGCGGATTTCCATCCGCCAGCCGCGAAGGCCAGCCGTGACCGCCCATCCCCCCGCTTCATCGATCCGCACCCCCGCGCCGATCCGCCAGGACGACCTGATCCAGTCGATCGCCGACGCCCTGCAGTACATCAGCTACTACCATCCGGTGGACTACATCCGGAACCTCGCCGCCGCCTGGGAGCGCGAGCAATCGCCCGCGGCCAAGGACGCGATGGCGCAGATCCTGATCAACTCGCGCATGTGCGCGGAGGGCCATCGCCCGATCTGCCAGGACACCGGCATCGTCACCGTGTTCCTGGACGTGGGCATGGACGTGCGCTGGGCGGGCTTCACCGGCTCGCTCGAGGACGCGGTCAACGAGGGCGTGCGCCGTGCCTACGCGCACCCCGACAATCCGCTGCGCGCCAGCGTGCTGGCCGATCCCGCCGGCGCCCGCCGCAACACCCGGGACAACACGCCGGCGGTGGTCAACGTCAGGATCGTGCCCGGCAGCACGGTGGACGTGATCGTCGCGGCCAAGGGCGGCGGCTCGGAGGCGAAGTCGAAGTTCGCCATGCTCAATCCCTCCGATTCCATCGTGGACTGGGTGCTCCGGACGGTGCCGACGATGGGCGCCGGCTGGTGCCCGCCGGGCATGCTCGGCATCGGCATCGGCGGCACCGCGGAGAAGGCGATGCTGCTGGCGAAGGAATCGCTGATGGAGCCGATCGACATCCAGGACCTGATCGCGCGCGGCCCGTCCAGCCGCATCGAGGAACTGCGGCTCGAGCTGTACGAGAAGGTCAACGCGCTGGGCATCGGCGCGCAGGGCCTGGGCGGCCTGACCACCGTGCTCGACATCAAGATCCGCGACTACCCGACCCACGCCGCCAACCTGCCGGTGGCGATGATCCCGAACTGCGCCGCCACCCGGCACGCGCACTTCACCCTCGACGGCAGCGGCCCGGTGGCGCTGGAGCCGCCGTCGCTCGATGACTGGCCGAAGCTCACCTACAGCCCCGCCAACGCGCGCCGGGTGGACCTGGACACGATCACCCGCGAGGACGTCGCGCGGTTCAAGCCGGGCGAAGTGCTGCTGCTCAACGGCCGGCTGCTGACCGGCCGCGACGCCGCGCACAAGCGCATGGTGGACATGCTCGATCGCGGCGAGACGCTGCCGGTCGATTTCACCGACCGCTTCATCTACTACGTCGGCCCGGTCGATCCGGTGCGCGACGAGGTGGTCGGCCCGGCCGGCCCCACCACCGCCACCCGCATGGACAAGTTCACCCGGCGCATGCTGGAGCGCACCGGCCTGCTCGGCATGGTCGGCAAGGCCGAGCGCGGCGACGCCGCGATCGAGGCGATCCGCGACCACAAGGCGGTGTACCTGATGGCCGTCGGCGGCTCGGCCTACCTGGTCTCCAAGGCGATCCGGGCCGCGCGGGTGGTCGCGTTCGAGGACCTCGGCATGGAGGCGATCTACGAGTTCGAGGTCCGCGACATGCCGGTGACCGTCGCGGTCGATTCGACCGGCGAATCCGTGCACCGGACCGGCCCGCGCGAATGGCAGGCGCGGATCGGCAAGATCCCGGTGGTCGAGATCGCCTGACGCGCGGCGGCTGCGCCGGCGCCGGTGCAGAGGCGCCGCGCTCCTTGCGCCGGCATCATCCCGCCGCCGCGCGCCCGGCGCGATCGCAGGGCATCGCCGGGGTCAGCTCGGCGGCGTCCGGCCGCCAGCTCAGCACCGTCCGGCGCCAGGCCGGCACCTCGTCGAAATCGATCCGCGCTCGCCCCTGCGCGGCGGGCAGGCGGGCGCGCGGTTCGTCCAGCTGCAGGTCGGGAAGAGCGAGGCAGGGCGCCGGCATCTCCAGGCTGGCCAGGCGCGTGCCGTCGGCCAGGCGGACCGCGTGGAAGGTCGCGGCGACCCCGGCCGGCGGCCGCCAACGGTCGATCAGCAAGGCGGTGCCGTCCTCGATGTCCAGCAGCTCGCCGCGGCCCAGATCGACGATACGCAACGGGTCGTGCGCGATCATCAGCGTGTCGCCGGCCGGGGTCGCGATCCGGCTCCAGCCGTCGATCCGCGGCGGCAGGAAGCGACCGCTGTGCAGTCTCTCCGGACGCTCGTCGAGCAGGCGCTCGACCACCAGTTCGCCGCGGTCCACGTACAGCCGCGCCAGCCGCGGATCGCCGATGCTCGAGACGTCGAGGAAGGCCAGCAATCCGGCGCGGCCGGCGGCCTCGGCGGCGACGGGGCAATGCCTCGGCACGTAGGGCGCGCGTTCCGGGGCATCGGCGTACAGCAGGCGGGTGAGCCGTTCGCCGCACAGCGCCTCGCCCCTGAACCGGATCTTGTATCCCACCGCGGTCCGATCGGTGCCGGTGCTCCAGTCGTGATAGCGCCGTTCGATCCGGGTCGCGACCAGGCCGTCGCGATCGTAGAGCGTCTGCCGGGCGACCTTGTCGCAGCCGCCGGACAACAGCGCGGCCACCGCGCCGAGCAGGAGCGATGCGCCGCGGAACATGCGCGATTGCCGGATCGTGCGGAAGGCGCGCAGCCCCATGCCGTTCGCGACCGTCAGTCCAGGAACTGCAGCCGCGCCAGTTCCGCGTACAGCCCGCCCTCGGCGAGCAGGGCCTCGTGCCGGCCCTCGGCGACGATGCGGCCCTGGTCCATCACCACGATGCGGTCGGCCTTGAGCACGGTGGCCAGGCGGTGGGCGATGACCAGGGTGGTGCGCCCGCGCATCAGGGTCTCCAGCGCCTGCTGCACCGCGCGCTCGCTCTGCGCGTCCAATGCCGAGGTCGCCTCGTCGAGCAGCAGGATCGGCGCATCGCGCAGCAGCGCGCGGGCGATCGCGATGCGCTGTTGCTGCCCGCCCGACAGCCGCGCGCCGCGCTCGCCCAGCTGCTCGTCGTAGCCGGCGGGCAGGGCGCGGATGAAGTCGTCGGCCTCGGCCGCGCGCGCGGCGGCCTCGACCTCGGCGTCGGTGGCGTCCAGGCGCCCGTAGCGGATGTTGTCGCGCGCGCTGGCGGCGAAGATCGTGGGCTGCTGCGGCACCAGCGCGATCTGCCCGCGCAGCGCGGCCGGATCGAGCGTGCGCACGTCCAGCCCGTCCACCTCCACCCGCCCGACCTGCGGGTCGTGGAAGCGCAGCAGCAGCGCGAACACGGTGCTCTTGCCGGCCCCGGAGGGCCCGACCAGGGCGACGGTCTCGCCGGGGCGCACGTGCAGATCGACGCCGTCGAGCGCGGGTACGGCGTCGCGCCCGGGATAGTGGAAGACCACGTCCTGCAGCCGCACCTCGCCGCGCAACGGCAACGGCAGCGGCGCCGGCCGCTCCGGCGCGCGCAGGGTGGGCCGTTCCACCAGCAGTTCGTTGATCCGGCCCATGCCGCCGGCCGCGCGCTGCAGTTCGTTCCAGACCTCGGCCAGGGCGCCGACCGAGCCGCCGCCCATCAGCGCGTAGAGCACGAACTGGCCCAGCGTGCCCGGACTCAGGCGGCCGTCCACCACGTCGTGCGCGCCCGACCACAGCACCACGGTGATGGCGCCGAAGATCGCGGTGATCGCGATCGCGGTCACCACCGCCTGGGTGCCGATGCGCTTGCGCGCGGTGGCGACCGAGCGCCTGACCGCGTCGTCGAAGCGGCCGCGTTCCCAGGGCTCGTGGGCGTGCGCCTGCACGGTGCGGATCGCGCCCAGGGTCTCGGCGGCGAGCATGTTGGCGTCCGCCACGCGGTCCTGGCTCTGCCGCGCGATCTTCTGCAGGCGCCGCCCGCCCAGCACCAGCGGCAGCACGAACAGCGGAATGCCGATCAGGGTCCAGGCCGCCAGCCGCGGGCTGGTGACCACGAGCATGGTGAGGCTGCCGATCACCATCACCACGCTGCGCAGCGCCACCGACATGCCGGAGCCGACCACGCCGCGCAGCAGCTCGGTGTCGGCCGACAGGCGCGACACCAGCTCGCCGCTGCGGTTGCGCTCGTAGAAGGCCTGGTCCAGCCCGACCAGGTGCGCGTACAGGCGCATGCGCAGGTCGGCGATGACCCGTTCGCCCAGCAGCGAGACGAAGTAGAAGCGCGCCGCGGTGGCCAGCGCCAGGGCCAGCGCCACCGCGAACAGCAGCGCGAACGCGGCATTGATGTTGTCGGCGTCGCTGAAGCCGCGATCGATCATCTGCCCGACCGCGACCGGCAGGCTCAGGGTGGCGGCGGTGGAGGCCGCCAGCGCCAGCAACCACGCGATCAGCAGGCCGCGCTGCCGCGCCAGGAACGGCAGCAGGGTGCGCAGCACGCCGAGCGGCGCCTTGCCGCCGCGCGCGTCTGCGGAGTCGGGTGGGGGCTGGACCATGGGGAAGGACGAAGGACCGGATCGCGGCCGTCCAGTGTACGGGAAGGGCCGCGCCGGCCCGCCCCGCGCCGCGCTTCAGGCCGGCGCGTCGATGCGCACGCGATCGCGGGTCGCGTCGCGCAGGTGCCGGCGCAGCGCCTCCACGCGGTCGGCCGGCAGGCGCAAGCGGAAGCGCGCGCCGGCGGCGTCGAAGGCTTCCTCCAGCTTGTCGGCATCATGCAGCGCGAGCGCCTGGTGCACGCTGCCCAGATCGTCGAAGCCGGCGCGCAGGATCAGTTCGGTCTCCTCGATCAGCGGCGCGCGCGGGGCCAGCCGCAGGCATTCGGCCGCGGCCCCGCCGTAGGCGCGCACCAGGCCGCCGGCGCCGAGCTTGATGCCGCCGAACCAGCGCGTGACCACCACCGCCACGCGGTCGAAGCCCTGGCCGTCGATGGCGGCCAGGATCGGCCGGCCGGCGGTGCCGGCGGGCTCGCCGTCGTCGCTGGAGCGGTATTCGGCGCCGATCCGCCAGGCCCAGCAGTTGTGGGTCGCCTCGGGCACCGCGACCGCGCGCACGTGCGCCATCGCTGCGTCCGCGCTGTCGGCGGGCGCGGCGCGCACCAGGAATCGGCTGTGCCGCACTTCGAGCAGGTGCTCGGCGGGCGCGGCGAGGGTGTCGCGGCTCATGCGCGGCTCATGGCGGATCGGCGAGCGGCTTCAGGTCGTCCGGCACCGCCAGCCAGGGATAGCGGTTGCGCCATTCGGCGAGGCTCTCGCGCGCCTCGCGCAGCCGGCCCGCATCGCGCAGCTCGCGGATGCGCTGCAGCCAGGCGCGGTGCACCTCCGGAGAGTCCGCGGTCGCCGGCGGCGATTCGTCCAGGTCCTCGTCGGCCTGCGTCGCGGCGTCCGTCGCGGGCGCGTCGAGCGGCACCGGCGCATCGAACGCGACCGGGGGCGCGGGCGGCGCCGGCGGAGGCGGCGGCAGCGCGCGCAAGGCCCGCGCCGAGGCGGGTTCGACGGCCTCGGCTTGCGGCCGGGGCTGGCCGTGCGGCCGGTCGGCATCCGTCGGCTCGGCGGCGGACAGGGGGGCGGACACGGGGGCGGGCGGGAGCGCCGGCATCGCCGGCGCGGGCGCAGCGGCGGCGGCGCCGACGGCCGCGTCCGTGCAGCGGGGCGGGGGCGACGGCGGCGTCGGCGTCGGTCCCGCCGTCGCCGGCCGCCGCGCGCGCCATCGCCAGTACGCGCGCGTCCAGCTCCGCCGACGGGCCCTGCGCGGGCGCATGACGGGCCAGCTGCGCGGCCAGGGCGCGCTCCTCGGCGTCGAGCGGCGTGCGGTCGCGATGGCTCATGGCGCCAGCCGCCCCCTGAGCTTGTCCATCGCGTAGCGCAGCCGGGATTTCACGGTCTCGCGTCCGACGCCGGTGACGGCGCCGATCTCCTCCAGGGTCAGTTCCTGCTCCAGCCGCAGCAGCACCACCTCGCGCTGTTCGTCCGGCAGTTCGTCCAGCGCGGCCTGCAGGCGGGCGCGGCGCTCGTGTTCGTCCAGCGTAGTCTCCGGGGTGTCGTCGTCCGGTACACGGGCCAGGCGCGATTCGGCGTCCTGCGGCGGCGGCGGGCGATGGCGGGCGGCGCGCCAGTGATCGGCCAGGCGGTTGCGCGCGATCCGGTACAGCCAGGAGGCGAAGCCGGCGTCCGGACGCCAGTCGGCGCGCGCGGCGATCACCCGCTGCCAGACGTCCTGGTACAGCTCGTCGGCCAGCGCGGGATCGCGCAGCTGGCGCAGCAGGAACCGGTACAACCGCTGGCGGTGCCGCGCGTACAGGGCCTCGAACGCCGACGCCCGGCCGCCGGCATAGGCCTGCATCAGGGCTTCGTCGCTGTCGTCGTCTGCGGTCCGGGCGGAGGCATCGCTCACCGCGCGCAGGTTAAGCATTCGGCCGCCGCAGGTGAAGCGCCGCGGCGCGGGGAGGGCGCGCCGCGGGGCGCGGATGCCGACCTCGCGCGGGACGGCGCGGATCGCGGGTGGACGGGCGGGCAGGGGCATGGCCGGCAGGCCAACGCCCGGGCGCGGCGTGCGGGGTGAAGAATCCGTGCTGCCGCGGGCGCGGCTGCCGTTATGCTTCGCACCAGCAGGAGCGGCGCAGCGCGTGCACGAGACCGAGAACACTCTGGAAGCACCGGCGCGGACCGGACCGATGGACAGCGCGGAACTGCTGCGGGACCATCTGGCGGCGTTGCTGCCCGAGGGCGGGGAGGTGGCCGTGCACTGGCGCGATCCGCGCCTGGGCGAGGGCCGGGCGGCCACGCCCGGCGCCGCGGACGCCCTGAACCGGCGCGCCGCGGCGGCGCTGGCGGGGATCGGCCCGGAGGGCGAGTCCGGCCTCGACCTGCTCTGGGAAGAACTGGGCATGCGGGTGGCGGTGGCGGCGCGGGCGCGGCGGCCGCTGGATGCGGCCATGCGCGCGCGCTGGCTGCGGCTGGCCGAGAGCGCGGTGGCGCTGGCGGTGCGCGCCGAGCGCGCGCGGGCGCAGGTCCGCGCGCTGCAGAAGTCCGAACGCCTGCAGCAGGCGCTCTACGAGATCGCCGACCTGTCCGGCTCGTCGCTGGAGATGCAGCACATGCTGGCGCGGGTGCACGCGGTGGTCGCCGCGCTGATGTCGGCCGAGAACTTCTACATCGTGCTCTACGACGACCTGCGCGAGACGGTGCGCTTCCTCTACTTCGCCGACCGCATCGACGCCTGGAAGGCGGATCCGGAACGCGAGATCCCGCTCGACGACCTGCCCAACAGCCTGACCGCCGCGCTGCTGCGCTACGGGCAGCCGCTGTTCGGGGCGCCGGCGGCGATCCGCGCGCGGCTGGGCGTGGCGGCCGATCCCCGGCACGGCCCCGACAGCGCCGACTGGCTGGGCGTGCCGGTGCGCCGCGGCAGCCGCGTGTGCGGCGCGATCGTGGTGCAGAACTACGAGGTGCCGGACAGCTACAGCGTGGAGGACCGCGCGCTGCTGGAGTACGTGGCGCAGCACATCCTGACCGCGCTGGACCGCAAGCACGCGCAGCGCGAGCTGGAGCGCCGCGTCGACGAGCGCACCCGCGAGCTGCAGCGCGCCAACCGGGTGCTGCAGGCGGAGATCGTCGAGCGCCAGCGCGCCGAGCGCCTGCAGCGCGCGCTGTACCGGATCAGCGAGATGTCGGTGGAGGCCGGCAGCCTGACCCGCTTCTACGCCGACGTGCACGAGGTGGTCAGCGGGCTGCTGTACGCGGAGAACTTCTACATCGCCATGCTCGGCGGCGACGGCGCCCGCATCGAGTTCCCGTACTCGGTGGATGCGCGCGACACGGTGCGCCCGCCGCGGCAGCTCGCCCGCGGGCTGACCGAATTCGTGATCCGCACCGGGCAGGCGCTGCTGGCCGACCGCAGCACCATCGACCGCCTGGAGGCGGCCGGCGACGTGCGCAGCCAGGGCTCGCGCGCGCACTGCTGGCTGGGCGTGCCGCTGGTGCGCGACGGGGTGGCGATCGGCGCGATCGCGGTGCAGAGCTATACCGAGGACGTCGATTTCGACGCGCGCGACCAGGAGCTGTTGACCTTCGTCGCCCACCACATCGGCGGCGCGCTGTCGCGCAAGCGCGCGCAGGACTCGCTGAAGGCCGCACACGCCGAGCTGGAATCCCGGGTCGAGGCGCGCACGCGCGAGCTGCGCGAGGCCAACCGCGAGCTGCGCGCGCTGGTGGGCGAGCGCACCCGCGCCGAGCAGCGCCTGATCCACCAGGCGCGCCACGACCAGCTCACCGGCCTGCCCAACCGCGAGCACCTGCTGGAGAAGCTGGACGCGGCGATCGCCGCGGTGCAGGCCGGCGAGGCCGGGCCGTTCGCGGTGCTGTTCTTCGATCTCGACCGCTTCAAGCTGGTCAACGACAGCGTCGGCCATGCCGCCGGCGACGACCTGCTGGTCGAGGCCGGCCGCCGCGTGCGCCGCGCGCTGGCCGCCGGCGATACCGTGGCGCGCCTGGGCGGCGACGAGTTCGCGGTGCTGCTGCAGGAGGTGCCCGAGCCGCGGCTGGCGCAGCACGTGGCCGCGCGCCTGCTGGTCGAGCTGGGCCGGCCGATGTGGATCGCCGGGCGTGAGCTGTTCCCCTCGGCCAGCATCGGCATCGCCTGCTGGCAGCCGCGCTATCGCCGCGGCGACGAGATGCTGCGCGACGCCGATGCGGCGATGTACCGCGCCAAGGCGCTCGGCCGCGACCGCAGCGCGCTGTTCGACGAGCAGATGCGCGCCGAGGCGATGCGGCTGCTCGACCTCGAGGCCGACCTGCGCCGCGCCATCCTGGCCGACGATTTCGAGCCGCACTTCCAGCCGATCGTGCGCCTGCGCGACGGCGCGGTCGTCGGCCACGAGGCGCTGCTGCGCTGGCGCCACGAGCAGCGCGGGCTGCTCGGCCCGGACGCCTTCATCGGGGTGGGCGAGGACAGCGGCCTGATCGAACAGGTGGACTGGCTGATGTACCGCCACGTGGTGCGCTGGCTGAGCCGGCAGCCCGCCGGCTACGTCTCGATCAACGTCTCGCCGCGGCATTTCCGCTCGGAGGACTTCGCCGACCGCCTGCTGCGCCTGCTCGACGACGCCGGCGCCGACCCGGGGCGGCTGCGCATCGAGATCACCGAGGTCGCGCTGCTCGACGACGCCCCGCGCGCGCGCCGCATGCTCGGCGCGCTGCGCGAGCGCGGCGTGCTGGTGCTGCTCGACGACTTCGGCACCGGCTTCTCGGCGCTGTCCTACCTGCACCGCTTCCCGATCCAGTCGATCAAGATCGATCGCAGCTTCATCGCCGGCCTCGACGGCGCTTCCAGCGCCGAGAGCCTGGCGCTGGTCCGCGCGATCCTGGCGCTGGCCAGCAACCTCGGCATCGAGACCATCGGCGAGGGCATCGAGACGCTGCAGCAGCGGGATCTGCTGCTGCAGCTCGGCTGCGGCTTCGGCCAGGGCTACTACTACGGGCGCCCGGAGCCGTCGGCCTGAGCGCGGCCGCCGGCCGCGACCTCAGTGCTTGATCACCAGCAATCGCTGCTCGGTCATGTCCTCGATGGCGTAGCGCACGCCCTCGCGGCCGAGGCCGGAGCCCTTGACGCCTCCATACGGCATATTGTCGACGCGGAAGCTGGGCACGTCGCCGACGATCACGCCGCCGACCTCCAGCCGGTCCCAGGCGCGCATGGCGTGGCCGAGGTCGGCGGTGAAGACGCCGGCCTGCAGGCCGAACTCGCTGGCGTTGACGGTGTCGAGCGCGGCCTCGAAGTCGTCGAAGGGGTGCAGGCAGGCGACCGGGCCGAACACTTCCTGCCGGTACAGGTCGCTGTCGCGCGGCACCCGCTCCATCAGCGTGGCCGGCAGCATGTTGCCCTGGCGCGGGCCGCCGGCCAGGCGCTTGGCGCCGCCCTTGCGGGCCGCCTCCACCCAGGACTCGATGCGCTTGGCGGCGTCCTCGTCGATCACCGGGCCGATGAAGGTGTTCTCGTCGCGCGGGTCGCCCATGCGCAGCGCGGCCACCTTGGCCTTGAGCTTGCGGCGCACGCGCTCGTAGAGGTCGCGGTGGACCAGGATGTGCTGCACGCTGATGCAGCTCTGGCCGGACTGGTAGTAGGCGCCGAACACCAGGCGCTCGACGACGTGGTCGAGCGGCGCGCCGGGATCGGCATCGACGATGCAGGCGGCGTTGCCGCCCAGTTCCAGGGTGACCTTCTTGCGGCCGGCGCGGGCCTTCAGGTCCCAGCCGACCAGGCCGCCGGTGAAGCTCAGCAACGCGATGCGCTCGTCCTCGGTCAGCGCGGCGGCGTCCTCGTTGCTGCACGGCAGGACCGAGAACGCACCGCGCGGCAGGTCGGTCTCGGCCAGGATCTCGCCGATGATCAGCGCGCCGACCGGGGTCTTGGCGGCGGGCTTGAGCACGAACGGGCAGCCGGCGGCGATCGCCGGGGCGACCTTGTGCGCGACCAGGTTGAGCGGGAAGTTGAACGGGGTGATGAAGCTGCACACGCCGACCGGCACCCGCTTGACGATGCCGCGGTAGCCGCGGGTGCGCTCGGAGATCTGCAGCTCGATGGTCTCGCCCTCGATGCGGGTGGCCTCGCCGGCGGCGATGCGGAAGGTGTCGATCAGGCGGGTCACCTCGCCGCGGGCGTCCCTGATCGGCTTGCCGGCCTCGATGCACAGCGCCAGCGCCAGTTCCTCGAAGCGTTCCTCGAAACGGCGCACGCAGTGTTCGAGCGCGTCGCGGCGCTTGTCGGGCGGGAAGGCGGCCATCGCCACGCGCGCCTTGTAGGCGGCGACGATGGCCTTGCGCACCGCCGCGGCGTCGGCGAAGGCGACGCGGGTGGCGACCTTGCCGGTGTACTTGTCCAGCACGTCGAGATCGGCGTTGGCGGCGACCGCCTCGCCGGCCAGCCAGTAGGGGTAGCGGCGCGCCAGGCCGGCCTTGCCGGTGCGGCGCGCGGGCGACTTGGCGGATCGTGGGGTCTTCTTGGCCTTGGGCATGAGGGGCTCCTGGCGGGCGTCGGCGAAGCGGGCCGCGGTCGGCGATGCGGCGTGCGGCGCATCGCGGCGCGCTTCTACGGGGGAAGGATCATTGCACGGCCGCGCTCAGGCGCGGGATGTCCTCGTTGAGCAGGCGGTCGTCGTCGCGGTAGTCGATCGGCAGGTCGATCAGGTCCACGCCGGGGGTATCGAGCGCGCGCCGCAGCATCGGCAGCAGTTCCCCGGCCGAACGCGGTCGATGCCCGCGGGCGCCGTAGCTTTCGGCGTACTTCACGAAGTCCGGGTTGCCGAGGTCCATGCCGAAGTTGGGATAGTCCTCGTGCGACTGCTTCCACTTGATCATGCCGTAGGCGTCGTCGCGCAGGACCAGCACGGTGAGGTCCAGTCCCAGCCGTACGGCGGTCTCGAGTTCCTGCGAGTTCATCATGAAGCCGCCGTCGCCGGCCACCGCCAGCACGCGGCGGTCGGGGTGCACGATGCGCGCGGCGATCGCGCTGGGCAGGCCGGCGCCCATGGTGGCCAGGGCGTTGTCCAGCAGCAGGGTGTTGGGCCCGCGGCAGCGGTAGTCGCGCGCGAACCACAGCTTGTACAGGCCGTTGTCGAGGCAGACGATGTCCTCCGGCGCCATCGCCCGGGCGACGTCGGCGACCAGCCGCGGCGCGGTCATCGGGAAGCGGTCGTCGCCGGCGCGCGAGCGCATGTCGGCCAGCAGCGCCGCGCGCACGCGGTCGAAGAAGGCGAAGTCCCAGTGCGGCTGCGGCGCCAGCGCCTCGGCCAGCTGCCAGACGCTGTTGGCGATGTCGCCGACGACCTCGATCTGCGGGAAGTACACCGCGTCCACCGCGGCGCCGCCGTAGTTGACGTGGATCACCGTGCGCCGGCCCTTGCGCATGAAGAAGGGCGGCTTCTCGATCACGTCGTGGCCGACGTTGAGGATGCAGTCGGCGGCGTCGATCGCGCGGTGGACGAAATCGTGGTCGGACAGCGCGGCGTTGCCCAGCCACAGCGGGTGGGTCTCGTCCACCACGCCCTTGCCCATCTGGGTGCTGAAGAACGGGATGCCCAGCTTGTCGACGAAACCGCGCAGCATGCGCGAGGTGGTCTTGCGGTTGGCGCCGGCGCCGATCATCAGCAGCGGATGCCGCGCGCGCGCGATCGCCTCGGCGGCCTGCGCCACGGCCTTGTCCTCGGCCACCGGGCGGCGCGAGAAGCTGGCCGGGATCGGCACGGCCGCGGTCTCGTCGCCGGCGACGTCCTGCGGCAGTTCCAGGTGGACGGCGCCGGGGCGCTCCTGCTCGGCGCGCCGGAACGCCTCGCGCACGCGGGCGGGGATGCTGTCGGC
Source organism: Luteimonas huabeiensis HB2 (assembly GCF_000559025.1). GTDB lineage: Bacteria > Pseudomonadota > Gammaproteobacteria > Xanthomonadales > Xanthomonadaceae > Luteimonas > Luteimonas huabeiensis. The sequence continues at coordinate 2,077 of NZ_JAAN01000026.1, read as the reverse complement.
GGAGACGATCTGCCGCGTGTACTTGGTCAGCGGGCGCATCATGTCCACCACGTCCACGATCTGGAAGTGGCCCTGGCGGCTGCTGCGGATGGGCTTCTGGCCGGTGACCATCAGCATCGGCATCGCGCCGAGCTGGGCGTAGGCGGCGGCGGTCACCAGGTTGGTCGCGCCCGGGCCCAGCGTGGACAGGCACACGCCGGCGCGGCCGGTGAGCCGCCCGTAGGTGGCCGCCATGAAGCCGGCGGCCTGCTCGTGGCGGGTCAGCACCAGCCGGATCGACGAGCGCCGCAGCGATTCGAGCAGGTCGAGGTTCTCCTCGCCGGGGATGCCGAACACGTACTCGGTGCCGTGCGCTTCCAGCGCGGCGACGAACAGGTCGGAGGCCTTGGTCATGCGGTCGCGATGCTCCCTCGGGGGGTGTGCAGTGTGCACCGGCCGCCGTGATCGCCGGGCGAGCGCGGCGTTCAGTCGCCGGCCGGCTCGACGCGCAGGCGCAGCTCGCCGTCGGCCAGCCGCCCGCGCAGCGCGTCGCCCGGCGCGGCGTCGCCGATGCCGCGCACCACGCGCCCGTCCTCGTGCAGCAGGATCGCGTAGCCGCGCGCCACGGTCGCCAGCGGGCTCACCGCCTCGAGCGCGCGCGCCAGCGCCAGCAGCCGCGCGCGCTCGCCGTGCAGCCGTCGCGGCAGCCCGGCCGCGAGCCGCGGCTGCAGCGCCAGCAGGCGCGCGCGCGCCTGCGCCAGGCGGGCCTCGGGGCGCTGCGCGCGCAGGTCGGCCTGGGCGTGGCGCAGGCGCGCCTGGCGCCGCTCCTGGCACACGCGCCACGCCGCGCGCAGCCGCCGCAGCGCGTCCTCGCCGCGACGCGCCAGCGCGGCCAGCCGCGCCTGCGGGCGCTGCGCGTGCAGGCGCAGCGCGGCGCGGTCGGCGCGCTGCGCTGCCTGCCGCATGCGGTGCGCGAACTGGCTGGCGTGGCGGCGCTGCAGCGCCTGCAGGCGCGCGCGCAGGTCGAGCCGGTCGGGCGCCAGCAGCTCGGCCGCGGCCGAGGGCGTCGGCGCGCGCAGGTCGGCGGCGAACTCGGCGAGGCTGAAGTCGGTCTCGTGCCCGATCGCGGCCACGATCGGCACCGGCGAGGCCGCCACCGCGCGCACCAGCGCCTCGTCGTTGAAGGCCCAGAGGTCCTCCAGCGAGCCGCCGCCGCGGGTCAGCAGCAGGGCGTCGTAGCGGCCCGAGGCGCCGGCCCGCGCCAGCATGTCGACGATCTGCGGCGCGGCGGTCGCGCCCTGCACGACCACCGGCAGGATCTCGATCTCGAGCAGCGGGAAGCGCCGGCCCAGCACGCTGATCACGTCGCGCACCGCGGCGCCGCCGGGCGAGGTGACCACGCCCAGCCGGCGCACCCAGGCCGGCAGCGGGCGCTTGCGCGCGGCGTCGAACAGGCCCTCGGCCTGCAGGCGCGCCTTCAGTTCCTCGAACGCGCGCCGCAGCGCGCCTTCGCCGGCTTCCTCCAACGCATCGACGACGACCTGGTAGTCGCCGCGCGCCTCGTACAGGGTGACGCGCCCGCGCGCGACCACCTTGAGGCCCTCGCGCGGCTGGAACCGCAGCCACTGGCTCTTGGGCCGGAACATCGCGCAGCGCACCTGGGCGCGCGCGTCCTTGAGGGTGAAGTAGAGGTGGCCCGAGGCCGGCCGCGAGACGTTGCCCAGCTCGCCCTCGACCTGCACCAGGGCGAACGCATCCTCGAGCAGGCTGCGGGCCAGGGTGTTGAGCTGGCTGGGCGTGAGGATCTCGTCGTGCGGGGCCATTGGCACAGGATACCCGGCCCGGCCGGTCGCGACCGGGCGCGCGCGGCATCGCCGGGCCCAGGGCGTATCGACCTTCGACCCGCAGCGCCGAGGCGGTCGCTTCTCCCGCGGGCGGTGGCATGCCGTTCCTTCTCCTTCCCCCGCGAGCGGGCGCATGCCGTTCCTTTTCCCGCAAGCGGGCTCATGCCGTCCCTTCTCCCGCGAGCGGGCGCATCTTGTTCCTTCTCCCGCAAGCCGCCGGATGAGGGCCGCTTTGCACGCCTGCGGCGTGCCCC
>NZ_JAAN01000025.1 GCF_000559025.1 Luteimonas huabeiensis HB2 | reverse complement strand
GCTGCACGGCGCGCTGAGCGGCCCATTTCCGCGCCGCGCTTGGCCTGTAGGCCCACTACAGGCCGGCGAAGCGGCACGAAACGGGCCTCGCCCAGCGCGCCGTTCGCCTCGAACGTTTCTGCCGCCCAGGCGCCTAGGGTCGCGCTGCATCCGGATCGCGCCCGCGTCGCGCGGGCCGACCGGTATGATCGTGGCTGGTCCCCCCGTGCCCGTCGCCTTCCCGTGCGCATCCAGCCGCTTCCCGACACCCTGATCAACCAGATCGCCGCCGGCGAGGTCGTCGAGCGGCCGGCGTCGGTGGTCAAGGAACTGGTGGAGAACGCGCTCGACGCCGGCGCCGATCGCATCGACGTCGACCTCGAGGAGGGCGGCGTGCGGCTGATCCGCATCCGCGACAACGGCGGCGGCATCGCGCCCGAGGAGCTGCCGCTGGCGGTGGCCCGGCACGCGACCAGCAAGATCGCCTCGCTCGACGACCTGGAGGCCGTGTCCACGCTCGGCTTCCGCGGCGAGGCGCTGCCCTCGATCGCCTCGGTCAGCCGCTTCCTGCTGGTCTCGCGCACCGCCGACGCGGCGCACGCCAGCGCGCTGGCGGTGGACGGCGGCCGGATCGGCGAGGTCGAACCGCGCGCGCATCCGCCCGGCACCACGGTGGAAGTCCGCGATCTGTTCTACAACGTGCCGGCGCGGCGCAAGTTCCTGCGCGCCGAGCGCACCGAGCTGGGCCACATCGAGGAATGGCTGCGGCAGCTCGCGCTGGCGCGGCCCGACGTGGAGCTGCGCATCGGCCACAACGGCAAGCCGTTGCGGCGCTACCGCGGCGGCGAGGCGCTGTTCTCCGACGAGCGCCTCAACGAGACGCTCGGCGCGGAATTCTCGCGCCAGGCGCTGCGCATCGACCACGCCGCGGCGGGGCTGCGGCTGTCGGGCTGGATCGCGCAGCCGGCGTACTCGCGCGCCAGCGCCGACCAGCAGTACGTCTACGTCAACGGCCGCGCGGTGCGCGACCGCAGCATCGCCCACGCGGTGCGGCAGGCCTATGCCGACGTGCTCTACCACGGCCGGCAGCCGGCCTACGTGCTGTTCCTGGCGCTGGACCCGACCCGCGTCGACGTCAACGTCCACCCGGCCAAGCACGAGGTGCGCTTCCGCGATGCGCGGCTGATCCACGAATTCGTGTTCCGCACCCTGCACGAGGCCCTGGCCGGCACCCGCGCCGGGCAGGGCGCGGCAGTGGCGGCGGCGATCCCGGGCGCGGTGGCGGAGACGGCTGCGGGTGGCGGAGCGCCGCTGCGCGAGGTCTGGCGCGCGCCGATGCCGCAGCGCCAGGCCGGTCTGTCGTTGCGGGTGGAGGACCTGCGCGCCGGCTATGCCGCGCTCTACGGCGCCCCGCCGACGCAGGAGGCCGATGCGCCGGGCGTGCCCGGCGCGGCCGCCAACGCGCCGCTGCCGGAGACCGGCGAGGATGGCGTCCCGCCCCTGGGCTATGCCCTGGCGCAACTGCACGGGGTGTTCATCCTCAGCCAGAGCGCCGACGGCCTGGTGGTGGTGGACATGCACGCCGCCCACGAGCGCATCGGCTACGAGAAGCTCAAGGCCGCGCACGACAGCGAGGGCCTGCGCATGCAGCCGCTGCTGGTGCCGCAGACGGTGGCGGTGGCCGAGCGCGAGGCGGACGTGGCCGAGCGCGAGGCGGCGACCCTGAGCGAGCTGGGCTTCGACGTCTCCCGCGCGGGCCCGCAGACGCTGCTGTTGCGCGGTGTGCCGGCCTTGCTGGCCGGCGGCGACACCGAAGCGCTGCTGCGCGACGTGCTGGCCGACCTGCGCGAGCACGGCGAGAGCCGGCGCGTGCGGACCGCGCGCGACGAACTGCTCTCGACGATGGCCTGTCACGGCGCGGTGCGCGCGAACCGGCGGCTGACGGTGCCGGAGATGAACGCCCTGCTGCGGCAGATGGAGGAGACCGAACGCTCCGGCCAGTGCAACCACGGCCGTCCGACCTGGACCCGGTTCGCGATGGCGGACATCGACCGCTGGTTCCTGCGGGGGCGCTGAGGATGGCGGCCGCAGGCGGCCTGGCCGGCTCCCTGGCCATCGCGCTGGCCTGGCTGGCGCTGGCCGGCTGCGCGGCCGATGCGCCCCCGGCCGCGGATCCGGCCGCGACCGAGGCCGACGCTGCCTATGCCCGCGAGGAGGCCGCCTGGCGCGCCGCGCGCGAGCGCTCGCTGCTCGCCGACGACGGCTGGACCACCCTTGTCGGCCTGCACTGGCTGTCGCTGCCGGCGCACCACCTCGGCAACGGCGAGCGGATCGGCATCGACCTGCGCTTCGGCCCGCCGCGCCTGGGGCTGGTGCAGCAGGCGGGCGACACGGTGTACTTCACCCCCGAGCACGGCGTCGCGGTCGCGCTCGATGGCGAGCCGGTGCGCGGGCGGGTGGCGCTGCGCTCCGATCGCGACGCCGCGCCCACGCGGCTGGCCTTCGACCAGGGCAAGGGCGAGCTGACCCTGATCGAGCGCGGCGGCCGCCGCGCGCTGCGCGTGCGCCATGCCGATGCGCCGGCGCGGGTGCGCTTCGCAGGGCTGCGCTTCTGGGAGCCGGACCGCGGCTGGCGGGTGCCGGCGCGCTTCGTGCCGCACCCGCCGGGGCGGACGCTGGAGATCGTCAACATCCTCGGCCAGACCGAGGCGATGCCGAATCCGGGGGCGGTGGAATTCGAGCGCGACGGGCGGACCTGGCGGCTGGAAGCGATCGGCGACGGCGACGGCCTGTTCCTGATGTTCGCCGACGGCACCAGCGGCCATGGCAGCTACGGCGCCGGGCGCTACCTGGACGCCGCCGCGCCCGACGCCGACGGCCGCGTGACGCTCGACTTCAACCGCGCCTACAACCCGCCCTGCGCGTATACGCTGCACGCCACCTGCCCGCTGCCGCCCAGCGCCAACCGGCTGCGCCTGCCCATCGCCGCCGGCGAGCAGGCCTATGCGGGCAGCGCCCTCTGATCTTTCGATTCCGAACAGGACGTCCCATGACCCGGAAGCCGGTACTGATCCCCTTGCTCTCGACCTTGCTGCTGGCCGCCGGTGCCGCCGCGCAGACGCCGCCCGATGCCGTGCAGGCGCCGCCGGCCGAGCCCGCGGCGGCCGCCGCCACGGCGTCCGCGCCGCCGGTGCCGTTGCTGTGGAAGGCGAGCCAGGGCGAGACCTCGGTCTACCTGCTGGGCTCGTTCCACCTGCTGCGGCCGGACGATTACCCGCTGGCGCCCTCGGTGGATGCCGCCTTCGAGGACGCCTCGCGGCTGATGTTCGAGATGGCGCCGGAGGAAATGAACTCGCCGACGCTGGCGCTGAAGATGGGCCAGGCCGGCATGCGCACCGACGGCACCACCCTGGACAGCGAACTGCCGCCCGAGACCGCGGCCGCGCTGAAGGCGTGGCTGGCCGACAACGCCGGGCGCGTGCAGTCGATGGGCCTGAGCCCGCAGGCGGTGCAGATGTTCGAGCCGTGGTTCGTCGCGCTGACGATCACCCTGATCGAGATGACCAACCACGGCCTGGACCCGGCGCTGGGGCTGGACACGCACCTCGAGCAGCGCGCCCGCCAGGCCGGCAAGGCCACCGTGGGCCTGGAGACCGGCGAGGAGCAGATCGCCTTCCTCGGCGGCATGCACCGCCCGGAGCAACTGCAGTTCCTGCGCGAAGCGCTGGAATCCTCCGGCGAGGCCGGCCGGTGGGAGCTGGACAAGCTGCACGGCGCCTGGCGCGCCGGCGACGAGCGCACCCTGTGGAACGAGATGGCGGTGCGCATGCGCATGGAGTACCCGGCGCTGTACCACCGCATCAACGTCGCCCGCAACGACGCCTGGCTGCCGAAGATCGAGGCGCTGTTCGAGCAGGAGGGCAACACGCTGGTGGTCGTCGGTGCGCTGCACCTGCTCGGCGAGGACGGCGTGGTGCACAAGCTGCGCGAGCGCGGCTACACGGTCGAGCGGGTGCCCTAGGGGGCATCGACATTCGGCCTGCAGCGTCGAAGCGGTCCCTTTCCCCGCAAGCGGGCGCATGTCG
>NZ_JAAN01000024.1 GCF_000559025.1 Luteimonas huabeiensis HB2 | reverse complement strand
TGCGGCGTGCCCCCATCCGCCTTCGGCACCTTCCCCCGCAAGCGGGGGAAGGGAAAAACAGCATGCTCCCCGCTTGCAGGACAAGGAAAAGACCGCACGCGGCCGCGTCATCGCTCGGCTGCGCATCGGCATACGCGCCGTCGCTCTTCCTCGCCGCGCACGCCCGCAGGGACGGTACAAATGCGGCATGCGCGTCGACAGGCCCTAAAGCGGCAGCGGCGCTCGGTCCGCCGCGATCAGCTCGATGCAGTCCACCGGGCAGGCCGGCACGCACAGCTCGCAGCCGGTGCACAGCGGCTCGAGCACGACGTGCATGCGCTTGGCGCCGCCGACGATGGCATCGACCGGGCAGGCGCGGATGCACTTGGTGCAGCCGATGCAGTCGGCCTCGACCACCCGCGCCACCTGCGGCGGCTTGTGCGTGCCGCGCGCGCGGTCGTAGGGGCGCGCCGGCACGCCCAGCAGGCGCGCCAGCGCGCGCGCGCCGGCGTCGCCGCCCGGCGGGCAGCGCTCCACCCCGGCCTCGCCCCGGGCCATCGCCTCGGCGTAGGGGCGGCAGCCGTCGAAGCCGCACTGGCCGCACTGGGTCTGCGGCAGCAGGCGGTCGAGGCGCTCGGCGAGGGCGGGACGGTCGCGCATGGCGTGGCGAGGTGCGCTGCGGCTATCGGGCCAGCGGCCGCCCGCGGTACCAGCGCGCGTGGGCCAGCGCCAGCATCGGCCGGTCCTCGCCGCTGTCGCCGTAGGCGTGGATGCGTTCGTAGCGCGCCAGGTCGAAGCGCGCGCGGACGTGCCGGGCCTTGTCCGGGCCGATGTCGGCCGGGTGGTAACGGCCGGAGAGGCGCCCGTCCGCGTCGCGTTCCAGGCCGTTGCAGATCGTCGCCGTCACCCCGTGCCGCTCGCACCACGGGCGCAGGTACAGGTCCAGCGAGGCGGAGACCAGCGCGACCTCGTGGCCCTGCGCCTGATGCCATTGCAGCCGCCGCATCGCCCGCGGCTCCAGCATGTCGGGCAGGGCCTCGCGCGCATAGGCCGCGCCGTGCGCGGACGCCTCCGCGAAGTCGCGGCCGGCGAACGCCAGCCGCGTCACCCGTGCGCGGAGGGCGGCGGCCGAGACCAGCCCGGCGCGATAGCCCAGCAGCCACGGCCCGACCTGCCACCTTGCCCGTGCCAGTTGCGCGGGCGTGGCGATGCGGCGCAGAAACCGCGCGTAGGTGTCGCAGCGGGTCAGGGTGTGGTCGAAGTCGAACAGGGCGAGCTGCATGGATTCGGCTCCGGGATCGGCAGGCGCGGGGGCGCCGAGGGTGGGCTGAGTCCGCGACTGCCCGATCCGATTCCCGGATCCCGGCCTTCAGCGCACCGGCATGCCGGGCTGGGCGCCGTCGTCGGCCGACAGCAGCGCCAGCGCGCCGCCGTCGAAGCCGGCCGACAGGATCATGCCCTCGCTCAGGCCGAAGCGCATCTTGCGCGGGGCGAGGTTGGCGATGAAGACCACGTTGCGGCCCACCAGCGCCTCCGGCTGGCCGTAGCTGGCGCGGATGCCGGAGAAGATCTGGCGCTTGCCCAGCTCGCCGGCGTCCAGCTCGAAGCGCAGCAGCTTGTCGGAACCCTCCACGAACTCGCAGGCCAGCACCTTGCCGATGCGCAGGTCGAGCTTGGCGAAATCGTCGATGCCGATGTGGGCGGGACCCGGGACCCGGGACTCGGGACTCGCAGCGGCCGTTGCATCGGCCTTGGTTGGGGGCTTGGCCGGCGCGGCCGGGGGTTGCGTGGCGAGGGTGTCCTTGGAGGCTTCGGTCATGGCGTCGATCAGCTTGGGGTCGATACGGGTGAACAGCGGGACGTAGGCATGGATCGCGTGGGCGACCAGCGGCGCGTCGAGGTCCTGCCAGGCCCGCACCGGCGCGTTCAGGAACGTTTCGGCGCCGGCGGCGGTGCGCGGCAGGATCGGCGCCAGCGCCGCGGCCAGCACGCGGAACAGGTTCAGGCCCTGGGTGCAGACCGCCTGCAGCTCGGCCTCGGCGCCCGCCTGCTTGGCGATCACCCACGGCTTGCGTTCGTCGATGTAGCGGTTGGCCTCGTCGGCCAGCGCCATGATCTGGCGGACCGCGGCGGCCGGATCGTTGCGCTCGTAGGCCTCGCGCACCGGCGCCAGCGCGGCGACGAAGCGCGCGTACTGCGCCGGGTCGGGCAGGGCGTCGGCCAGGCGGCCGTCGAAGCGCTTGCCGATGAAGCCGGCGCAGCGGCTGGCGAGGTTGACGAACTTGCCGACCAGGTCGCTGTTCACGCGCGCGACGAAGTCGCCGAGGTTGAGGTCCAGATCGTCCACGCCGCCGGAGGACTTGGCGGCGAAGTAGTAGCGCAGCGCTTCCGGCTCCAGGCCGACGTCGAGGTAGGTGCGCGCCATGACGAAGGTGCCGCGCGATTTCGACATCTTGGCGCCGTCCACCATCAGGTAGCCGTTGACGTGCAGCCGGGTCGGCGCGCGGTGGCCGGCGCCGTGCAGCACCGCCGGCCAGAACAGGCCGTGGAAGTTGACGATATCCTTGCCGATGAAGTGGTGCAGCTCGGCCGGCGAGTCCGGCGCCAGGTAGCGCTCGAAGTCCTCGCCGGTGCGCGCGCACAGGGTGCGGAAACTGGACAGGTAGCCGATCGGCGCGTCCAGCCAGACGTAGAAGTACTTGCCCGGGTGGCCCGGGATCTCGAAGCCGAAGTACGGCGCGTCGCGGGAGATGTCCCAGGCGCGCAGCCCGCCCTCGGCATCGAGCCATTCCATCAGCTTGGCCTTGACCCCGGGCAGCGCGACGTCGCCGGCCAGCCAGTCGCGCAGGAAGGCCTCGAAGCGACCCACCTCGAAGAAGAAGTGCTCGGACTCGCGCAGCTCCGGCGTGGCGCCGGAGACCACCGACTTCGGCTCCTTCAGTTCGGTCGGCGCGTAGGTCGCGCCGCAGACCTCGCAGTTGTCGCCGTACTGGTCGGGGCTGCCGCAGTTCGGGCAGATGCCCTTGATGTAGCGGTCGGGCAGGAACATGCCCTTGGCCGGATCGTAGAACTGCGCCACCGAACGCCGCGAGATGTGCCCGCCGGCGTCGAGCCGGGCGTAGAAGCGCTCGGTGAGCTCGCGGTTGGCCTGCGAGTTGGTGGAATCGTAGTGGTCGAAGGCGACGCCGAAGTCGGCGAAGTCGCGCTCGTGGCCGGCCTGGATGCCGGCGATGAAGGCCTCGGGGGTGACCCCGGCCTTCTCGGCCGCGAGCATGATCGGCGTGCCGTGGGTGTCGTCGGCGCAGACGAACCGGATCGTGTCGCCGCGCATGCGCCGCGCCCGGACCCAGATGTCGGCCTGGATGTAGCCCACCAGGTGGCCCAGGTGCAGCGGGCCGTTGGCGTAGGGCAGGGCGGTGGTGACGAGCGCGGTGCGGGTCATGGCGGGCGCGGTAAGGACGGCCGCCGATTATCGCACGCGCTCCCGGACCGCCGCGCCGCGCGGCGCGGTTACTCGCGCTGCCAGACCTGCTCGCGGCAGATGAACGCCACGCAGCCGGAGACGCCGAGGCGGTCGGGCGCGATCAGCTGCGCCTTGGACCGGTAGGTGCGGCCCTTGGCGGGGTCGAGGATGGTGCCGCCGGACCAGGCGTTCTCGCCGTCCGGGCGCAGCCCCCAGAGGATGGTCATGCCCTGGATGGGCTTGTCCTTGTTGGCGCCGCTGCAGCGCTCGCAGGTGGGGTTGGGACCGCGGTCGGACTGCAGGATCTCGACCACGCGGCCCGACAGCGAGCCATCGTCGAGGCGGCGGATCTCCACGATCGACTTGGCCCGGCCGGTCTCGTCGTCGATGGTCTTCCAGCGGCCGGTGGGATCGGACTGGGCCGCGGCGGCGAACGGCGCGAGCGCCAGTAGCAGCAAACATGTCCTGGTGAACATCGCACTACCCTCCCAAGTTGTGGTCGACGGATCGGACGTCCGTTCCGCGGCAGCCTAGACGGCGCGCGCGGTGGCGTCCATAGGGGGCGGAGGGCGCTTAGACCCGGCGCGCCGGATGGGGGACAATGCCCATCCTGCAATAAACGGGACGGCAAGATGCGACACGGTTCCCCGGTGCCCGCGCGCGCGGTGCAGGGCCAGCTGGGCCCGCTGCCGCGCGTGCGCAACCTGATCGCCATCGGCTCGGGCAAGGGCGGGGTCGGCAAGTCGACCACCGCGGTGAACCTGGCGCTGGCGCTGGCCGCGGACGGTGCGCGGGTGGGCGTGCTGGACGCCGACGTGTACGGTCCCAGCATCCCGACCATGTTGGGCCTGTCCGGCCGCCCCGACAGCCCGGACGGCAAGTCGATCGAGCCGATGCGCGCGCATGGGATCGAGGCGATGTCGATCGGCCTGCTGGTGGACGCCGATACGCCGATGATCTGGCGCGGCCCGATGGCGACCTCGGCGCTGCAGCAGCTGCTCAACGACACCCGCTGGGGCGGCGAGGACGGCCTGGACTACCTGCTGGTGGATCTGCCGCCGGGCACCGGCGACATCCAGTTGACGCTGGCGCAGAAGATTCCGGTGGCCGGCGCGGTGGTGGTGACCACCCCGCAGGAGGTGGCGACCCTGGACGCGCGCAAGGCCCTGCGGATGTTCGAGAAGGTGGAGATCGCCGTGCTGGGGCTGGTGGAGAACATGGCCCAGCACGTGTGCACGCACTGCGGCCACGTCGAGCACCTGTTCGGCGAAGGCGGCGGCGAGCGCATGGCCGCCCAGTACGGGGTGCCGCTGCTGGGCTCGCTGCCGCTGGAGCGCGGGATCCGCGAACAGGGCGATGCCGGCGTGCCGGTGGTCGCCGCCGCGCCGGAATCCGCGGCCGCGCAGGCCTACCGTGCGGTGGCCGCGCGGCTGGTCGAGGAACTGGCCAAGCGCCCGCGCGCGGCGATGCCGATTTCCGCCTCGTTGCTTTAGCCGGTCGCTGGGGCGCGGTCGCGGCCCTACAATGCCCGCTCCCGTTTCCGCCCCCCGAAGGACGAGCCCCGCGATGAGCATCAAGAGCGACCGCTGGATCCGGCGCATGGCCGAGCAGCACGGCATGATCGAGCCGTTCGAGCCGGGCCAGGTCAAGCAGGATGCGGGCGGCCAGCGGATCGTCAGCTACGGCACCTCCAGCTACGGCTATGACGTGCGCTGCTCGCGCGAGTTCAAGGTCTTCACCAACATCAACTCCACCATCGTTGATCCCAAGCACTTCGACCCGGGCAGCTTCGTCGACGTCGAGGCGGACGTGTGCATCATCCCGCCGAACTCGTTCGCGCTGGCGCGCACGGTGGAGTATTTCCGAATCCCGCGCGACGTGCTGGTGGTGTGCCTGGGCAAGAGCACCTACGCGCGCTGCGGGATCATCGTCAACGTGACCCCGCTCGAACCCGAGTGGGAGGGCCACGTGACCCTGGAGTTTTCCAACACCACGCCGCTGCCGGCGCGCATCTACGCCAACGAGGGCGTGGCGCAGATGCTGTTCTTCCAGTCCGACGAGGTCTGCGAGACGTCCTACCGCGACCGCGGCGGCAAGTACCAGGGCCAGACCGGGGTGACCCTGCCCAAGACGTGAGGGCCGCCCGGGTTCAGGCGCCGCCGGGCATCGCCGCCTGCAGCGCGCGCACGCGCGCCACCAGCGCCTCCGGCGCGTAGGGTCGCGCCGCCACCCGGCCCCAGACCGGGGCCGGCCAGGCCGGGTCGCCGACGAAGCGGCCGATCACGTGCACGTGCAACTGCGGCACCAGGTTGCCCAGCGCGGCGACGTTGAGCTTGTCTGGCGAGACCGCCGCGCGCAGCAGGCGCGCGGCGAAGTCGATCTCGTCGGTGAGCCGCAGGCGCTGGTCGCGGTCGAGATCGATCAGTTCGCGCGCGCCGGCGACCCGCGGCACCAGCACCAGCCAGGGGTAGTTGGCGTCGTCCATCAGGCGCAGCTCGCACAGGGCCAGCGCGGCCAGCGGGTGGCTGTCGGCGGCCAGTTGCGGATGCAGGGCGTAGGGTTCGGTCATCGCGAGGCTCCGTCAGGCCAGCGCGCGCTGCAGGAAGGCCAGCGTGCGCTGGTGCGCCAGCGCGGCGGCGGCGGGCGCGTAGTGGCGCGGGTCGACGTCGCGGTTGAAGGCATGGCCGGCATCGGCGTAGACGTACAGTTCGGCCCCGGGCTGGCGCTCGCGGTGGCGCTGGATGTCGGCCTCCGGGATGCTGGCGTCGAGCGCGCCGAAATGGAACAGCATCGGCGCGCGCAACGGCTCGTCCAGGAACGGCACCGTCCGTGCGCCGTAGTAGCTGACCGCCGGCAGGCCGAGCCGGGTCGCGGCCAGGTAGGCGACGCTGCCGCCCCAGCAGAAGCCGACCACGCCGACCTTCAGCCCGTCCTCCTGCAGTACCCGGGCCGCGGCCGCGACCACGTCCACCGCACGGTCGAAGCCGAGCGCGGCGGCGAGCTCGCGGCCGCGGGCGAAGCCGGCCTCGCCGTAGTCGAGTTCGACGTGGCGCTCGATCGGGTCGAACATCGCCGGTGCGATCGCGCTGAAGCCCTCGGCCGCGTAGCGCTCGACCACGCTGCGCATGTGCGGATTGACGCCGAAGATCTCCTGCACCACGACCAGTCCGGCGCGCGGCGGCGCGTCCGGCGGGTCGGCGCGCCAGCCTTCGATCGTGCCGTGGGGGCTCGGAATGGCGATGTCTCGGCCCATGCGGAGTCTCCTGGTCGGGTGCGTGTCCGGGGCCATCCTGCCACGCGCCGCCCTCCGCGGCACCCCGCGCGGGGGCCCGGTACAATGGCCGGCCGCGCCGCACACCCCCCGTACGCATGCCCGCCACCTCTCCCCGGCCCGCCGGCCCCCGGGTCGGATTCGTCAGCCTCGGCTGCCCCAAGGCGCTGGTCGATTCCGAGCGCATCCTGAGCCAGCTCAGGGTCGAGGGCTACGACATCGTGCCCAGCTACGACGATGCCGACGTGGTGGTGGTCAACACCTGCGGCTTCATCGACGCCGCGGTCGACGAATCGCTCGAGGCCATCGGCGAGGCGCTGGCCGAGAACGGCCGGGTGATCGTCACCGGCTGCCTGGGCAAGCGCGAGGCGCTGATCCGCGAGGCGCACCCGGAGGTGCTGTCGATCAGCGGCCCGCAGGACTACGCCAGCGTGATGTCGGCGGTGCATGCCGCCGCGCCGACCCGGCACGATCCCTTCGTGGACCTGGTGCCGCGCCGCGCGGCGGCCGACGACATCGGCGTCAAGCTGACCCCGAAGCACTACGCCTACCTGAAGATCTCCGAGGGCTGCAACCACCGTTGCAGCTTCTGCATCATCCCGTCCATGCGCGGCGACCTGGTCTCGCGCCCGGTCGACGAGGTGCTGCGCGAGGCCGAGCGGCTGGTGCGCGGCGGGGTGCGCGAGCTGCTGGTGATCTCCCAGGACACCTCGGCCTACGGCGTGGACCTGCGCTATGCCGAGCGCGAGTGGCGCGGCCGCGCCTACCCGACGCGGATGAAGGCGCTGTGCGAGGGACTGTCCGAACTGGGGGTGTGGACGCGGCTGCACTACGTGTACCCGTATCCGCACGTGGACGAGGCGATCCCGCTGATGGCCGAGGGCCGGTTGCTGCCGTACCTGGACATCCCGTTCCAGCACGCCAGCCCGCGCATCCTCAAGCTGATGAAGCGCCCCGGCGCGGTCGATCGCACCCTCGAGCGCATCCAGCGCTGGCGCGCGATCTGCCCGGAACTCACGATCCGGTCGACCTTCATCGTCGGCTTCCCGGGCGAGACCGAGGCCGAGTTCGAGGCGCTGCTGGACTTCCTCGACGAAGCCCAGCTCGACCGCGTCGGCGCCTTCGCCTACTCCCCGGTGGACGGCGCGGCGGCCAACGCGCTGCCCGATCCGGTGGACGAGGCGGTCAAGCAGGAGCGGCTGGCGCGCTTCATGGAGCGGCAGGCGGCGATCTCGGCGGCGCGGCTGGAAGCGAAGGTGGGCAGCGTGCAGCGCTGCCTGGTGGACGCGATCGACGGCGAGCTGGCCCTGGCGCGCTCGCGGGCCGACGCGCCGGAGATCGACGGCCTGGTGCAGATCCAGGACGGCGCCGCGGCCGGCCTGCGCCCGGGCGACTTCGCCGACGTGCGCATCCTCGGCAGCGACGAGCACGACCTCTACGGCGAGGTCGGGGCCTTGGGGCTGCCGGTCGTCGACGCCGGGTGATTCACGGCGGGGCGACCCGGCCTGCGCGAGGCTGCGCGCTCCCCCGAACGTTGGAGCGCCCATCATGACGAAAGGCAAGCGGGTCGCGATCCTGGCGACCGATGGCTACGAGCAGTCCGAACTGCTGGAACCGCGCAAGCGGCTGAAGGAGGCCGGCTTCCAGGTGGACGTGGTGTCGCCGAAGGCCGGCGAGATCCGCGGCTGGAAGGAGAAGGACTGGGGCGATACCGTGCCCGTCGATGTCGTGCTCGACCAGGCCAATCCCGAGGACTACGATGCCCTGGTGCTGCCCGGCGGCGTGATCAATCCCGACACGCTGCGCGCCGAGCCCGCGGCGGTGGCGTTCGTGAAGGCCTTCGACCGGGCCGGCAAGCCGCTGGCGGCGATCTGCCACGGGCCGTGGCTGCTGGCGGAATCCGGCGCGGCCAAGGGCCGAGAGCTGACCTCGTACGCGTCCATCCGCACCGACCTGGAGAATGCCGGCGCGCGCTGGAAGGACGCCGAGGTGGTCACCGACGGCCACCTCATCACCAGCCGCAAGCCGGACGACATCCCGGCGTTCTCCGAGGCGGTGATCGCCGCGCTGCGCTGACGCGCGGCGGCCGGCGGCGGTCAGTCCGCAGGCGCCGCGTAGCGCACGTCGACGACGAGGTAGGTGGCCGGCCCGGCCGGCAGCATCGCCTCCACCTCGTCGTCGATGCGCTTGCGCAGCAGCGCGCGCGCCAGCGGCGAATCGATGCTGATCAGGCCCTCGCGCGCATCGGTCTCGTCCGGGCCGACGATGCGGTAGCGGTCGCGCTCGCCGTTGTCGATCCGTTCCAGCTCGACCCACGCGCCGAAGAACACCGCCTGCGGGTCGGCCGGGGCCTCGTCCACCACCCTCAGCCGCTCCAGCCGCTTGCTCAGGTAGCGCACGCGGCGGTCGATCTCGCCCAGCTGCTTCTTGCGGTAGGTGTACTCCGCGTTCTCGGAGCGGTCGCCCTCGGCCGCGGCCGCGGCCAGCGCGCGCACCACCTCCGGGCGCCGCACGCGCCACAGCTCGTCCAGCTCGCGCTTGAGCCGGTCGTGGCCTTCGCGCGTGATCAGCGCGGTGCCGGACTCCGCGGGCGGTCGCCAGCGCGCCATCACTCGGTCCTGCGCAGCAGGTGGGCGGATTCGCCGGCGCCCGCGCGGTCGGCCGCGGGCGCCAGCAGCCGCAGCGCGTCGTCGCCCTGCCATTCGAAGATGTGGTGGTCGCCGGCATCGGCGTCGCTGGCGATCAGGATCGCGCGGCCGTCGTCGCTGACGAACCAGACGCCGTGGTGCGTATCGGCCTCGGCTTCGCCGGCGCGGCGCTCGATCAGGTCGTAGCCGCCGTCGGCGTGCAGCCGCAGCGTGGTCTCGATGCCGGCGCAGTCCGCGCAGGGCAGGGTGCCGGCGAAGGTGCCGCTGACTTGCGCGATCGCAGTAGCCGCGGCCTCGATCCCGACTTCGGCTTGCGCATCGGCGGCAGCGCGGTCGGCTGCCGAGACGGGCGGGGCATCGGCGGCTGCCGTCTCGGTCGCGACCTCGCGATCGCAGCCGGCCTGACCGAGCGCGGACAGTGCGAGCAGGAGGGCCAGACCGTTCGGACGTCGCGGGATCATGGACGCTCCTCCGCGCCTCAGCGCCGGCCGCCGAGGATGCCGCCGAGCACCCCGCGCACGATCTGGTTGGTGATCGTGCGCGCGGCCTGCTTGCTCGAAGCTTCCAGGATGCCCTGGCGGCGCTTGGTGCCGAATAGCCAGTCCCTGAGGCGGCCGCCGATGCCGTCGCCGTCGGGCTCGGCGGGCTTCGCGGCGGGCGCGTCGGCCTGCGCGGACTGCGCCTGCGCCCGCCGCGCCAGCAGCTCGGCGGCGGACTCGCGGTTCACCGCGGTGTCGTACTTCGTCCCGACCGGGCTGCCGTCGCGCACGCGGCGGCGCTCGTCCTCGCCGATCGCGCCCATCCGGCAGCGCGGCGGGGCGATCAGCGTGCGCTCGACCGGCATTGGCACGCCGCGGCCGCCGCCGGGCGGGTCCTGCAGGGTGGAAACCAGCGCCTCGCCGGTCCCCAGCGTGGAGATCGTGGCGGCCACGTCGAGCCCGGGGTTGGCGACGAAGGTCTCCGCGGCGGTGCGCACGGCCTTCTGGTCGCGCGGGGTGAACGCGCGCAGCGCGTGCTGCACGCGGTTGCCGAGCTGGCCCAGGATCTCGTCGGGCACGTCGTCGGGGAACTGCGAGCAGAAGTACACGCCCACGCCCTTGGAGCGGATGATGCGCACCACCTGCTCGATGCGCTGCCGCAGCGCCGCCGGCGCGTCCTTGAACAGCAGGTGCGCTTCGTCGAACACGAACACCAGTTTCGGCTTGTCCAGGTCGCCGACCTCGGGCAGGGTCTCGAACAGTTCCGAGAGCAGCCACAGCAGGAAGGTCGAGTACAGGCGCGGCTTGAGCACCAACTGGTCGGCGGCGAGGATGCCGATCACCCCGCGTCCCTGCGTATCCACGCGCATGAGGTCGTTGAGCTCCAGCGCGGGCTCGCCGAAGAAGGCTTCGCCGCCGTCCTGGGCCAGCCGCAGCAGCGCGCGCTGGATCGCCGCCACCGACTGCGCGTTGACCAGGCCGTACTCCGCCGAAATCGCCTTGCGCTCCTCGGCCACCAGCCCGAGCAGGGCGCGCAGGTCGTCGAGATCGAGCAGCAGCAGGCCGCGGTCGTCGGCCAGCTTGAAGGCGACGTCGAGCACCCCGGCCTGGGTGTCGTTGAGCTCGAGGATGCGCGACAGCAGCACCGGCCCCATCTCGCTGACCGTGGTGCGCACCGGGTGGCCGAGCTTGCCGTACAGGTCCCAGAAGAGGGTCGGATTGCCCTCGGGGCGGTAGTCCGGCACGCCGATGCGCGCGGCGCGCTCGCGCAGCTTGGCGTCCTCGCTGCCGGCCACGGCCAGGCCTGCCACGTCGCCCTTCACGTCGGCCAGGAACACCGGCACCCCGGCGCGCGAGAAGCCTTCGGCCAGGGTCATCAGGGTGACGGTCTTGCCGGTGCCGGTGGCGCCGGCGACCAGGCCATGGCGGTTGCCGTAGCGCGGCAGCAGCGTCACCGGCGCGCCGTCGCCCTGCGCGGTGATCGATCGGCCGACGAGTATCGGGTCCATGAGCGCTCCTGGCATCGGATGGTGGGATTCTAGAGGCTGCGGCGCGGCTTTGAGCGACAGCGGCCGGCCACGTCGCCGGGTTGCCTCCGCGCGGACCCCGCCGCTACCCTGCCGCTCCCGTCGTCCGGCCCGCGCGCATGACCTCATTTCCCCCACGTTCCCGTTCCTGCGCCGCGCCGTTCGGCCTGGCGCTCGCCGCCCTAAGTCTGCTGTGCGCCGCCCCCGATGCCTCGGCGCAGTCGCGCCGCGACCGCGCCGCTGTCGAAGCGCTGCAGCAGCGCATGGAGCAGGCGGAACTGCGCTATCGGGAGGCCATGGTCAAGGTCCGCAACGAGGAGCCCGGTGCGGCCGCCGAGGGCGACGCCGCGCTGGAGGACATGGAAGACATCATGGTCGAATGCGACCGCCAGCGCGGCTGCCAGACCGCGCAGTTCGCCACCACCTTCAAGCGCCTGCTGAAGGCCGGCGCCGATTCGGCCAGCCCGCCGGAGGGCGAGGATACGGAGCCGTTCGACCCCTTCGATCCCGATCCCGACGGCATGGGCACCCACTTCGGCGCCGACGTGCCCGAGGCCGCGCGCGCGGCCTCGCTGCTCACCGACGGCCAGCGCTTCGCCGACATGGTGCAGTTCAATCCGGCGGTGCAGGAAGGCATCCGCCGCTGGCTGACCGACATGCGGCCGGCGCTGCTGACCAGCTACGAGAACTACCAGTACATGCGCCACCTGATGTGGCCGCATTTCGAGCGCGCCGGCCTGCCGGAGGCGCTGCTGTTCGGCATCCTGGCCAAGGAATCGAACGGGCGCGTCCACTCGACCTCGCGCGCGGGCGCGGCCGGGCCGATGCAGTTCATGTACGCCACCGGGCGCCGCTTCGGCCTGGGGCCGGACGCCACCGGCTTCGACACCCGCTACGATCCCTACGCCGCGGCGCAGGCCAGCTCGGCCTACCTCAACGAGCGGCTGGCCGAGCTCAACCGCAACATCGAACTGGCCCTGGCCGGCTACAACGGCGGCGAGGGGCGCGCGCGCCGGGTCTTCAACGCCAGCGCCGGCGGCAATTTCTGGGACGAGGCGGTCTACAGCCAGTTTCCGCCGGAGACCCGCGACTACGTGCCGATGGTGATCGCCGCGGCCTGGCTGTTCCTGCATCCCCGGCGCTACGGACTGGAGTTCCCGCGCGTGGACCCGCGGCCGGCGACGCTGGTGCTGCAGAAGCCGGCCTCGATCTACGAACTGACCATCTGCCTGGGCAGCCAGGGTTCGCCCAGCGGCTACATGCGCGTGCTGCGCAACCTCAACCCGCGCTACCGCGCGGACGACCTGCTGCCCGCCGGCGCGCGGCTCAACGCCACCCAGCGCATGGTGGGCCTGTACAACCGCTGGTGCCTGCGCGGCCCGCGCGCGGAACTCGCCCACGAACTGGTGCGCACCGATCCCGCGACCGCCGTGGTGCGTACCGGCCCGGTGCAGACGGTGCCCGCCACGGCGACGAGCGCAGCGCCCGCAACGCCCGCGCCGGCGCCCGCGCGCCGGCACCGGGTGGGCCGTGGCGAGACGCTGGGCCGCATCGCGCAGCGCTACGGCTGCAGCCTGCGCGCGTTGGCGCAGGCCAACGGCGTGCGCGCGCCCGGCTACGCGATCCGGCCGGGCCAGGAACTGGTCCTCGAAGGCTGCGGCCGCTGAGCGGATCGCCGCCCGACCGTCCGCCGCACCCATTCGGGAGGCGGTTCAGTGCCCGCGGTCGATCGCCAGCCGACCCAGGGCGCCCAGCGCCGCGGCGCGCGGGCCGAACCCGGCGAGCGCCGCGTCCATCTCGGCGGCCAGCGCGCGCAGCCGCGCGCGCGAGGCGTCGGCGCCCAGCAGCGCGGGAAAGGTGGCCTTGTCCTGCGCGATGTCCTTGCCGGCGGTCTTGCCCAGGGTGGCGCTGTCGGCCTCGATGTCGAGCAGGTCGTCGCGGATCTGGAAGGCGAGCCCGAGCGCGGCGGCGTAGCGGTCCAGCTGCGCGCGCGCCTCGGCGCCGGCCCCGGCCGCCAGCGCACCCAGCCGCACCGCCGCGCGCAGCAGCGCGCCGGTCTTGAGCGCGTGCAGGCGCTCGAGCCGGGGAAGGTCGATGCCGCCCGCGCCGGTCGCGGCCAGATCGAGCGCCTGGCCGCCGCACATGCCGCAGGCGCCGGCCGCGGTGGCCAGTTCCCGGATCATCTCCACCCGCGCCGGCGCCGGCTGCGGCGCGGCCGCCAGCAGGCCGAACGCCAGCGCCTGCAGGGCGTCGCCGCAGAGGATCGCGGTGGCCTCGTCGAAGGCGACGTGCACGGTGGGCTGGCCGCGGCGCAGGGCGTCGTCGTCCATCGCCGGCAGGTCGTCGTGCACCAGCGAGTAGGCGTGCACCAGCTCCACCGCGGCCGCCGCGGCATCGAGCGCGACCTCGTCCAGCCCGAACAGGTCGCCGCTGGCGTAGACCAGCAACGGCCGCATGCGCTTGCCGCCCAGCAGCGCGGCGTGCCGCATCGCCGCGCGCAGGCGCGGCTCGGCGGCCGCCACGGTGTCCAGCGCATCGGCGAGCGCGGCATCGCTGCGCCGTCGCCACGCCTCGAAGCGCGCCCCGACGACGGCGCCACCCTCAGGCATCGTCGGCGCCGGCGGGCGGGAAGGGCTCGGCGGCGTCGGGGCGGGCGGGATCGCTGAGCAGGCGCACGCGCTGCTCGGCCTGTTCCAGCGCCTGCTGGCAGTGCCGGTACAGGCCGACGCCGCGCTCGTAGGCGGCCAGGGAGGCCTCCAGGCTCATCTCGCCGTGCTCCATGCGCTCGACGAGTTCCTCGAGCTGCGCGAGCGAATGCTCGAAGTCGGCCACCGGCGAGGGGGCTGCGGCGGCGTCGCGGGTCTTGTTGTCGGCCATGCGGACATTCTAGGCCGTGGCGCGCGAGCTGGGGCGGATCTTCGCCCGCCGGCCCGCTCAGGGCGCGCGGCTTCAGTCGATGCGGCAGTCGCGCACCGAGGCCGCCGCGGCGCCGATGCACACGAGCACGACGCGCTGGCCGGCGGAAAGACGCGCGGCGGCCGCCGCGGACAGGCCGTCGGCGCGCAGCGGCGGCGAACCGTCGCCGGTCTCGAGCCAGACCGACGGCGCCTGCGCGCCGTCCGCCGCGACGCGTTCGACGACGCCCTCGATCCGCAGCGAGCGGCCCCGGAAGCGCGCGGGGTCGGCGTCGTAGGCCGCCTGCAGCGCCTGCGCATCGATCGCGACCGCCTGCTCGCTCGCGGCGGGCCGCGCGGTTTCCGCCTGGCGCGACGACTCGGCCGCGCCGACCACGATGGCGCCGGCCAGCACCGCCAGGCCGATGAAGTACACCACCGGGGACACGATCAGCGAGGCCAGCAGCGGCCACAGCCCGGCGCCGGCGCCGCGTGCGGACATGGCGACGATGGCCAGCACGAACGCGACCAGGTTCAACGGCCAGCCCACGAACAGCCCCAGGCCGGGAAACGGCAGCAGGAATGCCAGCCAGGCCAGCGCCAGGCACACCCAGGCGGCGCGGCCGGCGGTGTTGGGCGCAGCTCGGGGCGCCGGATCGGAAGCGGTGCTCATGCGTGTGTCCTCGCGTGCGGGTCGATGTCGGCCCGCCGTGCCGGCATGGCCCCCCTGTGGCGCGTGGCCGGCGCCGGGCGCCATGTTAGCGCGGCGCGGTGGATCAGGTGGCGGCATGCGCTGCGGGCCGCCAGCGCAGCCGAGCCCGGCGCGCGCGCAGCCAGGCGTCGAAATGCGCCGCGTAGACCAGGTCGCCGGCGGCGAGCAGGTCGCCGGCCGCGTCGGAGAGCAGCGGCAACCGCTCGCGTTCCCAGGGCGGTACGCCGAGCGCTTGCAGCACGTCCTTGAGCGCGTGGCGGTGCGCGCGGCCGGGCAGGCGCAGGCGCTCGCCGCCGCGTCGCGCATGCACGCGCAGCGGCGCGTCGAAGCCGGGCGCATCGCCATCGTCTTCCAGCGCGAGCAGGTCGCCGGTGGGCAGGCGCAGCGGCTGCCGGCCGTCCCACGCGGCCGAGAACGCGGCCGGCAGCGGCGGCCGCACCGGCGCGGCGTGGAGCAGGCCGCGCCAGCGCCGCACGCGCGCGCCGGCCCACTCGAAGCGGGCGGCGGCGTCGGGCCCTGCGGTCAGCAGGCTGGACTCGATCCGGTCCACGCCCGCGGCCGGCAGCGGCGGCAGGGCGCAGTCGGCGATCCAGCGCCTGAGCACCCGTGCGCGCCGCGCGGGCGGCAGCGCGCGCAACGCCTCGATGCGCAGCACGGCCGGATCGGCGCCGCGCGCGCCGGCCAGCGCCATCGCGTCCTCGTCGTCGAGCAGCGTGCGCGCCTGCGCGGCCAGCGCGGCGCTGCGGGCGAGCGCCGCGGCGGCTTGCGGCCAGCGTGCGTGCAGGCGCGGCAGCACCTCGTGGCGCAGGAAGTTGCGATCGGGATCGCTGCCGGCGTTGCTGGGGTCCTCGATCCAGCGCAGGCCGCGCGCCAGCGCCCAGTCGCGCAGCGCCGCGTGCGGCGTGTCGAGCAGCGGCCGCCACAGCCAGCCGGGTCCGCAGGCGCGCCAAGGCGCCATCGCCGCGAGGCCATCGACGCCGGAGGCGCGCAGCGCGCGCAGCAGGAAGGTCTCGGCCTGGTCGTCGCGATGGTGCGCCAGCGCCAGCACCTCGCCGGGCCGCAGCAGCGCCTGGAACACGCCGTGGCGCGCCTCGCGCGCGGCCGCTTCCGGTCCCAGGCCGTGCGGGTCCTCGATGCGGATGCGGCGGACGTCGAGCGCGATCCCGAGCGCGGCGCAGGTGTTCGCGCAGTGCGTCGCCCAGTCGTCCGCGTCCGCCTGCAGGCCGTGGTGCACGTGCACCGCGCGCAGTCCGCGCGCGCGCAGCGCCGGGTCCGATGCCAGGCGATGCAGCAACACGGTCGAATCCAGCCCGCCGCTGTAGGCCGCCAGCACCGGGCCGGGCGATCGCGGCGGGATCAGGGGCAGGTCGGGCGCGGCCATGCGCGCATGGTGCCACGCGCTGCAATGCAGCGATCCGTCGGCGCCGCTACGCAGCGCGCAGGCGCGCCCCTACATTGCGGTCCCCCACGAGTTCCACATGGAGTCCGTCATGAGCGTCCTGTTCCAGCCTTTCGCGCAACGTTCGCTGACCCTGCGCAATCGCCTCGTCGTCTCGCCCATGTGCCAGTACAGCGCGCGCGACGGCCTGCCCGGCGACTGGCATCTGGTGCACCTGGGCAGCCGCGCGGTGGGGGGCGCGGGCGCGGTGGTGGCGGAGGCCACGGCGGTGTCGCCCGAAGGCCGTATCTCGCCCGAGGACACCGGGCTGTGGAACGATGCCCAGGCGGAGGCGTGGGCGCGCATCGCCGCGTTCGTGCGCGCCAACGGCGCGGTCCCCGCGGTGCAGCTGGCGCACGCCGGGCGCAAGGCCAGCACCTACGCGCCCTGGCTCGGGCGCGGCGCGGTGCCGCCGGGCGAGGGCGGCTGGACGGTGGTGGCGCCGTCGGCCCTGGCGTACGACGACCTCCATCCGCGGCCGCAGGCCCTCGACGAGGCCGGCATCGCCAAGGTCGTCGACGATTTCCGCCAGGCCGCGCGGCGCGCGCTGGCGGCCGGCTTCGAGATCGCCGAGGTGCACGCCGCGCACGGCTACCTGCTGCACCAGTTCCTGTCGCCGCTGTCCAACCGGCGCGAGGACCGCTACGGCGGCGATTTCGACGGGCGCGCGCGCTTGCTGCTGGAGGTCGTGGCCGCGGTGCGCGAGGTGTGGCCCGACCGGCTGCCGCTGTGGGTGCGGCTGTCGGCCACCGACTGGGTGGAAGGCGGCTGGGACGTGGACCAGAGCGTGGAACTCGCGCGCCGGCTGGCGCCGTTGGGCGTGGACCTGATCGACGTCTCCAGCGGCGGCCTGGATCCGGCGCAGCGGATCGAGGTCGGGCCGGGCTACCAGGTGCCGTTCGCGCGGCGCGTCCGCGCCGAGGCCGGCATCGCCACCGGCGCGGTCGGGCTGATCGAGACCGCGCAGCAGGCCGAGGCCGTGGTGGCCGCGGGCGACGCCGACCTGGTGCTGGCCGGCCGCGCGTTCCTGCGCGATCCGTACTTCGCCGCGCATGCGGCGCAGGCGCTCGGCGTCGAGCCGCCGACGCCGCCGCAGTACCTGCGCGGCTGGTGAGGGCGGCCGACGCGGATCAGCCGCAGGAGCGCGCCCGCGCGCGTCTACGCCCGCAGCGCGTTGCGGGCGACCTGCAGCCATTCGCGCTGGGCGCGGCGGTAGTGCGCGGGCGCCAGGTCGGCGCGGCGTAGCGCCTCGCGGAACTGGGCCTCGGCGCGCTCGCGCTCGCCCATGCGCTCGAGCATCTGCCCGTAGCGCACGCGCGCTTCCTCGCCCGGGTAGCCTTGCACCAGCGCCTCGTACTCCTCCACGGCCGCGGCGTGGTCGCCGCAGGCCTCGACCGCGCGCGCGTAGAGCAGGTGGCCCTCCGCGGAACGGAAGTCGGGGTTGGCGGCGATCAGCGCGTTCAGGATCTCGCGGGTGCGCTCGGGCCGGCCGAGCCCGAACTGCGCCTGCGCGCGGCCGAGCATCAGCGTCGGGTCGGTGGCGTACAGGCCGCTCAGCGCCTTGTCGTACAGCGCGTCGGCCTGCGCGTAGTCGCCGTCGTGCAGCGCCTGTTCGGCCAGCCGGCGGCGGTTGTCCTGGGTGTCGGCGATCTCGAGTTGGCGCTCGGCGCGGCGGCGGTGCCGGCCGGGGTCGATGGCGTCGCGGGCGTTGCGCGCGATGCGGTTGGCGCCGGGCGAATGGCGCATGTCCGGCAGCACCGCGGCGACCAGGTAGATCAGCACGCCGATGTAGGAGCCGATCAGCAGGATGAAGATCCAGTACAGCGGCCGGCCGGTGCGCACCACGTGCACCGCGCAGCCGATCTGCAGCAGCACCGACAGGACGATCAGCGGATGCATGGCATGTTCCTCGGAACGGGGTCTCAGCGGCCTTCGTAGGCGCCGTAGCCGCGCAGGCGCTGGTAGCGGCGTTCCAGCAGTTCCGGGATCGGCAGCGCCTGCAGCGCGTCGAGCTCGTTGAGCAGCACCGACTTCAGCCGGATCGCGGTCTGCCGCGGGTTGCGGTGGGCGCCGCCGATCGGCTCGCGCACCACCTTGTCGACCAGTCCCAGGGCGTGCAGGCGGCGCGCGGTGAGGCCGAGCTGCTCGGCGGCGTCCTTGGCCTTGCCGGCGTCCTTCCACAGGATCGAGGCGCAGCCTTCCGGCGAGATCACCGAATAGGTGCTGTATTCCAGCATCAGCGTGCGGTCGCCGACGCCGATCGCCAGCGCGCCGCCGGAGCCGCCTTCGCCGATGACGGTGCACACGATCGGCGTCTTCAGCTCGGCCATCTCCATCAGGTTGCGCGCGATCGCCTCCGATTGCCCGCGCTCCTCGGCGCCGATGCCGGGATAGGCGCCGGGGGTGTCGATGAAGGTGAGCAGCGGCAGGCCGAAGCGCTCGGCCATCTTCATCAGCCGCAGCGCCTTGCGGTAGCCCTCCGGGCGCGGCATGCCGAAGTTGCGGCGCACCTTGGACTTGGTGTCGCGGCCCTTCTGGTGGCCGACGATCATCACGCTGCGCCCGCCGATGCGGCCCAGGCCGCCGACGATGGCCGGATCGTCGGCGTAGGCGCGGTCGCCGGCCAGTTCCTGGAACTCGTCGCAGAGGATGCGGACGTAGTCGGCGGTGTAGGGCCGCGCCGGGTGGCGGGCCAGCTGCGAGACCTGCCAAGGCGAGAGGTCGCGGAAGATCTGCGCGGTGCGCTTGCGCAGCTTCTCCTGCAGCGCGTGGACCTCGTTGTCCACGTCCACCGCCGGCCCCGCGCTGGCCTGGCGCAGTTCCTGGATCTTCGCTTCGAGATCGGCGATGGGTTGTTCGAAATCGAGGTAGTTCGGATTCATCGGCGGATGCGGCCGGGTAAAGCGGTGCAGTCTAGCGCGAAGCGGCGCGGCGGGCCGTGCGTGGCGGTACGGGCCGCGGCCCGGAATCCTAGGCGCTGGCCCAGGGGCGCGACAGCGAGAGCTTCACCTCGACGCCGGGCTGGGCGCGCAGCGCGCCGATCAGGTCGGCCTCCACGCGCACGCTGCGGGTGCCGTTCAGATCCAGCGTCCCGGCGGCGCCGGCGGGCACCACCAGGTCGTAGCGCAGCGGGGTCTGGCCGGGGCGGTGGCCGTCGAGCAGGCGCTCCACCCGCTGCAGCAGGCCCGGCACGCGCAGGTCCAGGCGCAGGGCCAGCCGCTTGGCGATCTGCGGGCACAGCTGCTGGTAGTCCCAGGCGCGGCGCGCGCGCAGCGCGAAGCCGCCGCTGAATTCGTCCTCGCGCAGCCCGCCCTCCACGATCAGGATCCGGTCGCGGGTCAGCAGCGGCGCGAACTCCTGCCAGGCCTCGGCGAAGAACGCGCACTCCAGGCGGCCGCGGCCGTCCTCCAGCTGCACGAAGGCCTGGGCGTCGCCGCGCTTGCGCATGCCGACCACCAGCCCGGCGACGATCGCCGGCACTTCCGGGCGCCAGCCGCCGCGCCCGGAGTCCGGGCGCGCGGCCCACACCGCGTCGAGCTGGCCGAGATCGTGGCCGAGCAGCGCCTGCAGTTCCTGCCGGTAGGGATCGATCGGATGGCCGCTGAGGAAATGCCCCAGCGTCTCGCGCTCGCCGGCCAGCACCTGCGCCAGCGGCCATTCCTCGGTCTCGGGCAGCTCGATGTGGATCGGCGCGGATTCCGAGGGGCCGCCGAACAGCGACACCTGCCCGGCGTCGCGCTCGCGCGCGAGCTGCTCGCAGGCCTTGAGCACCTCCGGCAGCTGCAGCATCAGCGAGGCGCGGTTCTTGCCCAGCGCGTCGAGCGCGCCGGCCTGGATCAGCGCCTCCAGGGTGCGGCGGTTGAGGCGCGCGGTCTCGCAGCGACGGCAGAAGTCCAGCAGGTCGACGAACGGGCCGCCGCGCTCGCGCTCGGCGGCGATCGCCTCGCAGGCGCCGCGGCCCACGCCCTTCACCGCGCCGAGGCCGTAGCGGATGGTGCCGCGCCGCGGCGCGCCGTCGGGGCCGGGCTCGGGGGCCTTGGCCTCGAACATGTAGGCCGAGGCGTTGACGTCGGGCGGCAGCACGTCCAGGCCCAGGGCGCGCGCCTCGTCGAGGAAGCCGACCACCTTCTCGGTGCTGTCCATGTCCGAGGACAGCACCGCGGCCATGAACTCGGCCGGGTAGTGCACCTTCAGCCACGCGGTCTGGTAGGCGACCAGCGAGTAGGCCGCGGCGTGCGACTTGTTGAAGCCGTAGCCGGCGAACTTCTCCAGCAGGTCGAAGATCGGGCCGGACACGTTCGGCTCGATGCCGTGGGTCTCGCGGGCGCCGGCCTCGAACTTGGCCCGCTCCTTGGCCATCTCCTCGACCTTCTTCTTGCCCATCGCCCGGCGCAGCAGGTCGGCGCCGCCCAGCGAGTAGCCGGCCAGGACCTGCGCGGTCTGCATGACCTGCTCCTGGTAGACCACCACGCCGTAGGTCGGCGCGAGCACGGGCTCCAGGAGCGGGTGCGGATACACCACCTCGGCGCGGCCGTGCTTGCGCTCGATGAAGTCCGGGATCAGGTCCATCGGGCCCGGCCGGAACAGCGAGTTCAACGCGATGAGATCCTCGAAGCGGTCCGGCTTGGCGCGCTTGAGCAGCTCGCGCATGCCGCGCGATTCGAACTGGAACACCGCCACCGTATCGCCGCGCGCGAACAGCGCGTAGGTCGCCGGGTCGTCGAGCGGGATCGCGGAGATGTCGAGGGGCGCGGAGGCCAGGGGCCAGGGGCCGGGGGCCGGGGAGGGAGGCGCATGGCCCTGGTCTCTGGCCTCCGGACCCTGGTCTCTGTTCCTGTTGATCGCCTTCACCGCCCAGTCGATGATGGTCAGCGTGCGCAGGCCGAGGAAGTCGAACTTCACCAGGCCGACGGCCTCGACGTCGTCCTTGTCGAACTGGGTGACCGGGTTCTTGCCGCGTCCGTCCTGGTCGTGTTCGGCGAACAGCGGGCAGAAGTCGGACAGCGGCGAGGGCGCGATGACCACGCCGCCGGCGTGCTTGCCGGCGTTGCGGGTCAGGTCCTCGAGCTGCAGCGCCAGGTCGATGAGGTCGCGGACCTCGTCCTCCTCCTGGTAGCGTTGGATCAGCTCGCCCGAGCGCCAGGCCTCGTCGCTGCGCGATTTCTCGGTGCGGCCCAGCGCGTCGGACAGCGAGATGCCCAGCACGTTGGGCACCAGCTTGGCGATGCCGTCGACCATGCCGTAGGGGTAGCCGAGCACGCGGCCGACGTCGCGCACCACCGCCTTCGCGGCCATGGTGCCGTAGGTGATGATCTGGCTGACCCGGTCGCGGCCGTACTTCGCGGCGACGTAGTCGATGACCTCGTCGCGCCGGTCCATGCAGAAGTCGATGTCGAAGTCCGGCATCGACACGCGCTCGGGATTGAGGAAGCGCTCGAACAGCAGGTCGTAGGGCAGCGGATCGAGGTCGGTGATCTTCAGCGCCCAGGCCACCAGCGAGCCGGCGCCGGAGCCGCGGCCCGGCCCGACCGGGATGTCGTGTTCCTTGGCCCAGCGGATGAAGTCGGACACGATCAGGAAGTAGCCCGGGAACCCCATCTTGACGATGACGTCGAGCTCGGTGTCCAGGCGCTCGAAATAGCTCTCGCGGGTGTGCCCCGGGGCCAGCGGGTACTTCGCCAGCCGCTCCTCCAGGCCCGCGCGCGCCTCGCGGCGGATCCAGCTGTCCAGGGTGTGGTCGTCGGGCACCGGGAACTGCGGCAGGTGGTAGGTGCCCAGGCTCAGTTCCATGTTGCAGCGCTGCGCCAGCGCCACGGTGTTGTCGAGCGCGTCGGGGACGTCGGCGAACAGCTCCGCCATTTCCTCGCTGGACTTCAGGTACTGCTCGCGGCTGTAGTCGCGCGGCCGCTTCGGATCGTCGAGCACGCGGCCGGAGGCGATGCACACGCGCGCCTCGTGCGCCTCGAAGCCGTCGGCGTCGAGGAAGCGCACGTCGTTGCTGGCCACCACCGGGATGCCGCGCACGGAGGCGGCGTGCAGGGCGAAGTCGTTGAACGCGTCCTCGCCGTCGCGGCCGGTGCGGGTGAGTTCCAGGTGCAGGCGGTCGTCGAAGGCGCGCTGCCAGTCGGCCAGCCAGTGCAAGGCGATCTCGTGCTTGCCGGCCGCGGCCAGGCGCCCGGCCTCGGTGTGGCGGCCGAGCAGCGCGAACAGGTCGCCGGAGGCCGCCTGCACCCACTCCGGGCGCACCACCACGCCGTCGTTGCGGTGGCCTTCCATCCAGGCGCGCGTGAGCAGGCGCGAGAGATTGAGGTAGCCCTGGCGGTTGCGGCACAGCAGGGTGACCGGCCAGGCCGGCTCGTCGCCGGCGGCGACCATCACGTCGGCGCCGGCGATCGGCTTGAGGCCGGCGCTCTCGGCCTTGCGGTAGAAGCCCACCAGCGCGAACAGGTTGTTGCGGTCGGTGACCGCGAGCGCCGGCTGGTTCAGTGCAGCGCAACGCGCGACCAGCTGCGGGATGCGGATCGTCGAGTCGGCGAGCGAGAACTCGCTGTGCAGGTGAAGATGAACGAAGCGGCTGGACATCGGACGGGCATCGCGTCAGCCGGCAGGGTAGGGCCGGGGGGCGGGGCGGACAAGACTTGACAGCCGGCGGTAGGCGGCCAGGCCCCCGACCGCGCCGGTGGTCGCGTATCGCGTCAGGCGAAGGCGGGCGTGGCGAACAGGTCGGTGCAGGTGGCGGCTGGCGCCAGCGCCTCGCGCACGGGCGCGAAGCTGCGCCGGTGCGCCGGGCAGGGCCCGTGCTCGCGCAGGGCCGCCAGGTGCATGGGCGTGGAGTAGCCCTTGTGGGCGTCGAAGCCGTAGACGGGGTGGTGCGCATGCAGGTCGACCATGGCGCGGTCGCGGGCGACCTTGGCCAGGATCGACGCGGCCATGATCGCCCGGTCGCGGGCATCGCCGCCGACCCAGGCCTCGGCGCGGCAGGGCAGCGCGCGCGGCAGGTGGTTGCCGTCCACGCGCGCCGTGCAGCGCGTGCGGTCGAGCGAGGCGGTGGCCGCTTCCAGCGCCTGGCGCATGCCCTGCATCGTCGCCTGGAAGATGTTGAGGCGATCGATCTCGTCGGCGTCCACGAACACGATGCTGTAGGCCAGCGCGCGATCGACGATGCGCGCATACAGCGTCTCGCGGCGCCGCGGCGTCAGCCGCTTGGAGTCGTCGAGGCCGTTGATGCGCGGGCGCGCGGGATCGAACACCACCGCCGCCACCACCACCGGTCCCGCCAGCGGGCCGCGGCCGGCCTCGTCGACGCCTGCGATCCACTCGCTCACGGGGCGGCTCGGCGGAGGTCGGGGGCGCGAAGCATGCGCGCAGGGTAGCGGCGGGGAGCGGGGGCGGCAAGGCGGCCGCCGATGGACTTGGGCCGTATCGACATTCAGCGCGCAAAGGCGATCCGTTCCCCGCTTGCGGGGGGGCATGCTGTTTTTTCCCTCCCCCGCAAGCGGGGAGCACTCCGTTTTTTTCCTTCCCCCGCAAGAGAAGGGGCGACATGAGCCCGCTCGCGGGAGAAGGAACAGCATCGCTCCGCTTGCGGGAGAAGGGACAAAATGGTCCCGCTTGCGGGAAAAAAGGATGACATGCCGCCGCATGGCGGGAGGGGAAACTTCGACGCTGCAAGCCGAATGTCGATTCGGCCTAGCGTCGCACGATCAGCGTCTCGACCACGTCGGCGGCGCGCGCGGAGGCGTCGCGGCGCAGGGTGCGGTGGATCTCGGCGAAGCGCGGCTCCAGCGCGGCGGCGGCGGCGGGATCCTGCAGGTAGCCGAGCACGGCGGCGGCGAGCCGCTCCGGGGTGCAGTCCTCCTGCACCAGTTCCGGCACCAGGCGCGTTCCGGCGAGCACGTTGGGCAGCGAGTAGGTGTCCACCTTGAGCAGGCCGAGCGCGCGCACGATGGCGGCGGTGGCGCGCGAGACCCGGTAGCCGACCACCATCGGACGCTTCGCCAGCAGGCCCTCGAGGGTGGCGGTGCCGGAGGCGATCAGCACTGCGTCTGCGGCGGTCATCGCCTCGCGCGCGCGGCCGTCGAGGATCTGCAGCGCTTCGCCGCGCAGCGGCGAGTCGGCGGCCAGCGCCTCCAGCGCCTGCCGGCAGGCCGGGTTGGCCGCCGGCACCACCACGCGCAGGCCCGGCACGGCCGCGGCGACCCGGGCGGCGGCGTCGAGGAAGACCTGGCCCAGGCGCTCGATCTCGCCCAGGCGCGAGCCGGGCAGCACCGCCAGCACCTGCGCCGGCCGCGGCAGGCCGAGGCGCTGCCGCGCGCCGCGACGGTCGGGTTGCAGCGGCATTTCGTCGGCCATGGGGTGGCCGACGAAGCGGGCATCGACGCCATAGTCGGCGTAGATGGGCGGCTCCATCGGGAACAGGCACAGCACGCGGTCGGCGCTGCGGCCGATGCGCGCGGCGCGACCGCGCCGCCAGGCCCACACCGAGGGGCTCACGTAGTGCACCGTGCGCAGGCCGCGCTGCTTGAGGCGGCGTTCCAGGCCGAGGTTGAAGTCCGGCGCGTCGATGCCGATGAACACGTCCGGCCGCCAGGCCAGCAGCCGTTGCTGCAGGCGCGTGCGCAGCTTCAGCAATCGCGGCAGGTGGGCCAGCACCTCGGCCAGCCCCATCACCGCGAGCTCGGAGGCGTCGTGCCAGGTGTCCACGCCGGCGCGGCGCATGGCGTCGCCGCCGACGCCGACGAAGACCGCCTGCGGGAAGCGCTGGCGCAGCGCGTGGACCAGGCCGGCGCCGAGCTGGTCGCCCGAGGCCTCGCCGGCCACCAGCGCGAAGCGCGGCGCCTGCCCCGCCGGTGCGGGGAGCGGGATGTCGGGAAGGGTCGGGGCCGGGGCCGTCGTGGTCTGCGTGGCGCTGTTCACGTTCGGGCGGAGTCCGCGGCCGGGACGTTCATCTTAGCAAGGGGCGCCGGGCGGTCTCGACGAATTCCAGCAGGGCGCGGACGTCGTCGCTGCCGGCGGCAAGCTCCGCCAGCTTGGCGCGCGCCTCCTCCAGCGGCGCGCCGGAGACGTACAGCGCGCGGTAGGCGCGCTTGATCGCGGCCAGGCGCTCGGCATCGAAGCCGCGGCGCTTGAGGCCTTCGCTGTTGATGCCGCGCGGGCGGCCGTAGCCGTCCTGGGCCACGGTCACGAAGGGCGGCACGTCGCCGTTGACGAAGGCGCCCATGCCGACGAAGGCGTGCATGCCGATCCGGCAGAACTGGTGGATGCCGGCGAAGCCGCTGAGGATCACGTGGTCGCCGATCTCGACGTGGCCGGCGAGGGTGGCGTTGTTGGAGAACACGCAGTGGCTGCCGACGATGCAGTCGTGGGCGACGTGGACGTAGGCCAGCAGCCAGTTGTCGTCGCCGATGCGGGTGGTGCCGCCGCCGTCGCCGGTGCCGCGGTTGACGGTCACGAACTCGCGCACCACGTTGCGATCGCCGATCGTCAGGTCCACGCGCTCGCCGCGGAATTTCTTGTCCTGGGGCTCGCCGCCGATCGCGGCGTGGCCGTGGAAGCGGTTGTCGCGGCCGATCCGCGCCGGGCCCTGGATGCTGCAGTGGGGGCCGATGCGGGTGCCGTCGCCGATCTCGACCTCCGGCCCGATCAGGCTGAAGGCGCCGACCTCCACGCCTTCGCCCAGCCGCGCGCCGGGATCGACGACGGCGGTGGGGTGGATGCGCGTCGCGGCGGCCATGTCAGGCCGCCCGCGCGCACAGGATCTCGGCGCAGGCCACCTCCCGCCCGTCGACGCGCGCCACGCCGCCGTACAGGGTCATGTTGCGGATCTCGCGGCGCACGCCGACCTCCAGCTCCAGGCGGTCGCCGGGCAGCACCATGCGCGAGAACTTGGCCTTGTCGATCTTGACCAGGTAGGACAGCTCGCCGCAATGGTCGGCGCCCAGGTCGAGGTGGGTGAGGATGCCGCCGGCCTGCGCCAGCGCCTCGAGCACCAGCACGCCGGGCATCACCGGGCGGCCGGGGAAGTGGCCCTGGAAGAACTGCTCGTTGCCGCTGACGCTCTTGTGGCAGACCACGCGGGCGCGCGGTTCGTAGGCGACCACGCGGTCGATCAGCAGGAACGGGTAGCGATGCGGCAACAGCTTGAGCACGCCGTCGTGCTCGATCGGCAGTTTGAAATCCCCAGTGGTCATGCTTGTCCTTCTCGTGCTTTCTCCAGCGCGCCCACGCGCCGCGCGAGCGCGTCGAGCTGCCGCAGGCGCACGGCGTTGCGACGCCACTCGCGGGTGGCCATCGCCGGAATGCCCGACGAGTATTCGCCGGGCTCGTCGATCGAAGCCGAGACCATGGACATCGCGTGCACCAGCACGCGGTCGCAGATCTCGAGGTGGCCGGAAATGCCGACCTTGCCCGCGATCATGCAGTAGCGGCCGATGCGGGTGCTGCCGGCCACGCCCACGCAGCCGGCCATCGCCGTGTGCGCGCCGACGTGGACGTTGTGGGCGATCTGGATCAGGTTGTCCAGGCGCACGCCGTCCTCGAGCACGGTGTCGTCGAGCGCGCCGCGATCGACGGTGGTGTTGGCGCCGATCTCGACGTCGTCGCCGCAGACCACGCCGCCGAGCTGCGGCACCTTGATCCAGCGTCCGTCCTCCATCGCCAGGCCGAAGCCCTCCGCGCCGAGCACGGCGCCGGGCTGGATCTGCACCCGCTTGCCCAGGCGCACGCGGCGGTCCAGCGTCACCCGCGCGACCAGCACGCAGCCGACGTCCAGATGGCAGTCCTCGCCGATCGTGCAGCCCGGGCCGATGCTGCAGCCCGCGGCCACCGTGCTGCGCGGGCCGACGTAGACGTGCGGGCCGATCGCCGCGCCTGGATCGATGCGCGCGCTCGGATCGACCACCGCGCTGGGATGGATGCCCGGCGCATGCGCGAGGC
This sequence comes from Luteimonas huabeiensis HB2, assembly GCF_000559025.1. GTDB lineage: Bacteria > Pseudomonadota > Gammaproteobacteria > Xanthomonadales > Xanthomonadaceae > Luteimonas > Luteimonas huabeiensis. The sequence goes on along the minus strand of NZ_JAAN01000024.1, from coordinate 221,051 downwards.
GAGGCTCGTACAGCGCGGCGATCTTCGCGTAGGCGACGTAAGGGTCCTTGGCCAGCAGCACGGTGCCGGCATGGCCCTCGGCGTCGGCCTCGCGCAGCACCACCACGCCCGCGGCGCTGGCGGCCAGTTGCGGGCGCAGGCGCGGGTTGGACAGGAACGACAGCTCGTCGGCGCCGGCGCGCCCGAGCGGGGCGACGCCGCGCACGACGACGCCGCCGTCGCCGCGCAGCGCCAGGCCGAAGCGTTCCGCCAGCTCGGCGGCGGTATGCGAGGACGATGCCACGGTCGGCCGGTCGGGGCGCGTCAGAACGCGCCGCCGAAGGTGAACTGCAGGCGCTCGACCTCGTCGCCGCGGCGGATCAGGTCGCCGGAACCGCCGAACACGTCGTCCTGCTTCTCGATCGGATACGCGTAGCTGATCGAGATCGGGCCCACCGGCGCGCGCCACATCAGCGCCACGCCCGCCGAGATGCGCAGGTCGCGCGCCTCGAAGGCGTCGAGGTCGCTGTAGACGTTTCCGAAGTCGACGAAGGCGGAAATGCGCGCGGCCGGCGAGTCGAGCAGGGTCGGGAAGTACATCTCCAGCGAGCCGACGGTCTTCAGCGCGCCGCCCAGCGGCTGCAGGTAGCTGCTGTTGCCGGCGGCCTCGCGCGGACCCAGGGTGTTGTCGCGGAAGCCGCGCACCGAGCGCGTGCCGCCGGCGTAGAAGTTCTCGAAGAACGGCAGGCCCGATGCGGTGATCGTGCGCACGTAATCGGGCGAGCTCGGATCGCAGGGGTCGGACGGATCCGCGCCCGGCACCCAGATCGGCGGCGTCTCGGGATCGTTGTCGTGATCCACCTGGACGGGATTGTTGAAGCAGACGTTGCGGGTGACGTCGTCGCCGTAGCTGTCGCCGTAGCCGATCTCGGCGCGGGTGTTGAGCACGAAGGCGCGGCTGATCGGCCAGTACTTGGAGAACTCGTAGTTGATCTTGTAGAACTCGGCGGTCGAGCCGGGCAGGGCGATTTCCGCCGAGACCCGCTGGTAGGTGCCGCGGGTGGGCTGCAGGTAGTCGTTGCGGGTGTCGCGCGCCCAGCCCACCTCGGTGCGCCAGGAATGGAAGGTGCGGGTGTTGAAGGCGTCGACGTAGTCGACGATCGAGTCCGGGGTGTAGTCGCGACGGGTGAAGATTTCGTTGCTGTCGATGCCGAACAGCACCGAGATGCTGTCGTTCTCGGTGATCGGCACGCCGAAGAAGGCCTGGCCGGCGGCGCTGGTCGAGGAATACTGCGCGGTGTTGAACTCGGAGTTGTCGAACTCGCGCCACCACAGGTTGTAGCCCAGCGAGACGCCGTCGTCGGTGAAGTACGGGTTGAGGTAGGAGAACGCGTAGCGCTGCAGGTAGACGTTGCGGCTGGCCTCGATCGAGACGCGGTTGCCGCTGCCGAGGAAGTTGTTCTGCGACAGCTGCACCGAGGTGGTCACGCCGGAGAGCTGCGAATAGCCCAGGCCGAAGACGAAGCTGCCCGAGGTGGTCTCCTTGACGTCGAACACCACGTCCACCTCGTCCTGGCTGCCGGGGACCGGCTGCGTCTCGACGTTGACGCTGCCCGATTCGAAGAAGCCCAGCCGCTGCAGGCGCACCTTGGAGCGGTCGATCGCCGCCTGCGAGTACCACGCGCCCTCGAACTGGCGCATCTCGCGGCGCAGGACCTCGTCGGAGGTGCGGGTGTTGCCCTTGAACACGATCCGGCGCACGTTGACGCGCGGGCCCGGCACCACCTGCAGGTTGATCGCGACGGTACGCTTCTCGCGGTCGACCTCGGGGATCGGGTTCACCTGCGCGAAGGCGTAGCCGATGTTGCTCAGCGTGGCCACGATGGAGTCGGACGTCAGCTCGAGCAGGGCGCGCGAGAAGGTCTGGCCCTCGCGGACGAACAGCCGCTCCTCGATCTGCTCCTTGGGCAGGATGGTGTCGCCGCTGACCTCGACCGAGGAGACGGTGTAGATCTCGCCCTCGGTGATGCCGGCGGTGATGTACATGTCGCGCTTGTCGGGGCTGATCGAGACCTGGGTGCTGTCCACGGCGAAATCGACGTAGCCGCGGTCGAGGTAGAAGTTGTTGAGCTTCTCCAGGTCGCCCGACAGCTTCTCGCGCGAGTACTGGTCGTCGCGGCGGTACCAGCTCAGCCAGTTGCTCTCGCCCGACTCCCAGGAATCGGTGATCTCCTCCTGGTCGTAGGTCTCGTTGCCGATCAGGTTGATGTGGCGGATCTTGGCCGCCTTGCCCTCGTCGATGGCGATGGTGACGTCGACGCGGTTGCGGTCGAGCTGCGAGACGGTCGGGGTGATGCTGACGTTGTACTTGCCGCGGTTGTTGTACTGGCGGGTCAGCTCCTGGGTGACGCGGTCCAGCGCGAGGCGGTCGAAGGTGTCGCCCTCGGACAGGCCGATGTCGGCCAGGCCGCGCTGCAGGTCCTCGGTCTTGATGTCCTTGTTGCCGGTCAGGGTGAGGCGGTTGATCGCCGGGCGCTCGGTCACCGTCACCACCAGGATGTCGCCCTGGCGGCCGACCCGCACGTCCTCGAAGAAGCCGGTGCGGTACAGCGCGCGGATCGCCTCGCCGATGCGCGCCTGGTCCACGGTGTCGCCGCGCTCGATCGGCAGGTAGGTGAACACGGTGCCGGCGCCGATGCGCTGCAGGCCGTCGACGCGGATGTCGGACACTGCGAACGTGCTGGCTGCGGGTTGCGCGGCGGGGACGGCCGGCGCCGTCTGGGCCCAGGCGGGCGCGGCGATGGCCGCGGTGAGGGCGAGGGCGAGCAGGCGGCGGCTGGGAATACGCGTCATCTAGTACGTCCGTTGGGGGGGCGCGCCGCGGCGGGCCGCGGGCGAGATTCGGGCTGTCAGCGTTGCAGCATCGGCAGGGACAGGATGTCGTTGTGGAACGCCAGCCCCATGAGGCAGGCCAGCAGAAACAGGCCGACGTACTGGCCGGCGGCCATGGCCCGTTCGCTGAGCGGGCTGCCCTTGACCAACTCGATAAGGTAATACATCAGGTGTCCGCCATCCAACAGCGGGATCGGCAGCAGGTTGATCACCGCCAGGCTCAGCGACAGCAGCGCGAGGATGGTCAGGTACCAGGCCGCGCCCTGCTGGGCGTAGGCATTGGTGGCGCGGGCGATGGTGATCGGGCCGGCGACGGTGTTCTCCAGCGCGATGCGGCCGGTGAACGCGCGCCCGATCATGCCGAACAGCTGCCCGGTGAGGTGGCCGGTTTCGCGCAGCGCCGCCGGGACCGCTTCCAGCGGGCCGTAGCGCTGCACCGCGTCGCGCGCCGGCGGCTCGCCGCGGGCCGATTCGATCCCCAGCCCCCAGTATTCGCGCCCGCCGGCGTCCTTCAGGGCGCGCGGCGCGACCTCCAGCGCCAGCCGCTGGCCGTCGCGCTCGACCTCGACCATGCCGGCGCCGCCGCGCTCGCCCAGCGCGCGCACCAGCGGGGCGATCTCCTCGAAACTGCTCACCGGCGTGCCGTCGACCGCGGTGATGCGGTCGTCCTCGGCCAGGATGCCCCAGGCCGGGGAATCGGGCAGCACCCGGCCGATCACCGCGGGGACGAGCTGGTGGCGCGGTACCAGGCCGATCGCCGGCAGCAGCGCCCGATCGTCGAGATCGGCGCCGAGCGCGGACAGCGGCAGCCGGCGCTCGACCTCGCGGCCGCCGGCATCGACGATGCGCAGGTCCACGTCGCGGCGGTCCAGGGCCGCCGGCAGCAGCGCCAGCTGCACCTCGTTCCAGGTCGGGGTCTCGCGCTCGCCGACGGCGAGGATGCGGTCGCCGCGCTGCAGGCCGGCCTCCGCCGCGACCGCGCGCACCTGGCCGATCACCGGCTGGTAGTCGGCGCGACCGATGACGAACATCGCCCACAGCAGCGCCACGCACAGCAGCAGGTTGGCGGCCGGCCCGGCGGCGACGATCGCCATGCGCGCGCCCACCGGCTTGCGGTTGAAGGCCTGGGAGGCGGCCTCGGCCGGTACCGGCGCCTCGCGCTCGTCGAGCATCTTCACGTAGCCGCCGAGCGGGATCGCGGCGATCGCGAACTCGGTGCCGTCGCGGTTGCGGCGCGACCACAGCGGCTTGCCGAAGCCGATCGAGAAGCGCAGCACCTTGACGCCGGCGCGGCGCGCCACCCAGTAGTGGCCGAACTCGTGGAAGGTGACCAGCAGGCCGAGGCTGACGATCAGCCACCACACCGAACCGAGGACGTTACTCATGTAAGCGGCTCATCGCGAGGCTCATGCGGCGGCGTGGCGGGACAGGGCGAGGGTGGCGTGGCGGCGCGCCTGCGCGTCCACCTCGCGCACGGCCTCCAGCGAACCGGCATCGGTCGCGGGCAGCGTCGCGAGCGTGGACTCGACGATGGCGGGAATGCCCAGGAAACCGATCCGGCCCTGAAGGAAGGCTGAAACCGCAACCTCGTTGGCGGCGTTGAGCGCCGCCGGGGCGGTCCCGCCGGCCTCCAGCGCCTGCCGCGCCAGGCGCAGGCAGGCGAACGCCTCCAGGTCCGGCGGCTCGAAGTCCAGCCGCCCGTGTTCGACCAGGTCCAGCGGCGCGACCCCGGAGGCGATCCGCTCCGGCCAGGCGAAGCCCAGCGCCAGCGCGGTGCGCATGTCCGGCAGGCCCAACTGGGCCAGGGTCGAGCCGTCCACGTACTCGACCAGGGCGTGGACCAGGCTCTGCGGGTGCACCACCACGCCGATGCGTTCGTTGCCCAGCCCGAACAGGTGGTGGGCCTCGATGACCTCCAGGCCCTTGTTCATCAGGGTCGCGGAATCGACCGAGATCTTCGGGCCCATCGACCACTTGGGATGGGCGATGGCCTGTTCCGGCGTGATCGCGGCCATCTGCTCGCGCCGGCGGCCGCGGAACGGCCCGCCCGAGGCGGTCAGCACCAGCCGCCGCACGCCGTCGGCCACGCGGCCGCCGGGCAGGCACTGGAACAGGGCGTTGTGCTCGCTGTCGATGGGCAGGATGCGGGCGCCGCCGCGCGCGGCCTCGGCCATCAGCAGGGCCCCGGCCATCACCAGGGATTCCTTGTTGGCCAGCAGCAGGCGCTTGCCGGCGCGCGCCGCGGCCAGGGTCGAGGCGAGCCCGGCCGCGCCGACGATCGCCGCGACCACGGTGTCGCAGTCCTCGCCGCCGGCCAGCGCGCACAGCGCTTCGTCGCCGGCGTGGGCGCGGGTGGGCAGGCCGGCGTCGCGCAGGCCGGCCGCCAGCGCGGCGTAGCCGGCGGGGTCCGCGATCACGGCGTGATCGGGGCGGTGGATGCGGCACAGCGCCAGCAGCGCGTCCACGCGGCTGCCCGCGGCGAGCACGCTGGCGCGCAGCCGGTCGGGGTGGCGGGCGACGACGTCCAGCGCCGAGCCGCCGATCGAGCCGGTCGCGCCGAGAACCGCCACGCGCTGCGCCGCCATCGTCAGAAGCCCAGCCAGATCTGCCCGATGGCGAACACGGGCAGCGCCGCCAGCACGCCGTCGACGCGATCGAGCAGGCCGCCATGGCCGGGGATCAGGTGCCCGGAGTCCTTGGCGCCGGCGTGACGCTTGAGCAGGCTCTCGAACAAGTCGCCGACGACCGAGAACAGCACCGAGACCAGCGCCACCAGGCCGACGCCGCCCATCAGCGCGGCCGGGGTGCCCAGCAGCAGGCCGCCGGCCACCGCCACCGCCACGCCGGCGACCACGCCGCCGACCAGGCCTTCGACCGTCTTGTTGGGGCTGATCCGGGGCGCCAGCTTGCGGCGGCCGAAGCGGCGGCCGGCGAAATAGGCGCCGGAGTCGGCGGCCCACACGGTCATCAGCGCCACCAGCAGCCAGCCGTGGCCGTTCGGCTCGCCGGCGTGGATCAGGCTCAGCGCCGCCCAGGCCGGCAGCACCGCCGCGGTGCCCGCGGCGAGCTTGAACACGCGCGCGCGACCGGCGCGATCGGCGCCGAAGCCGGCGCGGCGCAGCCACAGCATGGCCAGCAGCCACCAGCCGATGCCGGCCACGCACAGCAGCTTGAGCAGCACCAGCGACCCGGCCGGGTCGCCGGAGGACCCCCACACCACGGCCACCATCAGCAGCAGGTTGGCCAGCAGCAGCACGCCGCGCGCCAGCGGATCGTCGATCTCGGCCAGGCGGAACCACTCCCACAGCGCGCCGAGGAACATGATCGCGGCCAGCGCCGCCATCCACGGCGTGGGCAGCAGCAGGACCGCGGCGATGGCCAGCGGGGCCATGACCAGGGAAGCGAGGACGCGGGTTCGGGTCATGGGCTGGGATTATCCGTGTCGGTCGCGGCGGCGGTGCCCGGCGCCGCGACCTGGGCGCTGGTCAGCCCGAAGCGCCGCTCGCGGGCGGCGTAGTCGGCCAGGGCGCGGTCGAGGGTGGCGGCGTCCAGTTCGGGCCACAGGGTATCCGTGAACCACAGTTCGGTATAGGCCAGTTGCCAGAGCAGGAAGTTGCTGATGCGCAGGTCGCCGCCGGTGCGGATGAACAGGTCCGGCGGCGGCAGGTCGGCCAGCGCGACGCGGGCGCCCACGGCCGCCTCGTCGATCTCCTCGGGCCGCAGGCGGCCGGCGGCGACGTCCTCGGCCAGCGCGCGCGCGGCCGCGGCGATGTCCTGGCGGCCGCCGTAGCTGGCGGCGACGTTCAGGTGCAGCCGGCCGTGGCGGCGCGTGCGCGCCTCGGCCGCGTCCATGCGCGCGCGCAGCGCCGGGGCGAAGCGTTCGCGCTCGCCGATGAAGCGCACCCGCACTTCGCGCCGGTCGAGTTCCTCGACCTCGCGTTCCAGCGCGCCCATGAACAGCTTCATCAACGCGCCCACCTCGTCCTCGGGCCGGCCCCAGTTCTCGCTGGAGAACGCGAACAGGGTCAGCGCGCCGATGCCGCGCTCCAGGCACCAGTCGATGCACAGGTTGACCGCGCGCGCGCCGGCGCGGTGGCCGATCGCGCGCGGGCGCTTGCGGCGCGCGGCCCAGCGGCCGTTGCCGTCCATGATGACCGCCACGTGCTTCGGCACCTGGCCGGGACTCGGGATTCGGGGGGCTGGATCCGCAACGGTGGGCTCCCGCGAATCGGTGGCGTCAGTCAATGGCGTGGCCTCGCTGGCTCGGGCGTCTGGCCGATCTCGAATCCCCGGAAGACCGGAAATCCCCGATTCCGGCCTTCAGACCGCCATCAGTTCCTGTTCCTTGGCCTTGACCACCTCGTCGACGTCCTTGATCGCCTGGTCGGTGAGCTTCTGGATCTCTTCCTCGGTGCGGCGCTCTTCGTCCTCGCCGATCAGCTTGTCCTTCAGCAGCTCCTTGACCTGCTGGTTGGCGTCGCGGCGGATGTTGCGGATCGCGACCTTGGCGCCTTCGCCTTCCTGGTGGACGTGCTTGGACAGCTCCCGGCGGCGTTCCTCGGTGAGCGCGGGCAGGTTGATGCGGATGGTGGTGCCGGCGGTGTTCGGGGTCAGGCCGAGGTCGGAGGCCAGGATCGCCTTCTCCACCGCGGAGACCATCTGCTTCTCCCAGGGGGTGATGGTCAGCGTGCGGGCGTCGCTCACGGCGACGCTGGCGACCTGCGACAGCGGCATGTCCGAGCCGTAGTAGTTGACCTTGAGGTGTTCCACCAGCGCGGTCGAGGCGCGGCCGGTGCGCACCTTGGTGAGGTCGTGGCGCAGCGCCTCGACGCTCTTGGCCATGCGGGTCTGGGCGTCTTTCTTGATGTCGTTGAGCATCGCCGGCTCCGGTTGGGGCGGATAACCGCGGGAGTATAAAGGCAGGAGCGGGCCCGGGGAGGGGCCAGGGGCCAGCGGGCGCGACGCTAGCGCCGGCTTCCGCCCCTGGGGCCCTGGCCGCTGCCGTGGACCAGGGTGCCGATCGGCTCGCCGCGCAGGATGCGCAGCAGCACGCCGGGCTGGCCCATGTCGAACACGCGCAGCGGCAGGTCGCTGTCGCGGGCGAGCGCGAAGGCCGCGGTGTCCATCACTTCCAGGCCGCGGGCGATGACCTCGTCGTAGCCGAGGCTGTCGAAGCGCACCGCGTCAGGGTGCTTCTTCGGGTCCTTGTCGTACACGCCGTCGACCTTGGTCGCCTTGAGCAACAGGTCGGCGCCGATCTCGATCGCGCGCAGCGCGGCGCCGGAATCAGTGGTGAAGAACGGGCTGCCGACGCCGGCGGCGAAGATCACCAGGCGACCCTTCTCCAGGTGCCGGATCGCGCGGCGACGGATGTAGTCCTCGCAGACGTCGTTGATCTTGATCGCGCTCATCACCCGCGCCTTGGCGCCGAGCTTCTCCAGCGCGTCCTGCATCGCCAGCGCGTTGATGACGGTGGCCAGCATGCCCATCTGGTCGCCGGTGACCCGGTCCATGCCGCTGGCCGCGAGCCCGGCGCCGCGGAAGATGTTGCCGCCGCCGATGACCAGCGCGACCTCCGCGCCGGCCTGCTGCGCCTCGATCACCTCGCGCGCGAGGCGGGTGATGACCTTGGGGTCGATGCCGTAGTCCTCGTCCCCCATCAGCGCCTCGCCGGACAGTTTGAGCAGGATGCGGCGATAGGCGAGGGTGGACATGCGGGCCTCAGATGTCGTGAACCCGGGAATTCTATCCGATCGCCGGTGGCCCCGGCGCGCCCGCGTGGTCGCGTGCGCGCATGGCGACCTGGTTGCGTCCCTCGCGCTTGGCGCCGTACAGCGCCTCGTCGGCGGCCTGCAGCATCGCGCGCGCATCGGGAAAGCGCGCCTCCTCGCCGTGCGTGGCCAGCCCGGCGGAGAAGGTGACGTGGATCGGCTCGCCGTCGACGATGGCCATCGGCTGCGCGGCAACGGTGGCCAGGATGCGCTCCAGGATCTGCCGGCCGCGTTCGGCCCCGCACCGGTGCAGCACCACCAGGAACTCCTCGCCGCCGTAGCGGGCCAGCAGGTCGCGCGCGCGCAGCATCCGCGACAGCGCCTGGCTGAATTCCCGCAGCACCTTGTCGCCGATCAGGTGCCCGTGGCGGTCGTTGATGCGCTTGAAGTCGTCCAGGTCGACGAAGGCGATCGACAGCGGCTGGCCCGCGCGGTCGGCCTCGTCGAACGCCTGCTGCAGCACGTCCTCGAGCTGGCGGCGGTTGTAGGCGCCGGTCAGCGGATCGCGCCGGACCAGTTCGTCGAGCTCGCGCGCGCGCGCCTCCAGGCGATCGGCCTCGCGCCGCGCGACCGCCAGCTCCTGCCGCTCCAGCAACTGGCGAATCATCGCCAGCTCGCGGCCCTGGTGCTCGATCTGCCGGGCCTGTTCCTCGCGCTCGATGCGCACGTCGAACAGCGTCGCGACCTCCGGCGCCAGCGCCGCCAGGCGCGCGGACAGCTCCTCCAGCGCCAGCGGCGCCAGGCCCAGGCACGGGCCGGCGATCGCGTCGAGCTGCGCGCGGGCGTGGGCGTCGTCCGGGCGCAGCCAGAGATCGGCGAGCAGGCCGGCGGCGACCACGCAGCCCAGCGTGGGGTCGCGCGTCTCCACCGTTTCGCTGCTGCGGATCATGCGCTGCAGGTAGGCCGACAGGCCCCAGCGCGCGGCCAGCCACGCGCCGACCTCGGTATGGTCGCCGCCGAGATGATCGCGCTCGGCCTGCAGCCGCTCGCGGCCCTGCAGCGGCACGTCCGGCAACCGGGCATAGCGCTCAGGCATGGCGTTGAGCAGCGCCAGGATGCCGATGTCCTGCAGCAGCGCGCCCAGCATCAGTTCCTCCGGGCGCTCGAACTGCAGGCGCTCGCACAGTGCGCGCGCGGCGGTGGCGGCGAGCACGCTGCGCTGCCAGACGCGTTCGTGCAGGCCCGCCAGGGTGCGGTCGGCCTGCATCGTGCGCGCCACGACGAAACCGAGCGCGAGGCTGAGGGCGGCGTTGAGCCCGAGCAGCGCCAGCGCCTGCGACAGGGTGTCCACCCGGCGCCGGGTGGCGCTGGCGTAGAGCGGGGAATTGGCGATGCGCAGCAGCCGCGCGCTGAGCGCGGGGTCGAGCGCGATCGCCTCGGCGGTGGCCGCCAGATCGGTGCCGGGGTCCTCGGCCAGTTCCAGCAGGCGCAGCGCCACGCCGGGCAGCGTCGGCAGCGTCCGGCAGTGGGCGAGGAGAGAGACGAGATCGGGGTGCATCGCAACCTGCGGGGTCGGCGGCCTCGCGGAAGTTATCGGCCGTCGCGCGCGCGACTGAAGACCGCCGGCGGCGCCGTCGCCCCGGTTTTCCGACCGTCGCGACCCGGCCGCCGCGCGAATCGGCCCGGCCGCGGACACGCGTTCGGGCCGAGCGGGCGCCGCAAAAAGAGAGGGCCGCGGCATGCCGCGGCCCTCCGGGTCGTTGCGGGCGAAGGATCAGGCCAGGCCGGCCTGCTTCATCACTTCCGCCGCGTAGTCCTCGACCACCTTCTCGATGCCCTCGCCGACGGCCAGGCGCTGGAAGCCCACGACCTCGGCGCCGGCGGCCTTGAGCGTCTGCTCCACGCTCTGGTTGGTGTCGAGCACGTAGGGCTGGCCGTACAGGGTGACCTCGTTGACGATCTTGGCCAGCTTGCCGCCGATGATCTTCTCGAGGATCTCGGCCGGCTTGGCCTTGTCCTTCTCCGACATCTTCGCCAGCTCGATTTCCTTTTCCTTGGCGATGAAGTCGGCCGGCACGTCGGCGGCGGTGTTGTAGGGCGGGTTCATCGCGGCCACGTGCATGGCGATGCCGCGCGCCAGCTCGGCGTCGCCGCCCTTGACCTCGACCAGCACGCCGATGCGGCCGCCGTGCACGTAGGCGGCGACGTTGTGGGCGCTTTCGATGCGGGCGACGCGGCGCACCTGCACGTTCTCGCCGACCTTGGCGATCAGCGCGGCACGGGCTTCCTCCACCGTCTCGCCGGAGGCCAGCTTGGCGGCCTTCAGCGCCTCGACGTCGGTGCCGCCGGCGGCCAGCGCGGCTTCGGCCACGGCGTCGGTGAAGGCGACGAAGTTGCCGTCCTTCGCCACGAAGTCGGTCTCGGAGTTGACCTCGACCAGCACGGCCTTGCCCTCGGCCTGGGCGGTGGCGATGCGGCCCTCGGCGGCGACGCGGCTGGCCTTCTTGTCGGCCTTGGCCAGGCCGGACTTGCGCAGCGCCTCGGCGGCGGCGTCGATGTCGCCGTTGGCCTCGGTGAGCGCCTTCTTGCACTCCATCATGCCGGCGCCGGTGCGCTCGCGCAGTTCCTTGACCAGGCTTGCGGTGATTTCCATGGGATACCTCGGGATGCGTGGAACTTGAACAGCGCTGGCGCCCGGCGTGGCCGGGGCGCCTGCGCCCGGGAACGCGGCCGCGCGCGGCGGCCGCGAGTGGACTTACTCGGCCGGGGCGGCCGGAGCGGCTTCGCTCGTGGCCTCGGCGGCCTCGTCGGCCTTGGCCGGCTTCTTGCCGCCGGCCTTGCGGCCGCGGCCCTCGCCCTCGGCGAACTCTTCCTCGCGCACGGTCGCCGCCGACGGCGCGGCGGCCTTGCCTTCCAGCACCGCATCGGCGGCGGCGCTGGCGTAGAGCTGCACGGCGCGGATGGCGTCGTCGTTGCCGGGGATGGCGTAGTCCACCAGGTTGGGGTCGTAGTTGGTGTCGACCACCGCGACCACCGGGATGCCGAGCTTCTTGGCCTCCTTGATCGCGATGTCCTCGTGGCCGATGTCGATCACGAACAGCGCGTCGGGCAGGCGGTTCATTTCCTTGATGCCGCCCAGCGAGGCTTCCAGCTTGTCGCGCTCGCGGCGCAGGCCCAGCACCTCGTGCTTGACCAGCTTGTCGAAGGTGCCGTCGGTCTCGGCGGCCTCGAGCTCCTTCAGGCGCGCCACCGACTTCTTCACCGTGGCGAAGTTGGTCAGCGTGCCGCCCAGCCAGCGCTGGGTCATGTAGGGCATGCCGCAGCGCTCGGCTTCCTGGCGGACCGCCTCGCGCGCGCTGCGCTTGGTGCCCACGAACAGGACGATGCCGCGCTTCTGCGCGATCGAGGAGATGAAGTTCATCGCGTCGCCGAACAGCGGCACGGTCTTCTCGAGGTTGATGATGTGGATCTTGCCGCGCGCGCCGAAGATGTACGGCGACATCTTGGGGTTCCAGTAGCGGGTCTGGTGGCCGAAATGAACGCCGGCCTCCAGCATCTGGCGCATGGTGATCTGGGGCATTGCACGAACTCCAGGCAGGGGAACCGGCCGCCCGGCTTGTGGTGGGCGGGCGCCCGCGCGAAGCGCGCGGGCGCGGGGTTCCGGGGTTGGGCCTCCCCGCGGCCTCCGTGTCCGAACCCGCCTCCTGGGAGAGCGGGCACCCCGGCACGGGCGATGGCGGCGGGTGTGTATTCGCCGGTGACGCCCGGCGTGGGCGGCGCCGTCCGCCGGAGCGGGACGCAGCCGCGCATTCTATCCACAGGGCCCGCCGCGGGCAACCGGGCGCTTGCCTTCAGTAGCTCACCGTCACCGTGACGGTATCGCGGTAGTCGCCGGCGGGCACGACCTGGATCGCGGGCACGCGACCGTAGACGGTCACAGACTGCGCGCCGCCGGTGCCGGTGCCGGTGCCGGTGGCGGTGTCGCTGCCGGGAACGGCGCCCCAGCGCAGGGTGCGCGCCGGGTCGCGGTAGAGCTCGTAGGCCACGTAGTGCTCGCCACCGCCCTCCCGGCGCATGCGCCGCGTGCCGCCGCTGGCGTATAGGCCGGTGTCCAGCGCGACGTTCCAGGGGGTGCGCCCGGTGCAGGTGAAGGTCAGGGTGGAGGCCTGGTCGACCGGCTGCGCCACCCGCCCGGCCACGGTCCCGAAGGCGAGGTCGGTCGCGCTGGACAGGGTGCACCGGTGCGGCACCGCGGCCTGGGCACTGAAGGGAAAGGTGATGCTGCCGCCGCCGGTGCCGCCGCCGGTGCACGAGGCCGGGAACGGCGGGGCACCGAGGATGGGCTCGTTGTAGCGGTAGTCCAGGCGGGTGTGGGCGCCGGTGAAGGCGTTCGCGTAGCTGCCGGCGGCCAGTCCGCTCTGCGCGGGAATGCGCCCGTACATCGGGAGGGTGAGCGTGTTGGCGCCGCCCAGCACCAGGACCGTGTACTCGAACGTGGTCTCCAGCGGGATCGGGGCCTCGGCGGAGGCCGAATCGCCCCAGACTTGGCTGCGCGCGGGGTCGCGGTAGATCTGGAATGCCAGCCGGTCGCCGTGCGGGTTCACCAGTTGCCGCGGCGCGTGGCGGCCCTCGCCGGCGGTGCCGGCGCCGATGTTCAGGCACATCCGCAGACGGATCACCGACAGCAGGGTGACTCCGAACGTCGAGCAGCTCACGGTGACGGTGGCGGCGGTGTCCACCGGCGAGGCGCCGGAGACGGTGCCGAAGGCCAGCGGCGTCGCGGAGGCGGTGCAGCTGGTGGCCGCCGCGGCCGGCTGCGGCCAGCCGCCGGCGGTCGCGGCGAGGCCGGCGAGGGCGAGCACGGCGGCGACGGGCTTCATGGCGACGCTTCCGGAACGCAGGGCAGGCCGCCGATCCGGTGGATGCCGTGGCCGGCATCCTCCGGCAGTTCGAGGGTGGCGACGCAATCGCCCCCGGGCGTGCTGACGTGGAGGTGGTGGCGGTCGTCCAGGTGTTCCAGGTAGACGTGGCCGTCGTGCCCCACCACCACCGTGGCATCGCGGCCGCGCACGCGCGCACGACTGCCGGCAGGCAGCGGCGCGCCGTCGGCATCGTGCAGCACCGCCATCGCCGCGCGCACCGGCGCCATCGCGAAGTCAACCCGCACCCCGGCGCGGTCCGGCGGTGCGACCAGGTGGGCGGTGCGGTCCACGCGCACGCCCGGCGGCAGGTCCATGGGATCGACCGACAGGCGGTTGAGCTGCCAGGCGTTGAGCGGGGTCACCAGCAGCAGGCCGCGACGGTCGGTGACGCCGACCAGGCGGTTCTCCAGTTCCACCGGCACGCCGGCCAGGCCGGCGGCCGAGACCACCGCGAAGGCGTCGGACAGCTCGCGCGCGGCGAACCAGCCGCCGCCCATCCGGACCACGCTGCCGCTGGCCTGTGCGTAGCTCAGGCGGCTGTCGCCGAAGCGCGACACCCCCGCGCCGATCCTTCCGCGCGGGCCCAGCCAGCCGGCCTCGGCGAGCCCGCCGCCGCCGCTGTCGCCGGCGCGCGCCTGCAGCCGCCAGCCGAAACCGCCGTCGCCCGGCACCGGTCGCGCCAGGTCGGCGACGGCGTCGTCGCGGTCGCCGTCGTGCTGCCAGGACACCGCGAGCTGGGTGGCGCGGTCGCGTCCGAGCGGCACGATCACGCCGAGGTAGGCGCTGAAGTCGTCGGCGTCGTCGAGGTTGCGGTTGAGCGACAGGTTGGCCGACCAGCGGCCGCCGAAGCCGCGGTTCCAGTACAGGCCGGCGTAGCGCGCGCGATCGGCCGGCTGCTCGCGGGCGGGGTCGGCGGCGCGGTCCAGCCGGACGTAGCTCAGGCTGAAACTGCCGGCGCGGGTGTTGGCGCCGGCCAGCGCGCGTTCGTTGCGGGTCGGCGGCGGCGCGCCGTAGAGCGAGGCGATGTCGCGGTAGTCGCGCCCGGCGCGTCGCGTCTCCAGGCTCAGGTGGTAGCGGCGGCCGGTCCAGGTCCAGCCGAGCGAGGATTGCGCGCCGGCGGCGCCGTCGAGCCGGCTGCGCGCGTGCGCCGCGTGGACCACGCCGGCCATGCCGATCTGCCAGGCCGCGCCGAGGCCGGCCGTGCGCAGGTCGCCGCCCGCCTCGACCAGCGCTTCCACGGTCAGCCGGTCGCTGGCGCCGTAGCGCCAGGTGCCGCTGCCCACCGCCTGGCTGGCGTAGGCGAAGGACCGGAGGCCGTAGTCCTCGCGCACCGCGCCCAGGCTGAGCGACCAGTCGCTCAGGCCCCGGGCCAGCAGCCGCTGGGTGGCGTAGAAGGGAAAGTCGAGGGTGCGCACCCGGCCGAAGGCGTCGGTCACCACGATCTGCGCGCTGCCGGCGCCGGTGAGGTTGGGCACCGGCGTCAGCCGGAACGGTCCGGTCGGCGCGCGCCCGCTGTACTGGCGGATGCCGTCGACGTACAGCTCGACCTCCGAGGGCACCGCGGCTTCGCCTAGGAATTCCGGCAGCGGCGCGGTGATGCGATAGGGCTGCAGGGCGAAGTTGCGGCCGATCTGGAGGCCGCCGATGCGCACCGGCCGGCTCCAGTCGAGGAATCCGGTGAACACGTCGCCGACGGTGACGCCGATCGCCCGGTCCGGAAACGAGAACTGCCAGCGGGTGTCGAGCCGCGTGGTCCGGCCCATCCTGCCGCCGGTGCTGGCGCCCGTGCCGATGCGCGCGACCCCGGTGGTCGAGAACACGCCCGGTCCCGCGCCGAAGGCGCGCAGTTCGGCGAAGGCCGTCGCGCCCCAGCCCTCGCCGCCATCGCTGGCGAAGAGGTCGTAGTTGAGCAGCAGCCCGGGGGAGGCGTCGGCGACCACCGGCGCCTGCGCCGGCGGCCCGCCGAGCGTGGTGACGCCCAGCGCCAGCGTCTCCAGCGGCGCGTCGATATGGACGCGCTGGTGCGCCGGCTCGTAGCGCACCCGCACCCCGGCGATCTCGTCCGGCGCGAGATGCATGCCGTCGTCGTAGCCGTCCAGGGCGAAGCCCAGCGCGCGCAGGGTGGCGGCGGACGCGTGCAGGCGGTCGCCGCGCAGTTCGAACGGCAACGGCTCGGGGTGGGGCGTCCGGTTGAGGATCGCTTCCAGGTGCAGCGGTATGGGCGGCCGCGTCTGGCCGGCCGAGGTAGGGCCGGCGGCCGCGAGCGCGGGCGGGGGGATGGGCGGGACCGGCTGCGCGCGGGCGGCGGACACGGCGGCCACCAGCAGCGCGCTACCGATCCGCGACCAGTGCGCGCTGCGCGGGATCGCCATCGATCCTGACCTGGATCTCGGCGCCCGAGCCGGCCAAGGCGGCATCGGGCAGGCGCCAGCGGCGGCGCTGGCCGGGCAGCACGTAGCCCGCCAGGCCCGGCGCCACCTCGCGGCGAATCCCGTCGCCGGCCACGTGCGTCATGTCGGCCAGTTGCGCGCGCGCATTGCCGCTGTTCTCGACCTCCACGTAGCGCGCGCCGTCTTCGGCGACGATGCGCGTGTGCAGGACCGGCGCGGCCGCCGCCAGCGGGGACAGGAACACCGGCACCGAATAGCGCAGCACGAAGCGCAGGCCGCTGCGCGGCCGCCCGGGCGCGTCGTGCACCGGCAGTTCGTCCACGACGACGCGGTAGCTGGCCTCGGTCGAGGCCGGAGGCGGTCCCAGGCGCACGATGCGCACCAACTGCTCGCCGCGCGGCGGGATCTCGGCCAGCGGCGGGCTGGCCGCCAGCGCCTCGGTCGGCTCCAGGATGTCCTCCCCGTCCGCCTGCCGCCAGGCGAAGACGCGGACCTGCACGTGCATCGGCTCGGCGCCGTCGTTGCGCAACGTCAGGCCCTGGGCGTTGCGCTCGGCGGGAATCGTCACCAGCGTCGGCGCGACCTGCAGGGTGGCGGATGCGCCCGCCGTCCAGGCCAGAAGGGCGAGCGCGCAGAGGAGCCGGAGCAGGCCGGCCGGGACGGGGCGCGGGCGCATGGCGGCGCCCTCAATAGGTGATCGTGGCGGTAATCGTGTCGAGGTAGCTGCCGGCCTGGAAGTTCGCGCTGGGCACCCGGCCGTAGACCGGGATCGCCTGCAGGTCGCCGGTACCGCTGCCGGCCAGCGTGTCGGCGCCGACCGTTTCCCCCCAGACCACCGAGCGCGCGGCGTCCTGGTAGAGCTGGTAGGGCACGAGATCGTCGTCGCCCGCCATGGCGCGGCTGGCCACGCCGCCGCCGCCGTCGTTCTGGCCGGCGTCCAGGGCGATGTTGTAGGCCAGGCCGGGGGTGCAGTTGACGTTCAACTGCCCGGCCGCGTCGACGTTGGTGGCGGTCGAGGGTTGGGTGCCGAAGGCCACGCCGGTGGGGGCCACGGTGTCGATGGCGCAGACGCCGGCGATGGTCAGCGTCACGTCGAAGGTGGTGGTGGCGGACTGCGCCCAGGCGGCCGGCGCGCAGGCGAGGGCGGAGCAGAGCAGCAGGAGGTGCTTCGTCGTGCGGTTCATGGGGCGTCCTTTCCGGTGGCTGGGCCGGGGGCTGCCGGAGCAGCGATCGGGCCGTGCGGAACCGGGATCCGGCCGCAGCGAGCCTGCGGGGGAGGCTTGCACGCGCGTTGCATACGGCGCGTGACGAAACCCGCGCGTCGGCGCGGGCGCGCGCGATCGGCGATAATGGCGCCATGGCCATGACCCTCAAGACCCCCGAAGAGATCGAGAAGATGCGCGAGGCCGGCCGCCTGGCCGCCGAGGTGCTGCAGGTGGTCGCCCCGTACGTGAAGCCCGGGGTGACCACCGAGGAACTCGATCGCATCTGCCACGATCACATCGTCCGCGTCCAGGGCGCGGTGCCGGCCAACGTCGGCTATCGCGGCTATCCCAAGGCCACCTGCATTTCCGCCAACAACGTCATCTGCCACGGCATTCCGGGCGACAAGGTGCTCAAGGACGGCGACATCATCAACATCGACGTCACCGTCATCAAGGACGGCTGGCACGGCGACACCAGCCGCATGTATTACGTCGGCACGCCCTCGGTGATGGCACGCAGGCTGGTGGAGGTGACCCGGCAGGCGCTGTTCGAGGGCATCCGCGCGGTGCGCCCGGGCGCGACCCTCGGCGACATCGGCCACGCCATCCAGAAGTACGCCGAAGGCGAGCGCTTCAGCGTGGTGCGCGAGTACTGCGGGCACGGCATCGGCAAGGTCTACCACGACGATCCGCAGGTGCTGCATTACGGCCGCCCGGGCGAAGGCATGGTGCTGCAGCCGGGGATGACCTTCACCATCGAGCCGATGATCAACGAAGGTTCGCGCTACACCCGGGTGCTGCCCGACGGCTGGACCGTGGTGACCAAGGACCGCAAGCTGTCGGCGCAGTGGGAGCACACGATCGCGGTGACCGCGGACGGCGCCGACATCCTGACCCGCGTGCCCGGCGACGACAACGAGCAGTTCCTCTAGGACCGCGCGGATGGCCGGCCAGTCCCCGTCCGCGGCCCCCGGCAGCGGGGAAGACGCGGCCTGGGCCGCCGAGGCGCGCGCGGCCCTGGCCGAGCACGACGCCCAACTGGCGGCGCGCTTCGATGCCGGCGAAGCCATCGACCGCCTGCTCGCCGCGCGCACCACCGCCGTCGACGGCTGGGTGCGCCAGGCGTGGGCGCGCTGCATCCCTGCCGATGCGCCGCTGTCGCTGTTCGCCGTCGGCGGCTACGGCCGCGGCGAGCTGTTTCCGCATTCCGACATCGATCTGCTGGCGCTGGCCGGCGACGGCGTCCGGGAGGAACACGCCGAGGCCCTGGGCCGGTTGTTCGCGCTGTTGTGGGATGCCGGGCTGCCGGTCGGGCACGCGGTGCGCAGCGCCGAGGAGTGCACCCGCGAGGCCGCCGCCGACCTGACCGTGCAGACCAACCTGCAGGACGCGCGGCCGCTGCTGGCCAATCTCGACGAGGTGCGCGCGCTCGCCGCCGCCATCGCACCGGAGCGCAGCTGGCCGGCGGCGCGCTATTTCGAGGGCAAGCGCGAGGAGCAGCGCCGGCGCCATGCGCGCTTCGGCGATACCGCCGACAACCTGGAGCCCAACATCAAGGAAGGCCCGGGCGGCCTGCGCGACATCCACACCCTGCGCTGGATGGCGCGGCGGGTGTTCGACGTGCACGGCGTCGAGCAGCTCATCACCCTGGGCCAGCTCGGCATCGACGAGTACGCCACCCTGGAGCGCGAGCGGCAGGCGCTGTCGCGGCTGCGCTTCGGCCTGCACCTGGTGGCCGGCAAGGCGGAGGAACGCCTGCGCTTCGACCACCAGAAGTCCCTGGCGGCGCGGCTGGCGCACGTGGACGAGGCCGACAACGCGATGGTCGAGCGGATGATGCAGGGCTTCTACCGCAGCGCGGCGGTGGTGCTGCGGATCAACGACCGGCTGCTGCAGCGCTTCGAGGAGCAGATCGAGGGCGAGGGCGAACTGGTCCCGATCGACGCCGAGTTCGCCACCCGCCGCGGCTACCTGGCCGCTCGCGACGAGGTCTGGCCCGGCGGCGACATCGGCCGCGTGTTCGACCTGTTCGCGATCTGGGCCGAGCACCCGGGCGTGCGCGGCCTGCATTCGCAGACCGCGCGCGCGCTGGCCGAATCGCTGCACGCGCTGCCGTCCTGGCGCGAGGCGTCGGGCGAACTGCGCGGGCGCTTCATCGACCTGCTGCGCGGGCCGGCGCCGGTGCGCACGCTGGAGCGGATGGCGCGGCTGGGGGTGCTGGGGCTGTGGATCCCGGAGTTCGCCCGCGTCTCCGGGCGCATGCAGTTCGACCTGTTCCACGTCTACACCGTCGACCAGCACACGCTGGCGGTGTTGCGCAACATCGCCAGCTTTTCGGCCGAAGCGCCCGACCCGCGCTTCAGCGCCGCCCACGAGGTCTGGCCGCTGCTGCGCCGGCCCGAGCTGCTGCTGCTGGCCGGCCTGTTCCACGACATCGGCAAGGGACGCGGCGGCGACCACTCGGAACTGGGCGCGGCCGATGCGCGCGAGTTCTGCGAGGGCCATGGCCTGCCCGAGGAGGACACCGCGCTGGTGGAGTGGCTGGTGCGACGGCATCTGCTGATGTCGACCACCGCGCAGAAGCTCGACATCTCCGATCCGGCGGTGATCCACCGCTTCGCCACCGAGGTCGCCGACCGCGAGCGCCTGGACTACCTGTACCTGCTGACCTGCGCCGACATCGCCGGCACCTCGCCGCGGCTGTGGAACGCGTGGAAGGATCGCCTGCTGACCGATCTGCGTACCGCCACGCGGCTGGCGCTGCGGCGCGGGCTGGAGCATCCGGTCGCCGCCGGGCAGCGCATCGCCGAGACCCGCGATCGCGTGCGCGGCCTGCTGTCGGCGCACGGCGTCGACGGCGCCGAGGCCGAGGCGCTGTTCTCCCGCATGCCGGCCGAGGCCTTCCTGCGCGGGCGGCCCGACCAGGTGGCCTGGCAGGCGCTGTCGCTGCGCGGCACCGCACCGGGCGACACCGTGGTGCGGGTGCGGAGGCTGGCCGCGGGCGCGCAGGCGCTGGAGGCGTTCGTGCATTCGCCCGACCGCGACGGCCTGTTCACCGCGATCGCGATCACCCTCGACCGCAGCGGGCTGGCGATCCAGCAGGCGCGCGCGCTGGACGGCCCTGGCGGCACCATCTTCGACACCTTCCAGGTGCTGTCCGCCGACCCGCGCCACGCCCCCGAGCCGCAGGCGATCGAGCGCAAGCTGGCCACGGTGCTGGCCGGCTCGCTCGACGTGCGCCCGGCGCGCCGCGCGCAGCCGCGTCACCTGCGCCACTTCCGCGTGGTGCCGCACCTGGACTTCAACGACAGCGCCGACGGCCGCCAGACCGTCTTCAGCCTGGTCTGCACCGACCGCCCCGGCCTGCTCGCCGACGTCGCCCACGTGCTGCGCAGCCAGCACCTGCGCGTGCACGATGCGCGCATTGCCACCTTCGGCGAGCGCGTCGAGGACGTGTTCCGCCTCAGCGACCGCGACAACCGCGCCCTCGACGCCTCGCGCCGCGAGGCGCTGCGCGAGGCGCTGCTCGCGACCCTCGACGCCGGTGCCGGCTGACCGGCCGCGCCGCGCCGTTCCTTCCATCCTTTCCGGACACCGCCATGACCGTTCCCAGCTTCAACGCCGATCCCAACGCCATCGCCATCCTGCACGCCACCATCGACAGCGCCTTCGAGCGCCGCGCCGCGCTCACGCCCGAGGAAGTGGAGGGGGCGGTGCGCCCGGCGGTGGAGCAGGCGATGGCCGGACTGGAAGCCGGTGCGCTGCGCGTGGCCGAGCCCGATGGCGCCGGCGGCTGGCGGGTCAACGAATGGCTGAAGAAGGCCGTGCTGCTGTACTTCCGCATCAACGAGATGGCGCTGGTGGAGGCCGAGCCCGCGCCGTACTGGGACAAGGTCGAGGCGCGCTTCGCCGGCTACGACGAGACCCAGTTCCGACAGGCCGGCGTGCGCGTGGTGCCCGGCGCGTTCGTGCGCCGCGGCAGCTACCTGGGCCGCGACGTGGTGCTGATGCCGAGCTTCGTCAACATCGGCGCCCACGTGGGCGAAGGCACCATGGTCGACACCTGGGCCACGGTGGGCTCCTGCGCGCAGGTCGGTCGGCACTGCCACATTTCCGGCGGCGCCGGCATCGGCGGCGTGCTCGAACCGTTGCAAGCTTCGCCCACGATCGTCGAGGACCACTGCTTCATCGGTGCGCGCTCGGAGGTGGTCGAGGGCGTGGTGGTCGGCCACCACAGCGTGATCGGCATGGGCGTGTTCCTGGGCCAGTCCACCCGCATCTACGACCGCGCCACACGCGAGATCAGCTATGGCTACGTGCCGCCGGGCAGCGTGGTGGTGGCCGGCGCGCTGCCGGCCGAGGACGGCAGCCATTCGCTGTACTGCGCGGTGATCGTGAAAAAGGTCGACGAGCGCACCCGCGCCAAGACCAGCGTCAACGATCTGCTGCGCGGTCTGGCGGGCTAGCGGGCACGTGCCGGGCCTGGCCCGCGCGGCGCGCTATCGGCATCCTCGTCCGAGCGTCTTCGCGCGCATCCTCGCGCAACTCGTGCATGCGCGCGGCTGGACCCGGTTGCGCCGTGCGATGTCGCGGCGCTGGCCGATGCCGAAGCTGGCCAGCGACGTGCGCGATGTCGTGTATCTGAACTGGTGGGTGGCGGCGCGCCATGCGCCGCCCGCGCCACCCGGGTTCCGCTACGTCGAGCGCGACGGCCGCACGCCGTACACCGTGTTGACCTATCGCCACGGCGGCTTCGGCCCCGAAATCGCCGGGCCGCTGCGCCGGCTCGCTCCGTCGCCGCTGCAGAGCAACTGGCGCTGGTATCTGCAGCGCGAGGGCGATGCGGCCGGCGCGCCCGTGGTGCTGTTCGATCGCAACGTGATGGACAGCGCCCTGTACGTGCTGGGCGCGCGCGCGTTCAGCGATGCGATGCAGCCGCACCTGTCTGCGCGCTTCACGCACGTGTGCTCGCCGGAGGGCTGCGCGACCCGGATCGAGAGCGGCGACGGTGGGGCCCCGTCGCTGCGCGCCGAACTGGCCGCGGCCGACGACTGGGGCGATGCGCTATGGGCGCCGGCGTTCGGGGGCCGGGACGCCGCGCTACGGTTCCTGGCCTGCCAGGACGAGGCGCTGGCGATGACGGTCGACGGCCGCTGGGCGGCGACCCGGATCGAATTGCCGGTCGCGCTGGCCGATCTGCGCCCGCTGCGCTGCGTCGGGCGCGTGGACTGTCCGCGGATCGAAGCGTTCGGCGCGGGCGCCCAGGCGCCGTTCGCGTTCCTGCTCGAACAGGTGCCGTTCCGGGTCGTGTCCGAGCGCCTGTTGTGAGATTCTGAGCGCTTGTGCAACCGGCGTGCGGAAGGTCATGGTCACCGTCTACGGATTGAAGAACTGCGATACCTGCAGGAAGGCCACCAAGTGGCTCGAGCGTTTCGGGGTGGCGTACGCCTTCGTGGATTACCGCGACGCCAAGCCTTCGCCGGAGACGCTGGTCGACTGGGCCGCCAAGCTGGGCGGCTTCCCGGCGATGGTCAACAAGTCCTCGACCACGTGGCGGCAGCTGCCGGAGAACCGCAAGGCGGCGGCCAGCGATGCCGAGTGGAAGCTGCTGCTGCGCGAGTATCCGCAGCTGATCCGGCGGCCGGTGGTCGTCACCGAGGACGGCGAGGTCACCCAGGGCTTCAGCGACAACGGCTTCAAGCAGCGCTTCGGCGTCGGCTGAGCGCGCCGCGATGTCCGATGTCCTCGATCTCGCCCGCGAACTGATCGCGCGGCCTTCGGTGACGCCGGAGGACGCCGGCTGCCAGGCGCTCGTCGCCGAGCGGCTGGCGCGCGCGGGGTTCGCCTGCGAGCGGCTGCGCTTCGGCGAGGTCGAGAACCTGTGGGCCACCCACGGCAGCGGCGGCCCGGTGCTGCTGCTGCTCGGCCATACCGACGTGGTGCCGCCGGGTCCGCGCGAGGCCTGGCGCAGCGACCCGTTCGCGCCGGAGATCCGCGACGGCGTGCTGTACGGACGCGGCGCGGCCGACATGAAGAGCGGCGTGGCGGCCTTCGTGATCGCCGCCGAGCGCTTCGCCGCGTCCCGGCCGGGGCACGCCGGCACGCTCGCGCTGCTGCTGACCTCGGACGAGGAGGGCGACGCGATCGACGGCGTGCGGCGGGTGGCCGAGACCTTCCGCGCGCGCGGGCAGCGCATCGACTGGTGCATCACCGGCGAGCCGTCCTCGAAGGCGCGGCTGGGCGACCTGCTGCGGGTCGGCCGCCGCGGCTCGCTGTCGGCGACGCTGACCGTGCGCGGCGTGCAGGGCCACGTCGCCTACCCGCAACTGGCGCGCAACCCGGTGCACGAGGCGCTGCCCGCGCTGGCCGAACTGGCGGCGCGTGGCTGGGACGACGGCTACGAGCGCTTCCCGCCGACCAGCCTGCAGATCAGCAACATCGGCGCCGGCACCGGCGCCGGCAACGTGATCCCCGGCGAACTGCAGGTGCGGTTCAACCTGCGCTACAACCCGCACTGGACCGCGCAGCGGCTGGAGGACGAAGTGGCGGCGCTGCTCGCCCGCCACGGTCTCGACCACGAACTGCGCTGGCACCGCAGCGGCGAACCCTTCTACACGCCCGAAGGCCCGCTGCGCGCCGCCGCCCGCGAGGTCCTGGCCGCGTACGCCGGCGAGCCGCCCGAGGAGAGTACCGGCGGCGGCACCTCGGATGCGCGCTTCATCGCGCCGCTGGGCGCGCAGTGCATCGAGATCGGGCCGGTCAACGCCAGCATCCACCAGGTGGACGAGCACGTGCGCGTGGCCGACCTGGAGGCGCTGCCGGGCCTGTATCTCGCCCTGATCGAGCGCCTGCTGCCGGAAGCGAAGCCGCGCTGAGCCTGAGCCTGCAGGACCGCTACCGGACCCCGATGTTCATGGGCGGTCGGCAGCGGCCCTCGGACGCGCCGGCGCGTACCGCTCGCCTTCGCCGATGCGTCGAGCGCCCGCATCGACGTTCACGCAGATCCTCTCGCCGCAGACCACGGCATCGGACGCATAGAACGCTTGCAGCACCGGGATCGCGTCGTCGTAGCGCTGCAGTTGCGCGCGGGTGGCGGCGAGCTCGCGCCTGAAGTAGCCGAGGACCAGCAGCGACACCAGCACCGTCGTCGCCAGCGTCGCCAGCGAGGCGAACGTCCAGGTCCGGGCGACGCGGCCCATGCGTTCGACCCGCGCGCCCAGCGACGCCAGGGCCTGCCCGTGCTCGTGCAATCGGGGCTTCAGCGCCTCTTCGGCTTGCCGGGCGATCCGTTCGGCCGCCTGGCCGGTGATGCGCGCAACGTCCTCATGCACCCTGTGGCTCGATTCCTTCAGCGCTTCGGCATCCTGCCTCAATGTGCCCCGGATCTTCTCGGCATGCTCGGAAATCTCGGTGCGCAGCGCCAGCAGCAGCTTGGCGATCTCGGTGTTGGATTCGATGGATTGGCGTAGCGCCGCGTGGGCGGCGGCAAGATCGTCCGTGGTCTGCATGATCGTCCTCGAGTCCGTCCAAAATGCCCGCTATGCGCGCACCAGTTCGACCGGTTGCTGTTGTGGGTGTTCCGACTGCGAGACGGTGGCCTGCTGTTCGTCATAAAGTTGTCGACCCTGTCGCTCCAGTTGCGCGCCTTCGTCCGAGCGGTTGAACTGCCGGCCGATCTCGTCGAGCCTGTCGCTGTCCCCTCGCTGCAGTGCTGCGTGCAACTGCTCGAGCACGGGGTCCTCGAAAGGCGATCGGTCGGCGACGTGCGTCGCGGCATGGCGCGAGCCCTGGTCGAGGCCGCGTTGCGATTCGTCCTCGCTGAGCAACCGCTGCCATCGCGTTCTTTCGGGCAAGGCGTTCTCCTGCTCGCGGTTGTGCGGACTGCCCGGCAC
Organism: Luteimonas huabeiensis HB2; assembly: GCF_000559025.1. Taxonomy (GTDB): domain Bacteria; phylum Pseudomonadota; class Gammaproteobacteria; order Xanthomonadales; family Xanthomonadaceae; genus Luteimonas; species Luteimonas huabeiensis. Next base: position 196,060 of record NZ_JAAN01000024.1, on the reverse strand, counting down.
CGGATCGGGGATGCGCTTGAACTCCCGGATGTTGTCCAGCGGCTTCAGCGCACCATCGTAGTCTTTGTCCTGCAGCTCGAACCCGAGCGGCAGCTCGATCCGCCTGTGAAGCCCGGCGTGGTTCAGCGCGCCCCAGGTGAAGTCGATGCAGCTATTGGTGGCGCCGTTGTAGTCGAGATCGAAATAGCGCTCGTCCTTCGCGACCCCTTGTTCGCCGTAGTCCCGGAGCGCGTCGTACTGGGCTGCGGTGATTTCCATCGTGCGTGCATAGGCGGGGTTCAGATACATTTCGTGCTCGTCCCTGACCACGTGCCCGGGTCCGCGCATGCCGCTTTGGATTGGGGAAAAGCCATACCCGTTTTCCGTCTTGCCGTCGCTGACGCTGTAGTAGACATGACCGGCCTGCGATGTCTGGGTCGCGTCGCCATCGAGTCTCTGGATCGGAGCGCCGGGCGCGGCCACGTAGATCGTGACCGTATAGGGGCCTTTCGGTTCGGAAGGCGGTCGCGGGGCGGGCATGGCCAAGTCCATTCGGGGGAGGAACGGGCTATCTCGGGTAGTAATGCGAGACCAGGAGTTCGTATCGCAACGCCGGCAAAGCGTGCTTCAGCTCGATCAGGACGGGATGGGATTCCAGGTTTTCTACTTCCAGACGGTACTTCCCAGGCGTCGTCGGGCTGATCCTGGCGATTTCGTGAACGTAGTAGGCCTTGTCGTACTCGTAAAGTCCGGCGGCGATCAGCGGGCTGTTGTCGGTGCTTCCGGCGGAGTGATGCGTGAAGACGTCGTTCGGATTCTTCTCGTACCACGTCTCCTGTCTCTGAATGTCTCGATGACGGTCGTACAGCTCGACCGGTTGTTCCTCCGGCCCGTCGATACGCCAAAGGCGGACGCTGATCGGCAGCGGGGATTCAAGCAGGTACGCGGAGAGTCTTTTCGCATGGTCCATCATCTCGTCGCTTCCGTCCGACGCTGCGTTGACCGCCCTGAACCCGATGAACGCCGGCTTGAGGATCTCGCCGGCCCGCGCATCCGGCAGCTCGAACACGACGCTGAGCCTGCTGCCGGCCCGGTCGAGGGCGAAGGGTTCGACCACGGGGAAGTTGCCGGGGCGCGGCGAGGGCGCCGAGTCGGCGTTGCGGGCGTGGTCCGTGCATGCGGTCATGAAGAGCGTTCCTGCGATGGCGACGAGGGCCGCAAGGCGCGTTCTCGCGCGTCCGGCCGGGCGGCGAGGCGCGATGCCCGATGGGGGAATGCCGGGGGCGGCGGTCTGGATTCGGGTCACCGCAAGCTCCATCTGCAGAGAAGGCCTCGCCGGGCGAGGTCGCGCGCGATCGCAGTCTAGGAATCCGGGCGACGAGGCGCAATTCGGCGACGGCCCTGCGGAGGTACGCCCTCCCGATATCCATCGCGGTATCGGGCGCCAGGCTTGGCGCCGAGAACGCGCTGGTATCGCCGGGGCGATCGCCGACGGCGCGCCGGGAAGGTTGCGGCGGAAACGGTTGCCAAGCGCGGTGCGAACCGGTAGCGTCGCTTCCCATGCACCGCCTGCCGTCCATCGCCAACAACGCCAACCGCAATAACCGCGGCACGAATTCTCGTGCGCGGCTGCGGGCCCGCGCATAGGCGAAGCGACAAGCGCCAGACGAACGAAGCCCGCGCCGCAAGGCGCGGGCTTTTTCGTGCACGCGAGATTCCTCCTCCGCGGGGCGGGGGAGGGCGAAACGCCAATGTCTTCCTACGACGGAGTTCCTTCGCATGTGCTCGATCTTCGGTATCTTCGGCCTGCAACCCGGCGACGATCTCCCGCGCCTGCGCCGCCAGGCGCTGGAATGCTCGCAGCGCCAGCGCCACCGCGGCCCCGACTGGAGCGGGGTCTACGTCGGCGACGGTGCGCTGCTGGTCCACGAGCGGCTGGCCATCGTCGATCCGGCCGGCGGCGCGCAGCCGCTGCGCTCGGCCGACGGCGCGCTGGCGCTGGCGGTCAACGGCGAGATCTACAACCACCAGGCGCTGAAGGCGCAGTTGCGCGCGCCCTACGATTTCCAGACCGGCTCCGACTGCGAGGTCATCAACGCGCTCTACCGCGAGAGCGAGGCCGATGGCAGCGGCCCGAGCGCGTTCCTGGAGCGGCTCAACGGCATCTTCGCCTTCGCCCTGTGGGACCAGGCGAAGGGCCGGGCGATCATCGCCCGCGACCCGATCGGCGTGGTGCCGCTGTACTGGGGCCACGACCGCGAGGGGCGGCTGCGGGTGGCCTCGGAGATGAAGGCGCTGGTCGATCGCTGCGCCGACGTCGCCCAGTTTCCGCCCGGGCATTGGTACGACAGCGCCAGCGGCGCGCTGGTGCGCTACTACGATCGCCCCTGGCGCGACTACGAGGCGGTGCGCGGCGTCGAGGTGTCGCCGCGCGAGTTGCGCGAGGCCTTCGAGGCCGCGGTGCACCGGCAATTGATGACCGACGTGCCCTACGGCGTGCTGCTGTCGGGCGGTTTGGACTCCTCCCTGGTCGCGGCGGTGGCCGCGCGCTACGCGCGCCACCGCATCGAGGACGGCGACCGCAGCGAGGCCTGGTGGCCGCGCCTGCATTCGTTCGCGATCGGCCTGGCCGGCTCGCCCGACCTCGCCGCGGCGAAGGTCGCGGCCGAAGCGCTGGGTACCGTGCATCACGGTTTCGAGTACACCCTGGAAGAGGGCCTCGACGCGCTGCCGGAGGTGATCCGGCATATCGAGACCTACGACGTCACCACCGTGCGCGCCTCCACGCCGATGTTCCTGCTGGCGCGCCGGATCAAGGCGATGGGGGTGAAGATGGTGCTCTCGGGCGAGGGCAGCGACGAGATCTTCGGTGGCTATCTCTACTTCCACAAGGCGCCCGACGCGCGCGAGTTCCACCAGGAGCTGGTGCGCAAGCTCGACGCCCTGCACGACTACGACTGCCTGCGCGCCAACAAGTCGATGATGGCCTGGGGCGTGGAGCCGCGGGTGCCGTTCCTGGACCGCGAGTTCCTGGACGTGGCGATGCGCATGGACGCCGCGCACAAGATGATCGATGCGTCGCGGGGGCGAATCGAAAAGGCGGTGTTGCGCGAGGCGTTCGAGGGCTACCTGCCGCGCGAGATCCTGTGGCGGCAGAAGGAGCAGTTCAGCGATGGCGTGGGCTACGGCTGGATCGACGGCCTGAAGGCGCATGTGCAGGCGCAGGTCGGCGACCGCGAGCTGGCGGCCGCGGCGCGGCGCTTCCCGCACAACCCGCCGCAGACCAAGGAGGCGTACCTCTATCGCAGCCTGTTCGAGCGCGCGTTCCCGACGCCCGCCGCGGCCGAGACCGTGCCCGGCGGCAAGTCCATCGCCTGCTCCTCGCCGGCGGCGATCGCCTGGGACGCGGCGTTCGCGGCGGCGGCCGATCCGTCCGGCCGCGCGGTGGCGGGGGTGCACCACGCGGCCGCCTGAGCGCCGCGTTCGCCGGCGGCTTGGCGCCGTTTCCACCGTGGGCCACCGTACGGGACCGGCGCCGGCGCAGGGCTTAGACTTGCGCTCCCGTTCCGTCTCCACAGGGCACAACGTGATCATCCATCCCAAGGTCCGCGGCTTCATCTGCACCACCACGCATCCCAAGGGTTGCGAGCTCAACGTGCGCGACCAGATCGCGGCCACGCGGGCGCGCGGCGTGCGCAGCGACGGGCCGAAGAAGGTGCTGGTGATCGGCGCTTCCAGCGGCTACGGGCTGGCCGCGCGCATCAGCGCCGCGTTCGGCTTTGGCGCCGATACCCTGGGCGTGTTCTTCGAGAAGCCCGGCACCGAGAAGAAGCCGGGCACCGCCGGCTGGTACAACGCCGCGGCGTTCGACCGCTACGCCAAGCAGGCCGGCCTCTACAGCCGCTCGATCAACGGCGATGCGTTCTCCGACGCCGCGCGCGAGAAGGCGATCGCGCTGATCCGCGAGGAGATGGGCGGGCAGGTGGACCTGGTGGTGTATTCGCTGGCATCGCCCGTGCGCAAGCTGCCCGACACCGGCGAGGTCAAGCGCTCGGCGCTCAAGCCGATCGGCGCGCCCTACACCTCGACCGCGATCGACACCAATCGCGACCAGATCGTGCAGGCCACGATCGAGCCGGCCACCGAGCAGGAGATCGAGGACACGGTGGCGGTGATGGGCGGGCAGGACTGGGCGCTGTGGATCGAGGCCCTGGACCGCGCCGGGGTGCTGGCCGAGGGCGCCCGGACCGTCGCCTTCAGCTACATCGGCACCGAGATCACCTGGCCGATCTACTGGCACGGCGCGCTCGGCCGCGCCAAGGCCGATCTCGACGCCACCGCGCGCCGCCTGGACGCGAAGCTGGCGGCGCGGGGCGGCGCGGCGAACGTGGCCGTGCTGAAGTCGGTGGTCACCCAGGCCAGCGCGGCGATCCCGGTGCTGCCGCTGTACATCGCCATCGTCTTCAAGGTCATGAAGGCGCAGGGCCTGCACGAAGGGCCGATCGAGCAGCTCGACCGCCTGTTCCGCGAACGCATGTACCGCGAGGACGGCCGCCCGGCCGAGCTCGACGACGCGGGCCGGCTGCGGCTGGACGACTGGGAGCTGCGCCCGGAGGTGCAGGACGCCTGCAAGGCGCTGTGGCCGCAGGTCACCACCGAGAACCTGTTCGAGCTGACCGACTACGCCGGCTACAAGCACGAGTTCCTCAAGCTGTTCGGCTTCGACCGCGACGACGTGGACTACGACGCCGAGGTGGATCCGGTGGCGAACTTCGACGTCGTCGAGCTCTGAGCGGCCGGGGCCGGCCGCCGTGCCGGCCCTGCAACGATTCGTCCCGCCGCCGGTCCTGTTGCGCGGACGGCGGCGTCCTTAGTCTGCTGCCTGCATTCATCCTTCACCCCCACCGCAGGCACGCATCATGAGCAATCCCTTCATCGAAGCCAGCCGTCGCCGCCGTACGCAGTACGCGCTCGGCGACCGGCTGCCCCTGTCCCAGGACGAGACCGCCGAGCTGATCAAGGAAGCGGTCCGGCTGTCGCCGTCGTCGTTCAACTCGCAGAGCTCCCGCGCGGTGATCCTGTTCGGCGCGCAGAGCCGGCGCTTCTGGGAGATCGTCAAGGACGCGCTGCGCGCGATCGTGCCGGCCGAGTCCTTCGCCGCGACCGAGCAGAAGATCGACGGTTTCGCCGCCGGCGCCGGCACCGTGCTGTTCTACGAGGACCAGGACGTGGTCAAGGGGCTGCAGGCGCAGTTCCCGCTGTACGCCGACAACTTCCCGGTGTGGTCCGAGCACGCCAGCGCGATGGCGCAGTTCTCGGTGTGGACGGCGCTGGCCAACGCCGGCATCGGCGCCAGCCTGCAGCACTACAACCCGCTGCCGGATGCCGCCGCCGCCGCCGAATGGTCGCTGCCGGCCAGCTGGACGCTGCGCGCGCAGATGCCGTTCGGCTCCAACGAGGCGCCGATCGGCGACAAGACCTTCATCGACGACGCCGAACGCTTCCGCGTCTTCGGCTGATCCGCGGCCGCCGGCCGCCCAGGCGCTCGCGCGGCTACGGCGCGGGCGTCAGCCGCAGGCGGTGCGCCGCCTCGCCCGGAAGGAACGGTGCGGGGCGGCCCTGTACCCAGTCCGCATGGCCGGCACCCCAGAACGGCGACAGCGGGTGGCCGCTCTGGCCGCCGGGCATGTGGGCGATGCCCTCGGCCTCGTGGCCCGGCGCGACCACCATGCGCTGCGAGGCGCCGAACGCCGGACCCTGTACGCGCGGCATCATGCCGTCGCCCGGCAACGGGTCGGGCGGCATGCACAGCAGGCGCCGGCCCAGCAGCGGGATCGCGCCCGCCAGCGGGTGGCAGATGGCGGCGGTGTTGCGCTCGCCCCAGGTGCGCTCGCGCAACGGCCCCAGCGCCTCCAGTTCCGCCCGTACCTCGGTCGCGGCGTCCTCGAACAGCGCGGCCCAGCCGTGCGCATCGTCGCGGCAGCGCGCGGGCGCGTCCTCGCGCTCGGCGCAGGCGTAGCGGCGCGGCAGCAGGTGCGCCGGTCGGCGCTGCACCAGCGGCCAGACCACGCCTTCCAGGTTGGGCCAGTCCGGGGCGACGAAGTCCGGACCCAGTGCGGCGCGCGCCGGCGCGGTCAGCCCGTCGGCGATGCGCGCGTGCACCGCCAGCCGCCAGGCGCGCACGATGCGGTAGGCCACGGAGCCGGGCTCGGCCCGGCCCGACCAGTCGCGCGCGGCCTCGGCCAGCGCGTGCAGCGCCGGCGAGCCGGCGTCTCCCGGCGCCACCGGGCGCGCGGCGGTCTCGCGCAGCAGCGTCCACCAGCGCGTCATCAGCAGCGCGCGGTCGTCGAGCTGGATGTCGAGCAGGTCGCGTTCGGCGAAGCGCTCGCGCGCGGCCAGTGCATCGCGGATCTGCCGCGCGCGCGCGCCCAGGGCGGCGCCGCCGTCGCCGATGCGGGCGTAGTCGGCGCCGTCCACGACGCGGCTGTTGGCCGTCCACAGGCGGTCGGCGGCCGGCGAGCGCAGCAGCGGGGAGGCGTCGGTGGCGATCGGCCAGGGCGCGCAGGGCGCGGTGGCATCGAGCGGCAGGAAACCGCCGCAGCCGGCCTCGCGCACCGGGATCGGCCCCAGCAGCCGCCAGGCGATGCGGCCTTCGCGGTCGCCGAGGACGAGGTTCTGGGTGGGCGTCGCGGTGCGGTCGGCGATCGCCAGCGCGTCGTCGAGGTCGCGGGCGAGCGCGAAGTCGGCCAGGCCGAAGTTCAGCGACCCCGGCAGGTGCGCGACCCAGCGCAGCGCCAGCGCGGTGCCGTCGGCCTCGCGATGGAGCAGCGGGCCCCAGGCGGTCTCCTCGACGGTCAGGGTCTCGTCCGTGCCGCCGGCGACCGCGATCCGCTCGACGTGGCGCACCACCGGCACGCAGCCGGACGCCGGCGACGAGGCCTCGCACGGGCGCACGCGCCGCCAGTCCAGGAAGTCGCCGTAGCTGTTGGTGAAGCCCCAGGCGACGCGGGTGTTGCTGCCGACCACCACCGCCGGCAGGCCCGGCAGGGTGAAGCCGGAGACGTCCACGCGGCCGCCGGGCGCGCGCGGGTGCGGGTAGCGCAGGCGCGCGCGGAACCAGATACCGGGCGCGCGCAGCCCGAGGTGCATGTCGTCGGCGACCAGCGCGCGGCCGTCCGCGGTCAGCGCGCCGGAGACCGCGAAGTTGTTGCTGCCGGGTCGCAGGTCGGTGCCGGTGCCCGCCGCGACGAGCGCGGCGAGGCCGCCGCTGCCGCCGGGCTCGGAGCCGGACGGCGCCAGCCCGGGCGCCGCCTCTCTGGCCGGTGGGGCGGGCAGGGTACGCAGGTCCACCGCGGAGGCATCGGGCAGCACCGCGTCGCCGCGCGGCCCGCCGAACAACGGCGCATCCCAGCTGCTGCCGTCGTGGGCGAGCAGGGCGAACAGCGCCGGCGGCAGGTGCGGACGCATCCGCCCGCGCGCCAGCTCCTGTGCGTTGTCGGCGTCCTGCAGGTCGAAGTACATCGCGTAGCCGGTCAGCGCGGCGTCCGCCGCGGTCCACGGTTCCGGCGCGCGGCCCAGCAGCAGGTAGGGCCACGGCCGCACCCGCAGCGCCGCCAGCCCGGCGTTGGCGCCGTCGGCGTAGGCCTCGAGCTGCGCCAGGCGGTCGCCGGCGATCTCCGCCAGCGAGGCTTCCACCCGCGCCCGCATGCGGTGCGCGCGGTTGCGGCGATCGGTCTCCAGCGCGCGCTCGCCGAACAGCGCCGCGAGCTCCCCGGCCGCCACCCGGCGCATCAGGTCCATCTCGAAATAGCGCTCCTGCGCGTGCACGTAGCCCAGCGCGCGGAAGGCGTCGGTCTCGCTGGCGGCCTCCACCGTCACCACGCCGAGCGCGTCGCGCTGGACGGTCGCCGGCGCCGACAGCCCGGGCAGCGCGAACTCGCCGTCGAGCCGGGGCAGGCTGCCGCGCAGCAGCCACCAGGCCAGCGCCGCGGCGGCCAGCGCCAGCACCGCGAGCAGCAGGGCCAGCCGGCCCAGGAGGCGTCCTGTCCGCGATCGCATGGTGGGTCCTCGTCCGGGGGCGTCGACCGATTGTAGGTCGGTGCGGCGACAGCGAGAATGCAAGTCGGACCGATTCGCATCCGATCATCGCCGCGCGCGGATGGGCATACTGCCGCGCATTCCCCCGCGCCGAGACCGCCATGAAGGGTCATCCCGAAGTCGTCGATTACCTCAAGGAGCTGCTGCGCGGCGAACTCGCCGCGCGCGATCAGTACTTCCTGCATTCGCGCCGCTACGAGGACCTGGGCCTGCACCGCCTCTACGAGCGCATCCACCACGAGATGGAGGAGGAGACCCAGCACGCCGACGCGCTGCTGCGGCGCATCCTGTTCCTGGAGGGCGATCCGGACATGCGCCCGCACGCGTTCGAGCCCGGGCGCACCGTGGAGGAGATGCTGCAGAAGGATCTCGATCTCGAGTACAAGGTGCGCGCCGATCTCGCCCGCGGCGTGGCGCTGTGCGAGCGTCACCAGGACTTCGTCAGCCGGCAGGTGCTGGTGGCGCAGCTCGCCGATACCGAGGAAGACCACACCTACTGGCTGGAGCAGCAGTTGCGGCTGATCCGCATGATCGGCCTGCAGAACTACCAGCAGAGCAAGATCGGCGAAGGCGAGGGCGGCCACGCCGGGACGCCCTGAGCGCCGGCGCGGGCCTGTTCGCGCTCCGTGGCGGGCGCAGCCGGCCGGGCGTACGGCCACGCGCAGCGCACGCGATCGGCGGGCACCGCGCCAGCGCGGTTCCGAGCGCGGCGACGGATCCGGACGGCGCTCAGAAGCTCATGAACAGGCCGCCGTTGACCGGCAGGTTGGCGCCGGTGACGAAGCCGGCCTCCTCGTCGACGAGGAAGGCGACGGCGCGCGCGATCTCCTCCGGGCGGCCGAGGCGGCCCACCGGAACCTGCTCGACGATGCCGGCGCGGATCGCCTCGGGCATGCGCATGACCAGCGCGGTCTCGCAGTAGCCCGGCGAGACGGTGTTGACGGTCACGCCCTTGCGCGCGACCTCGCGCGCCAGCGCCATGGTGAAGCCGTGCATGCCGGCCTTGGCGGCGGAGTAGTTGGTCTGCCCGAACTGTCCGGTCTGGCCGTTGACCGAGGACAGGTTGACGATGCGGCCGAAGCCGCGCTCGACCATGCCTCCAACCGCGTGCCGGCACAGGTTGAACACGCTGCCCAGGTTGACGTCGACGACGTCCTGCCACTGCGCCCGGTCCATCTTGCGCAGAGTGACGTCGCGGGTGATGCCGGCATTGTTGACCAGCACGTCCAGCGCGCCGTGGCGCGCCTGCACGTCGGCCACGAAGCGGCCGCAGGCGTCGAAGTCGGCCACGTCGAGCGCGGCGAACTCCACCTCCAGGCCGTGCATGGCGGTCTCGAACGCGGCGAGGCGTTCGGCCTGCCCGTCGAGGTCGGCGGCGACCACGCGGTGGCCGGCGCGGGCCAGGTGCCGGCAGATGGCGGTGCCCAGCCCGCCGAGTCCGCCGGTGACGACGGCGATGCGTTTGCTCATGGGAATGCTCCGGAAGCCGGAAGGGGATGGCGACGATCGAATCGGCGCCGGGCGCCGTGCGGGGGGCCCGGCGTGGCCGCTCGCGCGGGCTCGGCCTGCCCGGATGCCGTCGCCGGTCGGCGTGTCGGATCCGGGCGGGCGCTCAGCGGCCGCGCTTGTCGCCGGGCTTGTCGGTGCCGGGCGCGCGGCCCACGCTGCCGATCAGGTTCTGCTGGAACTCCTGCCACAGCTCCAGGTTGCGCTCGGTGAGCTTGTTCATCATCGACCAGGGCGTCTGCCCCAGCAGCCCGCTCATCTGCTGGCGGAACTGCTGCTGCTGGTCGAGGAAGGTCTGCATGGAGCGCTCGAGGTAGGTCGCCATGAAGCCCTGCAGCGAGTCGCCGTAGAAGCGGATGATCTGGCTCAGCAACTGCGTCGACAGCATCGGCTGCCCGTCCTGCTCGTGCTCGGCGATGATCTGCAGCAGCACCTGGCGGGTGAGGTCGTCGCCGCTCTTGGCGTCGCGTACCTCGAAGTTCTCGCCGTCCAGGATCAGCTGGCGCACGTCCTCGATGGTGATGTAGCTGGAGATCTCGGTGTCGTAGAGGCGGCGGTTGGGATACTTCTTGATGATGCGCAGATCGCTCATGAATCGAAGGCCTGGCCGTATTGCCCCGCAGCATGGCCCACGCCGGAAGCCGGCGCAACTTGGACCATCGTCCGGGGGCCGGCCCCGCGCATTCAGCGCGGGCGCCGGCGGCTACCAGCCCATGTACTGCCCGCCGTTGGCCGACAGGTTGGCGCCGGTGATCCAGGCCGCCTCGTCGGGGAGGAAGAAGGCCACCGCGTAGGCGATCTCGTCCGGCGTGCCGAGGCGGCCGGTCGGGATCTGGGCGACGATCTTCTCGCGCACCGGCTCGGGCACCGCCATCACCATGTCGGTGCCGATGTAGCCGGGGGAGACGGTGTTGACGGTGATCCCGAAGCGCGCGTTCTCCTGCGCCAGGGAGATGGTGAAGCCGTGCATGCCGGCCTTGGCGGCGGCGTAGTTGGCCTGGCCGTACTGGCCCTTCTGCCCGTTGATCGAGCTGATCTGCACGATGCGGCCCCACTTGCGCTCGCGCATGCCCTCGATCACCGGCCGGGTCACGTTGAACACCGAGTTGAGGTTGGTGTTGATGACCTCCTGCCACTGCTGCGCGGTCATTTTGTGGAAGGTGGTGTCGCGGGTGATGCCGGCATTGTTGATCAGGATCTCGACCGGCCCGAGCTCGGCCTCGACGTCGCGCACCATGCGCTCGGCGTCCTCCGGCGAGGACACGTCGCCCGGGACCAGGGTCGCCTCGCAGCCGCTCTCGCGCATCTTCCGCAGCCAGGCCTGCGCGCGCGCCTCGTCGCGGTAGTTGGTGGCGACGCGGTGGCCGGCGGCATGCAGCCGCCTGCAGATCGCGGTGCCGATGCCACCGGTGCCGCCCGTGACGAGGGCCACTCTTGAGGTCATGTGTGCGTCTCCTGGGATGCGCTGTCGGGAAGAGGTCGTCCCGATTCTAGGCGTCCCGCGCGGCCGGGGCGTTGTGCGTTGCGGCGAGCGGATCGGGGGTGTCGCGCGGGATCCGGGCGGGCTGGAACGCGGCAAGCGCCGCGGCCAGCCACGCGGCCGGATCCGCCGGCGCGCTCGCCAGCGGCGCCTGGCCGAGGAAGCGCCAGGCGGCCTCGAGCGCGGCGACGGGCGCGTCCTCGATGGGGGCGGCGCCCTGCGACTTCGAGAGCTTGCGCCCGGCGCCGTCGCGCCGCAGCGGCAGGTGCGCGTAGGCGGGCGTCGGCAGGCCGAGCAGCCGCTGCAGCAGGATCTGCCGCGGCGTGGAGTCCAGCAGGTCGGCGCCGCGGACGACATCGGTGATCCCCTGGTCCGCGTCGTCGACGACCACCGCCAGTTGGTAGGCCCACAGGCCGTCGGCGCGGCGCAGCACGAAGTCGCCGACCTCGGCGTGGACGTCCTGCCGGACCCGGCCGTGGACGCCATCGTCGAAGGCGATCGTGCAGCCGGGCGGTACGCGCAGCCGGATCGCCGGATCCGGCCGCCGCGCGCCGGGCGCGCAGGCGTGGTGCGGGCCCCCGCGCGCGGCCAGGTCGGCGCGGCTGCAGTGGCAGACGAAGGCGTGGCCGGCATCGAGCAGTCGCGCCAGCGCCGCGGCGTAGTGCGCGCCGCGCGCGCTCTGCCGCAGCACCGGGCCGTCCGGGACCAGGCCCAGCCGGTCGAGCGCGGCCAATTGCGCCTGCGCCGCGCCCGGCACCTCGCGCGGCGGGTCGATGTCCTCGATGCGCACCCGCCACTCGCCGCCGGCGCGGCGCGCCATCAGCCAGCTGCCGAGTGCGGCGACCAGCGAGCCGGCATGCAGCGGCCCGGTGGGCGAGGGGGCGAAGCGCCCGCGGCGCGGCGCGGGAGGTGCGGGGACGGGCATCGGGCGGGGGGCTTGCGCGGCGAGGCGCGCGCGGTTTCACTTGAATTTACAACGCCAGCCCTTATCTGGTGAACCGCCTGCGGCCGCGCGCCGCGACACACGACGACGGACACCCCCACGATGTTCAGCCGAATCGCCCTGTTCCTCGCCACCAACCTCGCCGTGCTGGCGCTGGTCAGCATCATCATGGCCATCTTCGGCATCGACCCGGCGACCAACGCCGGCCTGTTGATGTTCGCCGCCATCTTCGGCTTCGGCGGCGCCTTCGTCTCGCTGGCGCTGTCGAAGTGGAGCGCCAAGCGCGGCACCGGCGCGCACGTCATCGAGCAGCCCGCCAACGAGACCGAGCGCTGGCTGGTCGAGACCGTGCGCCGCCAGGCCGAAGCCGCCGGCATCGGCATGCCCGAGGTCGCGATCTACGACGCGCCCGAGATCAATGCCTTCGCCACCGGCGCCAACCGCAACAATGCGCTGGTCGCGGTGTCCACCGGCCTGCTGCGGGCGATGGACCGCGACGAGGCCGAAGCCGTACTCGGCCACGAGGTCGCCCACATCGCCAACGGCGACATGGTCACCATGGCCCTGCTGCAGGGCGTGCTCAACACCTTCGTGATCTTCCTGGCCCGCATCGTCGGCCGCGCGATCAGCAACTACCTCGGCCGCGAGGGCGGCGGGCTGGCCTACTACGGCATCGTGTTCGTGCTGGACATGGTCTTCGGCCTGTTCGCCAGCATGATCGCGATGTGGTTCTCGCGCCGCCGCGAGTTCCGCGCCGACATCGGCGGCGCGCAGCTGGCCGGCCGTCACAAGATGATCGCCGCGCTGGAGCGCCTGGGCCAGACCTACGGCCACAACACCCTGCCCAAGCAGGTCGCGGCCTTCGGCATCAGCGGCGGCGTCGGCCACGGCCTGAAGCGCCTGCTGATGAGCCACCCGCCGCTGGAGGAGCGCATCCAGGCCCTGCGCGACGCCCCGCTCGCGCAGGAGGGCGGCGTCCGGCAGCGGGCGATCTGACGGGCGGGGGGCCCAGAGGCCAGGGATCGGAGGCCAGGGGCCAGGGAGAAGCCGAGTCCTGCCTTCGGACCGCATGCGAAGAGCCCGCCGCGAGGCGGGCTTCTTCTTTGCCCCTGGCCCCTGAGCCCTGGCCCCTGACCCCCGCCTCACTCGAAGTCGTAGTCCATCCGTGGACCGGGCGCGGCCAGGAACCTGCCTTGCACGTAGTCGATGCCGGCGGTGAACAGGATCGACATGCTGGCCGCGTCCTGGACCGCGTCGGCGATGGTGCGGATGCCCAGCTCGCGGGCCCTGGCGACGATCTCGTCGATGCGGCGCTGGTTGTCGGGATTCTGCGGCAGGTCCTCGCTGAAGCTGCGGTCGAGCTTGAGCAGGTGCGGCTGCAGGTGGGCCAGCAACTGGAACGAATCCAGCCCGATGCCGAAGTGCTCCAGCGCCAGCCGGCAGTCGTAGCGGCCGATCGCCTCGGCGAAGTCCCGGGTGGCCTTGAGGTGGGTGAACACCTTGGCCTCGGGCAGTTCCAGCACCAGGTATTCGCCCGGCACCTGCTGCTTGGCCAGCTGCTCGCCGATGTAGCGCACCAGACTGTCGTCGTGCAGCGAGGCCTGGCTGATCTTGACCAGCAGGGTGGTCGGCCTGCCGGCGCGCATGCGCTCGCCGATGCGGGCGATGGCCTGGCCGACCACGTGGTGGTCGATCTCCCACAGCAGGCCGTGTTCCTCGGCGATCTGCAGGAAGGTCAGCGGCTGCACCAGCTCGCCGTCGCCGGCGTCCAGCCGCAGCAGTGCCTCGTACATCGCGCCGGTGTCGCCCTGCAGGCTGACCACGGGCTGGTAGTGCAGGACGAAGCCGTCGCGGTCGAGGGCGTCGCGCAGGCGATCCACCCAGGCCTGCACGTGCTCCTCCTCGGCGCGGTCGGCCGCGGCGGGGTCGAAGATCTCGCAGCGGTTGCCGCCCACGCCCAGCGCCGAGGCCACGCCGGCGTCGGCGCGCGCCAGGACCTGGCTGACGCTGGCGATCTTCTCGCCGATCTGCACGCCGCCGATGCTCGCGGTGACCACGCTGGAGTGCGCGCCGATCTGGAACATCTCGCCGGCGAAGGCGGCCCGCACCCGTTCGGCCAACGCTTCGGTGGCGGCGTAGTCGGCGTCGCGCAGCAGCACCGCCAGCCGGTGCTCGGCGTAGCGCGCGGCGATCGCGTCCTCGCCGATCGCCGCGCGCAGGCGCTCGGCCAGCGCCGCCAGCATGGCGTCGGCGGAATCCAGGCCGATCTCCTGCAGCAGGCGCTGGTAGTGGTCCGGCTCGATCAGCAGCAGGCCGTGGGTGCGGTTGTCGGCGGCCGAGGCCGAGACCGCGTCCTCCAGCGCGCGCAGGAAGGTGGGGCGGTTGAGCAGGCCGGTGACCTGGTCGCGCCTGCGCAGTTCCTCGACCTGGCGGGCCAGTTCCGGATCCACCTCGGCGCGGCGGAAGATCACCTGCAGGCAGGGCTCGCCCTCGTACTGGGCGGCGGTGAACTCCATCGTCGCCGGGAACGGGTTGCCCTCGGCGTCGCGCGCCTGCACCTCGTAGCGCGGCGGCGGCGGCTGGCCGCGCGAGAGCTCCTTGAGCAGCTGCTTGAAGTCGTCCAGCTGCTGCGGCGCGACCATGTCCAGCAGCGACATGCCCTCGATGTCCTCGAAGTCCGACAGCCCCAGCATCTCCAGGTAGGCCGCGTTGGCGCGGATGTGCATGCCCTCGTGGATGTAGGCGATCGGGTCGCGCGAGGAGTCGATCAGCGCATCGCAGCGGCGCTCGGTCTCGCGCACGCGGGCTTCCAGCCGGCGCAGCGAGCGCCGCGCCTCCAGGTCGCCCCATTCGCTGCGCACCAGCGCCAGCAGCAGTTGCGGGCGCTGGCGCGGGGCGACGTGGCGCGCGCCCAGGGTCAGCGCCTCGACGAAGCTCGCCTCGTCCACCGCATCGCTGACGGCGATCAGCGGGATGTCCTTGCCGCTGGCCTGGACCCGCTGCGCGACCTCCGCCAGCGGCAGCGCGCCCGGCCGCTGCGCGGCCAGCACCAGGTCGATGGCCTGCCCGGCCAGCAGCGCCTCCAGTTCCTCGGCCCCGGACGGCCGCAGCGGCCGCACCGCGATGCCGGCGTTGCGCAGGCAGCTGACGATGGCCTCGGCATCCTCGACGCTGTCGTCCACCAGCACCAGCCGGAGTGGGTTGTCCTGCTTCGCCATGCGGCTCTCCCCGGAGCGGTTCATGCCCCCGCGGCGCGCGACGCGCCCCGGAGGCGGGCGTTATGCCACGGGCGCGCGGCGGCGTCCACGGCGAAGGGCGGGCCTACAGCGGGCGCTTGGACGCGTCGCCGGCCACCTCGCGCACCAGTTTCGGCACCAGATAGCCCGACAGGCGCTCGCGCAGCGCGGCGTGCAGCGCCAGCGCGCGGGCGTCCTCGACCTCGAAATGGGCCGCGCCGGCCACCCGGTCGAGCTGGTGCAGGTAGTAGGGCAGCACGCCGCCGGCGAAGCCGCGCTCGGACAGCGCGGCCAGCGCCTCGACGGAATCGTTCACGCCGCGCAGCAGCACGGCCTGGTTGAGCAGCGTCGCGCCCGCCGCGCGCAGGCGCGCCATCGCCGCATCGACCGCGGGATCGAACTCGTTGGCGTGGTTGGCGTGCACCACCACCGCCACCGGCCAGGGCAAGGCGGCCAGCCAGCCGGTCAGTTCGGCGTCCACCCGCTCGGGCAGCACCACCGGCAGCCGGGTATGGATGCGCAGGCGGCGCAGGTGCGGCGCCTGCCGGGCCAGCGCGGCGGTCAGCTCGGCGAGCTTGGGCGTGGCCAGCGACAGCGGGTCGCCGCCGGACAGGATTGCCTCGTCGAGGTCCGGATCGGCGGCGATGGCCTCGACCGCGCCGCGCCAACCGGCGGCGGCCGCGGTCTCCTCGGCGTAGGGGAAGTGGCGACGGAAGCAGTAGCGGCAGTGCACCGCGCAGCTGCCGGTGGCCACCAGCAGGGCGCGGCCGCGGTACTTGCGGATCACCCCCGGCGCCGCGCGCGCGGCGCCGTCGCCGACCGCGTCCAGGCCGAAGCCGGGAACCGGCCGCAGTTCCTCGTCCAGCGGCAGCACCTGGCGCAGCAGCGGGTCGGCGGGATCGCCGTGGCGCATGCGCGCCACGAAGCCGCGCGGCACCCGCAGCGGGAACTGCGCCGCGGCCTCGGCGGGCACCCGTGCGGCCAGGGCCTCCAGCCCCAGCAGGGCCAGCAGTTCGCGGGGATCGCGCACGGCCTCGCGCCAGGCCTGCTGCCAGCGCCGCGGCTGCATGGGAAGGGGGGCTGCGGGTATCATGTCGGGCTATCGCGTGCGCCCGGGCCCCGGGCGCGAATCCGACATTCTATCCCCGCCGCGGCGGGCAGCAGGAGCAACGATGGCCAGCTACGGCATGAACGACGTCAAGAACGGGATGAAGATCCTGGTCAACGGCGAGCCCGCGATCATCACCGACACCGAATACGTCAAGCCGGGCAAGGGCCAGGCCTTCACCCGGGTCAAGTACCGCCAGATCCGCACCGGCCGGGTGCAGGAAATCACCATGAAGAGCACCGACTCGGTCGAGGCGGCCGACGTGGTGGACACCGACATGCAGTACCTGTACTCCGACGGCGAGTACTGGCACTTCATGCAGCAGGAGACCTTCGAGCAGGTGCAGGCCGACAAGGCCGGCATGGGCGGCGCCGAGAAGTGGCTCAAGGGCGAGGAGGACTGCGTGGTGACGCTGTGGAACGGCACGCCGATCCAGGTCACCCCGCCCAACTTCGTGGAGCTGAAGATCGTCGAGACCGATCCCGGCGTGCGCGGCGACACCTCCGGCGGCGGCGGCAAGCCGGCCACGCTGGAGACCGGCGCGGTGGTCCGGGTGCCGCTGTTCGTGGGCCAGGACGAGGTCATCAAGGTGGACACCCGCTCCGGCGAATACGTCAGCCGGGTCAAGTAGCGGTCCGATGCCGCCGACGCGCCGACCGCATCGCCTCGCGCGCGCCGGCGCCCGCAGGGCGCGGCGCGCGGGCGGTGCGCTGGCCGCGATCGCGCTGCTGGCGTGGCTGCCGGCGTGGCTGCCGGCGGGCGCGCAGGTGCAGCAGGCGGCCTGCGACGCCGCGAGCGTGGCCCTGCTGACGGCCGGAGCGGCGCAGGCGCCGGTCGACACGATCTGCCGCGACTGGCCCTACGATCCGGCGATCCGCCTGGCCGCGGCGGTGTTCGCCGAGGCCGGCGCCGACGGCGCCGACGAAGCGCCGCTGCGGCTGCTGACCGCGATGCTGGACCCGGTCGCGGGGCGCGTGCTGGCCCGGCACGCGCGCACGCTCGAGCAGGACGCGGCATTCGCGCTGCGGCCCGGCGGCCTGCGGCTGGACACCGCCCGCTACGACCTCGCCCCCGGCGTGCGCGCCTTCGGCGTGGTGCTGTCGAACGCGGCGCGCGGGCCCAGCTGCCCGGAGCGCGGCTTCGACCGCGAACTGACCCTGATGGTGCGCGACGGCGACGCGCTGCGCCCGGTGTTCTCCACCTGGCTCGACAGCTGGGCGATGGTCGAGGGCAGCGCCTGCGCGTGGGGGCCGCAGCGCACCGTGATCGACCGCGCGCGCGCGGTGCTCACCGTGCAGCCGCCGGGCGAGCGCGCGTTCTCCGATCTGGCGCTGACCGCGATCGTGTCGCGCGAGACCGCCGAGCGCGGCGAAGCGGTCGGAACCCGCGAACGCCGGGTCCGCCGCGTGCTGCGCTACGACGGCGACGCCTATGCCACGGACCCGTTCGATAATCTGTTCTTCTGGAGCGAGAAAGGTGGCTGAGGGAATGACCGCAACCCCGAGCGAGACCTGCGACCTGCTGATCGAGGCCGGCCACGTGGTGCCGGTGGAGCCGCACGCGGTGGTGCTGGAAGACCACGCGGTGGCGGTGCGCGACGGCGCGATCGTCGCGGTGCTGCCGCGCGCCGAGGCGCGCGCGCGCTTCCGGGCCGCCGAGGTGGTGTCGCGGCCGGACGCGGCGCTGATCCCCGGGCTGGTCAATGCCCACACCCACAATCCGATGACGCTCTTGCGCGGGGTCGCCGACGACCTGCCGCTGATGGTCTGGCTGCAGGAGCACATCTGGCCGATCGAGGGCGCGGTGATCGGCCCGGAGTTCGTCGCCGACGGGGTGACCCTGGCGATCGCCGAGATGCTGCGCGGCGGCACCACCTGCGTCAACGAGAACTACTTCTTTCCCGACGTGCAGGCCGCGACCTACAAGCGCCACGGCTTCCGCGCCCGGGTCGGGCTGCCGGTGATCGACTTCCCGACCGCCTGGGCCAGGAGCGACGACGAGTACTTCGATCGCGCCGGCGAGGTCCACGACCAGTGGCGCGACGATCCGCTGATCTCGACCGCGTTCGCGCCGCACGCGCCGTACACCGTCAACGACGCCAACTTCGAGCGCGTGCGGATGCTGGCCGACCAGCTCGACGTGCCCGTGCACCTGCACCTGCACGAGACCGCGCAGGAGGTCGAGCAGTCGCTGAAGGCGCACGGGCAGCGCCCGATCGCGCGGCTGGACCGGCTGGGCCTGTTCAACGACCGCCTGATCGCGGTGCACATGACCCAGCTGACCGAGGCCGAGATCCGCCTGTGCGCCGAGCGCGGGGTGAGCGTGGTGCACTGCCCGGAATCCAACCTCAAGCTGGCCTCGGGCTTCTGCCCGGCCTGCGCGCTGGCGCGCGCCGGCGCCAACCTGGCCATCGGCACCGACGGCTGCGCCAGCAACAACGACCTCGACATGTTTGGCGAGACCCGCACCGCGGCGATCCTCGCCAAGGCGGTGGCGCAGGACGCCGCCGCGCTGGACGCCGCCTCGGCGCTGCGCGCCGCCACCCTGGGCGGGGCGCGGGCGATCGGGCTGGACCACCTGGTGGGCTCGATCGAGCCCGGCAAGCAGGCCGACCTAGCCTGCGTGGACCTGTCGGCGCTGGAGACCCAGCCGTTGCATCATGTGCACTCGCAACTGGTCTACGCCACCGGCCGCCACCAGGTGACCGACGTGTGGATCGCCGGCCGCGAGCGCCTGCGCGACCGCGTCCTGGTCGGCCTGGACCCGGAGGCGCTGGTCGCCAACGCCCGCGAGTGGCGCGGGCGCATCGCCGCGCTGGGCCGTTGAGCGCCGGCGCCCCCTCCATCCCCCGGGAGTCCGCCATGACCGCCGAGACCGTCCACAACTACCGCCAGGAAGAACTGGACAAGTTCTCCGCCCTCGCCAACCGCTGGTGGGACCCGGACGGCCCGCAGAAGCCGCTGCACGCGCTCAATCCCGCGCGGCTCGAGTACGTGGCCGAGCGCGTGCGGCTGGACGGGGCGCGGGTGCTCGACGTCGGCTGCGGCGCCGGCCTGCTGAGCGAGGCCATGGCCCTGGCCGGCGCCGAGGTCACCGCGATCGACCTCGCCGCCGACCTGATCCGCGTCGCCCGCCTGCACGCGCGCGAGAGCGGGGCGGACATCGACTACCGCGTGCAATCGGCCGAGGCGCTGGCCGAGGCCGAACCCGGCGCCTTCGATGCGGTCACCTGCATGGAGATGCTCGAGCACGTGCCCGATCCCGGCGCCATCCTGGCCGCCTGCGCGCGGCTGCTCAAGCCCGGCGGGCGGCTGTTCGTGTCCACCCTCAACCGCACCCCGGCGGCGTTCGCGCTGGCGATCGTGGGCGCGGAATACGTCGCCCGCCTGCTGCCGCGCGGCACCCACCGCTATCGGGACTTCATCCGCCCCTCCGAGCTCGCCGCGTGGCTGCGCGCGACCGGCCTGGCGCTGGAGGACGTGTCCGGGCTGATGTACGAGCCGTGGCGCGGCAGCGCGCGCCTGGTCTCGCGCACCGACGTCAACTATCTCGCCTGCGCGCTCAGGCCGGAAGCGGCGCCATGAGCGGCGGCCGCTTCCCGCGCACGGTGCTGTTCGACCTCGACGGCACCCTGCTCGACAGCGCGCCCGACATGCTGGCCACGGTCAATCGCATGCGCGAGCGCCGCGCGCGGCCGCCGATGCGGCTGGAGGAGCTGCGCCCGCACGTTTCCAAGGGCGCCCGCGCGATGTCGGCCGCGGCCTTCCCCGATGCCGACCTGGCGGCGCGGCAGGACATGATCCCGGAGTTCCTGGCGATCTACCGCGAGGAACTCGGCCGCCACGGCGGTCCGTTCGAGGACGTCGAGGCGCTGTTGCAGGCGCTGGAGGACGACGGCGCGGTGTGGGGCGTGGTGACCAACAAGCCCGAGTACCTCGCCAGCGAAGTGCTGCGCGCGCTGGACTGGCAGTTTCGCTGCAAGGTGCTGGTGGGCGGCGACTCGCTGGCCGAGCGCAAGCCACACCCGCTGCCGCTGCTGCACGCCGCGCGCGCGCTGGAGGCCGAGCCAGGCGCTTGCGTGTACGTGGGCGACGACGAGCGCGACATCCAGGCCGCGCGCGCGGCCGGCATGCCCTCGGTGGTCGCCCTGTGGGGCTACCGGCTGGGCGACGACCTGCCGCAGGACTGGGGCGGCGACGTGCTGGTGGATCGGCCGGGCGAACTGCTCGATCCCGCGCGCTGGCCCGCGCGCCGCGCCTGAGCGCGGGCACATCGCCGCGATCCGCGCATGACCGCTCCCGATGCCCGCGAAGCCCCGGAGGCCTTCATCGACAAGTTCCGCTCGCGCTGGCCGGAGTGGACGGTGGCGATCGCCTTCGTGCCCGCCGAGCGGCGCCCGGCTACGCAAGCCTGGCTGGCGCTGGGCGAGGAGTTCGCGGATGCGGCCTGGGCCGGCGCCGAGGCCGCGCCAGGCCTGGCCAAGCTGGCCTGGTGGCAGGACGAACTGCAGGGCTGGAGCCGCGGCGCGCGGCGCCATCCGCTGGCGCAGCGGCTGCGCGCGCAGGCGGTCGACTGGGTGGCGATGGGGCGCGCGCTCAACGTGCTGCCGGCCACGCGCGAACTCGACGGCGCGCGTGCGCTTGCCGCGCTGCAGCCGCTGGCCGAGGCCCTGGCCGCGGCCGACGCGGCGCTCGCGGGGGATGCCGGCCCGGCGATCGCGTCCGACGCCGACCTGCTGGGCGCCGCGCTGCTGGCCGAGCGGGCGCTGCGCCAAGGCGGCCGCGACGAGGCCCGCCGCGTGCTCGACGCCTGGCCGCAGGCGCGCGGCGCCGGCCGTCGCGTGCGCAGGATCCAGGCCGCGCTGCTGCGGTACCGGCTGGAGGCCATGGCGCGCGGGCGCGAACCCGCGCCGCTGCCGGCATGGCGGGTGCTGCCGGTGGCCTGGCGCGCCGCGCGCGGCTGAAGCGGCGCGGCGCCTATCGCCGCGACAGGCGCCGGGAATCGCCACAACGCAGCGTTTCGGGAGCGTCCGGGCGGCTGCCGGTACACTGGGCGCCCGTTTCCGCCGCCCCCACGGTGTCCTGTGACGCAGCGCCTGTCCCCCGTTCCGTCCCATCCTCTGCCCGACGTCGCCGGCGACGCCGCCTACGCCGCGCGCGCGCTGGACTGGGTCGGCATGGACCGGATCGCGCTGCCGCTGCGCCTGCCGGCCGCGGCCGGCGAGCCGGCGCTGCAGGTGCCCGCCGAGGTCGACGTGGCGGTGGACCTGCGCGACCCGGACGCGCGCGGCATCCACATGTCGCGCCTGTACCTGCGGTTGCAGGACGCCTTCGCCGGCGAGGCGCTCACGCTCGCCGGCCTGCGCCGGGTGCTGCAGGACCTGGTGGAATCGCAGCGCGGCCTGTCCGGCGCGGCGCGGCTGACCCTGCGCTACGACCACCTGCTCAAGCGCCGTGCGCTCGCCAGCGACAACGCCGGCTGGAAGCGCTATCCGGTCGAACTGGAGGCGACCCTGGCCGACGGGCACTTCCGCGCGGTGCTGGCGTTCTCGGTCGAGTATTCGAGCACCTGCCCGGCGTCGGCGGCGCTGTCGCGGCAGCTCAATGCGGCGCGTTTCGCCGAGGACTTCGCCGCCGCCAGGCCGCTGTCGGCGCCGGCGGTGACGGACTGGCTGGCGTCCGAGCGCGGCCTGGCCGCCACCCCGCACGCCCAGCGCAGCCGCGCCGAGGTGCGCGTCGAACTGCGGCCGGCCTTCGACGAGCTGCCGCTGGCCGAGCTGGTCGACGCCCTGGAAGCCGGGCTCGGCACGCCGGTGCAGACCGCGGTCAAGCGCGAGGACGAGCAGGCCTTCGCCCGCCTCAATGCCGAGAACCTGATGTTCTGCGAGGACGCCGCGCGCCGGGTCGCCGCGGTGCTGGCGGCCGACGAGCGCGTGGCCCGCTTCGAGGCGCGGGTGTCGCACTTCGAGAGCCTGCATCCCCACGACGCCGTGGCGCGCGTCAGCGGTTAGCCGCGCCGCTCCGTCGCGTTCGCGCTCGGGGCCGCCGGCCGCGCGCCGCCGGCGCCGCAGGTCAGGGCGTCCGCTCCAGCACCAGCTGCGGATCGATGCGCACGTCGAACCAGTTCATCCCCCAGTGCAGATGCGGGCCGGTCGCGCGCCCGGTCGCGCCGACCGCGCCGATGACCTGGCCCTGCTCGACGCGGTCGCCGACGCGCACGTCCAGCCGCGACAGATGCAGGAAGTTGGAGCTGATGCCGTGGCCGTGGTCGAGCAGCACGGTGCCGCCGGTGAGGTAGAGATCGGGCGCGGCGAAGGTCACGATGCCGCCGGCCGGCGCCTTGACCGGGGTGCCGGCGGGCGCGGCGATGTCCATGCCCGAATGCGGCGAGCCGGGCCGGCCGTTGTAGACGCGGGCGCGGCCGAAGCGGCCGCTGATGCGGCCCTCCACCGGCTGGATGAAGCGCTGGGCGAAGTCGGCGCGGTCGTCGTTCCGGCTGCGCTGGGCGCTGACCTGCGCCTGCTCGCGGCGGATGCGCTCGGCGATGGCCGGCGGCGGGTCCACCGTGGCCGGCGGCACGCCATCCACGCGCTGCAGCGGCCAGTCGCGCGGATCGATGCGGATGGACACGGTCTCGGCGCGGCCGTCGGGCCGGGTCACCGTCACCTGTGCCGGGCCTTGCGCATCGCGCCCGATGCCCAGCGCCACGCTGCCGTAGCCGGTCACCCGCAGGGTGCGGCCGGCGTACTCGACGCGGCTGCCCGGCGGCACCTTGCCGATCACCAGCGCGCCCTGCTGCACGGCGGCGGGAAACACCACGCGGTCGTCCTGCGCCGTCCGCGCCGCGGCCGCGCCCAGCAGCAGCGTGGCGGCCAGCGCGGCCAGCGCCCGCAGCGCCGCGCGCCGGATCAACGCGCGAACTCCAGCCGCCGGCCCCCGGCCGCGCCGACCAGGCGCTCGCCGTCCCAGGCCAGCGCGCCGTTGACCCAGGTCGAGGCGATGCGGCTGCGGAAGGTGGTGCCCTCGAACGGCGACCAGCCGCACTTCGACAGCACCTGCTCGCGGGTCACGGTGAACGGCGTGTCCTCCACCAGCACCAGGTCGGCCCAGTAGCCTTCGCGCAGGAAGCCGCGCTCGCGCACGTCGAACAGCTGCGCGGGCGCATGCGCGAACTTGCGCACCACGGTGGCGATGTCGAAGTGGCCCTCGTGCACGCATTCCAGCGCCGCCACCAGCGCGAACTGCACCAGCGGCAGGCCGCTGGGCGCGCGCACGTAGGCCTGCTGCTTCTCTTCCCAGGTGTGCGGCGCGTGGTCGGTGGCCAGCACGTCGATGACGTCGTCGGCCAGCGCCTGTTGCAGCGCGGCGCGATCGGCGGGGTCCTTGATCGCCGGGTTGCACTTGATCTGGTGGCCGAGCCGGCCGTAGTCGGGGCGGGCGAAGCGCAGGAAGTGCACGCAGGTCTCGGCGGTGATGCGCTTGCGCACGCGGCCGTCGGCGTCCACCAGCGGGCCGCGCTCGAACAGCGCCAGCTCGTCGGCGGTGGAAATGTGCAGCACGTGCAGGCGGGTGCCGTGGCGGCGCGCCAGCTCCAGCGCGAGCCGGGTGGATTTCAGGCAGGCCTCGCGCGAGCGGATGTCGGGATGGCACTCGGCCGGGATCTCGTCGCCGTAGCGCTCGCGGTACTGCGCCAGCAGCGCCTCGATGGTCGGCGTGTCCTCGCAGTGGGTGATGATCGGCACCGGCGTCTCGCGGAAGATGCCGTCCAGCGTCTGCGGATCGTCGACCAGCATGTTGCCGGTGGAGGCGCCCATGAACACCTTGACGCCGGGCGCCGTCTTCGGGTCCAGGGTGCGCACGGCCTCGAGGTTGTCGTTGCTGGCGCCGAGGTAGAAACCGAAGTTGGCGTGCGCGCGCCCCGCGGCGCGGTCGTACTTGTCCTGCAGCGCGGCCGCGTTGAGGGTCGGCGGGCTGGTGTTGGGCATGTCCATGAAGCTGGTCAGGCCGCCGGCGACCGCGGCCGCCGACTCGCTGGCGATGTCGGCCTTGTATTCCAGGCCCGGTTCGCGGAAGTGGACCTGGTCGTCGATCATCCCCGGCAGCAGCCAGCGCCCGGCGGCGTCCACCACGCGCTCGCCGGCGCGCGCCTCCAGGCCGGAGCCGATGGCGGCGATGCGCCCGCCGGAGATGCGCAGGTCGCCCTCGGCGACCCGGCCCTCGTTGACCAGGCGGGCGTTGACGATGAGGGTGTCGGTCATGGCTTCGGATCCGGGTGGGGCATCGGCACGGGATCGTGCCCGCCTGGGTGGAGGGGATGGCAGCGCGAGAGCCGGCGCAGCGCCAGCCAGCCGCCCTTGAACGCGCCGTAGCGGGCGATCGCGGTCATCGCGTATTCCGAACAGCTGGGCACGAAGCGGCAACGCGGTCCCAGCAGCGGGCTCAGCAGGCGTTTGTACAGGCGCAGGAGGGCGATGAGCAGGCGATCGATCACGATGTCTGCGCGGCGTGAACGTGGGCGCGTCGGGCGCGGTTGCCGCTGCAGCCGCCGCAGGGTATAACAGCCCGCTTTCCCATCCAAGGGAATCGAGGACGGAACGACGTGGCAGTGAAGAAAACCGCTCAGAAGTCCGCCAAGACGGCGGCGAAGAAGGCCCCGGCGAAGAAGGCTCCGGCGAAGAAGGCTCCGGCGAAGAAGCCGGCCGTCGCCAAGGCCCCGGCGAAGAAGGCCACGCCGAAGAAGACGGCAGCGAAGCCGGCCCCGGCGAAGGCCGCGCCGAAGCCGGCGCCCGCGAAGAAGGCTCCGGCGAAGAAGGCCCCGGCCGGCAAGCCGGTCGCGGCCGCGAAGGCGCCGGCGAAGAAGGCTGCCGCCCCGGCCAAGGCCGCCGCGCCCGCGCGGCCGGTCTCGAAGAAGCCGGTCGCCAAGGCGGCCAGCGTGGCGAAGAAGGTCGCCCCATCGGTGCCGGCCGGCCAGGACGAGACGTCCCAGGCCACGGCCAAGGCGCAGGCGGCCAGGCAGGCGTCCGACGCGGCGCCGGCCAAGGGCCCGCGCCCGGCGGGCAAGGTCGCGGTGGCGGTCACCGCGCGGCCGACGAAGCCGGCCCCCAAGACGAAGTACAAGGTCGTGGAATACAGCGTCGATCCCGAAACCGGCCGCCCGATCGTGCCGGAGGGCTACAAGCCTTCGCACGACGAGGAGTACATGAGCCCGCTGCAGCTCGAGTACTTCCGCCAGCGCCTGCTGCAGTGGCGCGCGGACCTGGTCGAGGAGTCCAAGCAGACCATCGAGAACCTCAAGGAAGAGGTGCGCGACGTCGGCGACGAGGCCGAGCGCGCCACCCGCGAGACCGAGAACTCGCTGGAACTGCGCACCCGCGACCGCTACCGCAAGCTGATCGCCAAGATCGACAGCACGCTCAAGCGCGTGGATTCGGGCGAATACGGCTACAGCGTGGATTCCGGCGAGGAGATCGGCCTGGACCGCCTGGAGGCCCGGCTCACCGCCGAGCGCACCATCGACGAGCAGGAACGCTGGGAGCATCTGCAGAAGCAGATGGGCGACTGATTTCGCGGCCATCGGTTCCCGCGCACGCGGGGATCGTGCGGGCGGTGCGGTATCCGCCGTGCGCTGCCCGAAGGATCGCCCGTGCCGTGCGTTCGCGCGGCACGGGCGTTTTCGTATCTCGCCGTGGTGCTGCGGCGTGCGTGCCCAGGCGCTGCGCCGGGCCGCGGCAAGTCCCCGATCTGTCATGAACGCCCGGCATCATCGCGCCTTCGTCCGCGGGGCGGTGCCGAGGCCCTTGCGCCGTTCGCGTTGGCATCGCCCCGAGCGGTACTACCGAGGCTGAGGAATCCAGATGATGTCGTTCGACCGCCGCGCCCCCGTCTCCGGCCGCGCGCGAAGGGGCCTGGGCGCGATGGTCGCCTGCGCCGGGCTGTTGCTGGCCTCCGCGTGCAGCCAGCTTCCGGTCCAGTCCCAGCAGGCGTCTCCCCGGGCCCGGCACGTGATCGTCATGATCAACGACGGCGCGGGGTGGGGCGCGTGGGATGCCGCCGCGTACTGGCAGTACGGAGGACGCGAGGGCATGCCGTACTTCGACTTCCCGGCGCGCTACGGCATGACCACGTTTCCGCTGCACGTGGGCAAGCAGCCCACCTACGACGCGTCGCCGGCCACCGGCTACGATCCGCACCGGGCCTGGGACGCCACGCCGACCGGCGACCAGGCGCTTCCGTTCGCGGGCTATCGCTACCTGTCGGCGATGCCGACCGACAGCGCCGCCGCCGGCACCGCGCTGTCCTCCGGGGTCAAGACCTACAACAACGCGATCAACTACGACAACCAAGGCCGCCCGCTGCCCTACGCGACGCTGGTGGCCAAGGCCGAGGGCAAGGCGACCGGCGTGGTGACCAGCGTGCCGTTCTCGCACGCCACGCCGGCGGCGTTCGGCGCGCAGAACCGCTCGCGCACCCACTACCACGAGATCGCCCGGCAGATGCTGTCCGGCGGTCACCTCGACCTGATCATGGGCACCGGCGCGCCCGGCTACAACGTCAACGGCACGCCCTGCGAGCGCCTGCGCGGGGACGAATCGCGATCGGGCTGCGACGATGCCGATGAATTCCTCGCCGCCGAGGACTGGCAGCGGCTGCAGGCGGGCCGCTACGTGCCCGAGGGCGGCGAGGCGGCATGGCGGGTGCTGCGCGACAAGGCCGAGTTCGCGGCGCTGGCCGACGGCACGCTGGCGATCGACGGCCCGGTCCTGGGCCTGCCGCGGATCGCCAAGACCCTGCAGCAGGCGCGCCAGGCGGACCTCGTCGGCCGCGACCGCCGCAACCCCTCCGGCGCGGCCTACGTCGAGACCGTGCCGACGCTGCGGACGATGGCGCGCGGCGCGCTGCGCCATCTGGCGGCGCGCTCGGACGACGGTTTCTTCCTGATGATCGAGGGCGGCGCCACCGACTGGGCCGGGCACACCAGCCGCTGCGGTACGCAGTGGCACTACGGGACCTGTACCTCTGAGCCCGAGTACGGCCGGCTGATCGAGGAAACCGTGGATTTCAACGATGCCGTGGCGGCGGTAGTCGAATGGGTCGAGACCCACAGCAGCTGGGACGAGACCCTGCTGATCGTGACCACCGACCACGACAACAGCATGCCGATGGGCCCCGACGCGCAGGCCCGGGCGTTCGAGCCGGTGGACAACCGCGGCCGGGGCCGGATGCCGGGTTTCAGCTTCCGCCCGACCGGAGACCATTCCAACGCGCTGGTGCCGCTGTGGGCCAGGGGCGTGGGCGCGGACCACTTCGCCGCGCGGGTGCGCGGGCGCGACGAAGGCTATGCCCGCCACGTCGGCCTCAACGATGGCCGTTACATCGACAACACCGACGTGGCCGCGGTCGTGCGCGCCGTGCTGCGCGGCGAGCGGCTCGAACGGCCGTAGCCGCCGCTCAGTCCGGCGCGTCGGTGCCCGGCAGGTAGCGGTGCAGGAAGCTGCCGGGCAAGGCGATGCCGTGGGCGAGGTAGGTGTCGAGCCGGCGCCGGTCCGGCTTGCGCAGCTTGACCAGCGCCGGGACCGGGGCGTCGGCCTGCCACAGCAGCAGGCGCGCGCGCAGCCGGTTGCGGTTCCAGCCGCTGGCTTGGTGGTAGAAGAACGGCCCGTACTCGGCCGCGCACAGCGACAGCCGGTAGCCGCCGCGCGTCTGCATCACCACCTGCGCGGCCAGGTGCATGCTGAGGTAGTGGGGGATGTCGATGCCCTGGCGCACGCGCTCGTACAGGCCGGCGGCGGTCAGGTGGCGGATGTAGTCCTCGTTGCTGGCCGCCACCACGCGCTCGGTGAACTCCCGCTGCAGGTCGGCGACGAAGCGGCTGCCGGCCGGCGCGGCCATGAACCAGTTCTCGACCACCGGGTAGCGCGGCCGCGTGGTGTAGCGCTTCAGCCAGTAGCCGACGAACTCGCTGCCGCTGCGCGCCTGCTCGGCCAGCGCCCACGCCGGCGAGCGGGTCAGCAGGCTGCTGGCGTCGAGCCAGATGCCGCCGTAGCGGCGCAGCAGTTCCAGGCGCAGCCAGTCGGCGGTCTTCACCGCGCCCGCGCCGGCCAGCCCGGGCGGGCGCTCGGGCGCCCAGCGCGACAGGCTGCGGTCGTCGAGGATGCGCAGCTCGAAGCCTTCGGCGTGGCGGCGCCAGTTCTCGAAGCAGGCGCGGATCATCGCCGGCGGGCGTTCGCTGTTCCAGTAGGTCCAGAGGATGCGCGGGATGCCGCCCGTGCCCGCGTCCGCCGGCGCGGGCGGTACGGCGTCGGCGGGCGGGATCTCGTGACGCTCGAAGGCCTGCTCCGGCGCGGGCTCGAGCGCGCGCGGGCTGCGGCGGCGCCAGCGCCTGGCCAGGCGGGCGAGCTGGAGTTCGGCGCGCATCCGCGCCGGAAGGGGAGGGGTGTCCTGCATGCGGAGAGGGGGCCTGCTGCGGATGGGGGCGCGCGTGGCGCGCATGATAGGACGCGGCCGATGCGCGGGGCGCGAAGCCGCCGACGCGGCGCCTAGGCGGAATCGACATTCAGCGTGCGCAAGGCGCCTTCCCAGCAAGCGGGGGGCACTCTGTTTTTCCCTTCCCCCGCAAGCGGGGAGCACTTTGTTTTTCCCTTCCCCCGCTTGCGGGGGAAGGTGCCGAAGGCGGATGGGGGGCAGGCCGTGGGCGTGCAAAAGCCGCCCTCATCCGGCGCTGCGCTTGCGGGAGAAGGAACAAGATGGTCCCGCTTGCGGGAGAAGGAACAAGATGGTCCTGCTTGCGGGAAAAGGAACCGCCCGACGCTGCAGGTCGAATGTCGATACACCCTAGCGCCGCGCGGGCGCGATCGGCGCCTCCTGCAGTTCCCGCAGGTCCAGCCGGCGCAGCCGCGGCGCGCGCCAGGCGGTGGCCAGCGCCACCGAGATGGTCACGCAGCCGCCCAGCACCACCGCCGGCACCAGCCCCAGCAGCCGCGCCATCGAGCCGGCGTAGAACGCGCCCAGTTCGTTGGAGGAGCCGACGAACAGCCCGTTGATCGAGGACACCCGCCCGCGCATCTCGTCCGGCGTGGCGAGCTGCAGGATCGTGGAGCGCATCACCACCGATACGCCGTCGCACATGCCCGACAGCAGCAGGAAGCACGCCGACAGCCAGAACAGCTTCGACAGCCCGAAGCCGATGATGCACAGGCCGAAGCCGGCCACCGCCAGCAGCAGGATGCGCCCGGCGTTGCGCTGCACGGGATGCCGCGCCAGCCACACGCCGACCGCCACCGCGCCCAGCGCCGGGGCGCCGCGCAGGATGCCGAGCCCCTCCGGGCCGTAGTGCAGGATGTCGTGGATGAACGCCGGCGCCAGCGAGATCGCGCCGCCGAACAGCACCGCGAACATGTCCAGCGCCAGCGCGCCCAGCAGGATCTGGTGGCCGAACACGAAGCGCGCGCCCTCGGCGATGCTGGCGAAGATCGGCGCGCGGGCGTCCGTCCGCGGCGGTTCCTCCACCCGCATCCAGGCCAGCGCGGCGACCACGCCCAGCGCGCACGCGGCCGCGGCCAGGTAGGCGGCGGGCTTGCCGGCCGCGGCCACCAGCGCGCCGCCCAGGGCCGGGCCCAGCACCAGTGCCGACTGGAACACGATGCTGCCCAGGCTGGCGCCGCGCACGAACTGCTCGCGCGGCAGCACCCGCGCGAACAGCGCGTTGTAGATCGGCCCCAGGAACGCGCGCACCATGCCGGTCAGCACGATCGCGGCGTAGATCGGCCAGACCCCGCCGTCGAACAGGCCGGAGGCGATCGCCGCCAGCAGCAGCGGCGTCAGCGACAGCCCCAGTCCCGCGGCCATGCCGAGCCGGCGCCGCGGCAGGTGATCGACCAGGTAGCCGGCGAACGGCGCGACGCAGAAGTAGGGCAGCACCTCGGCCAACCCGATCAGGCCCAGCATCCACGGGTCGCGGGTCAGTTCGTAGACGTGCCAGCCGACGGTGACCGCGACGATCTGGTAGGACAGGATCGAGCAGATCCGGTAGACCAGCAGCGCGCGGAAGCCCGGGCTGCGCAGCGGCGCGGCGCGGCTGTCGGGGGAGGCGGGGGCGCGCTCGCGGTTCAAGCCAGTGCGCGGCGCGCGGTGTCGCGGATCTCGGCGAGCAGGGCGGCCAGGCCGTTGCTGCGCGTGGGCGAGAGGTGCTTGGACAGGCCGATGGCGGCGATGTAGTCGGGCTCGGTGTCGACGATCTCGCGCGCGCTGCGGCCGGAATAGACGCGCAGCGCGAGGTAGATCAGGCCGGAGACGATGGCCGAATCGCTGGCCGCGGCGAAATCGAGCCGGGAGGCGTCGCCGGAGGCGACGATCCAGACCATCGACTGGCAGCCGTGCAGGCGGTTGGCCTCGGTCCGGGCTTCTTCGGGCAGCGGCGGCAGCTTGCGGCCGAGGTCGATCAGGTACTGGTAGCGTTCCGACCAGTCGCCGAAGAAGGCGAACTCGTCGCGGATCGCGGCCTGCGCCTGCGCGGCGGTGGGTTCGAGGGGGAAGGGGGAATCGGTCACGTCGTCTCTATCATGGGTCGTCGATGCCGCCCGCATCGCGGCGAGCGGCTGCGGCCGCCCGGCGGGGCGGTCGTCGGAAGCGGCGGACGCCGGCAGCGCGTCCGCCATCGAGGCGGCCCTGACGGGCCGGCCGCCAAGGGCGCGCTGCCGGTCGCCTAGGCGCGCTTCCTGGCCCAGCGTACGCCCTGCGGCGTGTCCTCCAGCACGACGCCTTCGGCGGCGAGCCGGTCGCGGATGGCGTCGGCGCGGGCGAAGTCGCGGACGCGCTTGGCTTCGCTGCGCTCGTCCACCAGCGCCTGGATGCGCGCCTCGTCGCCGCCGTCGTCCGCGCCGCCGCGGCCGAACCAGGCCTCGGGGGCCTGCTGCAGCAGCCCCAGCGCGAGGCCGGCGCCGAGCAGCCGGGCCTTGTGCGCGCCGCGCTCCGCGCCCTCGGCCTTGCGCGCCTCGCCGGCGATCCGGGCCAGCTCGGCCAGCGCCTGCGGGGTGTTGAGATCGTCGTCGAGCGCGACCTCGATCGCCTCCGGGATTTCCGGCGCCGCCTCCACGTCGCCGAGGTCGCGCAGGGTGCCGTAGAGGCGGTCCAGGGTCCGCGCCGACTGCTCGATCAGGCCGTCCGACCAGTCCAGCGGCTGCCGGTAGTGCGCCGACAGCAGCGCGTAGCGCAGCGCCTCGGCCGGGTGGCGCTGCAGCAGGTCGTGCACCTTCTCGATGTTGCCCAGCGACTTGGACATCTTCGCGCCGGACAGCGTGAGCATGCCGTTGTGCAGCCAGAAGCGGGCGAAGGTGGCGCCGCCGTGGGCGCATTCGCTCTGCGCGATCTCGTTCTCGTGGTGCGGGAACTGCAGGTCGACGCCGCCGGCGTGGATGTCGATGGTCTCGCCCAGGTGCGCGGCGGCCATCGCCGAGCACTCGATGTGCCAGCCCGGCCGGCCGCGGCCCCAGGGCGAGTCCCAGCCGGGCAGGTCGCCGTCGGAGGGCTTCCACAGCACGAAATCGCCCGGATCGCGCTTGTAGGGCGCCACCTCCACGCGTGCGCCGGCGCGCATCTCGTCGGGGTCGCGGCGCGAGAGCTTGCCGTAGGCGGGGAAGCTCTCGACGCTGAAGAGCACGTGGCCCTCGGCGGCATAGGCGTGGCCGCGTTCCACCAGGCGCTCGATCATCGCCACGATCTGCGGGATGTGGGCGGTGGCTTCCGGCTCGATGTCGGGCGGGGCCACGCCGAGCGCGGCCATGTCCTGGCGATAGGCGGCGGCGAAGCGCTCGGCGATCGCCAAGATCGGCACGCCCTGTTCGCGCGCGGCGGCGTTGATCTTGTCGTCGACGTCGGTGATGTTGCGCGCGTAGCGCAACGCGCCGTGGCGGCGGCGCAGCAGCGCGGCGAGCACGCCGAACACCACCGGGCCGCGGGCGTTGCCGATGTGCACGTAGTTGTAGACCGTGGGCCCGCAGACGTACATCGTCGGGCACGCGGGGTCGCGCGGGGCGAAGGGCTCGACGCGGCGGGTCAGGCTGTTGTAGAGGCGCAGGCTCATCGGCGGGACATGGCGGCGAACCCGGGGATTCTACCGGCCCCGGTCCGGCCACGACAGCGAGGATTCAGGCCGTGCGCGCGCCGAACGCCTACACTCATCCGGCTAACCGCCGAATGGTCCGAGATGCCGTCACCCTGCCGGAAGGCCCCACTGCCGTTCGTCCTGATCGCCGCGCTGGCGGCGGGCGCGACGGCGATCCCGGCCCGGGCGCAGCGCATCCATGCCGACCAGCGCGCCCAGCGCGCGGCGCTGCAGGCCGCGCCGCCGCAGGAGAACGTGCGCATCGAGTACGCCCGCGTGCTTAGCGCCGAGCCGGTCTACCAGGTGCTGCGCGCCACCAGCATGGTCGAGCGCTGCGACGCCGCCAGCCCGGTGACCGGCCAGCCGCAGGAAGGGCGCCGCGGCCTGTCGCGCGTGGTCGGGGCGGTGCGCGAGGCGCTCGCCTCGGGCGAGCAGGCGGAGGAGGCGCCCCCGGCGGCCGCGGGCGAGTGCCGGATGGTGCCGGTGGAGCGCGAGTTCCGGCGCCCGATCGGCTACGAGGTCGACTACGTGCACAAGGGCGTCAAGTACCGTTCGCGGCTGCCCTACGACCCGGGCAACCGGGTGCGCGTGCGGGTCTCGGTGACCCCGGTGGTGAGTACCAGCGGCGAGTGAGCCGGCCCGTCCCGGGGCTTGCGGCGCGCCCCGCGCCGTGCGAGGATTCCGCGCCCATGAACGCGACCCGCGCCGACGCCGACATCCTCACCTCCGCCCGCATGGCGTCCGGGATGACCTCGCGCGCGCGCCGACCGGACCCCCGCATCCTCGCTGGGTAGCCGGAACTCGTCGCATTCCAGAGTTTCAGACGAAGAACCCAGCCGCCGCGCTGGGTTCTTTCGTTTCTGCGTCACGTCCACCCGCTATACGCCATGCACCGTCCCGCACCCGCCCGTGCGGCCAGGCCCGACCCACACGCAGGACCCACGATGCCGATCACCCACTTCCTCAACACCCAGGACTGGAGCCGCGCCGGGCTCGACGCGCTGCTGGCCGAGGCCGCGCGCTACAAGCGCGAGAAGCTCGGCGATGCGCTCAAGGGCCGCTCGATCGCGCTGGTGTTCTTCAACCCGTCCATGCGCACCCGCACCAGCTTCGAGCTGGGCGCGTTCCAGCTCGGCGGCCACGCCATCGTGCTGCAGCCGGGCAAGGACGCGTGGCCGATCGAATTCGACCTGGGCACGGCGATGGACGGCGACACCGAGGAGCACATCGCCGAGGTCGCGCGGGTGCTGGGCCGCTACGTCGACCTGATCGGCGTGCGCGCGTTCCCGAAGTTCGTGGACTGGCAGTACGACCGCCAGGACATCGTGCTGAAGTCGTTCGCGAAGTATTCGCCGGTGCCGGTGATCAACATGGAGACCATCACCCATCCCTGCCAGGAGCTGGCGCACGCGCTGGCCCTGCAGGAGCGCTTCGGCACCACCGACCTGCGCGGCAAGAAGTACGTGCTGACCTGGACCTACCACCCCAGGCCGCTCAATACGGCGGTGGCCAATTCCGCGCTGACCATCGCCACCCGGCTGGGCATGGACGTGACCCTGCTGTGCCCCACGCCCGACTACATCCTCGACGAGCGCTACATGGGCTGGGCCGAGCAGAACGTGGCCGAAAGCGGCGGCTCGCTGACGGTCAGCCACGACATCGAAAGCGCCTACGCCGGCGCCGACGTGGTCTACGCCAAGAGCTGGGGCGCGCTGCCGTACTTCGGCGACTGGGCGCCCGAAAAGCCCATCCGCGACCAGTACAAGCACTTCATCGTCGACGAGGCCAAGATGGCGCTGACCCGCAACGGCGTCTTCTCGCACTGCCTGCCGCTGCGGCGCAACGTCAAGGCGACCGACGCGGTGATGGACTCCCCCAACTGCATCGCCATCGACGAGGCCGAGAACCGGCTGCACGTGCAGAAGGCGGTGATGGCGGCGCTGATCGGAGCCCAGGGCCCAGGGGCCAGGGGCCAGGGCTGACGCCGAGCACTCGTCCGCCACCCACACTCTTTCTTTTTCCGTCAGGAGTCTCCACGTGTCGACGTCATCATCCCCCGCCCCCCGGCCTCTGGCCTCTGGCCCCTCCAAGGACATCGTCCTCGCCTTCTCCGGCGGCCTCGACACCAGCTTCTGCGTGCCCTACCTGCAGGAGCGCGGCTGGACGGTGCACACGGTGTTCGCCGACACCGGCGGCGTGGATGCCGACGAGCGCGCCTTCATCGAGAAGCGCGCCGAGGAGCTGGGCGTGGCCAGCCACGTCACCGTCGATGGCGGACCGGCGATCTGGGAGAGCTTCGTCAAGCCGTTCGTGTGGGCGGGCGAAGGCTACCAGGGCCAGTACCCGCTGCTGGTCTCCGACCGCTACCTGATCGTCGATGCCGCGATCGCGCGCGCCGCGGAGCTGGGCACCCGCGCCATCGCCCACGGCTG
This sequence comes from Luteimonas huabeiensis HB2, assembly GCF_000559025.1. GTDB lineage: Bacteria > Pseudomonadota > Gammaproteobacteria > Xanthomonadales > Xanthomonadaceae > Luteimonas > Luteimonas huabeiensis. The sequence goes on along the minus strand of NZ_JAAN01000024.1, from coordinate 161,181 downwards.
CACCGGCATGGGCAACGACCAGGTGCGCTTCGACCTGGCGATCAAGGCGCAGGGCGACTACCAGATCGTCGCCCCGATCCGCGAGATCCAGAAGGAGCACACCCAGACCCGCGCCTACGAGCAGAAGTACCTGGAGGAGCGCGGCTTCGGCGTGCGCGCCAAGCAGAAGGCGTACACCATCAACGAGAACCTGCTGGGCGTGACCATGTCCGGCGGCGAGATCGACCGCTGGGAGGCGCCGGGCGACGGCGCCCGCGGCTGGTGCGCGCCGCGCAGCGCGTGGCCGTCGGAGCCGCTGACGGTCAAGCTGAAGTTCGTCGGCGGCGAGGCGGTGGAGCTCGACGGCAAGCCGCTGCCGGGCGCGCAGATCCTGGCCCGGCTCAACACCCTGTTCGCGCCCTACGGCGTCGGCCGCGGCCTGTACACCGGCGACACCGTCATCGGCCTCAAGGGCCGCATCGTCTACGAAGCCCCGGGCCTGGTCTCGCTGCTTGCCGCGCACCGCGCGCTGGAGGAGGCGGTGCTGACCAAGCAGCAGAACCGCTTCAAGCCGGAGGTCGCGCGCAAGTGGGTGGAGCTGGTGTACGAGGGCTTCTTCCACGATCCGCTGAAGACCGACCTGGAGGCGTTCCTGGCCTCGTCGCAGGCCAAGGTGACCGGCGAGGTGACGCTGGAGACCCGCGGCGGCCGCGTCGATGCCGTCGCGGTGTCCTCGCCGCACCTGCTGGAATCCGGCAACGCCACCTACGCCCAGTCCGCCGACTGGGGCGTCGAGGAGGCCGAGGGGTTCATCAAGCTGTTCGGCATGAGCTCCACGCTGTATGCGCAGGTGAACGGCGGGGCCAGGGGCCAGGGGTCGGAGGCCAGGGGCCAGGGAGACGCTGATGTCTGACCTGGCTCCTGCTTTCCCCCTGACCCCCGGCCCCTGACCTCTGCTCCCCGCATGCTTGACGCCACCCTCCAGCACCTCGAAGCCCTGGTGTCCTTCGACACCCGCAATCCGCCGCGCGCGATCGCGGCCGAGGGCGGGATCTTCGACTACATCCGCGCGCAGCTGCCGGGGTTCGAGGTCGAGGTGACCGACCACGGCGCCGGCGCGGTGAGCCTGTACGCGGTGCGCGGGCGGCCGAAGTACCTGTTCAACGTGCACCTGGACACGGTGCCGGACTCGCCGCACTGGAGCGCGGACCCGCACGTCATGCGGCGGCTGGACGACCGCGTGGTCGGGCTGGGCGTGTGCGACATCAAGGGCGCGGCGGCGGCGCTGATCGCGGCCGCCAACGCCAGCCAGGGCGACGCGGCGTTCCTGTTCTCCTCCGACGAGGAGGCCAACGATCCGCGCTGCATCGCCGCCTTCCTGGCGCGCGGCCTGTCCTTCGAGGCGGTGCTGGTCGCCGAGCCCACGCGCTGCGAGGCGGTGCTGGCCCATCGCGGCATCAGCTCGGTGCTGATGCGCTTCGCCGGCACCGCCGGGCACGCCTCGGGCCGGCAGGACGCATCCGCCAGCGCGCTGCACCAGGCGGTGCGCTGGGGCGCGCGCGCGCTGGACCGCGTCGAGTCGCTGGCGCACGCGCGCTTCGGCGGCCTGACCGGGCTGCGCTTCAACATCGGCCGCATCGAAGGCGGCATCAAGGCCAACATGATCGCGCCGGCGGCCGAACTGCGCTTCGGCTTCCGCCCGCTGCCGTCGATGGATCCGGACGCGCTGCTGGCGGACTTCGCCGGCCTCGCCGAGCCGGCCGCGGCGCAGTTCGAGGAGACCTTCCGCGGGCCGAGCCTGCCGTCCGGCGACGTCGCGCGCGCGGAGGAACGCCGGCTGGCCGCGCGCGACGTCGCCGACGAACTCGGGCTGCCGATCGGCAACGCGGTGGACTTCTGGACCGAGGCCTCGCTGTTCTCGGCCGCGGGCCACACCGCGCTGGTCTACGGCCCGGGCGACATCGCCCAGGCCCACACCGCCGACGAATGGGTGTCGCTGGCGCAACTGCGCACCTATGCCGAGTCGGTCCACAGGATCCTCGGCGGCTAGCGGCCGCCGACGCCATCGCCATCGCTCGACCGCGCGCGCGAGCGCGCTCCCACGGACACACACCGCACCATGCAGACCCACCAACAGACCCGCCAGACCATCGTCCGCCTGCTGTCGTCGATGGCCAGCGCGCGCGAGATCAGCCAGTACCTCAAGCGCTTCTCGCAGCTCGACGCCAAGCGCTTCGCCGTGGTGAAGGTCGGCGGCGCGGTGCTGCGCGACGATCTCGACGCGCTGACCTCGTCGCTGTCGTTCCTGCAGCAGGTCGGGCTGACCCCGATCGTGGTCCACGGCGCCGGCCCGCAGCTCGATGCCGAACTGGCCGCGGCGGGCATCGAGAAGCGCACCGTGGACGGGCTGCGGGTGACCACGCCGGAGGCGCTGGCGATCGTACGTCGCGTGTTCCAGGCCTCCAACCTGGCGCTGGTGGAGGCGCTGCAGCAGGGCGGGGCGCGCGCGACCTCGATCACCGGCGGGGTGTTCGAGGCCGACTACCTGGACGCGGACACCTACGGGCTGGTCGGGCAGGTCCGCGCGGTCAACCTCGCGCCGATCGAGGCCAGCCTGCAGGCGGGCTCGATCCCGGTGATCGCCAGCCTCGGCGAGACCCGGTCCGGGCAGATCCTCAACGTCAACGCCGACGTCTCCGCCAACGAGCTGGTGCGGGTGCTGCAGCCCTACAAGATCATCTTCCTCACCGGCACCGGCGGCCTGCTCGACGCCGATGGCAAGGTGATCGATTCGATCAACCTCTCGACCGAGTACGACCACCTGATGGCGCAGCCCTGGATCAACGGCGGCATGCGGCTGAAGATCCAGCAGATCAAGGAACTGCTCGACGGGCTGCCGCTGACCTCGTCGGTCTCGATCACCCGGCCCGACGACCTGGCCAAGGAGCTGTTCACCCACCGCGGTTCCGGCACCCTGGTGCGCCGCGGCGAGCGCGTGCTGCGCGCGGCCTCGTGGGACGCGCTGGACCTGCCGCGCCTGCGCACGCTGATCGAGTCCAGCTTCGGCCGCGCGCTGGCCCCGGACTACTTCGAGCGCACGCCGCTGCTGCGCGCCTACGTCAGCGAGAACTACCGCGCCGCGGTGCTGCTGACCGATGCCGACGGCCGGGTCTACCTGGACAAGTTCGCGGTGCTCGAGGACGCGCAGGGCGAGGGCCTGGGGCGCGCGGTGTGGCAGGTGATGCGCGAGGAGACCCCGCAGCTGTTCTGGCGCTCGCGCCACGACAACCAGATCAACATCTTCTACTACGCCGAGTCCGACGGCTGCTACAAGCAGGAGCGGTGGAAGGTGTTCTGGTACGGCACCGGCGACTTCGACGAGATCCGCTTCTTCGCCGAGCACTGCGCGCGGCACCGGCCGACGCTGATCGATCCGCCCGCGCAGGAGGCCGCGGCATGAGCGCGCCGGGCGTGCGCACGGTCGGCATCGTCGGCGCGCGCGGCCACACCGGCGCGGAGCTGATCCGGCTGATCGCCGGGCACCCGGCGCTGCGGCTGGCCTTCGTGTCCTCGCGCGAGCTGGACGGCGAGCGCGTGGACGCGCACATCGACGGCTTTGCCGGCGACCTGCGCTACGGCAACTACGGCCCCGAGGCCGCCGCCGCCCAGGGCGCGGACGCGGTGGTGCTGGCGCTGCCCAACGGCAAGGCCGCGCCCTATGTGGCGGCGATCGACCGCGCCGCGCCAGCCACCGTGGTGGTGGACCTGTCGGCCGACTACCGCTTCGACCCGGACTGGTACTACGGCCTGCCCGAGCTGACCCGCGCGCGCTACGCCGGCCAGCGGCGGATCAGCAATCCCGGCTGCTACGCCACCGCGATGCAACTGGCGATCGCGCCGCTGCTGGACGCGCTGGCGGGCCCGGTCCAGGCGTTCGGCGTGTCGGGCTATTCCGGCGCCGGCACCACGCCCTCGCAGCGCAACGACCCCGCGCTGCTGCGCGACAACCTCATGCCCTACGCGCTGGTGGGCCACGTGCACGAGCGCGAGGTGAGCCTGCACCTGGGCGCCCCGGTCGAGTTCATGCCGCACGTGGCGCCGCATTTCCGCGGCATCACCCTGACCGCGAACCTGCACCTGCGCGAGGCCTTCGACGCCGAGGCGATCGCCGGCCGCTACCGCGCGCGCTACGCGGCCGAGCCGCTGGTGGCGGTGACCGACGAGGCGCCCTGGGTGAGCCGGATCGCCGGCCGCCACGGCGCCGAGGTCGGCGGCTTCGCCGTCGCGCCCGACGGCCGCCGCGCGGTGGTGGTGGCCACGCTCGACAACCTGCTCAAGGGCGCGGCCACCCAGGCGATGCAGAATCTCAATACGGCGCTGGGTTTCGACGAGCTGACGGGCATTGCGTGGGAGGACGGGGCATGAGCATGGCGTTGGGACGGGACCCGGGACCCGGGACTCGGGACCCGGGAAGAGCGGGGTGGCGGCCTTTCCGATCGTTCGTCGTTCCACCGGGACCTTGGGGCGTGCGGCGCAAGCTGTCGCGTTTGCTTTTCCGAGTTCCGAGTCCCGAGTCCCGAGTCCCGGCTTCCAAGGCGCTTTCCCCATGACCGCTCTCCTCTGGCAAAAGCCCGGCGTCGCCGTCGACGCGCAGATCCAGGCCTTCCTGGCCGGCGACGACGTGATCCTCGACCGCGAGTTCTTCCTGCACGACATCGCCGCCAGCCGCGCGCATGCGCAGGGCCTCGAGCGCATCGGCATCCTGTCCGCCGCCGAGCTGCAGACGCTGGAGGCCGAGCTCGACGCGCTGGCGGAGGATTTCCGCAACGGCGCCTTCGTGCTCGACGCGCGCTACGAGGACGGCCACTCGGCGATCGAGGCGCGGCTGGTCGAGCGCCTGGGCGATGCCGGCAAGAAGATCCACACCGGCCGCAGCCGCAACGACCAGGTGCTGGTCGCGACCCGGCTGTGGCTGAAGGAGAAGCTGGCCCGGCTGGCGGCGCTGTCGCGCGAATGCGCCGGCCTGGCGCTCGAGCGCGCCGCCGCCGAGCGCGAGCTGCCGCTGCCCGGCTACACCCACCTGCAGCGCGCGGTGGTGTCCTCGGCCGGCATGTGGTGGGCCGGCTGGGCCGAGGCCTTCATCGACGACGCGCGCCGCGCGCTGGACACCCTGGCGCTGATCGACGCCAACCCGCTCGGCTCCGCCGCCGGCTACGGGGTCAACCTGCCGCTGGACCGCGCGCACACCACCCAGGCGCTCGGTTTCGCGCGGCTGCAGGTGGGGCCGGTCTACGCCCAGCTCTCGCGCGGCAAGTTCGAACTGGCCGCGCTGGAGGCGCTGGGCTCGGCCACCCTCGACCTGCGCCGGCTGGCCTGGGACCTGTCGCTGTTCACCAGCGCCGAGTACGGCTTCGTCGCGCTGCCGGCGCAGTACACCACCGGCAGCTCCATCATGCCCAACAAGCGCAACCCGGACGTGGTGGAGCTGATGCGCGCCACCCACGCCAGCGTGGCCGCCGCGCGCACCGAGATCGAGCAGCTGCTGTCGCTGCCCTCGGGCTACCACCGCGACCTGCAGGCCAGCAAGGGCGCGATCGTCCACGGCTTCGGCCGCGGCCTGGCCGCGCTGGAACTGCTGCCGGCGCTGCTGGGCAACCTGGAATGGCGCCCGGAGCGCATGCGCGCGGCGGTCGATGCCGGCATGTACGCCACCGACGTGGCGGTGGAGCAGGCCGCCGCCGGGGTACCGTTCCGCGACGCCTACCGTGCCGCCGCCGAATCGGTGGACCGCGCCGGCGACGGCCGTACCCCGGAGGGCAGCCTGCGCGCGCGGGTCTCGCCCGGCGCCGCCGCCGACCTGCGGCTGGACCTGCTGCAGGCGCGGCTGGCCGCGCTGTAGGCTGGAACGGCGACCGACCGCTGCGCGACGCGCGTCCGAACGAGATGACCGAAGCCCCGCACCACGCGTTCTCCGAGCAGCAGCTGCCGCCCTGGCGGCGCGCGGTGCTGAAGGTCGGCAGCAGCCTGCTGGCCGCCGACGGCGGCGGGCTCTCGCCGCGGCACGCGCAGCACCTGGCGCGCTTCGTGTCGGCCGCGATCGCCGGCGGCCGCGAGCTGGTGCTGGTGTCCTCGGGCGCGGTGGCCGCCGGGCGCGCCATCGTGCACCGCGATGCCGCGGCCGGTGCGCCGATTTCCGAGCGCCAGGCGCTGGCCGCGCTCGGGCAGGCGCAGCTGATGGGCTTCTGGCAGTCCTTCTTCGAGCGCCCGGTGGCGCAGGTGCTGCTGACCCACGACGACCTGCGCAACCGCCGCCGCTACCTCAACGCCAAGGCCACCCTCGGCGCGCTGCTGCGCCAGCGCGCGCTGCCGATCGTCAACGAGAACGACACCGTCTCCGTCGACGAGCTGAAGCTCGGCGACAACGACACCCTGGCCGCGATCGTCGCCGCGCTGGTGGACGCCGAGGTGCTGTTCATCGCCACCGACATCGACGGCCTGTACGACGCCGACCCGCGCACCCGCCGCGATGCGCGCCCGGTGGAGGTGGTCTCGCGGCTGGGCGCGGACATGCTCTCGATGGCCGGCGGCGCCGGCAGCGCGGTCGGCACCGGCGGCATGGTCACCAAGCTGGAGGCCGCGCAGCGCGCCGCCGCCGCGGGCATCGCCACCGTGCTGTTCAACGGCACCCGCGAGGACGTGATCGAGGGCCTCGCCCGCGACCGCCTGCGCGGCACCCGCGTGCACGCCGCGCGCAGCCGCGTCGCCGCGCGCAAGCACTGGCTGGGCAACGCCCCGGCCGAGCGCGGCGGCATCCTGATCGACGACGGCGCCGCCGATGCGCTGGTCGAGAAGGGCGCCTCGCTGCTGCCCGGCGGCATCCTCGCCGTGCGCGGCGATTTCCGCCGCGGCGACATGGTCGAGGTGCTGCGCCGCGACGGCGACCGCGAAGCGCGCGTGGCCCGCGGCGTGGTCCAGTACTCCGCCGACGACATGCGCCGCATCCTGCGCCGCCACTCGCGCGAGATCGACGCCATCCTCGGCTACAACTACGGCGAGAACGTCATCCACCGCGACGACATGGCGCTGATCTAGGCGGAATCGACGTTTTTTTCCTTCTCCCGCAAGCGGGAGAAGGGAAAACAGGATGATCCCGCTTGCGGGAGGAAAACAGCCCGGCCCGAGACGCGGTCGGCTCCGCCGCTCCGCGCGCGGGCGCTCAGCCGGCGTCGCAGACCTGCTCGGCCACGGCTTCCATGGTGCTGCCTTCGCGGATGGGGTCCGACGGCGGCGCCAGGTAGCGCTGCCGCGACACCGTGCGGCCGCGTTCGTCGTGGTAGCTCGATTCCAGCACCGCCGCGGTCCCGGCCGTGCAGTCGATCGCGCTCAGCATCACCGCCTGGTGCGCGGTGCGGCCGAGGATCCGCCGGCCGCCCGGGCCGAACAGGTAGCGCACGCGGACCTGCACCCGCTCGCCCACGGCGGTGATGGCATGGCGGTCGATCTCGACCACGGTGTCCTCCGGCGTGCTGGTGACGTAAAGCCAGCGGCCGTCCTGGGCGCCGGCGCTGCCGCACGGCCAGGCCGGCAGCAAGGCCAGGGCGAGGAGGAGCGGGCGGTACGGTCGCGGCATCGGCGGATCCTGCGGTGGATCGCGCCAATCTAGCCGATCGCCGCGCGGCCGGTCGCGCGGCGGGCATGCACGCGGGCTAGCGGCGACCGCCGCGCGCGGCCGGCTTCGGCGCGGCGGCGGCGTCCGTCTTCGCCGCGGCATCGGCGTCGGGGTCGATGCGGGTCAGCGAGCGGGTCACGCCCAGCACCTCGATGCGGCCGCCGGCCTTGCGGAACGCGGCCAGGTCGGCCTCGATGCGGGCGCGGGTGACGGTCGCCCCGCGGTCGTTGGCCTTGCGGCCACCGAACAGGTGGCTGGCGCTGGCGGGGGCGGGGCTGGGTTTGCCGGTACGCGACATGGGGAGTTCTCCGTTCACTCTGGGGGTGTGGAAAAGCCGCGCGCGGCCTGTGCCGAATACTCGGCGCGAGACGCGCGGCAATGGGGGCCGGCCATGGCGAAGCGCCGGCAGACGCCCGGGCGGGTGTCATAGATCGAGCAGCACATGCGCGCGCCGTCGATGGCCACGCACCAGCCCTGTTCGTCGCGCGCCATCACCCGCAGGCCGCCCTGGCGCGCGGTGAAGCGTTCGGGAATGCGGTCCTCGGGCTGCAGGACGACCGTGAGGCGGCAGCACACCGCATCGCAGGCGGAGCAGTGGGGGGCGGCGCTCATGCCGCGCCGCCGTTGCGGCGCGAACGCGACCGCCCGCCGTCCCGGCCGGACCGGGAACGGGCTTGGCGATGGGCGGGAGCGGGCATGGCGCTTCCTTGAGGCGTCGCCCCGGACGGCGGGCGATGACGCGTGGGTGGAAGCGAAGCGGGCGACGGTCAGGTCGCGCGTGACGCGCGGATCGAGCGGGACTCGAGTCGCCATGCTAGCACGCGCGCCGTCCGGGCGCGCCGCCGCCGGGGTCACGCACCGTTGATCGCACCGCGCCTAGCCTCGGCCCATCGTCCCCGGAGCGCCACGCGATGAGCACGCTTTCCTCCGTCACCGGCGAAACGTCCGACAGCAAGGTGGCCGCGGTGTTCGACAGCGAAGCGGCCGCGCGCGCGGCCGCCGCCGAGATCCGCTCCGCGCTGGGGTTGCAGGATTCGCAGGTGCAGGTGGTCACGCCCCACGACCGCTATCCGGGCCGCAAGCTGGAGCCCGAGGGGCGGGGCATCTTCCGTACGATCCTGATCGCCCACTACAAGCTCGGCATCGTCGGGCTGATCGTGGGCGCGCTGGTCTTCGCCGCGCTGTGGGCGATGGGCATCGAGGCGGTGGCGAATTCGCCGTGGCTCGCCGGCGGCCTGATCGTCGGCTACGGCGGCGTGTTCGGGCTGATGGCCGGCGGCCTGGTCTCGCTGCGCCCGGATCACGATCCCTACCTGCTGAAGGTCCGCGGCGCGCTCAAGGCGGGCCGGTCGGCGGTGGTGGTGCACGCCTTCAGCACCGAGGAGCGCGATCGCGCCCGGGAGGCGCTGGCCGCGCGCGGCGGCGAGACCATCGCCACGCTCTGAAGGGGCGGGTGCCCGTGTCGATCCTGCCGCGATCGGCGGTTTCGGCCCACAATGGGCGCCGCCCACGCCGGAGTGCCGACACGACATGAAGACGCCCGCCGGCTTGCAGCCGCTGATCGACGACGGCCTGATCGACGCCGTCGTGAGGCCGCTCAAGAGCGGCAAGGAGGCCTCGGTGTACGTGGTGCGCGCCGGCGCCGAGGTGCGCTGCGCCAAGGTCTACAAGGACATGGCCCAGCGCAGCTTCCAGGCGCGCGCGCAGTACCAGGAAGGGCGCCGCGTGCGCGGCAGCCGCCAGCAGCGCGCGATCGGCAAGGCCAGCCGCTTCGGCCGCCGGGAACAGGAAGCGGCGTGGAAGCACGCCGAGGCCGATGCGCTCTACCGGCTGGCGGACGCCGGCGTGCGCGTGCCGCGCCCGTACGGTTTCTTCCACGGCGTGCTGCTGATGGAACTGGTGGTCGACGAGGACGGCCGCAGCGCGCCGCGCCTGGCCGAGGCCACGCTCGACGCGGAGCGCGCGCGGGCCTTCCACCGGGCGCTGGTGGCCGACGTCGCGCGCATGCTCTGCCTGGGCCTGGTCCACGGCGATTTGTCCGAATACAACGTCCTGGTGGCGCCGGACAGCCCGGTGATCATCGACTTCCCGCAGGTGGTGAGCGCGGCCGGCAACAACGCCGCGCGCGCCATGCTGCTGCGCGACGTGCACAACATCCGCGACACCCTGGCCCGCTTCGCACCGGAGCTGGCCGCCACCCATCACGGCGAGGAGATGTGGGCGCTGTTCGAGCGCGGCGAATTGCGGCCCGACAGCGTGCTGAGCGGGCGCTTCGCCTTCGACACCCGCCGCGCCGACACCCGCGCGGTGCTGCGCTCGATCGAGGACGCCCGGCAGGAGGCGATCATCCGCCAGCAGGGGCGCGAGGAAGCCGAAGGGCGGGATTGAGCGCGGGCCGCGCGGGCCCCGTCCGCGCGAGCGCCTACAATCGCGCCTCCTTCCTTTCCGGCGCACCGATGGCCCCCAACGCCACCATCTACCGGCTCGAGCTGCAGGTCAGCGACATGGACCGGCACTACTACGCCGAGCACAACCTGACCCTGGCCCAGCACCCCTCCGAGACCCCGCTGCGGCTGATGGCCCGCCTGATCGCGTTCGTCCTGCACGCCGACGAGCGGCTGGCGTTCGGGCGCGGGCTCGGCAGCGAGGACGAGCCGGACCTGTGGCGGCACGACTACGGCGGCGACATCGAGCAGTGGATCGACCTCGGGCAGCCGGACGAGAGCCGGGTGCGCAAGGCCAGCGGGCGCGCCGCGCAGGTGGTGGTGGTCAACTACGGCGGCCACGCCGCCGACCTGTGGTGGGAGCGCAACCGCGCCGGGCTGTCGCGGCTGCGCAACCTCACCGTGCTGGCCCTGGACCCCGCCGAGGTGGAGGCGGCGACCGCGCTGCTGGCGCGCGGCATGCGCCTGACCGCCATGATCGAGGATGGCGAACTGCAACTGATGAGCGATCGCGCCAGCGTGGCGCTGACGCCGCGGCTGCGGATGCGCGCGTAGGCCGGGCGGCTTCGGCGCGGGCGACGGCCCGCCGGAGGGCGGCCGCGCCGCCGCGGCGCGTTCCGTCACCCGGTCTGCGAAGCCAGCGGCAGCAGGATGCGCACCGTCGTGCCGCCGGAAGGCGGGCATTCGATGGCGATGTCGCCGCCCGCGCCGGCGATGACGTCGCGCACCACCGACAGGCCGAGTCCGGTGCCTTCGCCCCTGGGCTTGGTGGTGAAGAAGGGCGTGAATACGCGGTTTCGGATCGGCTCGGGAATGCCTGGCCCGTCGTCGCTCAGGTCCAGGACGAGCGAGCCGCCGGCAGCGTCTCGGGTGACGGCGATCCGGAACGTCCCAGCGCCCGCCGCGGCGAGCGCGTCCCGGGCGTTGCCGGCGACGTTCAGGACCGCCAGTTCGAAGCTGCCCCGGTCCATGCGGACGGGCAGCGAGGCGTCCGGCCGCTCCAGCCGCAGTTCGATGCGCGGGCCGAGCAGTTGCCGGAGCATCGGCCGCAGGTTCTGCAGCGCGGCGCCGGCATCGAAGGTCTCCGGCTGCGACATCTCGAGCCGGCTGAAGTCGAGCAGCTTGTGGCTGACCGCCATGGCCCGGCGGGTGGTCTGTTCCACGCGCTCCAGCGCCGCGACGAGCGCGGGTTCTCCGCCCTGCGCGGCCAGCTGGTTGCGCTGCTGCGCGTATCCCAGGGTGATGGCCAGCAGGTTGTTGAAGTCGTGCGAGAGGCCGCTGGCGAGCCGCCCGGCCACGTCGAGCTTCTGCGAATGGATCAGCTGCTCGCGGGTGCGCTCGCGTTCGGCGGTTTCCTCCTGCAGCCGCAGGTGGGCCGCTTCCAGGTCCCTGCGCCGTTGCTCGGACTCCTCCAGGCTCCGGCGCAGCGCGGCCACGGTGCGATCGAGCACCAGCGAGATGAGCAGCCAGATCCCGCCGATGGAGACGGCCTTGCCGATCGCGACGGCCGGCGGCGAGGCGGCGCGGAGCATGTCCAGCGCCAGACAGCCCAGCAGCATCGCCGTCAGCGCCGCGAGCATGAGTCCCAGCGCCCGCCGGCCCAGCACCAGGGCGGCGAGCGACAGCAACACCAGCGGGATCGGATCGAGGCCCACCTGCGCCAGCCCGACGCTGGCATAGGCGATGCCGACGCATGCGGCCGCGACGGACAGGAACAGCGCGACGCCCTGCCGAAAGCGCCCGCGGCGGATCCACCACAGCGCGATCCAGGCCGAGGCCACGAGCAGGACATCGGTGGCCAGGTCGGCCGACAGCCTCAGGGTGTCCGGCCGCGGCACGTGCCCGCCGACGACCGCGTACAGGAAGATCGCCTTGTTGATCGGCACGAAGATGCCGAAGAACAGCAGCAGCGACTGCAGGAACGGCGCATTGCGCCGGTCCACCGGGTCGCCGATCGGCGCGCTCCCGAGCCAGCGCAGCACGGCCTTCATGGCGCGAACCGCGCCGAGGCGCCCGGGGCGCGCGCGGGCACCCCGGGCGAGGCGAGCCCGTGGACCGGCGCGTTGCGTGGCGGCTTGCCCACTTTCGGCCCTCCGCGATGGGGCGGGCGATTATAAGCGGCCGGCGCGCAGCCGCGAGCGGGCCGCCGGACCCCGGCGGGCCCGGGGCGCGGCAGGACGCATGGGCGCCGGCGCGCGCGGCGGGCGGATCGAGCGTCCTTACGCGGCCGCCACGCCTCGGGTGCGCCGCCGCCCGGCAGCGGCGCGCACAAAAAACCCCGGAACCGTTCTTCACGGGTTCCAGGGCCTTTGCCGTGCCATCGATTGGTCGGGGAGACAGGATTCGAACCTGCGACCTCTACGTCCCGAACGTAGCGCTCTACCAGACTGAGCTACACCCCGACTTGGGCGAGCCGCGTATTCTAGGCAGGCGACGGGCCAGCGGCAAGTGGGGGCGCGACGACGCATGCGGGGCGGTCGGGCCGGCGGGCCGAACCGTTAGACTCTACGCCGATTTCCCCACGTCACCGGAGCCGTCACTTGATCAAGCCGCGTACCCCGCCCGGGGTGATGGAGCTGCTGCCGCGCGACCAGATCGCCTTCCAGCGCATGCTCGACACCATCCGCCGCATCTTCGAGGGCTTCGGTTTCCTGCCGGTGGAGACGCCGGTGTTCGAACTGTCCGAGGTGCTGTTGACCAAGTCCGGCGGCGAGACCGAGCGGCAGGTGTACTTCGTGCAGTCCACCGGCGCGCTGGCCAAGGAGGGCGAGGGCCTGCCGGAGCTGGCGCTGCGCTTCGACCTCACCGTGCCGCTGGCGCGCTACGTGGCCGAGCACGAGCACGATCTCGCGTTCCCGTTCCGCCGCTACCAGATGCAGCGCGTCTACCGCGGCGAGCGCGCGCAGCGCGGGCGTTTCCGCGAGTTCTACCAGTGCGACATCGACATCATCGGCAAGGACGCGCTGTCGCCGCGCTACGACGCCGAGATCCCGGCGGTCGTCCACGCCGTGTTCCGCGCCCTGGGCCTGGGCGCGTTCACCATCCAGCTCAACCACCGCAAGCTGCTGCGCGGTTTCTTCGAGGGCCTGGGCATCGCCGACGCGCGGCAGATGGCGGTGCTGCGCGAGCTGGACAAGCTGGACAAGCGCGGCGCGGAGGCGGTGCGCGCGACGCTCCAGGGCGAGGACTTCGCGCTGTCGGCCGAGGTCGTGGACCGGGTGCTGGCGTTCTCGCAGGTGCGCTCGCAGGGCCACGACGATGCGCTGGCCAAGCTCGCCGCGCTGGGCGAGGGCGGGGCGCTGTTCGAGCAGGGGCGCAGCGAGCTGCGCGAGGCGCTGCAGCGCCTGCGCGCGCTGGGCGTGCCCGAGACCGATTACGCGATCAACCTCTCGATCGCGCGCGGCCTGGACTACTACACCGGCATGGTCTACGAGACCACGCTGGACGCGCACCCGCAGATCGGCTCGATCTGCTCGGGCGGCCGCTACGACGACCTGGCCGGCCACTACACCAAGTCGAAGCTGCCCGGCGTGGGCATTTCGATCGGCCTGACCCGGCTGTTCTGGCAACTGCGCGAGGCCGGTCTGATCGACACCGCCGAGAGCTCGGTGGACGTGCTGGTCGCGCTGATGGACGACGCCGGCCTGGACCGCGCGCTGTCGATCTCGCAGCGCCTGCGCATGGCCGGGCTCAACGTGGAGACCCAGCTGGAGCCGCGCAAGCTGGCGCGCCAGCTGCAGTACGCCGATCGCGCCGGCATCCGTTTCGTGGTGATCCGCGGCGAGGACGAGGCCGCGCGCGGCGCGGTCGCGGTCAAGGACCTCCGGCGCGGCGAGCAGTTCGAGGTGGCCGAGGACGAACTCGCCGAGACGCTGAAGGTCGAGCGCGAGCAGGCGAGGACGATGCGGTGAGCGCAGCGCCGGCCCGGGCGGGGCGCGGATGAACCTGCCGCTGCACTTCGGCGTGCTGGGCGCGCTGGAGGCGGGGCTGATCGCGTTCGTCGTCGGCCTGCTGGCGTTCGCCGCGTTCCATGCGCTGTCGGTGCGGCTGCGCTGGAACCCGGGCCACTCGATCGGCTGGGCCTGCCTGGCGGCGGTGGCGATCGCCGCTGGCCTCGACATCTGGAACCTGTTCTACCTGGGCGTGGTGAGGCTGGAATCGCCGGTCTACGCGCGCATCGCGCTGCAGCGCATCCACGATCCCAACGGCCTCGGCACGCGGGTGCTGATGGAGATCGCCGGCGCGGTGGCCGGCGTGGCGCTGGGCTGGGCGATCGCGCATCGCCGCGGCGGCGCCGGCCCGGACGCCTGACGCGTCGCTTTCGCCGGCGGCGCGGGCCCGGGTTTTCGCCAGTGCCGTCTTCTTCCGTCGCGCCTCGCGGCGCAGGGCGCTGCGGGGACGCGCGCGCTGCGCTATGGACGGTCTGAACAAGTCCGTCCATGGCCTTGTTCGGACGCCGCCGGTCCGGCACATGTCCGGACTGGCTCACGCAGATCGATCACTTGCGCGATTGACTGCGGGCAAGCCCTCCGGTTTGCAGAGCTTCTGAACCTCGTTCAGGAGTTTCCTGTCCGACGCTTTCCCCGACAGCAAAGAAGCCCCGGGTGGCTGCCACGGCGGCGCTCGCCGGAGCGGCAGCCGCGCGCATCCTTGGGAACCTCGGCCCGGCGCCATCCGCGATCGCCGGTTGACAGCGCGATCGCGCGCGGCATAATGCACTAACGCGTTAATACATTGGACCCCGTGAAGCAGCGTCCCGATCCCGTTCCCCGCCGCGATGCCGAGGCCGCCCTCGACGGGCTGGCGCGCGCGCTCGCCGCGCTCGAGCGGCCCGAGGACGTGGTCGCCTTCCTGCGCGACCTGTGCACCCCGGCCGAGCTGGAAGCGCTGTCGGATCGCTGGAAGGTGGTGCCGCTGCTGCTCGAAGGCGTGCCCTACCGCGAGATCCACGAGCGCACCCGGGTCAGCGTGACCACCGTCGGCCGCGTCGCCCGCACGCTCAGCCACGGCGAGGGCGGCTACGCCGCCGCCGCGCGCCTGCAGTTCCCGCACCTCGTCCCCTCCCACTGACCCGGACCGCCATGAGCCCACCCGCCGCCGCCGCGGTGCGCGACCGCCTGCGCATCGCCATCCAGAAAAGCGGACGCCTCGGCGAGCCGTCGCGCGCGCTGCTGACCGCCTGCGGCCTCGAGTTCCGCGAAAGCCGCGACCGCCTGTTCTGCTACGGCGAATCGCTGCCCATCGACCTGCTGCTGGTGCGCGACGACGACATCCCCGGTCTGCTGGCCGACGGCGTGTGCGACCTCGGCATCGTCGGCCGCAACGTGCTGGCCGAGCAGTCCGCCGAGCGCCGCGCGGCCGGCAAGCCCGAGGTGGCGCGCGAGTGGCGCGCGCTGGGTTTCGGCGCCTGCCGGCTCGACCTGGCGGTGCCGGAGAGCTGGGACTGGCAGGGCGCGGCGCAGCTCGCCGGCAAGCGCATCGCCACCAGCTACCCGGCGCTGGTGCGCGCGTGGCTGGCGGAGCAGGGCATCGCCGCCGAGGTGGTGCTGCTGTCGGGCTCGGTGGAGATCGCACCGCGCCTGGGACAGGCGGACCTGATCTGCGATCTCGTCTCCAGCGGCGCGACCCTGGCCGCCAACCAGCTCAAGCCGGTGCAGACCCTGCTGCAGAGCGAGGCGGTGCTGGCCGGGCCGGTGCGCGAGTTCGCCGACGCGCGCGGGCAGTGGGCATCGCTGCTGCTGCGGCGCATGGACGGCGTGCTGCGGCTCAAGGACAGCCGCCTGCTGCTGTTCCAGGCCGCCCGCGAGGCGGTGCCCGCGCTGATCGAGCTGCTGCCCGATGCCGAGCCGCCCACGGTGATGCGCCTGGACGGCGAGGACATGCTCGCGCTGCAGGCGCTGTGCCACGGCGCGGTGACCTGGCAGCGGCTGGAGGAGCTGCGCCACGCCGGCGCGCGCGGGCTGATGGTGGTGCCGGTCGAGAGGACGCTGGCATGAGCGCGCTGGACGCGAGCGCTCCGGCGGCGGCCTCCCCGCTGCGCCTGCGCTGGTCGGCGCTGGATGCCGCGCAGCGCGCGCGCGCGCTGGCGCGCCCGGTGCAGGAGCGCGCGGATACGGTGCGGCGCACGGTCGCCGCGCTGGTCGATCAGGTGCGCAGCGGCGGCGACGCCGCGCTGCGCGAGATCGGCGCGCGCCTGGACGGGGTGGCGCTGGACGATTTCGAGGTCGGCGAGGACGAGTTCGCCGCCGCCGAGGCCGCGCTGGCGCCGGCGCTGCGTCGCGCGATGGCGCAGGCCGCGGCGCGCATCGAAGCCTTCCACGCCCCCGGCGCGCTCAAGCCCTACGCGGTGGACACCGCGCGCGGGGTGACCTGCGAGCGCATCGTGCGCCCGATCGCGCGGGTGGGGCTGTACGTGCCGGCCGGCAGCGCGCCGTTGCCCTCCACCGCGCTGATGCTGGGCGTGCCGGCGCGGCTGGCGGGTTGCGCGCAGGTGGTGCTGTGCACGCCGCCGCGCCGCGACGGCCGCGCCGATCCGGCGGTGCTGGCGGCCGCGCGCATGACCGGGGTGCACCGCGTGTTCAAGCTCGGCGGCGCGCAGGCGATCGCGGCGATGGCCTTCGGCACCGAGCGCGTGCCCGCCTGCGACAAGGTGTTCGGCCCCGGCAACGCCTGGGTGACCGAGGCCAAGCAGCAGCTCGCGCAGTCCGGCGCGATCGCGATCGACCTGCCGGCCGGGCCGTCGGAGGTGCTGGTGATCGCCGATGCCGGCGCGTCGCCGGAGTACGTGGCCGCGGACCTGCTGTCGCAGGCCGAGCACGGCCCGGATTCGCAGGCGCTGCTGGTCTCCGATTCCGCGGCGCTGCTCGATGCGGTGGAGGCCGCGCTGGCGCGCCAGCTCGCCGCGCTGCCGCGCGCGGCGATCGCCGCGCAGGCGCTGGCGCGCTCACGCCTGATCGAGGTGGAGACGCTGGAGGACGCGTTCGCGCTGTCCAACGCCTACGCGCCGGAGCACCTGATCCTGGCCCTGCGCTCGCCGCGCGACTGGCTCGGCCGGGTGGAATCGGCCGGCTCGGTGTTCCTCGGCGACGACACCCCCGAAGCGCTGGGCGACTACTGCAGCGGCACCAACCACGTGCTGCCCACCGACGGCGCCGCACGCGCCTGGAGCGGGGTGGGGGTGTCGGCGTTCCAGAAGGCGATCAGCGTGCAGGCGGCCACGCCGGCCGGCATCCGCGCGATCGGCCCCGACGCGGTGACCCTGGCCGAGGCCGAGGGCCTGGAGGCGCACGCCAACGCCGTGCGCCTGCGCCTGCGCGGGGCGCGCGGGTGAGCGGCGCGCTCGCCCTGCTGCGCGAGGACCTGCGCGATTTCGCCGGCTACGCCTCCGCGCGCAGCGCGCGGCTGAGCGGTCGCGACTGGCTCAATGCCAACGAGGCGCCGTGGCCGAACCCGGCCGATGCCGGCGGCGACAACCGCCGCTACCCGGAGCCGCAGCCGCCGGCGCTGGTCGCCGCGCTGGCGCGGCTGTACGCGGTGGCGCCGGAACGCCTGCTGGTCGGGCGCGGCAGCGACGAGGCGATCGACCTGCTGGTGCGCGCGGCCTGCCGGCCGGGCCGCGACGCGGTGCTGGTCGCGCCGCCGGTGTTCGGCATGTACGCGGTCTCGGCCCGGTTGCAGGGCGCGCCGTTGCTGGAGGTGCCGCTGGTCGAGGGCGACGACGGCTTCGCGCCGGACTTCGCCGGCATCGAGCGCGCGGCGCGCGACGGCGGCGCGCGCATCGTGTTCCTGTGCTCGCCGGGCAACCCGACCGGCGCGGCCATCGCGTCCGCGGACGTCGCCCGGCTCGCCGCGGCGCTGCGCGATCGCGCGCTGGTGGTCGTGGACGAGGCCTACGCGGAGTTCTCCGCCATGCCGTCCGCGCTCGGCCTGCTCGATGCGCACGACAACCTGGTGGTGCTGCGCACGCTATCGAAGGCGCATGCGCTGGCGGCCGCGCGCATCGGCGTGGCGATCGGAAGCGCCGACCTGATCGCGGTGCTGAGGCGCTGCCAGGCGCCGTACCCGGTGCCGGCGCCCTGCGCCGAGCTGGCCTGCGCCGCGCTCTCGGACGCGGCGCTGGCGCAAACCCGCGAGCGCGTCGCGCAGGTGCGCGCCGAGCGCGAGCGCCTCACCGCCGGCCTGCAGGCGCTGCCCGGCGTGCGCCGGGCCTACCGTTCCGACGGCAACTTCGTGCTGGCGCGTTTCGACGATGCCGAGGCGGCGTTCTCCGCGCTGCTCGATGCCGGCATCGTGGTGCGCGACCAGCGCGCGGCGCCGCAGCTCGGCGACGCGCTGCGCATCAGCATCGGCACGCCCGAACAGAACGACCGCGTGCTGGCCGCGCTCGCCGGCGCCGGCATTCGGGCAGCGACGGCGCGTGGCGCCGCGGTGGAGACCCCATGAGCACGCCCATCCTCTTCGTCGACCGCGACGGCACCCTGATCGAGGAGCCGGACGACTTCCAGATCGATGCCTACGAGAAGCTGCGTTTCGTGCGCGACGTGATCCCGGCGATGCTGCGGCTGCGCGACGCCGGCTGGGAGTTCGTCATGGTCACCAACCAGGACGGGCTGGGCACCGAGGCCTATCCGGAGGCCGCCTTCGCCGGCCCGCACGCGCTGATGCTGCAGGTGTTCGAGAGCCAGGGCATCGTCTTCCGCGAGGTGCTGATCGATCGCAGCTTCGCCGCCGAGGGCCTGCCCACGCGCAAGCCCGGCATCGGCCTGGCGCTGCACTACCTGCGCGACCGCAGCATCGACCTGGCGCGCTCGGCGATGGTCGGCGACCGCGAGACCGACCTGCAGTTCGCCGCCAACCTGGGCGTGCGCGGCTTCCAGTTGCGCACCGAACAGTTCGGCGGCGAGTGGGACTGGCCCGGCATCGCCCACGCGCTGGCGGACGCGCCGCGGCAGGCGCGGGTGCAGCGCACCACGCGCGAGACCTCGATCCGGGTGGAGGTGGATCTCGACCGCGCCGCGGAGCCGCGCATCGCCACCGGTCTGGCCTTCTTCGACCACATGCTGGAGCAGATCGGCAAGCACGGCGGCTTCGCGCTGGCGATCCAGGCCGAAGGCGACCTGCACATCGACGAGCACCACACCGTCGAGGACACCGCGCTGGCGCTCGGGCAGGCGCTGCGCGAGGCGCTGGGCGACAAGCGCGGCATCGGCCGCTACGGCTTCGACGGCGCTGCCGACGACGAGGCCAGCGGGCGCGCCGACGTGACCCTGCCGATGGACGAGACCCTGGCCCGCGCCGCGCTCGATTTCGGCGGGCGCCCCTACCTGGTCTTCGACGGCGCTTTCCGCCGCGAGCGCGTGGGCGACCTGCCGACCGAACTGGTGCCGCACTTCTTCCGCTCGCTGTGCGACGCCGCCGGCCTGAACCTGCACCTGCGCGTGCGCGGCGAGAACGATCACCACCAGATCGAGGCGCTGTTCAAGGCGCTGGCGCGCGCGCTGCGGCAGGCGCTGCGCCGCCGGGGCGCGGAGCTGCCCAGCACCAAGGGGACCTTGTGATGCGGGTGGCAGTGGTCGATGCCGGCGGCGCCAACCTGGGCTCGGTGGCCTATGCGCTGCAGCGGCTGGGCATCGCGCCCGAGATCACCGCCAGCGCGCGGGCGCTGCGCGCGGCCGATCGCGTGGTGCTGCCCGGGGTGAGCACCGCGGCCACGGTGATGCGCCGGCTGCGCGCGCTGGATCTGGTCGAGACGCTGCGCGAGCTGCGCGTGCCGCTGCTGGGCGTGTGCGTCGGGATGCAACTGCTGTTCGAGCATTCCGAGGAGGACGACACGCCGTGCCTCGGCCTGCTGCCGGGCCGGGTGGCGCGGCTGGCCGAGGCGCCGGGCGTGCGCGTGCCGCACATGGGCTGGAACACGCTGGAACCGCTGAGCGCGGCGCCGCTGGCCGAGGGCATCGGCGCCGGCGAGCGCGCCTACTTCGTGCACAGCTACGCCGCGCCGGTGACCGCCGACTGCGTGCTGGCCTGCACGCACGGGCGCCGCTTCGCCGCGGCGGTGCAGCGCGGCCATGTCGCCGGCGTGCAGTTCCACCCCGAGCGCTCGGCCGCGGTGGGCGCGCGGGTGTTGCGCAATTTCCTGGAGATGCAGGCATGAGCGCTGCCGAGGGCTTCGTCCTGTACCCGGCGATCGACGTGCGCGAGGGCCGGGTGGTGCGCCTGCGCCAGGGCGACTACGCGCAGGAGACCCGCTACGCCGACGATCCGCTGGCGGTGGCGGCCGACTACGCCGCGCAGGGCGCGGCCTGGCTGCACCTGGTGGACCTGGACGCCGCGCGCGCCGGCGGCTACACCCTGCACGCGCTGTTGCGCCGGATCGCCGGGGAGACCGCGCTGAACGTCCAGACCGGCGGCGGCGTGCGCACGCGCGACGACGTCGCCGCGCTGCTCGACGCCGGCGCGGCGCGGGTGGTGGTGGGCTCGGTGGCGGTGCGCGAGCCGGCGCGGGTCGAGGCGTGGCTGGGCGAGTTCGGCCCGGAGCGGATCACCGTCGCGCTCGACACCCGCCGCGACACCGCCGGCGCCTGGCTGCTGCCGGTGCACGGCTGGACCGAGACCGGCGCCGAGGCGCTGGACCCGCTGGCCGAGCGCTACGCGCGCGCCGGGCTGGTCCACCTGCTGAGCACCGACATCGAGCGCGACGGCATGCTGCGCGGCCCCAACTTCGCCCTGTACGCGCACCTGCGCGCGCTCGCGCCGGAACTTGCGGTGCAGGCCTCGGGCGGCGTGCGCGAGGCCGCCGACGTGCGCGAGGCGCGCGCGCGGGGCTGCGCCGGCATCGTGCTGGGGCGCGCGCTGCTGGAGGGCCGCTTCACCCTGGCCGAGGCGCTGGAGGCGGCGCGATGCTGAGCCGCCGCATCATTCCCTGCCTGGACGTGCGCGACGGCCGCGTGGTCAAGGGCGTGCGCTTCCGCGACCACGTGGACATGGGCGACATCGCCGAGCTGGCGCTGCGCTACCGCGACGCCGGCGCCGACGAACTGGTGTTCTACGACATCGCCGCCAGCCCGGAGGGCCGCTCGGTCGATCGCGGCTGGATCGAGCGCGTCTCGCGCCTGCTCGACATCCCGTTCTGCGTGGCCGGCGGCATCCGCGACGTCGCCACCGCGCGCGCGGTGCTGCACGCCGGCGCCGACAAGATCTCGATCAACACCCCGGCGCTGGAACGGCCGGCGCTGATCGCCGAGCTGGCGGCGGAATTCGGCGTGCAGTGCGTGGTGGTCGGCATCGATTCCGTGCGCGAGGACGACGGCCAGTGGCGCGTGCGCAGCCATACCGGCGACCCGGCGCGCACGCGCGCGCCGGGCCGGCTGACCCTGGAGTGGCTGGCCGAGGCGCAGCGGCTGGGCGCCGGCGAGATCGTGCTCAACTGCATCGCCAGCGACGGCGTGCGCGGCGGCTACGATCTGGCGCAACTGCGCGCCGCGCGCGCGGTGTGCCGGGTGCCGCTGGTGGCCTCCGGCGGCGCCGGCACGCCGGAACACTTCGCCGAGGTCTTCCGCGAGGCCGACGTGGACGCCGCGCTGGCGGCCAGCGTGTTCCATGCCGGCACCATCGAGATCCCGGCGCTGAAGCGCTACCTGCGCGGCGAGGGCGTGGAGGTGCGCGATGCCTGAACATCATCCGGAGCGGCCCGGCACCATGAACGAGGCGACATTCGATCCCGAGGCGCTGGCCTGGGACAAGGCCGGCGGACTGTTGCCGGCGATCGTGCAGGACGCGCAGACCCTGCGCGTGCTGATGCTGGGCTACATGGACCGCGCGGCGCTGGCGGCCACCCGCGAGCGCGGGCTGGTGACCTTCTTCAGCCGCAGCAAGGGCCGGCTGTGGACCAAGGGCGAGAGCTCCGGCCACGTGCTGGAGCTGGTGTCGATGGAAGCCGACTGCGATGCCGACGCGCTGCTGGTGCTGGCGCGGCCGCGCGGGCCGACCTGCCATCTGCAGCGGCCGAGCTGCTTCGCCGGCGCCCCGCGCGACGCGGTCGCCGCGCTGGATGCGGTGATCGCATCGCGCGCGGCGTCGCCGCAGGCGGACAGCTACACCGCGCGCCTGTTCGGATCGGGCGTGCGCCGGATCGCGCAGAAGGTCGGCGAGGAAGGCGTGGAGACCGCCCTGGCCGGCGTCGCCCAGGACGACGAGGCGCTGCTGGGCGAGGCGGCCGACCTCGTGTACCACCTGGCGGTACTGCTGCGCGCGCGCGGACTGGGGTGGCCGCAGGTGTGCGAGGTGCTGGAACGGCGCGCCGGGGGGTGAAGCGCCCGTGCGCCGCATGCGGCGCGCGGATGGCCGTGCCGCCGTCGCCGGGCGTCGCCGATGCGGGCGAGGACCTCGGTGCGGCATGCGGGGATCGACGTCGTTTTCCCTTCCCCGCAAGTGGGGAGCACTTTGTTTTTTCCTTCCCCCGCAAGCGGGGGACGGTGCCGAAGGCGGATGGGGGGCACGCCGCAGGCGTGCAAAAAGCGGCCCTCATCCGGCGCGCTTGCGGGAGAAGGGACGACATGAGCCCGCTTGCGGGAGAAGGAACGACATGCGCCCGCTTGCGGGAGAAGGAACGACATGCGCCCGCTTGCGGGAGAAGGAACGACATGCGCCCGCTTGCGGAACGACATGCTTGCGGGAGAGGGGCTGCTTCGGCGCGGCAGGTCGAACGCCGAGACCACCGCAGGACCCCGCGACGGGCCGGCTGTCAAGCCGCTGGCGAAACCTGCGCCATCGGGGGCGCCGAGTTATCCACGCAAGCTGTGGACAACATTGTGGAAGCGCGCGGGACATGCGTGCGGCAGCCGCATGGCTTGGGGCTCTTCGACGATGTGGCGATTTCGTGACCACCCCCCGCGATGCGGCGGCCGGGCCGGCGGTCGGGCGCGCGTCGTGCGTGGGTCGGCGCGCGGGGCCGGGCGGGGCGGACGCGGCCCGCGCGGATGCTGCGGCGCCGCCGGCGGCCAGTCCTCGGCGTGGACGCGCGCGCGCCGGCGCGCTCAGCCGACGGTGTTGGTGTCGTCGCGCTTCTCGCGCGGCGGCAGGCTGTCCTCGCCGTGGACCAGGAACCAGATGTTCTCGGCGATGTTGGTGGCGTGGTCGCCGATGCGCTCGATGTTCTTGGCGATGAACAGCAGGTGGGTGCAGGGGGTGATCGCGCGCGCGTCCTCCATCATGTAGGTCAGCAGCTCGCGGAACAGCCCGGTGTAGAGCGCGTCCAGCTCGGCGTCGCGGTCGCGCACGCGCTGGGCGGCGTCCGCGTCGCTGTCGCGGTAGGCCACCAGCACGTCGCGCAGCTGGCGGACCGCCAGTTGGCCGATCACGGCTAGGCCGCGGGTGTGCGGCAGCGGCGGCGACTGGTTGAGCGCGGTGGAGCGCTTGGCGGCGTTGGCGGCGTAGTCGCCGATGCGCTCGATGTCGGAGGAGACCCGCAGCGCGGCCAGGATCTCGCGCAGGTCGCGCGCCAGCGGCCCGCGCAGCGCGAGTTTCATCACGTCCTGGCTGATTTCCTTTTCCAGCGCGTCGATCGCGTCGTCGTTGGCGACGATGCGCGCCGCGGCGTGGTCGTCGCGGCGCTCGATCACGTCGAGCGCGGCCTCCAGCTGCGCGGCGGCCATCTCGCCCATGCGCAGGATCTCGCCCAGCAGGCGCCGGCGCTCTTCGTCGTAGCTCTTGACGATGTGGTCGTGGGGCTGGGTGGTCATGAGGGGGGTCCTGGGGACGTGTCGGGTCGGAGTGTCGTGGTTGCCGTCCATGGCGGAGCCTCGCGGGCTCCGTGAAGTTCGGCTCGGCCGTCCATGGCCGGGCGTTCGGCGCCGCAGCCGATGCCGATCGGGCATCGGCCGGGCGCGTGGCCTCACCCGAACCGACCGGTGATGTAGTCCTCGGTCTGCTGCTTGGACGGGTTGGAGAAGATCGTCTGGGTGGTGTCGTGCTCGATCAGGTCGCCCAGGTACATGAAGGCGGTGTAGTCCGACACGCGGGCGGCCTGCTGCATGTTGTGGGTGACGATGACGATGGTGTAGTCGCGCTTGAGTTCCTCGACCAGCTGTTCGATGCGGCTGGTCGAGATCGGGTCCAGCGCCGAGGTCGGCTCGTCGAGCAGCAGCACGTCCGGGCGCAGGGCGACCGCGCGGGCGATGCACAGGCGCTGCTGCTGGCCGCCCGACAGCCCGAGCGCGTTCTGCCCCAGCTTGTCCTTGACCTCGTCCCACAGCGCGGCCTGGGTCAGCGCCAGTTCGACGCGTTCGTCGAGCTGGCGGCGCGAGAGCTTCTCGTGGTGGCGGATGGCGTAGGCGACGTTCTCGTGGATCGTCATCGGGAACGGCACCGGCTTCTGGAACACCATGCCGACCTTGCTGCGCAGGCGGTTGAGGGGGTACTTGGGCGCCAGTACGTTCTCGCCGTCCAGCAGCACCTCGCCGCTGGCGCGCATGCCCGGGTAGAGCGCGTAGATGCGGTTGAACACCCGCAGCAGGGTGGACTTGCCGCAGCCCGAGGGCCCGATCAGCGCGGTCACGCGCTTCTCCGGAATCTCCAGGTCGATGCCCTTGAGCGCGTGGAACTTGCCGTAGTAGAAGTCGAGGCCGCGCGCCGCGATCTTGACCGGCGCCGGCGGCAGCGCGTCGCGCGATTGCGTCGCCAGCTGGATCCGCTGGTGGGGCGCGCGGGAGGAGGGATCGTTCATGGGCACGTCCGGGGCGAGTCGGGTCATGGCGGCGGTCAGTCGTTGGCCACGCGGTTGCGCAGCAGCAGGGCGCGCGCGATCAGGCTGACCAGCAGCACGAACGCGGTGAGCACGAGGGCGCCGGCCCAGGCGAGCTGCTGCCAGGATTCGTAGGGGCTGCCGGCGTACTGGTACATCACCAGCGGCACGCTGGCCATCGGCCGCATGATGTCGCTGTTCCAGTACTGGTTGCCGAAGGCGGTGAACAGCAGCGGCGCGGTCTCGCCGCTGATGCGCGCCAGCGCCAGCAGGATGCCGGTGACGATGCCGGCGCGGGCGCTGCGGTAGAGCACCTGCACGATCACCTTCCATTGCGGCACGCCCAGCGACAGCGCCGCCTCGCGCATCTGGGTGGGGACCAGGCGCAGCATCTCGTCGGTGGTGCGCACCACCACCGGCAGCACGATGAAGGCCAGCGCGATGGCGCCGGCCAGCGCCGAGAAGCGGCCGCCGGTCTGCATCACGAACAGCGTGTACACGAACAGGCCCAGCACGATCGACGGCGCCGAGAGCAGGATGTCGTTGACGAAGCGGACCACGGTGCCGGCCTTGCGGGCGCGGCCGTATTCGGCCAGCCAGGTCCCGGCCGCCACCCCCAGCGGGGTGCCGATGGCGATCGCCAGCGCGCACATCACCGCGCTGCCGAAGAAGGCGTTGAGCAGGCCGCCCTCGGCCATCGGCGGCGGCGTCATCCGCGTGAACAGCTGCAGGTCGATGCCGCCGATGGCCTTGGTCACCAGCGTCCACAGGATCCAGCCGAGGAAGAACAGGCCGAAGCCCGCGGTCAGGCAGGACATCGCGATGGCGACGACGTTGCGGATGCGGCGGCGCGCGTACAGGCCGGCGTTGCCGGTGTCGCCGGCGTCGATGGCGTGGGCGCCCATGTCAGGTCCCCTCCCTGCGCGCGAGCTGCATCAGCATCAGCCGCGCGATCGCCAGCACCACGAAGGTGACGATGAACAGCACGAAGCCGAGCAGCAGCAGCGCCGAGCGATAGGTCTCGGTCGCCTCGCCGAAATCGTTGGCGATCAGCGCGGCGATGGTGGTGCCCGGCTCCAGCAGCGAGGGCGACAGCCGCACCGAATTGCCGATGACGAACGCGACCGCCATGGTCTCGCCGAGCGCGCGGCCCAGGCCGAGGAAGATGCCGCCGATCACCGCCGAGCGGGTGTAGGGCAGCACGATGTCCCAGCTCACCTCCCACTTGGTCGCGCCCAGCGCGTAGGCCGATTCCTTCAGCCGCGTGGGCACGGTCAGGAACACCTCGCGCATGACCGAGGAGATGAAGGGGATGACCATGATCGCCAGCACGAAGCCGGCGGTGAGCATGCCGATGCCCAGCGGCGGCCCGCGGAACAGCACGCCCAGGCCGGGGATGGTGCCGAGGTGGTCGTTGAGCCAGGGGGTGACGTACCGGGTCATCATCGGCACCAGCACGAACAGGCCCCACATGCCGTAGATGATCGACGGCACGCCGGCCAGCAGTTCGATCGCGGTGCCCACCGGCCCGCGCATCCAGCGCGGCGCCACCTCGGTCAGGAAGAACGCGATGCCGAAGCTCACCGGCACCGCGATCAGCATGGCGATGACCGCGGTGACCAGGGTGCCGTAGATCGGCACCAGCGCCCCGTAGCGGTTCTCGACCGGGTTCCAGTCGGCGGAGTAGAAGAAGCTCAGGCCCTGGGCGGCCAGCACCTCGCGGCCGCCCCACAGCATCGACAGGGCGGCGCTGGCGAGCGCGACCAGCACGAAGACCACGGTGCCGGTCAGCGCCCAGCGGAACAGGCGGTCGGCGCGCGCGTCGCGGACGTCGCGGCCGGTCGGGGCCGGCGCGGCGTGGGCGGAGGTCGCGTTCATCGGGGCGGCGTCCGGCGGCGGCGCTTACGGCTGCGGCTGGAAGCCGAACTCGCTCTGCCAGTAGGCCTCGATCTGCTGCACCAGCGGCGCCGGCAGCGGCACGTAGTGCAGTTCGCTGGCCTGGCCGCGGCCCTGTTCGAACGCCCACTTGAAGAACGCCAGCGTCGCCTGCGAGCGCGCCGCATCGCGCGGCTGCTTGTGCATCAGGATGAAGTTGGTCGCGGTGATCGGCCAAGCGTTCTCGCCCGGGGCGTTGGTGATGACCAGGTTGAAATCCTGCGCGCTGGCCCAGTCCGCGGTCTCGGCGGCGGCGGCGAAGGTGGCCTCGCTCGGCTCCACCCAGTTGCCGGCGGCGTTGCGCAGCGAGGCGTAGGGCATGCCGTTCTGCAGCGCGTAGGCCAGCTCCACATAGCCGATCGAGCCCGCGATCTGCTGCACGTAGGACGCCACGCCCTCGTTGCCCTTGCCGCCCACGCCGCTGGCCCACTGCACCGAGGTGCCTTCGCCGACCTTCGACTTCCACGCCTCGCTGACCTTGGACAGGTAGTTGGTGAAGTTGAAGGTGGTGCCCGAACCGTCGGAGCGGTGGACGATGCTGATCTTGCCGGCCGGCAGGTTCACGCCGGGGTTGAGGCCGGCGATGGCCGGGTCGTTCCAGGTCTGGATCTCGCCCAGGAAGATGCGCGCGAGGGTCTCGCCGTCCAGGCGCAGCTGGCCCGGGGCGATGCCTTCGAGGTTGACCACCGGCACCACGCCGCCGATCGCCGACGGGAACTGGCCGAGGCCGGCGGACTCGAGTTCGGCGCTGTCGAGCGGCTTGTCGGATGAGCCGAAGTCCACGGTACCGGCCTTGATCTGGGCGATGCCGCCGCCGGAGCCGATCGACTGGTAGTTGACCTTGTGGCCGGTGGCGGCGTTGTAGTCGGCCGACCACTTGGAGATCAGCGGGAAGATGAAGGAGGCGCCCGCGCCGGAGATCTCCGCAGCGACGCGGTCGCCGGCGCCCTGTGCGGCGGACTGGCCGCCCTCGGCGCCGGCGGCCGGGGCCTGCGCGTCGTCGGAGGCCGGCTGGCAGGCGGCGAGGCCGAGACCGAGGCCGATGGCCAGGGTCAGGGCGGCAAGGCGGGCGGGATGCAGGTTCATGCGCGCTCCAATCGGGGTGTGGCCGGCGATCCGGCAATGGACGCTATGGAATGATGTTTTTATGACAGGGTGATGACACGTGGCCGCAAGGCCTGGGGAACGCCCGCGGACGGGGGGCGGCAGGCGCAAAAAAAACGGGCCCGGAGGCCCGCAAGGGAGGGAGCTGAGGAGAGAGAACGCGATCCATGCCGGAGCGGCAGCCCTGCGCCGCCTCGCGGCGGACCGGGCGCTGCGCCGGGGGCGCGGCCTGTCGCCGACGATGCATTCAAGCCGCGCCGGATGATCGCCCGGTTGCATGAGGATGACGCTGGCATGACAGCGTCGGGGTTGCCGCCCATGGCTGTGCTGTGCGGATACGCCGCCGCGCCGATGCCTTCAGTGGCTCCGGCACTGCCGGAAGCGCACCTGCACGCCGCTGCCCGGCGGTGGGGTCAGCTGGATGCGCGAGGTCGCGACGTCCGGGTATCGGGCGATCAGCGGGCAGAGCTCGTCGAAGGCGTCGCCGCCGGCATCGGTCAGGCGCACCTCCAGCGTGGAATGGCTGGTCCAGGCGGCATCGCCCACGCGCGGCAGCGCGCGGAGCGCGCGCAGGACCGCCCGGCGCTGGTCCTCGGCCGCGAGCGGGGCGTCGCCGCCGGCGCTTGCGTCCTGCGCTTGCGGCGAGGCGGGGGCGGGGGGCGGCGCGACACCGCCGGCGCGGGGGGCGGGCGGGCCGGCCGGCGGCGCGGTGGTCTCGGTCAGTACAAGGAAGGTCGCCACGCCCGCCAGCAGCGCCAGCAGCCAGGCCAGCAGGCTGCGCGTACGGGCCCGACCGGCGGCGCCACGGCGGATCGCCTCGCGCAGTTCCGGCCGCACCAGGTCGCGCAATTCCGGCCACAGGGCGCGGCCGTCGAGCAGTTCGATGCGCTGCGCCCGGGCCGCCGCCCGGGCCTCATCGACGATCCGGCCCTGCGTCAGCAGGAACCCGCCGTCGGCGCGGGCCAGGCGCATCGCGTCGGCCAGCTCGTCCACGCTCGGCCTGCCGATCACGAAGGCGCTGCCGTGCTTGCACGACAACAGCCAGCGCCCGCCCTCGCGTTCCAGGGTGTAATCCTGATCGCCCAGCGCCAGGTCGTGGTCGACGACGCGCACGAAGCCGCGTCGCGCCATCGCGTCCAGCACCAGGTGGATGAACTCGCGCCAGGACATCGCCGCCAGCGCGCGGATCCCGGCGGCGGTTTCGTCGCGCGGCCTGCGCACCCGCTGCAGGTAGGCGGTGGCAGCGCCACCGAGGGCGAGCGCGACGGTCGCGGCGATCGCCCACTGCCAGATCGCGTTCACCCCCAGCCTCCCCGTCCGCGCCGGACCCCGGCGCCGGCGTGGCGGAGCATAGACCGAACCCGCCGCGGCGTGCAGCGCCGCGGCCGGGTGTCGCGATCAGCCCGGCGTGGACGGGCCGGATGTCCCCGGGCCCGGGGAAGACGGCCCGCGCGCCGCCGCGCCGCGTGCGGGCGCCGCCTTGCGGCCGGTCGCGGTGGACTTGCGGGTAACCGCGCCGGTACCGACGGGCGGATGGGTCGCCGGCGTCGCCACGCGGCGGCGCGGCGGACCGGGCCGCACCGGGGCCGCGCCGGCATCGCGCGCCCGCAGTTCGGCGGTCAGCGCGTCGATGCGCGCCTCCAGCGCGACCACGTCGCGCCGGGTCGGGACGCCGAGCCGGGTGAGCGTGCGTTGCAGGCGCTCGTCGAACGCGCGCTCCAGCCGTTCCCAGGCCGCGGAGGCCTGTTCGACGGTGGCGCCGACGCCCTCGCGCAGTTCGCTGGTCTGCGCGTCGATGCGCTCGCGCGCGCCGCGGTCGACCTCGCGCCCCTCGCGAACCAGGGTCTCGAACAGGCGCCCGCCTTCCTCCTGGGCGCGCCCGAGCGCGCCGAGGCCGGCCAGCCAGATCCGCTGCGCCGATTCGCCCAGCGTGCGGGTGAAGGACGCCTCGCTCTCCGGCGGCGGGGGAGGCGGCGTGCGCGTGCGGCGTGCGGCGGCGGGCTTCTTGTAGATCGCCATGGTGCGCTCCTGGGAGGAAAGCCACATGCTGTCGCAGCGCGCATTAGCGCCGCGTCGAGGCGCCGCACGGCGCGGGCATCGGCGGCCTCGGCCGCCGGCGCCTACGCGCCGAAGCGCTCGGCCAGCACGCGCCGGATTTCGCTCTCGATCGGTCCGCGCATGGCCGAGAGCAGGAAGCCCAGCTTCGCGGTCACCCGCACGTCGCGCTCGCCCAGCGCGATCGCGCCGTCCACGCCGGAGCGCTTGAAGTCCAGCACGTCGCCGTTCCAGGCGCAGCTGACGTCGAACTTCTCCACCAGCTTGGCCGCGATGTCTTCGATCGCCGCGCGCGCCTCCGGCAGCGGCAGCGAATGGGAGTGGCGGATGTCGATCTCGGACATGGGACACCTGGCGATGGAAGGAAGGCCCTATTCTGCGGCCGCCGCGCGGCCACCGGCGAGCCGCGCCCGAGGGCGTGCTAGATTCGCCGCGCATGGAGACCCTCAGACTGCGCTTTTCCGACGGCGAACAGCCCGATCTTCCGCTGGAGGCGGGCGTGCACGGGCTCGGCCGCGCGCCGCACGGCGGCATCGCCGTGGTGAGCGCCGAGGACGCGCTGGCGCGGCTGTGCGTGGACGGACGCGGCGTGTGGCTGAGCGTGGCCGAGGGCCGGCGCGGCGTGCACGTCAACGGGCGCGCGGTGCAGCGCCTGGCGATGCTGCGCCGAGGCGACACGCTGCACCTGGAAGGCGCCGAGCTGCGCCTGCTGGCCGACGCGCCGGTGGACGTGCCGAGCGCGGACGCGGACGCGCCCGCGGCCGAAGGCGACGCCCAGCGCGGCCTGCAGACGGTGCTGCGCGGCATCGGCGGCCGCCACCACGGCCGCAGCTTCACCCTCGATCGCCCACGGCTGGTCGGCAGCATCGCCGAGGCCGACATCCGCATCGACGATCCCGCCTTCGCCGAGCGTCATGCGCGGCTGGAACTGCGCGGCGAGCGCGTGCTGCTGCGCGACCTCGGCTCGGCCGAGGGCAGCGTGGTCAACGGCGAACCGGTGCGCGACGCGCTGCTGCAGCCCGGCGACCAGATCGTGTTCGACGCCCATCATCGCTTCGTGGTGGAGGCGCCGATGGCGCGCGGCGCCTCCGCGCGCGCGCCGGAACTGCCCGACATCGAGATCGCGCCGGCGGCGAACGGCGCGTCGCAACGCCGCCCCTGGCGACTGCCCTGGCTGCTGCTGGCCGCGCTCGCGATCGCCGGGCTGCTGAGCTTGCTGCTGCTGTATGGGGTGGGCTGACGACTGGGGGAGCCGCGCCCTCGCCGTAGCGGTCGCGCGCGACCGCTCCGGCATCCAACCGTCGCGCATTAGCGCGATCTCTCGACACAAGTCGTCATGCCAAGTCGTATGCGGCAGCGTTGACGAACGGCCGTTGCTACAAAGTAATTTCGGCGCTGTTGGTGGCGGCAGCTTGGGAAGCTGTTGAGCCTGAGCTGGGCAAGCACACAACCTCGGACTCGAATGGCTCCGTTTTGACGCCGTCCGAATCGATCAGGGTCGTCCGCCATCTGACGGTGCCCGCCGTCCCGACGTTGCAGGTGGATGTGAAATGTAGCGGAGAAGGACCGTTCTGGTGAATCAATTCGTTGCCGCGGCAGATCCATCCGCTCGGGCAGCTTGCTGCTTGGATCGTTTGCCTGACGGGGAATTGGGGGTATCCAGAAAAAGAAATCGGAATTCGGGCGGGCTGTTCGCGAGAAGCGGTCGCATTCGGAATGTCCGTAATGCTGAACTGTTCGCAGCTGGCTTCGCCTTGTTTATACGAGCGGTAGCCCTTCTCCACTCCTCGCATTGCCGCGGCCCGAAACGCTGGGCTCCGCAGCGCGATGGCGTCCTGGAGGTTGGTCGCGAAACCGAGTTCGATGAGGATGGAGGGCATGTTGGCGCGGGTGTTCTCTCCGTGTTGGCCAGGGAGGGGGTCCAAGTTTACTTGGTAATCTTTATAACTCGGAGTTGCTTGAATCTGCTCTCTCATGTGGCAGGCGACGCTTCGCGCGATGGTCGCGCTCTCTGCGTCGTCTGGCGCAATGAAGATGTCGGCGCCACGCGTTTGAGGGTTGCTGGGTGCTGCATTGGTATGAAGGGAGATCAATAGGTGGGCACCTAGGAAGTTCGCGTACTCGGGTCTCGATCTTATATCTTCGTCGTATTCCCGAAGATTAATGCGGCCAGGCTCGGTGCCGTTGGGGAACATGTTCCAAAGCTCTGGTTTGTCGGGATGGAGGTCCTTCAGCATGTAGCGGGCTCCCATCATCCACCAAGGGTGGCCGCTTTCTGGATGAATCGTGCTGTCGGTCGTGCGGCGCGTGTTGGCGATCGCAGCGATAGTTTCGTGGCTGCGTTCAAGCAATAGTGAGGTCAAGGTATCAGAATACGCTGGAGTTACGAGGTCCTCGTATATGTTGGCGGTGCCGGCGTAGGGGTCAGGGCGTTGCAAGACCCAAGATTGACTGCCGTGGTGGTAATAGTAGCCATGGCCGGGAGAAACGACGATAAGGTCGAGATCGTCCCGTGCGGCCCGTTGGCTTGTGCCTTTTAAGTGCCTTGGTGAAAAATCATCTGGGAAAATGTCTTGTATTCTTTTTCCATCAAATCGGATGCTCAGCATGCGATAAGTTACGATCCCGGATAATATGTCGTCTGCTTGGCGAGATACGCCTATAAGCTTGTTGTTCAACTCTTCGGTGATTCGGAAGTCTCCTCGGGGGATGTATCCGATTCCGAGATCTATCAGGATATCGCTTGTAGAAAGGTCGACGCTTACTCTGACGTTGATTTTCCGGGCCTGGCCCGGCAAGCGAGGCTGCCGATCCACGAAGTGCTGGAGTTCCTGCGTCAGCATGGCTTCGAGTTCGGGGATGTTCGCCTCGGTAATCGGCGGTGGCGGGTTGTTCTGGGCGTGCAATTGGCCCATGCCGATCAGCAGGATCGCACCGAGAAATACGTGGATCAGACGGCGCGCACCAAGGTGCGACGGGAGAGGTGTTGGGGATTTCATGACAAGAGGTCCTTTTGTCGGTGGATGCGCGGTAGTGCGTGGTGCTCGATCATGAGGCGCTGCGTCGGCGGGTTCTCGGGTTCGAGAATATTCGCGTCGGCGATCGCAGATGGACGCTCGTGCGCGAGCGAATGTGCGCCGAGCAGCGTGTCGAGGCTGAGTGCAAGCGGGCGAGGCGCCGGATCAGGCGCGAGCCGGCCGCGGCGGAAAGTGCGAGAGGCACCTCGACGAACTCCTTTTCATCCGGACGGCGAGCGTCCGCGGTCAGGTCTAACGTGGCTCGGCACGCGATGTCAACGCCGCGCGCGTGACCGCCGACGGATGGTATTGCGTTGCGTGATGTGCGTCGCTTGCTTCGGGCCCGCCGTCAGCCGCGACGCGCCGCCGGCCGCAGCCGTCGCCACAGCCGCCAGCCCAGCAGCACGGCGAGCAACGCGGCATAGAGCAGCGGCTCGCGGATGTCGGACTTCACCACCCACCAGAAGTGCAGCACCGCCAGCGCGGCGATGGGGTAGACCAGGCGATGCAGGCGCTGCCAGTGGCGCGCCAGCCGCCGCATCCAGCCGCGGGTGGAGGTGATCGCCAGCGGCACCAGCAGCAGCCAGGCGAGAAAGCCGACGGTAATGAACGGCCGGCGCGCGATCTCGGTGGCCACGCCGGCCCAGTCCAGGCGCAGGTCGAGCACTAGCCACGCGGCGAAGTGCAGGCAGGCGTAGGCGAAGGCGTACAGGCCCAGCATGCGACGCAAGCGCAGCAGCGCGGGCTGGCCGGTGAGCTGCCGCAGCGGGCTGATCGCCAGCGTCAGCAGCAGGAAGCGCAGCGCCCACAGGCCCAGGCTGTGCTCGATCGACGCCACCGGGTCGGCGCCGAGCGCGTCGATGTCGGCGCCCGACTGCACCTGCCACGCGCGCCAGGCCAGCCATGTCAGCGGCGCCAGCGCCAGCGCATGCGCCAGCGCTTTGGCGGCGACCCGCCGGGCGCGCGCGACGGGACCGGTCCGACGGGCGATGGCCCGGCCCCGCTAGTACCAGCGCCGCAGGTCCATGCCGGCGTAGAGCCCGGCGACCTGCTCGGCGTAGCCGTTGAACGGCCGGGTGGGGATGCGGTCGGCGAACAGCCTGCCTTCGCTGCCGCTGATCCGGCGCTCGCTGGCCTGGCTCCAGCGCGGGTGGTCGACGGCCGGATTGACGTTGGCGAAGAAGCCGTATTCCCGCGGCTGCAGGTCGTTCCACGCGGTGGGCGGCATCCGTTCGACGAAGCGGATCGCCACGATCGACTTGATGCTCTTGAAGCCGTACTTCCACGGCACCACCAGCCGCAGCGGGGCGCCGTTCTGCTGCGGCAACGGCTTGCCGTACAGGCCGGTGGCCAGCAGGGTCAGCGGGTGCATGGCCTCGTCGATGCGCAGGCCTTCGCGGTAGGGCCAGTCGATCGAGCGGTAGCGGAGGCCGGGCATCTGCTCGCGGTCGGCGAGGGTGGTGAAGGCGACGAACTTCGCCTTCGAGGTCGGCTCGAAGCGGCGCAGCACCTGCGCCAGCGGCACCCCGAGCCAAGGGATGACCATCGACCAGCCCTCGACGCAGCGCAGGCGGTAGACGCGTTCCTCGGGCAGGAAGCCGCGCAGCAGGTCGTCGAAGGAGACCCGGCCGGGTTTGGCGCATTCGCCGGACACCTCGACGTGCCAGGGCGAGGTGCGCAGGGTCTTCGCCGCGCGCGAGGGATCGGCCTTGCCGGTGCCGAACTCGTAGAAATTGTTGTAGCTGGTGACGTCGGCCTCGCGGGTGAGGGCCTCGTCGGTGGAGAAGCCGGCGGCCACCTCCTCGCGGCCCGGCGGTTCGCGCGCGGGCGGCGGCGGCTCGGCCTCGGCGCAGCCCGACAGGCCCAGCGCGGGCAGGGCGCCCAGGCCGGCCAGCAGGCGGCGGCGCTGCCGCCAGACGGCCTCGTCGGCGATCTCGGTGGCGGGAATCCGCAGGGCGGTGCGCAGGGAGCGGAGGGACGGGGACATGGCGGGGGTCTCGCCGGGGGCGGACCGAGCGTGCAGCTGATCGCGTCGGCGGGACGCGAAAGTTCCCGCGCGGCACGGCGCCTATTGCGCTGCGGCATACTAGGCGGCCCGACTGCCGAGCGGACACGCGCGATGTCGCGAGCTTACAACTTCAGCGCCGGCCCCGCCGCGCTGCCCGAGCCGGTGCTGCGCCAGGCGCAGGCCGAGATGCTGGAATACCCCGGCGCCGGCGCCTCGATCGTGGAGCTGAGCCATCGCGGCCCGGAATTCCTGGAGATCGCCCGCCGTACCGAGGCCGACCTGCGCGCGCTGATCGGCATCCCCGACGACTACGCGGTGCTGTTCCTGGGCGGCGGCGCGACCACCCAGCAGGCGCTGATCGCGCTCAACTTCGCCGCGCCCGGCCAGCCGGCCGACTACGTGGTGACCGGCCACTGGGGCCGCACCGCGCTGAAGCAGGCGCGGCCCTACGTGGACCTGCGCATCGCCGCCAGCAGCGAGGCCGACGGCTTCCGCGACATCCCCGCGCGCGAGACCTGGCGTCTGTCCGCCGACGCGGCCTACGTGCACATCACCGCCAACGAGACCATCCACGGCGTGGAGTTCCGCGGCGCGCCGCCGGACACCGGCGAGGTGCCGCTGTTCGCCGACTTCAGCTCGTCGATCGCCTCCGAGCCGCTGGACGTCTCGCGCTACGGGCTGATCTACGCCGGCGCGCAGAAGAACCTGGGGCCGGTCGGCATCGGCGTGGTGATCGTGCGCCGCGCGCTGCTCGAGCGCGCCGGCCAGCCGCGCGCCGACATCTTCGACTACCGCGCGCACCTGGCCGCCGAGTCCATGCTCAACACGCCGCCGAGCTGGAACTGGTACCTGCTGGGACTGACCGTGCGCTGGATGCTCGACGAGGGCGGGGTGGAGGCGTTCGCCCGCTGCAGCGAGGCCAAGGCGCGCGCGCTCTACGAGGCCATCGACGGTTCCGGCGGCTTCTACCGCAACGAGGTGGCGCCGGCGGTGCGCTCGCGCATGAACGTGCCGTTCTTCCTGCACGACGAGGCGCTGGACGCGGAGTTCCTGGCCGGCGCTCGCGAGGCGGGGCTGATCGGTCTCAAGGGTCATCGCGTGCTGGGCGGCATGCGCGCCTCGATCTACAACGCGATGCCGGTGGCCGGCGCGGAAGCGCTGGCCGCCTACATGCGCGACTTCCAGCGCCGCCGCGGATGAGCGCGGCGCGTTCCGCCGCGCCGCCGCGCCCGGCACCCGAACCGAGAGGACCTTGATGGCCGCCAAGCCGAAGAAGAAGAACGCCGCGAAGCCGGCCGCGGCCCCCGACCTGGCCGCGGTGCGCGAGCAGATCGACGGCATCGATCGCGAGATCCAGACCCTGATCGCCGAGCGCGCGCTGTGGGCGCGCCAGGTCGGCAAGGCCAAGGGCAAGCTGGCCGCGGCGGTGGACTATTACCGCCCCGAGCGCGAGGCGCAGGTGCTGCGCCGGGTGGTGGACCGCAACGACGGCCCGCTCTCCGACGAGGTGCTGGTGCGCCTGTTCCGCGAGATCATGTCGGCCTGCCTTGCGCAGCAGGAGCCGCTGAAGATCGGCTACCTGGGGCCCGAGGGCACCTTCTCGCAGCAGGCGGTGCACAAGCACTTCGGCCACTCCGCGCGCGGCATCCCGCTGGCCAGCGTGGAGGAAGTGTTCGACGAGGTGGCCAGCGGCACCGCCGATTTCGGCGTGGTGCCGGTGGAGAACTCCGGGCAGGGCACGATCCAGTCCACGCTCGACCTGTTCCTGACCTCGCCGCTGATGATCTGCGGCGAGGTCGAGTTGCGCGTGCACCAGTACCTGCTCTCGCGCACCGGGCGGCTGGACGACGTCGAGCGGGTGTACTCGCACGGGCTTTCGCTGGCGCAGTGCCGCAACTGGCTGCGTCAGCACCTGCCCAACGCCGAGAAGACCGCCGTGGCCAGCAACGCCGAGGGCGTGCGCCGCGCGCGCAACGCCGACGACGCGGCGGCGATCGCCGGCGAGAACGCCGCCCACGTCTACGGCATGAAGGTGGTGGCCGGTCCGATCGAGGATCGCGACGACAACACCACCCGCTTCCTGGTCATCGGCCGCGCCTCGTTCCCGCCCTCCGGCCACGACCGCACCTCACTGCTGGTGTTCATCCGCGACCAGCCCGGCGCGCTGTACAAGATCCTGGAGCCGCTGGCGCGCGCCGGCATCAGCATGAACCGCATCGAGTCGCGGCCCGCCCACGGCGGGCTGTGGCAGTACGCCTTCTTCATCGACGTGGCCGGCCATGCCGAGGAATCGCCGCTGAAGGACGCGCTGGGCGAGATCGACGACTTCGCCGGCGACGTGCGCGTGCTGGGCTCCTACCCGGTGGCGGTGCCGTGAGCGGCGCGGGCTGGCT
Source organism: Luteimonas huabeiensis HB2 (assembly GCF_000559025.1). Taxonomy (GTDB): domain Bacteria; phylum Pseudomonadota; class Gammaproteobacteria; order Xanthomonadales; family Xanthomonadaceae; genus Luteimonas; species Luteimonas huabeiensis. The sequence goes on along the minus strand of NZ_JAAN01000024.1, from coordinate 123,837 downwards.
CGCATCGCCGGGCCGCGCGCTGCGCGGCGAGGTGGTGGTGCCGGGCGACAAGTCGGTCTCGCACCGGGCGATCATGTTCGCCTCGCTCGCCGACGGCGTGTCGCGGATCGACGGTTTCCTGGAAGGCGAGGACGCGCGCGCCACCGAGGCGATCTTCCGCCGCCTGGGTGCACGCATCGAGACGCCCGCGGCGGGCAGCCGGGTGGTCCACGGCGTCGGCATCGACGGCCTGCGCGCCGCCGACGGCCCGCTGGACTGCGGCAACGCGGGCACCGCGATGCGGCTGCTGGCCGGCCTGCTGGCCGGGCAGTCCTTCGACAGCATCCTGGTCGGCGACGCCTCGCTCTCGAAGCGGCCGATGCGCCGGGTCACGCTGCCGCTGTCGCGCATGGGCGCGCGCATCGACACCGGCGAGGGCGGGCTGCCGCCGCTGCGCATCCACGGCGGCACGCCGCTGACAGGCGTCGAGATCGCGACGGAGATCGCCAGCGCGCAGGTCAAGTCGGCGCTGCTGCTGGCCGGCCTGTACGCGCGCGGGCGGACCACGGTGATCGAGCCGCAGCCCACCCGCGACTACACCGAACGCATGCTGGCCGCGTTCGGCTGGCCGATCGACTTCGCGCCCGGCCGCGCCTCGCTGGAGGGCGGGCACCGCCTGCGCGCCACCGACGTGCGCGTGCCGGCGGACTTCTCCTCGGCCGCGTTCTTCATCGTCGCCGCCACCCTGGTGCCGGGCTCCGAGCTGCGCATCAAGCGCGTGGGCATGAACCCGCGCCGCACCGGGCTGCTGCACGTGCTGCGCGCGATGGGCGCCGACATCCATGCCGAGGCCGCCGACGAACAGGGCGGCGAGCCGGTGGCTGACCTGGTGGTGCGGCACGCGCCGCTGCGCGGGATCGAGGTGCCGGTGGCGCACGTGGCCGACATGATCGACGAGTTCCCGGCGCTGTTCGTCGCCGCGGCCTGCGCGGAAGGCGCGACGGTGGTGCGCGGCGCCTCCGAGCTGCGGGTCAAGGAATCCGACCGCATCGGGACCGTGGCCGCCGGCCTGCGCGCGCTGGGCGTGCGCGTGGACGAGACCGCCGACGGCGCCACGATCCACGGCGGCGCGCTCGGCGGCGGGCGTATCGACAGCCACGGCGACCACCGGGTGGCGATGGCCTTCGCGGTGGCCGCGCAGCGTGCTTCCGGCGAGGTCGCGATCGACGACGTGGCCAACGTCGCGACGTCGTTCCCGGGCTTCGATGCGCTGGCGCGCGAGGCCGGCTTCGGGCTGCGCATCGCCGGCTGAGCGGGCGGTCCGGCTTCCGGACGCGACGAGGCCCCGCCGCCGGGCGGGGCCTCGCGCGACCGCGGCGTCAGCGCCCCGCGCTTTCTTCCAGCCTGAAGTCCACCGGGACCTCGACCGTCGAGGCGACGGGCTCGCCGTCGCGCAGCGCCGGCGAGAAGCGCGCCTGGCGGACCGCATCGAGCGCGGCGCGGTCGAGCTCGCGCGAGCGGCTCGACTGCACGACCTCGACTTCGCTCGCCTGGCCCTGCGCATCGACGCGCGCACGCAGCAGCACCGAGCCCTCCTCGCGCGCGCGCAGCGCGGCGGGCGGGTAGGTCGGTTCGATCGGCGCGACCGGGCTGGCCTGGCGGGTGACGCCGGCGGCCGGCGCGGGCCGCTCCGGGCGCGGGCGCTCGCGTTCGCTGGCCGGCGGGGGCGGGGTGCCGTCGCCGATGTCGGGCGTGGCGCCGATCGGCGCGGGCGGCGCCTCGGGCGCCTGGGTCGGGCCGCGCTGGCTGAAGAAGTACCAGCCGATCGCGACCAGGGCGATCAGCAGCAGGATCCACAGCAGCGGACTGGAACTCTTGCGCGGCAGCGATTCGCGCGGCGGCTCGCCGTGCGGGGGCGGCGGGGCGGGGCGGTTCGGATCGCGGTCCAAAGGAGCGTTCATGGCGTACCCCCGTTCAGTTTTGGAGAGGGGGAGCGTTCCACAACCGGCGTCGCCGTGGTGTCGCGAACGCGTGGAACGGCCCGCGAGCCGAAACGCGCGCGCTCAGCGCCAGCCATCGCCGACGAACTCCACCGGCACGCGGACCTCGGCCTCGACCGGCCGGCCGCCTTCCAGGGCCGGCTCGAAGCGCCAGCGCCGCACCGCGCCGGCCGCCGCGCGGTCCAGCGCCGGATAGCCGCTGCTGCGGTCCACACGGACCTCGCGCGGGCGGCCTTCGCGATCCACCCGCACGGCCACGATCACTTCGCCCGCCTCGCCCCGGCGCATCGCCGTGCGCGGGTAGTCCGGCGCCGGCGTGCGCACGGCGACCGGGGCGCGGGTCGCGCCGGCCGCTGGCGGGACCGTGCCGGGCAAGGCGCCCCCGTCCTCGGCCGCGCCGGGATCGGCGACGGCCGGCATCGCCTGCGCCGCCGGGGCGACGGCGGACTCGACGGGGTCGAGCGCGGGCGCTTGCCGGGGCGCGTCGGCGCGGCGTTCGCTCGCCGGCTGCGGCGAGGGCAGCGCCGAGACCGCGCGACCCGCGCGCGCCGGCAGGGCCGGCCCGTTCTCGGGCTGCGCGGGCCGGCGCGCGAGATACGCGGCGGCGAACAGCAGCACGCCGGCGAGGAACGCCGCGCCCAGCGCGAGCGCGAGCGCCGCCGGCAGCGGCAGGCGGGTGCGGCGGGCGCGCGAGCGCGGGGGCTTTGCATTCATTGCGCCGCATTCTGGCACAGGCGCGGATGCGGGCCCGGCGCGCGCGGGCGATAATCGACGGTCCCACGTTGCCACGGCCGCCTCCATGCTCGATCCCGCACTGCTGCGCACCCGCCCCGACGAGATCGCCCGCCGCCTGCGCGAGACCCGCGGCTTCGAGTTCGATGCCGGCGCCCTGGAGCGCCTGGAGTCGGAGCGCAAGCGCATCCAGGTCCGCACCCAGGAACTGCAGAACCTGCGCAATACCCGCAGCAAGGCGATCGGCCAGGCCAAGGCGAAGGGCGAGGACCCGGCGCCGCTGCTGGCCGAGGTCGCCGGCCTGGGCGAGGAACTGAAGGCCAGCGAGGCGCGGCTGGACGCGATCCGCGGCGAGATCGACGCCATCGTGCGCGCGCTGCCCAACCTGCCCGACGACAGCGTGCCGCTGGGCGCGGACGAGACCGCCAACGTCGAGCAGCACCGCTGGGGCGAGCCGCCGTGCTTCGATTTCGAGGTGCGCGACCACGTCGAACTCGGCGCCCGCCACGGCTGGCTGGATGCCGACGCCGGGGCCAAGCTCAGCGGCGCGCGCTTCACCGTGCTGCGCGGCCAGCTCGCGCGGCTGCATCGCGCGCTGGCGCAGTTCATGCTGGAACTGCACGTCGACCAGCACGGCTACGAGGAGACCAACGTCCCGCTGATCGTCAACGCCGACACCATGGAAGGCACCGCGCAGCTGGGCAAGTTCGTCGAGGACATGTTCGCCACCGAGGTCGGCGGCGCCACCCGCTACCTGATCCCCACCGCCGAGGTGCCGCTGACCAACCTCGTGCGCGACGAGATCCTCGATCCGGCCCGCCTGCCGCTGCGCATGACCGCGCATTCGATGTGCTTCCGCGCCGAGGCCGGCAGCCACGGCCGCGATACCCGCGGCATGATCCGCCAGCACCAGTTCGAGAAGGTCGAGATGGTCTCGATCGTGCGGCCCGACGACAGCGATGCCGAGCACGAGCGCATGACCCGCTGCGCCGAGACCGTGCTGGAGCGGTTGGGCCTGCCGTACCGGCGCGTGCTGCTGTGCACCGGCGACATGGGCTTCGCCGCCCGCAAGACCTACGACCTGGAAGTCTGGCTGCCCTCCCAGGGCACCTATCGCGAGATCTCCTCCTGCTCGAACGTGGGCGATTTCCAGGCCCGGCGCATGCAGGCGCGCTGGCGCAACCCGGAGACCGGCAAGCCGGAACTGGTGCACACGCTCAACGGCTCCGGCGTCGCGGTCGGCCGCGCGTTGATCGCGGTAATGGAGCACTACCAGCGCGCCGACGGCAGCATCGGCGTGCCCGAGGTGCTGCGGCCGTGGATGGGCGGCGCGGACGCGATCGCCTGACGGGCCCGCGGCGAGAGCGGTCGCCTCCGCCGCCTGGCACCGCCGCGCGCGCCGGCGGCGTGCCGGCGGGCAAACGCCCGCGGCCGGTCCATGACGGCAGGGCGGGACGCGAAGTTTGTTGCGCCGGCAGAATAGGCGTGCTTCGATAGAGGGTATCGTTCCATCTGGCGTCCGTCCATGCAGGATCTCAACGATCTCTACTATTTCGCCGTGGTCGTCGAGCACGGCGGGTTCGCCGCAGCCGAACGCGCGCTCGGCATTCCGAAGTCGCGGCTGAGCCGCCGCATCAGCCAGCTCGAGAACGACCTCGGGGTGCGCCTGCTGCAGCGCTCCACGCGCCGCTTCGCGGTGACCGACGTCGGCCAGAGCGTGTATCGCCACGCGCAATCGATGCTGGCCGAGGCCTCCGCCGCGCGCGAGGTGGTGGACCGGCTCAGCGCCGAGCCGCGCGGCCTGGTGCGGGCCAGCGTGCCGGTCTCGATCGCCCAGCAATCGATGCCCAAGTTGCTGCCGGAATTCCTGGCCCGCTACCCGCAGGTGCGCGTGCAGCTGCACGTGAACAACCGCCGCGTAGACGTCATCAACGAAGGCTTCGACGTCGCCATCCGCGTGCGCTCCAAGCTGGACGACGACGGCAGCCTGATCATGCGCAGCTTCGGCCAGATCCAGGAGTTGCTGGTGGCCAGCCCGCAATATCTGCAACGCGCCGGCCGCCCGCGCGACCCCGACGACCTGCGCGAACACGTCACCATGACGATGAGCGAGGACGAGGTGAAGCAGCGCTGGGACCTGCAGGCCGAGGACGGCCAGGTGCGGCGCATCGAACTCAAGCCGCGCGTGGCCGGCTTCGACTTCCCGATGCTGATGGCGCTGGCCAAGCAGGGCCTGGGCATCACCATGCTGCCCGAGACCATTTGCGCCGACGCCGTGCGCAACGGCGAGCTGGAAGTGGTGCTGCCCGACTGGCGCCTGCCGCAGGGCATCGCCCATGCCGTGTTCGCCTCGCGCCGCGGCCTGTTGCCGGCGGTGCGCGTCTTCATCGACTATCTCGCAGAGCGCCTGCCCTCGCTGCTGGAGGAATCCAGCCTCGACTGCAAGCACTGCACCGAGACCCGCCCCGGCCTCGCCGCCCCCGGCAAGCCGGCCGCCGCGCCGGCGCGTGCGACAATGCGCTAGCGCGTACCGGAACAGCGTATCTAAGGATGGAATGCGATGCGCGGCGACTGCGATCGGGATCGCCGAGCGGTTTGATGCACCGGCCTCGACGCCGTGGCTGCGGACCGTAGCGAACAGCGGCGCAGCAGCTGGTCGAAATGGCGAAGGCGGCGCGCTTGCAGAGCAGACAACGGAGAGATGGCCGAGCGGTTTAAGGCACCGGTCTTGAAAACCGGCGAAGGGCAACCTTCCGTGGGTTCGAATCCCACTCTCTCCGCCACCCCTCGCACCCCATCTCGTGCCGTATGTTAGGTCGCGAGACGGGAAGAGGGGGAACCGCCATGAAAATCCAGAGCTCCCCAAGGGCGCGCATGGTGCCGATCCCGCCGGCCCCTTTGCTCGCTGCGGCACTCGGCATGCTCGGCTCATGCGCCACGCAAGCCCCGCTGTCCAGGGAAGCCAAGTCCAGCCGCCCGATCGGCGCGACCCTCGAACCGTCCGGCTTCGCCACCATCCTGCGCGCGCCGCCTTCGAGCGTGCCGCGCGCCAGGCCCCCGCGCAGCGAATCCGAGCCCGAGCGCATCGCCCGCGAGCGCGGCATCCCGGTGGCGGAGGCCGAGCGGCTGATGAATCCGGACGAGGCGGTCCGCGAGGCCGCGATGGCGCTGGATCGGCGGCTGAAGGCGCAGGCGGCGGACGATTACGTCGGCGTGCGCATCGTGCGCGATCCCGAACCGCGCTTCGCCTTCCAGTTCCGCCGCGATGCGGCGGCGACGCTGGCGCGCTTCACTTCCGATGCGCGCTTCGTGGCCCGCGAGGGTGGGCGTCCCCGCGAAGCGCTGCAGCCGGTGTTCGATACGTGGTGGAAGCGCTTCGCGCCCCATCGCATTCTGGGCGGCGGCTCGGTCATGGCGTTCGAGGGCAACGTCCAGTTCGACATGAGTGTCGACGAGGCGACCTACCGGGCGATCGCGGAGCGCGAGGGCTGGGAGCTGCCGCCCGAGCTCCAGCTGCACTTCCCGCCGCCGCAGAACCCGCGTTCGGTCGATCCCGCGCTGGCGCCGCTGGTGCGCATCTTCGCGCGCGAGGATCGCTCGCCGGGCGTCGTGCTCACTGCAGCGCTCGGCGGACGCCTCGTGCTGCGCGACGGCTGCTTCCGGATGCAGGCGCAGGGCGACGGCGAACCCCTGGTGCTGTTCGGGCGCGATGTCGAGCTGCGGCTGGACGACGCGGGGTACATGGCCGTGTTCGATCCGCAGGGCTCCGATGCGTTCGGCGGCCGTGTCGCTCGGGTCGGCGAGCGCGTCGTCTGGAGCGGTCCGCGCGGCGCCGATGAAGCGGACGCGGGTGTGAGGGCGCTGCGCGCGGCTTGCGGGTCCGGCCCGATCGTCGCGATCGGGGAGCCGGAGGGCGCGCAGCGGTTCGAGGGGAGGCGGCCGCGCACGCGTTGAACCCGTGCCGGCAGCCCGGCGGCGCGGCGGCTATGCGGCGGCCAGCGGCAGCCGTACATGCAACGTGGTCCCGGCGCCGGGGGCGCTGTCCACGTCGATGCTGCCGCCGGCCTCGGCGATCAGGTCGCGGGCGACCGCCAGGCCCAGGCCGGTGCCCTGGCCCGCGGGACGGGTGGTGAAGAAGGGTTCGAAGATCCGCGCCTGGACCTCGGGCGGCATGCCGGTACCGGTGTCGGTCAGCGACAGTCGCGCGTCGTGCGCGTCGGCCGAGAGCCGCGCGCCGAAGCGGCCGCCGTCGGGCATGGCCTGGGCGGCGTTGGCGGCGATGTTGAGCAGGATCAGTTCGAGCTGGCCGCGATCGAAATGCACCGGCACGGGGGCCGCCGGCGCTTCGATCTCCAGGCGCACCTGCGGCCCGAACAACTGTCGCAGCATCGGTTCCATGCTGGCCAGCACCTCGCCGGCATCGAACACCGTCATACTGGCGTCCTCCATCCGGCTGAAGGCGAGCAGCTTGCGGCTGACCGCGTGGGCGCGCCGCGTGGCGGACTCCACGCCGTCGAAGGCCTCGGCCACGCGCGGGTCGTCGGCCAGCCGGCGGCCGCGCTGGGCGTGGCCGTGGACCAGGGTCAGCAGGTGGTTGAAATCGTGCGCCAGACCCGCGGCGAGGCGGCCGACGGCTTCCACCTTCTGCGCGTGGACCAGTTGCTCCTGCAGCGCCTCGCGCCGGTGCGCCTCGTCCTGCAGGCGGCGGTTGCTCGCGGCCAGCGCGTCGCCGCGTTCGTTGGCCAGCTGCAGGCTCTCGCGCAACGCCGAGACGCTGCGGTCGATCACCACCGCGACGAACAGGAAGATCAGCGCCTGGACGATGCCGCCCACGATCAGGTCGGCCGAGGCGAAGCGCGCGTGTCCGCGTGCGACATCCACCCAGGTGCCCACCGCGAAGGCCAGCACCATCCAGGCGTACAGCATCCACAGGGCGCGGCGGCCGAGCAGCAGCCCGGCCATGACCAGCCAGACGGCCAGCAGCGGCAACTCGTGCTGGCCACCGCTCATGCCGCCGCTGGCGTTGGACAGCATCAGCGCCAGGGCGACCGCGCCGAGCAGCAGCCCGACCGGCAAGCGGAAGCGGCCGCGCCGGATCAGCCACCAGCCGGTCGCGGCGAGCACGGCCAGCAGCAGGCCGCTGGCGAGGGCGGCGTACTCGCCTGGTTGCAGCGGCATCGGGACGGCCAGCAGGCGATAGGTCCACAGCAGCGGCGGGGACAGCGCCAGCAGCGCCAGGACCACTTGCATCATCGGCGCGTTGCGCCGGTCCACGGGATCGGCCACGGGGGCCGCGGCCAGCCATCGCCTGGGCGCGCGCCAGGCGCGCGCGAGCCATCGCGTGTCGCACCCGGCGGCCGCCGGCGCTTGGGTGTCGGGCATCGCGTCTCGTCCCTCCGGGCCTGCAGTGGGGCCCGTGCGCCGGGCGTGGGCGGCGGAAACGTCGAGGCGACGGGCTCGTCCCGCGGCGCCTGCAGCGAAGGCGTGCGGCCCGCAGGCCGCCCATATTCCCCGGCGCGCACGCGGACCTGCTCGTCCGATCGTCCGCTCGCCGTGGGAGCTTACACCGCAGCAGCGGCTGCGGCGCTCGCCTCGTCGCGCGAGCCCGCGCACGTTTGCCGCGAGGGACGCGAACGGTCCCGTATGATCGCGGCATCCCTGGACCTCGGCCGATGGCCTCGCCGCGAGCGCGGCGATCGGAGCGGGGCCGCCATTTCGCGCTCCGGTGTCCCCGGAACGCCCGACGTATCAGGAGAATCGCGATGGCCGAGGCGGGAATCGTCGAAGCGGTCGGCCCGGTCGTGGTCCTGCTCGGCTCGGCGGTGGTGGCGGTGCCGTTGTTCCGCCGGCTGGGGCTGGGTTCGGTGCTGGGCTACTTCACCGGCGGCCTGCTGGTGGGGCCGTCGGTGCTCGGCGTCTTCACCGAGCCCGCGACGATCCTGCACGTCTCCGAGCTCGGCGTGGTGATGTTCCTGTTCCTGATCGGGCTGGAGATGCGCCCGCAGAAGCTGTGGGCGCTGCGCCGGGAGATCTTCGGGCTGGGCCTGGCGCAGGTCGCGAGCTGCATCGCGCTGCTGACCGGCGCGGGCGTGCTGGCCGGGCTGCCGCCGGTGCACGCCTTCATCGCCGGCTCCGGTTTCGTGCTGTCCTCGACCGCGGTGGTGGTCTCGGTGCTGCGGGAGCGGGGCGAGGCGGCCAGCGCGCAGGGCCAGCAGGCGGTGTCGATCCTGCTGCTGGAGGACCTGGCGATCGTGCCGCTGCTGGCGGTGGTGGCCTTCATCGCCGCGGCGCGATCGGGCAACGGGGGCGGCGTCGATCCCGTCGCGGTGGCCGTTGCGCTGGGCGCGGTGGCGCTGGTGATCGCGGCCGGGCGCTGGCTGCTGGATCCGTTCTTCGCCGTGCTGGCGCGCACCCGCGCCACCGAGGTGCTGACCGCCGGCGCGCTGCTGGTGGTGCTGGGCTCGGCGCTGCTGATGGAAGTCGCCGGGCTATCGATGGCGATGGGCGCCTTCCTGGCCGGGGTGATGCTTTCGGGCTCGGGCTACCGGCACCAGATCGAAGCCGACGTCGAGCCGTTCAAGGGCCTGCTGATGGGCCTGTTCTTCCTGGCCGTGGGCATGTCGCTGGACTTGTCGGTGGTCGCGGCCCAATGGCGGCTGGTGCTCGGGTTGCTCGCAGCCTTCGTCGCCGCGAAGGCGCTCGGCATCTACGTCGTGGCGCGCGCGTTCGGCTCGAACCGCCCGCAGGCGCTGCGGCGGGTGGCGCTGTTCGCCCAGGGCGGGGAATTCGCATTCGTGCTGTACGCCGCGGCGCAGGGCGGCGGCCTGCTCACCGCGGCGGACAACGCGGTCTTCTCCAGCGTGGTCATCCTGTCGATGGCGATGACCCCGCTGATCCTGCTCGCGGCCGACCGCTGGCTGCGCGACGGCGCGGCCTCGCTGGACGGCGTCGAGGCGGCCGAGGATCTCCGCGGCCGCGTGCTGCTGGTCGGCTTCGGCCGCTTCGGCCAGGTCGCCTCGCAACTGCTGCTGGCGCAGGGCGTCGAAGTCGCACTGATCGACAACGATCCCGACCGGATCCGCGAGGCGGAGAAGTTCGGTTTCAAGGTGTACTACGGCGACGGCACGCGGCTGGACGTGCTGCGGCGCTCGGGCGCGGACACGGCCGACGTGGTGATGGTCTGCGTGGACCAGCGCGCGGCCGCGGATCGCATCGTCGAGCTGGTCAAGGCGCACTTTCCGGCGGCGCGGCTGCTGGCGCGCGCCTACGACCGCGGCCACGCCATCCGGCTGCGCAAGGCCGGCGTGGACTACCAGATCCGTGAGACCTTCGAATCCGCGCTGGCCCTGGGCGGCGCCGGCCTGCGCGCGCTGGGCATGACCGCGCTGGACGTGGACGAGGTCACCGCCGACATCCGCCGCCGCGACTGCGAGCGGCTGGATGCGCAGAGCCAGGGCGGCCTGTTCGCCGGCGCCGACCAACTGCTGGTGGCGCCGCGCCCCGAACCCCTGATCGCACGCAAGGGGCGGCCGGAGGCGGGTTGAGGTTCAGCCTGTGTCTGCCGCCGGCGATGGCGCGGCGATCGGCGGCAGGCGGAAGGTGAAGCGGGTGCCGCGCTCGGGTGCGGAGTCGACCTCGAGCGTGCCGCCATGGGCGCGGGCGATTTCGGCGGCGATGTAGAGGCCCAGGCCGAGTCCGGGACGGGCGTCGTCGTCGCGGCGGGTGAAGGGCTGGAACAGGTCGGGAATGCGGTCGGCGGGGATCGCGCCGCCGTTGTGCACGGACAGGCGCAGGACGCCGTCGTGGCGGTCGGCCTCGATGCGCACCGGTGCGTCCGGATCGCCGTGGCACAGTGCGTTGGCGACGAGGTTGCTGAGCAACTGGGAGAGCCGGTAGGGATCGCAGACCACCGGCGCGCCGAGTTCGATCCGGGTTTCGATGCGGCGCTCGGGATACGATGCGCCGGCCTCTTCGACCACCTGCTCCAGCAGCGCCTCCAGGCGGTCGTGCTGGGACAGGTCGAGCGCGATGCCGCCGCCCAGCCGGCCGCGGGCGAAGTCGAGGGTGGCGCGCACCATTTCCTCCATCCGCGTGGCGCTGCGCAGGATCAGCTCGGCCAGTTGCTGCTGGCGCGGCCCCAGCCCGTAGTGGCCCAGCAGCTCGGCGCTGGTGACGATGGCCTGCAGGGGGCTGCGCAGGTCGTGGCCGAGTACGGCGATGAACTCCTCGCGCAGCCGCGCGATGCGCTCGGATTCGGCCAGCGCCGTCCCCGCGCGCTGCAGCCTGTCTTCGCTCTCGAGCTGCAGGCCGATCAGCTGGGCGAGCAGTTCCATGTTGCGCAGGATGGTGGGATCGATCTCCAGCGGTCTCGGGTCGAGCGCGCACAGGGTGCCGAAGAAGCGGCCGTCCGGGCGCCGGATCGGGACGGAGATGTAGGCCTCGAAGCCGTAGCGGGCGGGGATGGGGTGGCCGGCCTAGACCGGGTGCCGGGAGGCGTGGCCGAAGGCGATGGTCTGTCCGTGCTGGCGGATCTCGTTGCAGAAGGTCCATTCCAGTTGCAGGTGCCCGCCGGGCTGCAGGCCGAACCCCAGGCGGTCGAGCACCTGGCAGGCGGTCCAGGTGCGGTCGGTGACGCGGGCCACCGCGGCCACGCGCATGCCGGTGGTGCGGGCGACGATCTCCAGGATCGTCGGCACCGCGTCGATGCGGGCGACGGCCTGGATGTCGCGCAGCTCGTCCTGGTCGGTCGTGGTCATGGGCGGTCCCTCCCCATGGGAATCCTGCGTGCAGAGTAACCGCTCCGCGCGGCGGCTGCGCCGTGGCGTTCACCGGCCGCGAAGGCGGCGATCGGCGACACTGCCCGGCATGCCGTCGACTCCCCGGTTCCGCCTGCCTGCCGTGCTGTACCTGCTCGCCTGCGTCTGCGCCTGGACGCCGGTCCGGGCTGCGGACGCGGACGTGCGGGCGGCGCTGTCGCGCACGGCCGAGGAGGCGGCGAGCATCGCGCCGCTGCGGACCCTGATCGTCGCCCACGACGGGCGCGTGCTGGTCGAGCGGGGCTACCGCGGTTACCGCACCGACGCGCCGGCCAACATCAAGTCCGCCTCGAAGGCGGTGGTGTCGGCGCTGGTGGGCATCGCGATCGCGCGCGGCGTGCTCGAGGGCGTCGATCAGCCGATCGCGCCGTTGCTGGCCGACAAGCTGCCGGCCGAACCCGACCCGCGCATGGCGCGGATCACCATCGGCCACCTGCTGTCGATGCAGGCCGGTCTGGCGCGGACTTCCGGCCCGGGCTACGGACGCTGGGTGGCCAGCCGCGACTGGGTCCGTGCCGCGCTGGCGCAGCCGTTCGTCGACGAGCCCGGCGGCGGCATGCTGTACTCCACCGGTTCCACGCATCTGCTGTCGGCGATCCTCGCGCGAGAAAGCGGGCGCTCGACCCTGGCGCTGGCGCGCGACTGGCTCGGCGCGCAGGAAGGCTTCGCGATCGCGTCCTGGGACCGCGACCCGCAGGGCATCCATTTCGGCGGCAACCAGATGGCGATGACGCCGTGCTCGCTGCTGGCCTTCGGCGAGCTGTACCGGAAAGGCGGGCGCGCGCGCTCGGGGGCGCAGGTGCTGCCGGTGGCGTGGGTGGAGGCTTCCTGGCGCCCGCGCACGCGCTCGGTCTTCAACGGCGACGGCTATGGCTACGGCTGGTTCGCGCGCCGCATCGGCGGGCAGGACGTGCGCTACGCCTGGGGCTACGGCGGGCAGATGCTCTACGTGGTGCCGGCGCTCGGGCTCACCGTGGCGATGACCTCCGACGAGCGCCTGCCATCGGCCAGCAGCGGGCACCGCGCCGCGCTCCACGACCTGCTCGCGCGCATCGTGCGCGACATCGGCGCGCACGCGCCGTAGCGGCCGAGACGGCTCCGACGCCCTCGCATGCGGCGGCATCCTTGCGGACCCAGCGCGCGCCGGCTAGCCTCGTGCGCAGGGGAGAGCGACGCCGTACGGGAGAGGAGAGGGCAAGGATGACCATTCGGGTGTTCATGGTCGACGACCATGCGCTGGTCCGCACGGGGCTGCGCATGATCCTGGCCAACGAGGGCGACATCGAGGTCGTGGGCGAGGCGGACAGCGGCGAGGCCGCGCTTCCGGAGATCCGCAGGCTCGCCCCGGACGTCGTGCTGTGCGACCTGCACCTGCCGGGACTGAGCGGTCTCGAGGTGACCGAACGCATCGTGCGCGGCAAGTACGGCCCGCGCGTCATCGTGGTGTCGGTGCTGGAAGACGGGCCGATGCCCAAGCGCCTGATCGAGGCGGGCGCGTCCGGCTACGTCGGCAAGGCTGGGGACGCCAGCGAGCTGGTCCGCGCGGTGCGCGTGGTGGCCGCGGGCCGCCGCTACCTGGCGACCAGCATCGCGCAGAACATGGCGCTGTCGGGACTGGCCGGCGACGACAGCCCGTTCGACCAGCTGTCCGCGCGCGAACTGGAGATCGCCATGCTGCTGATCCAGGGCCTGCGCCAGGAGCAGATCGCCAAGCGGCTCAGCCTGAGCGCGAAGACCGTCAACACCCACAAGACGCGATTGTTCGCCAAGTTGCGCGTGCAGGACACCATCGCGCTGGCGCGACTGGCCGCGCAGTACGGACTCGCCGACCCGTCCCACGCGCTGTAGCTCCGCCTCGCGCGGCGATCCGCGCTTCGCGTTTCGCGCAAGGGAACGCGGGGCCGCTTCATGCCGCCGCCGCAAACGCAACGGGCGGCCCGAAGGCCGCCCGTGCTTGCGATGCCGAGGTGCGGGCCGGTCAGGCTTGCTTGCCGGCGGCGCGGTCCTCGTCTTCTTCAGCGCCGGTCGCGTCCGCGTTGGCGTTCGTGGTGTCCGCGTCCGCAGGCGCCGCGATGGCGTCGAACAGGCCCGGGGCGACCGGTGCGGCGCCGGGCGCTGCCTCGGTCCCGGTATTCGCGGTTTCCGGTGCCGGATGCGGGCGTGCGGGCGTGTCCTGCGGCCGGTCCGCAGCCTCCGCGACGGCGTCGGCCGGCGCGGGGGCGGCGCGCTGGACCGTCTCGGCGGACGCGGTGTTCTGCGTCGCTCGATCCGCATCGGCGGCCGCCGTCGCTTCGGGGAGCGTCGGCGCCTCGGCCTTGGCCTCGGCCTCCGGCTCCGGCTCCGGCTCGAGTGCCGGTGTGGTTTCGACGGCAGCCGTCGGAGCCGGTGCCGGTGCGGGAGCCGGTGTAAGCGCAGGCGCGGGTGCAGGTGCAGGCGTCGCCGGTGCCTGCGTCGCCTCGATCGGCGCACGTTCCGGTGCGGTCGGCGCCTCCGTCTTCGCGCCGGCGCCGGCTTCGATCGCGGCGACCGTCGCCGTGCTGGCGGCGACCGCGGCCGGCGCTTCGCGGCGCGGCTCATCGCTGCGCCGGGACGGCCGCGCCGGTCCGGCGGCGTGGGCATCGGCGGGCTGGACATCGTCGAAGTCGAACTCGGGCTGCGAGCCGTCCACGGCCTGCGTGGGGCCGTCCTGCCCGGCCTCGTCGTCGAGCGCGTCCAGGCCATTGTCCTGCTCGGCACCCGCTTCGCCGGCGCCGCGGCGGCGGCGACGGCCGCCACGACGACCACGGCGGCGACGGCCGCCTTCCGCCGTGGCGGTCTCGTCGGTGGGCGCGGCGTCGCCGTCGGGCCGGAGGGCTTCGGTCCCGGTCGCGGCTTCGTCTGCGACGACCTCGGGCGCGGTCCGCTCCTCGGTCCGTGCGCTGGGCTCGGTCGCGGCCTGTCCGGCTACCGCGGCCGTGGCGGCGGCAACGGCCACGGCCGTCCCGGCCGGGACGGTCTCGTCGCGGCGGATGTCCTCCTGCGCCTCTCGCGCCTCGCGGCGGGCATCCTCGCCTTCGGCCTTGCGGGCGTTCTTCGGCGGCTTCGGCGCGCGTGGCGGCTTCGGTGCGGCGGGCGCCTGGCCGGCCTGCGCCTGCGCGGCTGCCGGTTGCGACGGCGCCTTCTGCGCGGTCGCGCGGTCCGGTTGGCCGTTGCGCTGTTCGCGCCCGTTCTGGCCGCCGCGCTCGCCGGAGCCGTTCTGGCCGTTCTGCTTGGCGCCGCGACGCGGCTCGTCGCGGCGCTGCGCGTCGCGGCCCTGGCGGCGGTCGCGGCGGCCGTTCTGGCGATCGCGTTCGCCGTTGCGTTCGTCGCGCGACTGCGCCGGGGCGGGCGAGGCCGGGCGCGCGGGCGTGTCGGCGGCCGGCGCTGCGAACAACCGCTTCAGCCAGCCGACGACGCCGACGACAGCGGGCGCCGAAGGTGCCGGGGCGGGCGCTGGCGCCGGCGTCGGCGCGGCCGGCGCGGGCGCCGGCTCCTCGCGCGGCTCGCGCACCGGCGCGGGCTGCGCGGGACGCACGTTGGTGACCGCCGGCGGCGGGATGTTGAGGTTGTTCTTGTTGAGCGCGATGGTCGCCAGCTTGCGCGGGGTGCCGCGCTGGTAGCTGGGCTTGCTGGTCTCCTCGCCGAGCTCGTTCTCGCGGATGCGGGTGACCTCGTAGTGCGGGGTCTGCAGCTGCTCGTCGGCGACGATCACGATCGGCGCCTTGTGCCGCTTCTCGATCTCGGCCAGCGCGCCGCGCTTCTCGTTGAGCAGGTAGTTGGCGATCTCCACCGGGGCCTGCACCAGCACCTGCCCGGTGTTGTCCTTCATCGCGTGCTCCTCGGCCACGCGGATGATCGACAGGCTCAGCGATTCGACGCTGCGCATGCGGCCGTGGCCCTCGCAGCGCGGGCACACGATCTGGCTGGACTCGCCGAGCGAGGCGCGCAGGCGCTGCCGGCTCATCTCCAGCAGGCCGAACTTGGAGATCCGGCCCAGCTGCACGCGGGCGCGGTCGTACTTCAGCGCGTTCTGCAGGCGGTTCTCCACCTCGCGCTGGTGCTTGTTCGACGACATGTCGATGAAGTCGATCACCACCAGGCCGCCGAGGTCGCGCAGGCGCAGCTGGCGGGCGACCTCGTCGGCCGCTTCCAGGTTGGTGTGGAACGCGGTTTCCTCGATGTCGCCGCCGCGGGTGGCGCGCGCGGAGTTCACGTCCACTGCGGTCAGCGCCTCGGTCTGGTCGATCACCAGCGCGCCGCCGGAGGGCAGGCGGATGGTGCGCTCGTAGGCGTTCTCGATCTGCGACTCGATCTGGAAACGGTTGAACAGCGGGGTGTCGTCGGTGTAGTGCTTGAGCTTGCGCTTGTTGTGCGGCATCACCTGCTCGACGAACTCCAGCGCCTCGGCGTACATCTCCGGGGTGTCGACCAGGATCTCGCCGATGTCGGCGCGCATGTAGTCGCGCAGGGCGCGGGTGATCAGCCGCGACTCCTGGTAGATCAGGAACGGCGCCGGCTTGCTCAGCGCGGCTTCGGCGATCGCGCGCCAGATGCTGAGCAGGTAGTCGAGGTCCCACTGCAGCTCTTCGGCGTCGCGGCCGACGCCGGCGGTGCGGATGATCACCCCCATGTCGTCGGGGATGTTCAGCTTGTCCATCGCCTCCTTGAGCGCGGCGCGGTCCTCGCCCTCGATGCGGCGCGAGACGCCGCCGGCGGTCGGCGAGTTGGGCATCAGCACCATGTAGCGGCCGGCCAGCGAGATAAAGGTGGTCAGCGCCGCGCCCTTGTTGCCGCGCTCCTCCTTCTCGACCTGGACCACCACCTCCTGGCCCTCGCGCAGCAGCTCGCGGATGCCGGCGTTGCGGGGATCGACCCCGGCCTGGTAGTAGTCGCGGGAGATTTCCTTCAGCGGCAGGAAGCCGTGGCGTTCGGCGCCGTATTCGACGAAGGCCGCCTCCAGCGACGGCTCGAGCCGGGTGATGCGGCCCTTGTAGATGTTGGACTTCTTCTGTTCCTGCGACGGCTGCTCGATGTCGATGTCGTACAGCGTCTGGCCGTCCACGATCGCGACGCGCAGCTCTTCGGCCTGCGTCGCATTGATCAGCATGCGTTTCATGGTGCGTTCCTCGCGCGCTGCCACCGCGCGGAACGCCGTGGGCGTTTCGCCTCTGGACACTTGAGACCGCACCGCCCCGGTCGGGGACCGGATCGCGCGGGGCAGGGCCCCGGCGCTTCGCGGCGCGGTCTTGGGGTTTCCAGCGCTACGACACCACGGCAGGCCGCGGGAGCGCTTTGTTCGTCTTGCCTGTTTCGGGGCCGGCGGCGCCGTCGGCTCGGGGGCCGGGGCGCCGCGCGGGTCATGTTCAGCACCGGACCTCGCGGGCCGGACGATGGCCGGGTCTGCCGGTGAGCCGCTAACATGTCCGCCCCGGGGGCGGTGGCCGCGCACTGCATCGGAATCCAGAAAGCGGGGCTTTCGGCCCCTGAGCGCCCGGCCCGTCCCTTGCGGCGGTACCCTGCGCAACTTCCTGCGAAATCAAACCCTTATCTCGCGCGGCGAGTGTAGCAGATCAAAATCGCCGATGTCCCATTCACCTCCATCTCCCCGCGCCGGGGGCGCCCGCACCGTGCGGGTGCCCGAGGACCGCGACGGCCAGCGGCTGGACAACTTCCTGCTCGGCCAGCTCAAGGGCGCGCCGCGCAGCCTCGTCTACAAGCTGGTGAGATCCGGGCAGGTGCGCGTGAACGGCGGGCGCGCCAAGGCCGAGCGCAAGCTGGCCGGCGGCGACGAGGTGCGCATCCCGCCGGTGCGGCTGGAGGCCGACGGGGCGCCGCAGGGCGGCCCGGGGCGTTCGCTGCTGCAAGCGCTGGAGGCGGCGATCGTGTACGAGGACGAGCGGCTGCTGGCGCTGAACAAGCCCTCCGGCATCGCCAGCCACGGCGGCAGCGGGATCGCCTTCGGCGCCATCGAGACCCTGCGCGCGCTGCGCCCCGAGGGCAGCTTCGAGCTGGTGCACCGGCTCGACCGCGATACCTCCGGCCTGCTGGTGGTGGCCAAGAAGCGCAAGGCGCTGACCGAGCTGCAGGCGCTGATGCGCGGCGAGGGCGGGATCGAGAAGCGCTACCTGGCGCTGCTGCTGGGGCGCATGCCGGATGGCGTCATGAGTGTGGACGCACCGCTGCAGGTGGGCCTGCGCCAGGGCGGCGAGCGCCATGTGCGGGTGGACGCGGCGGGCAAGCCCTCGCTCAGCCACTTCAAGGTGCTGGAGCGTCGCGGCGGGCATTCCTGGTGCGAGGTGCGGATCGAGACCGGACGCACCCACCAGATCCGCGCGCACGCCGCGCACCTCGGCCATCCGGTCGCCGGCGACGACAAGTACGGCGACGCCGAGGCCAACCGCCGCCTGCGCGACCAGGCCGGCCTGCGCCG
The DNA here is from genome assembly GCF_000559025.1 of Luteimonas huabeiensis HB2. GTDB lineage: Bacteria > Pseudomonadota > Gammaproteobacteria > Xanthomonadales > Xanthomonadaceae > Luteimonas > Luteimonas huabeiensis. Next base: position 105,862 of record NZ_JAAN01000024.1, on the reverse strand, counting down.
CCTGGCCCTGCACGCCGCTTCCATGGCCTTCGCGCTGGATGCCGGCCGCGCGCCCTACGTGCTGCACGCGCCGCTGGCGCCCGAGCTGGGGCAGGTGCTGGACCGGCTGGGGTGATCGGCGGGCGCCCGCATTGCGGGGCGCCCGCCTGGCACGCCGGCGTGGCTCAGAAGGTCGCGCGCAGCGACAGCGTGGCGTTGCGCGGTTCGCCGTAGAAGTTGCCGCGGCCGGTGGCGGAGATGCGGGTGTAGTAGACCTTGTCGAACAGGTTGCCGATGTTCAGGCGCAGCATCAGGCCGTCGCGGAGCCGGTAGCCGACCAGCGCGTCGACGACGGCGTAGCCCCCCTGGCGCACCACGGTCGGCACGGCCAGCTGGGCGTTGCCGCCCTCCACCGCGGAGTAGTAGTTCACCCCGGCGCCGACCTGCAGCCCGGCCAGCGGGCCGTCGGCGACGTCGTAGTGGATGAACAGCTTCAGGCCGTGCCGGGGCGATATCCGGGTGAACGGGCGGTTCTCGTTGCTGGCGTCCTTCGCGTACTCGTTGGTGTTGTAGGCGTAGCCGCCGACGATCGACCAGCGGTCGGTGAGGCGGCCGTTGGCCTCCAGCTCGATGCCCTGCGATTCCACTTCGCCCTCGGCGACGAAGAAGCCCTCGTTGTCCGGATCCGGCTGCGCGCGGCCGACCTGCTCGATCCGGTAGGCCGCGGCGCTGAGCAGCAGGCGGCCGTCCAGCACCTGGCCCTTGACGCCGCCTTCCCACTGCTCGCCGCGGGAAGGCTCGATCAGGTCGCCGTCGGCGGTGCGGCTCTGCTGCGGCTGCAGGCTCTCCACGTAGCTGGCGTAGGCCGTCCATTGCCCGGTCACGTCGAACGTCAGCCCCGCGAACGGGGTCAGTTCCGACGGCATCCGGTTCTGCGTCCACGGCCCCAGCCGGACCGGCTGCGGATCGGTCAGGCTCGGCCGGTCGCGGGTGAAGCCGTCGCGGGCCTCGATCTTCCAGTGGCTCAGGCGCGCGCCGGCCAGCAGGTTCAGGCGATCGCCGAGGCTCAGGTCGGCGTGGCCGTAGACGCCCCACTGGCGGGTCTTGTTCAGGCCGCCGCTGTTGGGCCGGTAGGCCGGACGCGGGATGGCGTTGTCGGGAGCGAACACATCGATGCGCGCGAACGCGCTGTCGCGCCACTCCTCGTAGTGGTAGTCGTTCTTCTGCAGGTCCGCGCCGAACAGGACCTCGTGCTCGCGCCCGAACAGCCTGAAGGCGCCGGAGACGTTGACGTCCACGCTGGTCCAGTCCTCGGTGGAATCGCCGTAGTAGGCGATCTGGTTGACCCAGCCGTTGTCGGGCGTGACCGGGCCGCTGCCGACGTAGGCGTAGTAGTTCAGCGCATCGTGGCTGGCGCGCTGGAAGGTGGCCCTGGCGCGCCAGTCGTCGCCCAGGCGCCAGTCGAGCTCGGCGAAGCCGACCAGGCTCTGGCTGTCGAGCGCGTTCCAGTCGGCGCCGAGGTAGGTGGAGCGGGGCACCGACAGCAGGCCGCCGCCGACGTACCCGGGCAGGCCGGTCTGGATCGGGGCCAGGTAGTCCTGGTAGTGGGCGCCGACGGTCAGCGTGGCCTGGTCGCCCAGGTCCAGCGCGGTCGCGCCGTACAGCACGTAGCGCTCGCGGCGGCCGACGTCGTAGAACATGTCCGACTCGTGGGCCGAGGCGGCGAAGCGCCCGCGCAGCCGGCCGCCCTCGACCAGCGGCCCGCCCACGTCCACCTCGGCGCGCAGGTTGTCCCAGCGGCCGGCCAGCAGCGCGGCGCTGGCCTGGAAGGTCCGTTGCGGGCGCTTGCGCACCAGGTTGATCGCGCCGCCCGGCTGCGCCGCGCCGGAGAACAGGCTGGAGGCGCCGCGCAGCACCTCGACGCTCTCGTAGACCGTCAGGTCCGGGCGCGTGCCCGGGTAGCCGATCGAGGCCACGCCGTCGATCAGGTAGGCGTCGATGTTGAAGCCGCGCGAGATGTAGGTCTGCCCTTCGGAGCTGACCCCGGTCACGGTGATGCCCGGCGTCTGCAGCAGGGCGTCCTCCAGGGTGTAGAGGTTGCGCAGCTCGATCTGCTCGCGCGAGATCACCGAGATCGTCTGCGGGATGTCCTTCAGTTCCGCGGCCTGCTTGGCGCCGGCGCTGTTGCGGGTGCCGGTCACGATCACGTGGTCGAGCGAGGTCGCCTCGGCCGCGGCGCCCGCGTCCTGCGCCTGGGACAGCGCCGGCGCGCCCGCCAGCAGGGCGCCGAGCGCGACCGCCAGCCGGAGGCGCGCGGGCGCTTGCCCGGATGCCGGGGAGAAGGAGGCGCGGAATGGCCGGCGGTGGGGCGTGCAGCGGGCGGTACGGACGAACATGGTGGGGGCTCTCGGGGAGGGGGCGGAGAAAAGCGCAGGCGTACGCGCCCGGGGAACGGGCACGGCGACGGCTTGGGGGGCGGGCTGGGCCTCGCGATCTCCGGGATCGGGCCTGGCTGGACGATGGGCGGGACGGCACTGGCCGTGCGCCTCAAGAACGATAATGGTTATCGTTCGTAAAAAAGTTGTCAATGGAGGCGCACGCTCGGCGTGCGCGACCTCGGGCGTGCGCCCGCGAGATGTGCGGGCACCCGCGTCGATCGGCGATCGCGTTCGCGCGGGCGAGGCGCGGACGCGCGGCGTCGCGGCTCAACCGGTCGCGCGCGCCTGCAGGGCGCGCAGGCGCGCGCCGATCAGCTCGAGGTTGGCCTGGCCGCCGCGCAGCGCGTCGGCGTGTCGTTCGGGCAGCACCGCCTCGGCCAGCCGGCGCAGGCGCTCGCCGCTGGCGCGCCAGCGTTCGGCCAGCGCCGGCGCGTGCTCGGCCAGTCGCGCGCGTTCCTCCGCCTGCGGCAGGCCGTAGCCCGGCGTGCCGTCGAGCAGGCGCGCCGGGCGGATCAGCAGGCCCTCCAGCGCGAGGGTGTCGTCGAGCAGGGCGCGGCCGGCGCGCGCCTCGGCGTCGCCGTGCGGCAGCCGGCGTTGCAGCGCATCGCGCGCGCGCCGTTCGGCGCGCCGCAGCGCGGCGTCCTCCAGCACCAGCAGGGCGGCGCTGGCGCGCAGGTCGCCGCGCTCCAGCCACGGCCGGCGCTGCGCGGGCGCGAGATCCAGCCACGCGTCGGCGTCGCGCACGGGCAGCGCGAGGCGCTCGCGCGCGACGGCGAACAGTTCGGCGTGGTGCGCGTCCGCGGACGGGAAGCGGTAGCCGAGCCGTACCGCGTCGTCGCCTTCGGGCGGTGCGGGATCGGCCACGCCGGCGCGTTCGAGCCGGCGCAGCAGCGCGGTCGGCGTGATGCTCGCCAGCCGCTGGCCGGCCAGCCGCGGCACGCCGTCGTGCAGCAGCTTGAAGGTCTCGGTGGCGCAGTTGTTGCCGAGGAAGGTGTAGCGGCCGTCGTAGCTCCAGTGCAGCTGCGCGGCGCGTTCGAGCAGCCCGGCGATCTCGCCCGGCGACAGCCGCAGCGGTACCGAGCGCAGCCCGCGCAGCTCGACCTGGGTGTACTCGTCGATCACCTGCGACAACGGCAGCACGAACAGCCGCGAGGGGTAGCGGCCGGTCAGGCCGCCCCAGCCGGAGACCTGCACGTCGTCGACGAAGGCGCGGAAGGACAGCACGCGGTGGTGGCCGAGGTCGAGGCGGCAGTCGGGGCCGGGCGCGCGGCCCGGCGCGCACACCACCAGCCGCAGCATGCTGTGGCCCCAGCGGCTCATCGGCGATGCGGCGGGCTCGGCCAGCAGGTACTCCACCGCGAACACGCGCGCCGGGTCCAGCGGTTCGTACACGCCGTCGGTGGCCGGGGCGACGAAGGGCAGCGCGTCCGGGCACGGCGGGCCGCCGGCGGCGGCGCCCGGCGTGCCCAGGCGCTCGGCGAGGTGCCGGTGCAGCGCGGGCCGGCGGCAGGCGTAGGCGGGGTCGAGCAGGAAGTGCTCGAGGTTCACCGCTAGGAATTCCGCCGGCGCGCGCAGCTCGTAGGGATCGGGCGAGCGGTCGCGCATCGGGTTGCGCGCGTTGCGCAGGCCGAGGCGGCGCGGGCGCACCTGCCAGCCGGCCAGGTCGAGCAGGCGCGGCTCGCGCGACAGGTCCAGCCGCTGGTCGAGCGCGTGGGCGATCTCGTGCAGCAGCGCCGCCAGGGCGGGATCGCGTTGCGGCGGGACGGGCGTACCGGGGGCCGCGAGGCGCGGCGCGAGCAGGGCGCGGTCCAGCGCGATGCGGTGGCCGCGCTGGCGGCCGTGCACGCCGACCGGCAGGTCGTCGCGCAGGCCGAGCCGCAGCGGCCCGATGCGGGCGGCCAGGGCGGCCGGCAGGCGGGCGCCGGCATCGGCGATCAGGCGCCGGGCGGCGGCGCGTTCGGCCGGCGAAAGGCCGGTCGCATCGAGATCGATGGTCAGGCCGGCCTGCGCCGGCCACTGGGCGAGGGCGAGCGCGGCCGCTGCGGCCAGCGCGTGGAGGCGCCGGCGGCGCCGCGGGCTCACAACGCCAGGATCGCCCGCGCCAGTTCCAGGTCGCTGGCCGCGCGGGCCTCGGGCGAGCGGGTGCGCAGGTGGTGCAGCGCGGCCTCGAGGCGCACGCCGCGGATGCGGCCGTCGCTGGCGACGAAGCTGGCCGCGTCGGCGCGCGCCTCGACGACGACCTTGTCGCGGCCCGCGCTGCTGGCGGAGGTGCCGGCGGAGCTGGCGGAGGTGCCGCCGGCGGTGGTGCCGGCGAAGCTGGAGGCGACCGCGGGCGATGCGGCGGTGGCGGCGAGAAGCAGGGCGGCGAGCGTCGGGCGCAGCGACATCGGCGGAACATCCGGGATTCGGGAATCCGGCGTAGGGTAGCGCAAGCGCGACCGTTCCCGCCGCTGGGAACGCGCTCAGGCCCGCGCCGCGCGGCTTGCGGATTCGCGCAGGTAGGCGAGCGCGCCCTGCGCGGCGATGCGGCCGCTGGCGAAGCAGGCGGTCAGCAGGTAGCCGCCGGTGGGGGCCTCCCAGTCCAGCATCTCGCCCGCGGCGAAGCAGCCGGGCCGCGCGCGCAGCATCAGCTCCGGCGTCAGCGCCTCCAGCGCGATCCCGCCGGCGGTGCTGATCGCCTCGGCGACCGGGCGCGGGCGCAGCAGGCGCAGCGGCAGCGCCTTCGCCGCCGCGGCCAGTCGCGCCGGGTCCTGCAGCGTGTCCTGCGGGCACAGCTCGCGCAGCAGGCCCGCGCGCGCGCCGGCGATGCCGGCGCTGCGGCGCAGGTGCTCGCCGAGGCTGCGCTTGCCGCGCGGACGGGCCAGTTCGCGCGCCAGACGCGCGGCGTCGCGGCCCGGCACGAGGTCCAGCGCGAGCGTGGCCTCGCCATCGCGCTCGATGGCCTCGCGCAGGTCGGCGGCGATGGCGTACACCGCGCTGCCCTCGATGCCGGTCGCGGTCAGCACGAATTCGCCCTGCAGGCTGCGCGCGCGGCCGGCGCCGTCGCGCCAGTGCAGCACCACCGGCTTGAGCGGGGCGCCGGCGTGGCGCGCGGCGAAATGCGCGCTCCAGCCGACGTTGAAGCCGCAGTTGGCCGGACGCAGCGACGCCACCTCGATCCCGGCCTCGCGCAGCCACGGCACCCAGGCGCCGTCGGAACCGAGTTGAGGCCAGCTCGCCCCGCCCAGCGCCAGCACGGCGGCGGCGGCCTCGACGCGCTTCTCGCCGTCCGGCGTCTCGAAGCGCAACGCGTGCCCGGCGTCCCAGCCGGTCCAGCGGTGGTGGACGTGGAAGCGCACCCCGGATTCGCGCAGCCGCCGCACCCAGCCGCGCAGCAGCGGCGCCGCCTTCAGGTCGTCGGGAAACACCCGGCCGGAGCTGCCGACGAAGGTGCCCACGCCCAGGCCGGCGGCCCACTCGCGCAGGGCCTGGGCGTCGAACGCGCGCAGCCAGCCGCCGACGGCATCGCGGCGCGCGCCGTAGCGCTCGCGGAAGCGCTCGGGCGGGTCGGAATGGGTCAGGTTGAGGCCGCCCTTGCCGGCGATCAGGAACTTGCGCCCCACCGAGCCCTTGGCCTCGAACAGGTCGACCTCGCAGCCGGCCGCGCGCAGCGTCTCGGCGGCCATCAGGCCGGCAGGGCCGCCGCCGACGACCGCGACGGTGGGCAGGGAAAGGGCAGGCACGGGCATCGCGGCATTATCGCCGGCGGCCGCCCGGGACGGGCGGCTCAGGCGGCCGGCGCGCGGCGTTCGCGGCGCTCGGCCTCGAGCGCTTCCAGATGCGCATCGAGCGTGCGCCCGTGCGCCGCGGCTTCCTCGGCGGCGGCGGCGCGCAACTGCGGCGCGCAGCGCAGCCGCAGCGGCTCGCCCTCGCGGCGCTGGGCAACGTGGCGCAGCATCGCCAGCGCCATCGATGCGCTGTCGGTGGCCGCGGCGGTGCGGCCGTCGAGCAGCAGCAGCCATTCGCCGTCGCGCAGCGCGGCCGCGGCGACGGTCTCGCCGGCCTCGTCGGTCAGGCGCGCCTGGACCTGCAGCGCGTCGCCCAGGCGGCGGATCGGCCGCGCCGGGTCGGCCCTGCGCCGCGCATCGCGGCGGGCCTTGGAGAATCTGGACATCTCGGGTTCCGTTCGATCGCGGGGCCCATCCTACGGGATGCGCGGCTGAACGCCGGGCGACGCCGTCTTGCCGCGACCGGTGCCGGCCCCCATCTTGCGTCATCCCCAGGCGTTTCGGAGACGCGGACATGGCGACCGGATGGGCCGGCGACGGCGCGGTACAGGATAGGGCCGGTTAGCGCGAATGGCATACCTCGCATGGCTCCCCGTGGCCGCCAGGCCACCCGCAGGGCCGGCCCAGCGGACGCGCGCAGCCGCGTCATCACTCCATTGCGTATCGACATACGCGCCGTCGTTCTTCCTTGCCGCGCACGCCCGCTGGACCGGTGCGAGGCATGCCATTCGCGCTAACCGGCCCTGGATCGACGCGACCGTCGAGGATGCGATCAAGCGCGCGCGCAGCCGGCTGGGCCAGGGGCCCGGGCTGTCCCGCTGCGAGACGTGCGACGCGGAGATCCCGCAGGCGCGGCGCCGGGCGGTGCCGGGGGTGCGCCTGTGCGTGGATTGCCAGGAAGCCGAGGACCGCGCCCAGGGCGCCGCCGCCGGCTACAACCGCCGCGGCAGCAAGGACAGCCAGCTGCGCTGAGCGCGACGGGCGCTCATTCCTGCACGCGCGGCGCGCCGCCCGGGATCTGCGGCGGGGGCGGCAGCGGGGCGCCGCGCCAGCGCCGCACGGTGCGCTGGAAGAACAGGTTGTTGGGCACCTGCAGGACGGTGCCGGCGCCGCTGCCGCCGGTTTCCTGCAGGGTGGTGTAGACGAGGTTGATGTCGCTCACCCGCCCGCGCAGGCCCGGCTTCTCGCCGTTGTCCAGGATCTCGATGTAGTCGTGCAGCCGGAACGGCCGCGTGGTGAAGATCAGGATGGTGCAGAAGATGTTCGACAGCACGCTCCAGGCAGCGAAGAACGCCACCGCGGCCACGGCCGCGAAGCCGGTGAAGGCCGTCCACAGCACCGTACCGGACACGCCCAGCCGCTCCAGGATCAGCAGCAGCGCGCCGCCGTAGATCACGAAGCCGAACACCCGGCGGGTGCCGACCGCCAGCTCCGGCGGCAACTCGTAGCGGGCGTTGACGCGGCCGATGATGCGCCGGACCAGGCGCAGCAGCAGCCAGGCCACGACCAGGATCAGCACCACCTGCGCGATCGGCACGATCACGCCGAGCCAGTCCTGGAGCCAGAGCGGCAGTCGCTCGCGCATGTGGTCGCGGCCTTGTACACGGATCGGGACCGGTCATTCTAGCGGCGCGGCGCCCGGGTCCCGAACATGCCATCCGCGCCGTCGCATAATGCGCACTTCCGCCCAGCCGACCGCCCGCGATGCGCACGCCGCTGCTCCTGCTCGCCGTTCTCGCCCTGCTGCCGACCTGGGACGCCGCCGCGGCCTGCCGCAGCGGCCGCGTGCTCGCCATGGGCGAGCACGCGGCCGGCGCGAGCGGCCTGCCGGGCGTGCGGGTCTCCGACGGGCGCCGCATCGCCACGACCGACGCGCAGGGGCGCTATGCGCTGCCCGAGGCGCCGCAGGGGCCGGTGTTCGCGATCAAGCCGGCGGGGTACGCCGCGCCCGCGCGCGCCGACGGCCTGCCCGATACCTGGCGCGGTGCCGACGCGGGCGACTGCGACTTCGTCCTGCGGCCCGAGCCCGTGCGGCGCGAGGCGCTCGAGGTGCTGGTGTTCACCGACCCGCAGACCGGCGATCCCGAGCAGGTGGGCTACTACCGCGACAGCGTGGTCGCGCCGCTGGTCGGGCGCCATCGCGCCGCGCTGGGACTCACCCTGGGCGACGTGGTCGACGACGACGTCTCGCTGTACCCGGCGCTCAACGCGGCGACCGCGCAGCTCGGCGTGCCGTGGCTGCACGTGCCCGGCAACCACGACCTCGACCTGGACGCGGCGAACGACGAGGACTCGCTGCGCAGCTTCCGCGCCGCCTACGGGCCCGACACCTTCGCCTGGGAGGAGCCGGAGGCGGTCTTCGTCGGTCTGGACGACGTGATCCACCGTCCCGGCGGGCGGCCGGGTTACATCGGCGGCCTGCGCGAATCGCAGTTCGAGTTCCTCGAGACCTACCTGCCGACCGTGCCGCGCGACCGCCTGCTGGTGCTGATGCTGCACATTCCGCTGTTCGACGCCCCGGCCGACCGCGAAACCTTCCGCGCCGCCGACCGGCAGCGCCTGTACGCGCTGCTGGCCGCGCACCCGCGCACGCTGGTGCTCAGCGGCCACCGCCACGAGCTGCAGCACGTCTTCCACGATGCCGCGGCCGGCTGGCCCGGAACGCGGCCGCTGCACGAGTTCAACGTCGGCGCGGCCAGCGGCGCGTTCTGGAGCGGCGCGCCGGACGCGCGCGGGATTCCCGATGCGACGATGGTCGATGGCACCCCGCACGGCCACGCGGTGCTGCGCGTGGCCGGCGGCGGCGACTACGCGCTGGCGTGGCGGCCGGCGCGCGCCGGCCAATCCGCCGCCTTCACCGAGGCGATGGCCCTGCATGCGCCGAAGGTGCTGCGGCAGGGCGCCTACCCGGCCTGGGGCGTGTACGCCAACGTCTTCATGGGCCTGCCGGACACGCGCGTGGAGTACCGCATCGGCGATGGCGAATGGCGGCCGATGCAGCGCGTGGTGCGGCCGGATCCGCGGCTGACGCTGGAGAACGCGCGCGACGACCTGGCCGAGCGCCTGCGCGGGCGCGACCGGTCGCCGGAGGCGGTCCCGTCGACGCACCTGTGGCGCGGCGCGTTGCCGACCGACCTGGCGCTCGGCGCGCACCGGGTGGAGGTGCGCGCCTTCGATCGCTGGCAGGGCGAGCAGCGCGGCAGCCTGGACTACCGGCTGGAGGCATGGCCGCCGGCGGGCGCGGACTCGCCGTAGCGGTACGAGCGCGCCGGAAGCCGTTACGGCGCGCTGCGCGGCGGCGCCTTGAACGGCACCGCGGGCCCGGGCTCGATGCTGGCGCGCCAGGCCTGCAGGCGCTCGCCGATGCGCGCGCCCACCGCCAGCTGCGGCAGCGAGGGCGCGAACCCCTCCGCGCGCTCGCGCCGGGCGATGGCGCGGGTGGCGTCGTCGTAGGCGGCGATGAAGTCGGGGCGGCGGTTCAGGCCGTCCACCAGCCAGGCGCGGCCGAAGAAGGTGAGGTCGGCATCGGCGCCGCAGCCGAACGAGGGCCGGTCGGACGCGGCCGCGGTGATCAGCAGGGTGTCGGGCGATTTCAGCTCGGGCACGAAGCCGCCGGAGAAACAGGCCGAGATCGCCAGCACGCGGTGGCGGATGCCGGCCGCATCCAGCGCCTCGCGCAGTTGCTTGGGGCGGATCTCCTCGTCGACCATCGGCCGCAGCACCGCGGCCAGGGCGTGGTCCTCGCTGCCGTGGGTGGTGACGAACAGCAGCAGGAGGTCCTCGTCGGGATCCATCGCGCGGCCGAGCGCGGCCAGCGCGTAGCGCAGGTTGTCCAGGTTGGCCAGCGCGCGCGGCGCGTCGCCGAGGCTGTCGGGGTGGTTGATCAGGGTCAGGGTGCGGCCGCCGTTGCCCAGCCGCTGCGCGGCCACCCGCTCCAGGTGCAGCACCTCGTTGCGGAACACGTCCTCCTGGCCGTCGCCGGCCACGCCCAGCACGTAGAGGTCGGGCACGCCCGGGCGCTGCGCCGGCATCGCCGCGATCGTGGCGTCGATCCGTTCGCGATCGCTGGCCTGCCAGGTCGGCTCGGCGGCGCGGGCGCCCGGCGGCAGCGCGACGAGCAGGGCGGCCAGAACCAGCGGCCAGGCGCGAGCGGCGTGCGCGGCCATCGCCTAGGCCGGTTCGAGCTGGTCGAAGCGCTCGATGCGCGGGTGGCCGTGGGCGGCCTCGCCCTCGCGCGGTTCGGGATAGTCCTCGCGGCGGTCCAGGAGCACCGTGCGCAGCCCGCTCTCGCGCGCGGCGTCGAGTTCCTCGACCACGTCGGACAGGAACACGATCTCGCCCGGCGCCGTGCCCAGCGCCTGGGCGATGCGCGCGTAGCTGGCGGCCTCGCGCTTGCCGCCGGTCTCGGTGTCGAACCAGGCCGAGACCAGGGCGCGCAGGTCGCCGGCTTCGCTGTGGCCGAAGAACAGCTTCTGCGCCGGCACCGAGCCGGACGAGTACACCGCGATCCGGCGGCCGGCGGCGTGCCAGGCGCGCAGCGCGCGAGCGGCGTCGGGATAGACGTGCGCGGCGTAGGCGCCCTGGCGATAGCCTTCCTCCCAGATTAGGCCCTGCAGAGCCTTGAGCGCGGTGTGCTTGCGGTCGGCGTCGATCCACTGCTGCAGCGTGCGCACCACCGCCTCGTCGCCGTCGGCGCCGGTCTCCGCGGCGACCTGGTCCAGCCAGCGCCGCACCCCGGGCTCGCGCCCGTGCGCGGCGACGAAGGCCGGCAGGTGCTCGCGCGCGTAGGGGAACAGCACCTCCTTGACGAAGGAGATGCTGCTGGTGGTCCCCTCGATGTCGGTCAGGACCGTCGCCGGCAGGTCGGCGGCCGTGCTCATGCGCGCTCGTAGCGCGGGAACTTCCGCGCGATGTCGGAGCCGGTGAAGTGCCCGACCCAGCCGTCCGGCTTCTGGAAGAAGCGGATCGCCACGAAGTACGGCTCCGGGCCCATGTCGAACCAGTGGGTGGTGCCGTCGGGCACGCTGATCAGGTCGTCCTTCACGCACTCGATCTCGTAGACCTTGTCGCCCACGTGCAGGGTGAACAGGCCGGAGCCGGCGACGAAGAAGCGGACCTCGTCCTCCTGGTGGAAGTGTTCGTCCAGGAACTTGCTGCGCAGCGCGTCCTTGTTCGGGTTGTCCGGGGCGATGCTGATGACGTCCACGCTGTTGAAGCCGCGCTCGGCGACCAGGCGGTCGATGTCGGCCTTGTAGGCGGCGATGACCTCTTCCTGCGAGGCGCCGGGCTCCACCGGCCGGCTGGCCCGCCAGCGTTCGAAGCCGGCGCCGATCTTGGCCAGCTCGCGGGCGATCTCGTCGCCGTCCTGGGTGACCAGCAGCGGGGTGTCGGGGGCGTCGTCGGCGAAGATGCGCAGGCGGCTCATGGCGGGGGATCTCCTGGCGGGCCAGATGAAAAGGCCCCTCAGACTAGCAATCGGGCGGGAAATGGGGAGTCTCGCGGCGGAACACAGGCCGCGCGCGGGCGCAACGCCGCGCGCGGCCGTTCAGGCGCGCATGCCGAGCCGGCGCAGGTCCAGCTCGCAGCCCAGCAGGAACTCGAACGCCTCCAGATGCCGGCGCGCCTCGGCCATGTCCCGGCCCCAGGCGTACAGGCCGTGGCCGTCGATCAGGTAGCCCCACAGGGGCTGGCGGTCGAGCAGGGCGTCCACCTGGGCGGCGAGGGTGGGCATGTGCTGGCTGTTGGGCAGCACCGGCAGGTCCAGCGCCACCTCGTGGGTGTCGTTGCCGCGGAACGCCTTCAGCAGTTCGTAGCCCTCCAGCCGTACCCGGCCTTCGCCGGCGAACAGCCGCGAGGCGACGGTCTGGGTGCGCGAGTGGGTGTGCAGCACGCAGCCGACGTCGTCGAAGCGGCGGTAGAGCTGGGTGTGCAGCAGCGTCTCGGCGGAGGGGCGGTGGTCGCTGCCGACGGCCTCGCCCTCCATGTCCACGACCATGATGTCGGCCTCGCGCAGGCGGCCCTTGTCGCGCCCGGAGACGGTGATCGCGGCGTGGCGCGCATCGAGCCGGCGCGAGAAGTTGCTGCTGGTGGCCGGCGTCCAGCCGAGCGCGGCCAGCTCGCGGACGTTGACGATGATCTCGCCGGCGAGTTCGCACAGCCGGTGGTGGTCGTAGGGGACGGCGCTCATGGCGGGAATTCCGTGGCCAGGCATCACTATACCGGCTCGCCGCGCGCATCGCGCCCGCGGCGTCGGCGCGCGCCGGGCCGCCCGCGCCGATCCGCCGCGCTGCTAAGCTTGGCCGGCTTTTCGGGAGAGAGAGAATCCATGTCGCATTCCGCCGCACCCGGCCGCCGCAAGCTGCCGCTCCACTGGAAGATGGCCATCGGCTTCGGCGCCGGCCTCGCTGCGGGCCTGGTGGCCTACCTGACCAGCGCGGACGCGGCCTGGGTCGATGCCTTCACCCGCTACGTCACCACGCCGTTCTCGTCGATCTTCCTCAATCTCATCTTCATGCTCATCGTGCCGCTGCTGTTCTCGGCGCTGGTGGCGGGCATCGCCGAGATGGGCGACGTGCGCGCGCTGGGGCGCATCGGCTGGCGGACGCTGGCGTACACGGTGGTGCTGTCGGCGCTGGCGGTGCTGATCGGCCTGCTGATGGTCAACTGGCTGCAGCCCGGCGCGGGCGTGGACCGGGCGCTGGCGGATTCGCTGATCGCGCAGAACACCGAGCGCACCCAGCAGATCGTCAGCAGCGTGGACGAGACGCCCCGCGGCATGGACATGCTGCTGTCGATCGTGCCCGACAACGTCATCAGCGCCGCCTCCGACAACGCCTCGATCCTGGCGCTGATGTTCTTCGCGGTGATGTTCGGCGTCGGCCTGGTGCTGTCGGACCCGCAGAAGACCGCCTCGCTCAAGCGCGTCATCGACGGCGTGTTCGAGGTCTCGATGACCCTGATCAACCTGGTCATCCGCCTCGCCCCCTACGCGGTCTTCTGCTTCATGTTCAACCTGGCGGCGGTGTTCGGCTTCGAGCTGCTGCTGCGCCTGGGCGCCTACGTGGGCGTGGTGGTCGGCGCGCTGGCGCTGCACATGTTCGTCAGCTACTCGGTCGCGCTGCGCCTGGCCGGCTATTCGCCGCTGGCGTTCTTCCGCGGCATCCAGGAGGCCGCGGTGATGGCGTTCTCCACCGCCTCCAGCAACGCCACCCTGCCGACCGCGCTGCGGGTGGCCGAGGACAACCTGCGCCTGCCGACCAAGGTCTCGCGCTTCGTGCTGACCGTGGGCGCCACCGCCAACCAGAACGGCACCGCGCTGTTCGAGGGCGTGACGGTGCTGTTCCTGGCGCAGTTCTTCGGCGTGGACCTGACCCTGGGCCAGCAGTTGATGGTGATGCTGGTGTGCATCCTGGGCGGCATCGGCACCGCGGGCGTGCCCTCCGGTTCGCTGCCGGTGGTGGCGCTGATCTGCGCCATGGTGGGCGTGAACCCGATCGGCATCGGCCTGATCCTGGGCGTCAACCATTTCCTGGACATGTGCCGGACCACGCTCAACGTGACCGGCGACCTGGCGCTGGCGGCCATCGTGGCCCGCGGCGAGGTCCGCGAGGACGGCCAGGCCGCGGCGCCGGAGCCGGGCGCCGGCTGAGCGCCGCGGAAGCGTGGCGGCGGCCGCTGCCGCCGAGGATGCGGGCGGCCGGCTGCGAAAGCGGCCTGTGCGCGCCCTGCGCTGGGCGGCGCGGCAGGCGCGCGCTCAGGCGGCGTCGGTCGCGCGGCGGGCGAAGCCGCGGTAGGCCGCCCAGGCCAGCAGGGCGATGATCATCGAGCCGATCAGGGTATCGGCCGGCGTCGACCAGACCAGCAGGCCGCAGGCGACCAGCGCGCCCATGCCGAGCATGCGCTCGCGCCCGCTGGACGGTCGTGCGCGGGTGCCCAGCAGCAGCGCCAGGCCGGCGGAGGCGTAGGCCATCACCACCAGCATCACCACCATCTCGATCAGCGTCTCGAACTGGTCGCCGACCGTCGGCGCCAGGGTCAGCACCGCCAGCGCGCTCATCGACACGGTCACGATCAGCAGGCCCCAGCCGGCCGAGCCGTTGTCGCGCAGGCGGCCGAAGATCGCGGGCAGGTAGCCGCGCTGGGCGGCGCGCGCGCCGGTCTCGCCGGAGACCAGCATCCAGCCGCCCAGGGTGCCGGTGGCCTTGATCGCGGCCGCGGCGGCCATCGCCGGGATCGCCCACGCGCCGAACATCTCGCCGGCCACCAGCGCGAACGGCGCGCTGGACTCGGCCAGCACCTCCGCCGGCACGATGCCCATCATCAGCACCGAGGAGATCAGGTACACGGTGCCGGCGATCAGGATGCCGCCGATGGTCGCGCGCGGCACGTTGCGGTCCGGGTCGTCGACCACGCCGGCCACCATCGCCCCGGTCTCCAGGCCGACGAAGGCCCAGAAGATCGGCGCCAGCGAGCCGAACATCACCGCCGCGTCCGACTGCCCGGACACGTTCCAGGCGCTGCGGTAGATCTCGCCGTCGAAGCTCGCCCAGCCGGCGCCCAGCACGCAGGCCACCGGCAGCAGGCCGAAGATCACGCAGAACGACTGGAAGCGCGCGATCGGCCGCGGGCCCATCAGGTTCAGCGCGAACATCAACCAGATCAGCAGCAGCTGGCCGGCCAGGCGCACGCCGTAGCCGTCGTCCACCGGCAGCAGCAGGATCAGGTAGCCGAAGGCCGCCACCGCGATCGCGTTGTTGCCGATCCAGGAGGAGATCCAGTACAGCGTGCTGGTGAGGAAGGCGAGGTCGCGGCCGAGCACCGGGCGCACGTAGTCGTCCGGGGAATCCATGTGCGGATACAGCCGCGCCAGCCGCGCGAACGCGGCGCCCAGCACCACCGCCAGCGCGGTGGCCAGCAGCCAGCTCAGCGCGGTCACCGCGCCCGACTTGGCCAGCGTGGCCGGCAGCAGGAAGAAGCCGGAGCCGATCATGTTGTTGGCGACCATGAAGGTCGCGAGCACCGGGCCGATCTTCTTGGCGTGGGTTGTCATGGGCGGTGCCGGTTCGGCCAGGACGGGGACGGGCGGGCGCGGCCGTGCGGCCCGGTCAGCGCGGGTGGCGCAGCTTGCTCCGGCGGTAGCCGTAGGCGAAGTAGACGATGAAGCCGATCACCGTCCAGCTCAGCAGCACCAGCCAGTTGAGCAGCGGCATGATCGCGACCAGACCCAGGCAGAAGAGCACGCCCAGCGTGCCGACCAGATAGACCGCGGGAACGCGGAACGGGCGGTGCAGGCCCGGCTGCGTGCGCCGCAGGACCATCACGCCGATGCAGACGGTGGCGAAGGCCACCAGGGTGCCCATCGACACCACGTCGCCCAGCAACTGGATCGGCAGCAGCGCGGCCATGACGGCGGCGATCAGCGCGACCAGCACGGTGCCCTTGTGGGGCGTCTGGAACTTCGGGTGGATCGCCCCGAAGAAGCGCGGCAGCAGCCCGTCCTGGGCCATCGAATAGAAGATGCGCGGCTGCCCCATCAGCATGACCAGGATCACCGTCGTCAGGCCGGCGATGGCGCCGATCTCGACCAGGCTCTTGAGCCAGGACAGGGCGGGATAGGCTTCCAGCGCGGTGGCGACGGGCTTGGCCGTGCCCAGCGACGTGTAGGGCGCGATGCCGGTCAACACCGCCGAGACCGCGATGTAGATCACCGTGCACAGCAGGAGCGAGCCGAGGATGCCGATCGGCATGTCGCGCTGCGGGTTCTTCACCTCCTGCGCCGCGGTGGACACCGCGTCGAAGCCGATGTAGGCGAAGAACACGATCGAGGCGCCGCGCACGACCCCTTCCCAGCCGAAGCGGTCGCCGCCCTGGTTCTCCGGCACGAAGGGCAGCCAGTTCTCGGCGTTCACGTACTGCGCGCCGAACCCCAGCAGCAGCAGGATCACCAGCACCTTGACCGACACGATGATGGCGTTCGCGGTCGCCGACTGGGTGATGCCGACGTAGCACAGCGTCGCGACGGCGGCGATGATCAGCACCGCCGGCAGGTTGAACAGCGCGCCCGTGAGCACGAAGCTACCGAACTCGCAGGTGCCGGCC
This sequence comes from Luteimonas huabeiensis HB2, assembly GCF_000559025.1. GTDB lineage: Bacteria > Pseudomonadota > Gammaproteobacteria > Xanthomonadales > Xanthomonadaceae > Luteimonas > Luteimonas huabeiensis. The sequence continues at coordinate 89,580 of NZ_JAAN01000024.1, read as the reverse complement.
GAGGCCGCCTCGTGCGTGCAGAAATTGATCGGCGCCTGGCTGAGCGCGGCGGGAATGTGGATCCCGATGCTTTCCAGGAAGCTGAGCGTATAGCCGGACCAGCCGACGGCCACGGTGGACGCGGCGAACAGGTACTCGAGCACCAGGCTCCAGCCGACGAACCAGGCCACCGCTTCGCCCAGCGTGGCGTAGGTGTAGCTGTAGGCGCTGCCCGAGGCGGGGATCATGGCCGCGAACTCGGCGTAGCAGAGGCCGGCCATGGCGCAGGCGAATCCGGCGATGACGAAGCTGAGCATGATCGCCGGGCCGGCGTGATTGGCCGCGGCGGTTCCGGTGATGACGAAGATGCCCGCACCGATGACCGCGCCCAGGCCGAGCATCACCAGATGCTTGGCGGTGAGCGTGCGCTTGAACGTCGCTTCCCCCCGGATGCTTCCTTCGACGGGCTCCCCTGCGTCCACGTGCGGCTGGGCCTGGATCGGCTTCTTGATGAGCAGGTTGTTGAACATCTGGTTCCCCGAAGGATGAGTTCTCGATCGCCGCGGCCGCGATGATCGGTGCCGGCGGTCGTCGTGCCGCGCCCCCGCAACCGCCGTACCTTGCCAAAGCTGCAGGACGATCACAAGCGCATGAAGGCAGGGATAATGCCGCGACCCGCCTGCCGGAACCGCCGATGCCGATGCCCGCCGCGACCAGCCGTCGCCCCCGCCTGGCCGCCGAACTGGCCGCCTACGGGCGCCGCTGGCGCGAGGAGGCGGCGGCGACCGCCGCATTCATCGAACTCGCCGGGGACGCCGCGGATCCGTTCGTGCGCGAGCGCCTCGCCGGCCACTTCACCGCCTCGGCCTGGCTGGTCAGCGCCGACGGCCGGCGCACGCTGCTGGTGCACCACCGCAAGCTCGGCCGCTGGCTGCAGCCCGGCGGCCATGCCGATGGCGATCCGGACCTGGCGGCCGTGGCGTTGCGCGAGGCGCAGGAGGAGACCGGCGTCGCCGGGCTGCGGCTGGAGCCGGGCATCTTCGACCTCGACCGCCACCGCATCCCCGAGCACGGCGGGGTGCCGGCGCACTGGCACTACGACGTGCGCTACGTGGTCCGCGCCGGCGCCGACGAGCGCTGCGCGGTCAGCGCGGAATCGCTGGCGCTGGCCTGGCGCGGCATCGACGACCTCGCGCGCGACGGCGACGCCGATCCCTCGCTGCGCCGCATGGCGCGCAAGTGGCTGGCGCGCGCGCCGGCGGCGTAGGGGCGCGCCGGGCGGGGACGGCTACGGCGGATCGCCGTCCCCGGCCAGCCCCAGCTCGGCGCGCATCGCCTCGCGCATGAGGTACTTCTGCGCCTTGCCCGAAACGGTCATCGGGAAGGTCTCCACGAAGCGCACGTAGCGCGGCACCTTGTAGTGCGCGATGCGGCCGCGGCAGAACGCGCGCACCGCCTCCTCGTCGAGCTGGGCGCCTTCGGCGAGCCGGATCCAGGCGCAGATCTCCTCGCCGAAGCGCGCGTCCGGCACCCCGAACACCTGCACGTCGGCGATCGCCGGGTGGCCGTGCAGGAACTCCTCGATCTCGCGCGGGTACACGTTCTCGCCGCCGCGGATCAGCATGTCCTTGAGCCGGCCGACGATGCGGCAATAGCCGTCGGCATCGAGCGTGGCCAGGTCGCCGGTGCGCATCCAGCCGTCGGCGTCGAGCACCTCGGCGGTGCGCTGCGGCTCGCCCCAGTAGCCGCGCATCACCGAATAGCCGCGCGTCCACAGCTCCCCGGTCTCGCCCGGCGCCACGGTGCGGCCGTCGGCGTCGACGAGCTTCGCCTCCACGTGCGGGTGGATGCGGCCGACCGAATCGACGCGCCGGTCGAGCGGGTCGTCGGGCGTGGTCTGGAAGCTGACCGGGCTGGTCTCGGTCATGCCGTAGGCGATGGTGACCTCGCTCATATGCATGCGCGAGACCACCCGTTTCATGACGTCCACCGGGCAGGGCGAGCCGGCCATGATCCCGGTGCGCAGGCTGGAGAGGTCGTAGGCGTCGAAGTCGGGCAGGCCGAGCATGGCGATGAACATCGTCGGCACCCCGTGCAGGGCGGTGCAGCGTTCGGCCTGCACGGTGCGCAGGGTGGCCTGCGGGTCGAAGCCTTCGCCCGGCACCACCATGCAGCTGCCGTGGGTCGCACAGGCCAGGTTGCCCAGCACCATGCCGAAGCAGTGGTAGAACGGCACCGGGATGCACAGCCGGTCGTGCTCGGTCAGGCGCATGCGCTCGCCGACGAACCAGCCGTTGTTGAGAATGTTGCGGTGGGTGAGGGTCGCGCCCTTGGGCGAGCCGGTGGTGCCGGAGGTGAACTGGATGTTGATCGGCTGCTCCGGCCGCAGGCCGGGCTCGACCGCGCGCAGCCGCGCGTGCGCCGCGGCATCGTCGCAGGCGGCCACGTCGTCGAAGCGCCAGGCGCCGGGCACGTCCTCGCCTTCGCCCAGCACCAGCACGTGGCGCAGGTCCGGCAGGCGCTCGGCGAACAGCAGCCCCGGCGCGGCCCGCGCCAGCTCCGGGGCCAGCTCGCGCAGCATGTCCAGGTAGCGCGAGGTCTTGAACGCGCGCGCCAGCACCAGCGCGCGGCAGCCCACGCGGGTGAGCGCGTATTCGAGTTCGTGGCTGCGGTAGGCCGGGTTGATGTTGACCAGCACCAGGCCGGCGCGCGCGGTGGCGAACTGCATCAGCACCCATTCGGCGCGGTTGAGCGACCAGATGCCGACGCGGTCGCCCGGCGACAGGCCCAGCGCCAGCAACCCGGCGGCCAGCCGCGAGACCGCGCGGTCCAGCGCGCGCCAGTCCATCCGCACGCCTTGCGGCGGCACCACCAGCGCGGGGCGATCCGGCCAGGTGCGGGCGATGCGCGCCAGCAGCGCGCCGACGGTCTCCTCCAGCAGCGGGGGCGCGTCGGCGCCGCGGACGTGGCTGGTGGCGAGCGGGGCGGTGCGGGACATCGGCTGGCGCACGGAACGGGCGGGGCTCCATCCTAACCGCGACCGCGCGCCGGGCGCACCGCAGGCGATCGCCTACAATACGGCGCGCTTTCCAGGAACCCACGATGTCCGAGTTTCCCGATTGCCCGCAGTGCGGGCGCTCCAACGTCTACGCCGACCGCGACCAGTGGGTCTGCCCCGATTGCGGCCACGAATGGCCCGCCAGCGCCGCGAGCGAGGAGGCCGCCGGTCCGGTGGTGCGCGACAGCAACGGCAACCCGCTGGCCGCCGGCGACACCGTCGTGGTGATCAAGGACCTCAAGGTCAAGGGATCGTCGATCCCGCTCAAGCAGGGCACGGTGATCCGCAACATCCGCCTGGTCGAGGACGACCCGGAGCACATCGAAGGCCATTCCGACAAGATCAAGGGCCTGGTGCTGAAGACGCAGTTCCTGCGCAAGGCCTGAGCGAGGCGTCTTCCGAATCGGGTGCAGCGAAGCGGCGGGGCCCGGTCGCCGGCAAATTCACCAGGCTCCCTGCAGTTGACCGGGAAGCGTGGCGGCGATAACGCGTGGCCATGGAGCTGGCCTGCACTGGCCGCATTGCTTACCGTCCGGGCTTCCGGCGCCGGATTGCACGATCGAGCGTCGATTGGCAATGGTTGGCGATCGCCTTTCTCGCGTCCTCGTCGGTACCCTCGAGAGTGGCCGATCCACCAATCACGGTACGGGCTTCTTGCAATGCTCTCCGCGCGCCGTCAGCGCTTCTCCTCAATACCCGTGGCCCGTGTTGCGCCGGAGGGACGGCAGGCAAGTGCAATCTGTCGTTCGTCGTCAACAGAGACGAAAGAAAGCATATCTCGAGAAACGCGGCCAGGTATTCTTCGTCTTGCTTCCGGGCTGCCGCTGCCGCACTGGCATGCAGGCTCTCGTGCAGGCCCGTGGATATCGAGTTTCTGACGGAGGTTCTGAAGGCGATGTTGGATTCGTCGCTTGCCGTGACATAGATTTCGATGATTGCGTAATCCGTCGCCTCGTGGCGCCTGACTATTCTCAGTCTCGACTCAGGTCTTACGAAGACCAATCTCAGGTCGATCGGTCTTTCTGCGCGTTCGGACGCATATCTTAGCCAGTGGACTGCGTTCTCGATTTCTTCATGCAGCCATTCCGTGTCGTTCCACGCGGGGCTATCGAATTCGGTGTCTCTGGCCACCGTCAACATCGAGCCATCCTTTGCAGCCGCGCTCGCCACGATCGTGCTCGAAATTTCCCGTTTAAGAGGGGTTGATGGATCCCCCTCCAAAGCGCTGGTGGAGTCGATGAACTCGCTGCCACCGAATCTGATTTGCCTCACGGCCCAGAATTCACCGGTGGCGGGTAATCCTGCGCAGGCGGAGGCGAGGAGTGAAGCGCATAGTGCCAAAAGAAAGCATATCCCCTTAGTGCTCATGTGCTGTTCCGCCAACGAGGTAGCGCGGGGGAGTCTGGTGGTCGGATTTTGTTCGCGTCAAGTCCGTTTCTTCGACATGATTCGGGGCTCTTGCCCGTAGCCGCATATGGACGCAGCGTTCGATCCGCTGTGATTCGGCGCATGGCGGTAGGCTGAGCCAGCGTGCCGATGCCGACGCCGACCGCAAGCAGTGGGTCCGGCCCCGAATGCGGCCGCGAGGTCCGCGAACGCCGCGAGCGGGGAGGCCGCCGGTCCGGTGGCGAGCGACAGCAACGGCGCGGGGCGCGAGGGATCGGGTGCGATCCCGGCCTCTACGGCCCAGCCTCTACAGCATCGCCAGCTCGACGTTGCGCAGGGTGCGGCCGTACTGGTCGCGCAGGTGCACCTTGCGCTCCAGGTCGGCGACGATGTGCCCGCTGAAGTCCACGCCGGTGAGGTCCTCGATCATGTTCAGGCCGCCCGGCGTGTCGACGTTGATCTCCATCATCTTGTCGCCGACGATGTCCAGGCCGGCGAAGTACATGCCGTCGCGCACCAGTTTCGGGGCCGCGATCTCGGCAAGGCGAAGCGCGTCGGCGTCGGGCTCGGCGGCCTCGTAGCGGCCGCCGGCGCTGATGTTGCTGCGCGCGTCGCCGCTGCCGCTGTAGCGGCGCAGGCAGGCGTAGGTGCCGTCGACCCGCAACGGGCGGCCGTTGAGGGTGAGCAGGCGCAGGTCGCCATCTTTCGCCGCCGGCAGGTACTCCTGCACGATGGCGTAGCCGTCGCGGACCACCGCGTCGATCATCTGGTTGAGGTTGGCCTCGCTGTCGGGGGCCACCACGAACACGCTCTGGCCGCCGGAACCCTGCAGCGGCTTGATGACCCCGTGGCCGCCGTGGGCGGCGATGAAGGCCTTGATCTCGTCGGGGTTCAGGGTGATGCAGGTCTCGGGCCGCAGGGCTTCGGGGAAGTGCTGGAAATAGGTCTTGTTGGCGGCGTCGGTGAGGTGGGTCGGATCGTTGAGCACGATGACGTGCTTGGCCGCGGCCAGCTGCGCGAACAGCAGGCCGCTGTTGGGCGCCCAGGGCCGGTCCTCCAGTTCCTCGGCCGGATCGCTGCGCAGTATCAGCACGTCCAGATCCTCGACGCAGATGCGCTCGCTGGTCGCGTCCTCGGCCTGCAGCTCGGCCAGCAGCGCGGCGTCGTCGGCGTAGTCGCCGCGGCGCGGGATGCGCGCCCTGGCGCAGACGCGGCCGTCGGCGTCGTAGATGAAGTCGCCCAGCCCGATCACGGCGACGCGATGGCCGCGCGCGGCGGCGGTCCGGGCCAGGCGGATGGTGGTGTAGTTGTCCTGCTCGGTCTCGATGCGGTTGACGACGAAGCCGATGGCGATGGCGGCGCGGGTCATGCGGCGGGTTCCGTGTGGTAGAGGCGGTGCACGGGCAGGCTGCGGCACAGCGACAGCCGGTGCGGGAAATCGTCGCCGCCGCAGTAGCGCGGCAGCAGCGCGGGCGGGGCCAGCCAGCCCGCCCCCCGCAGCGCTTCGAGCGCGGGCAGGTGGGCGAGCGCGAACTTGCCGGCGAACAGTGCCTCGAAGTCGCCGCCGGCGTGCAGGTACGCGACCAGGTCGCGCAGGCCGCGCAGGTACACCGCGTCCTTGGTCAGCCCGCCGCCGCGCAGCGCGCGCACCGCCACGTCGAAGGCGTCGTCGGTCGGCAGCCCCTCGGCGGCGTGCAGCCGCTCGAAGATTCCAGGCACGTCGCCGCCTTCCAGCGCCATCGCGGTGGCGACCACGCGCGCGGCCAGCACCCGCAGGCGCTCGCCCGGCAGGTAGCCGGCCAGGAATTCCGCCAGCACGCCCAGCCCTTCCTGCAGCGGATCGTAGTGGGCCAGTCCCACTTTCAGTTGCGCCAGCGGTTGCCGCGCGCCGTTGTGGCGGGTGACCACGTGGGTGCCGATCTCGTGCTGGATCAGCGGCTGCAGGCGCGCGCGCGGCAGGCGCAGGTTGCCGTCCACGTAGAACGTGCCGTGCGAGACCATCATCATCGAGTTGAGGTCGGTATCGACGATGACCTCGGCATGGAAGTCCGGCGCGCGCTCGCCGTACCAGGCCAGTTCGGCCTCGACCGCGGCCATCGTCTCGTCGATGCCGGCGTCGGCGGGCAGCGGTGCGCTGGTCGGCACCTCGCGCAGGATCCGTTCGGCCAGCGCCAGCAATTCGGGTTCGACGCCGCCGAACAGCGCCACGCTGGCCTCGACGAAGCCGGGACGGCCGCGCAGCCGCACCAGCTCGACCTGCCGCACGAGTTCGTCGCGCTTCTCGGCCAGCAGGCCGGCCAGCAGCGGCGATTCGATGTTCTCCACCGGCAGCGCTTCCAGGCGCGCGCGGGCGGTATCGAGGTCGAGTCCGAGGTCGATGTAGCGCAGCGCCGGCGCTTCCTGGCGGCCGCTGTCCTCGAAGGCCCGCCACAGCGCGTCGTTGCCGATCGGCGACAGCGCCAGCAGCCAGTCGAGTTCGGCGTCGAGCCTGGCCAGTTCCGCGTCCACCGCCGCAGCCACCGGCGGCAGCGCGCGCGGCGCGGTATCGGCGGGCCGCGCGGCGGTGTTCATGCGCCGAACGCGCCGCGCACCGCGGCCACCGCGCGCTCCAGGCCCTCGCGCAGGTCATACAGGCGCGCGATGTCGGCCTGGCCGGTCCACTCGTCCATGAAGGTCTTCTTGTACTCGATGGACAGCGTGCAGATCCGGTTGCCGTAGCGGGCGTGGATCCACTCCGGGAAGTAGCCGCCGCCCGGATAGCGCACGTTCTCGCGCACGTCGGGGCGGGCGCCGGCGACCGGCTGCGCGCGCAGGGCATCGGCGAACGCGTCCACCACCTCGCCCCAGCGGCCGCGGTCGAGCGTGGTCGCGCCGAGATCGATCTCCGGATTGCCGTCGGCCGGCGCGGGCGCGGCTTCGGCGCCGTCGCGGCGGTGGTTGTAGCTGTGCAGGTCGAGCACCAGCAGGCTGCCGTGGCGATCGAGCAGGGCGTCCAGCAGCTCGGCCGCCATCGCATAGAAGCGGTCGTGGATGGCCTGCGAGTGCTCGATTTCCTCGGCCGGCAGCTCGCCGTTCCAGAAGCGGATGCCCCAGGTGTCGGCAGGATCGCTGGACAGCGCCTTGTCGCGCGGGCGGTTCAGATCGACCTCGAAGCGCGAGCGGCGCGCCCGCAGGCGGACATCCCCGACGCCGGCGAACAGCCCGGTCAGCGGGTCCTCGTCGCGGCGGCGGGTCTCGGTGTCGATCAGCAGCCGCTCGCGCAGCGAATCGCGCATGGCGTGCCCATCGTGGATCGCGGCCGCCAGCACCGGGCCGTCGCCCAGGACCAGGTCCCAGTCTTCGCAGGGGCGTACGGCCAGGCACTTCGCCTCGCGCAGCCAGCGGGAAGAGGCAGCGGTTGCGTGGTTCATGGCCGCGCATGCTGGCCGCCGTCGCATGAGGCGCCCGTGGAGACGCGCCGGCGGCGTTCAGGCAGATGCACGCGGCGTCAGGCATCGCTGCCGGCGTCGGACCGCGCTATGCGACCTCGATCTCCACCTCGCCGACGCGCACGCGCTGGCCGGCGCGGATCTTGGCGGTCTTGCGCAGCTCGACCGCGCCGTCCACGCGCACCTCGCCGGCGGCCACCAGCGCCTTGCCGGCGCCGCCGCTGTCGACCAGCCCGACGAGCTTGAGCAATTGGTTGAGTTCGACGAAGTCGCGGTCGAGCGCGAAGCGGATGCGGGGCATGCGCGCATCTTCGCACGGACCTGAGGCGCGCACCGCCGCTACGGCGCGGTCTCCTCCGGCGGCACGCCGGGCACGCCGACGCGGATGGCGCGGGAGTAGTCGTCCCGGCTGGCGGCGCGGGCGCGCGCGTTGATGTGGCCGCGCGCGCGCAGCGTCGCCAGGTCGACCCCGGGCGTCAGCCCGCCCTGGTCGTGGACGTAGCCGTCGAAGTAGCCCGACAGCAGCAGGCGCGGGTCCAGCGGCAGCCCGGGCGCCAGCCGGCGGGCCAGCTCGAACACGATCGTGGTGCAGTTGCTGGTCGCGGTGTTGTAGAACGCCGGCTCGCGGCGGATGCGCTCGGCCTCGTCCAGATAGCCCAGGAACAGCGCGCGCAGGTCCTGCGGCGGCACGTTCAGCCGGTACAGGTACACGTCCTCGCCGCGGGCGTTGCTGCGGGTGCGCACGATGTCGCGCTCGTCGGCGGCGATCAGCACCTGCTCGAACTGGCGGAAGAAGCCGCCGATGGCCGAGAAGCGCTCGTGGCGTTCCTTGCGGATCTCCAGCGAGAACACCAGCCGCTGGCCGTCGTCGAAGCCGAACGAGACCAGGGTGTGGGCGATCGCCGGGCCCATCCAGTACGACAGCACCAGGTCGGCGCTGCGCAGGCGGCGCAGGTCGTAGCTGCGGGTTTCCCAGCGCACGTCGTAGTCGTCCGGCGTGCGCCATTCGAAGTCGCGGACCTCGTGCAGGACCACGCGGTCGCCGTCGATCTCGGCGCGCAGCAGCCGCGCGACGTCGTCCGCCCAGACCCGGTCGTGCGAGGGCGCGAGCGTGCTCCACCAGCCGAGCAGGACGGCGAAAGCGGCCGCCCACAGCAGCGGGGCGGCACGGCGCCCGGTCCACAGCCCGCGGACGGCCGCCGCGGTCAGCGCGAGCCAGAGCGCGGGCAACGCGGCGCGCAGCGCGGGCGGCGACGGGCCCTGGTACCACAGCGCCAGCGCGCCCCAGGCCGCGCAGGCCAGCGCGAGCGTCGCGAGCGCGATGCGCAGCGCCGCGCGCCGGCGCCCGGGGGCTTGGGCGGCCGGCTGCGTCATCGGTCGGCGCGGGCGCGCCAGGGCGCCGCCGCGGCGCGCGTGCGCACGCTCATCGCGGTGTCAATGCGCGCGCGGGCGCAGCCAGTCCAGCGCGGTCCGCAGGCGCGCATGCAGGGGCGGATCCACCGGGCCTTCGTCCATCAGGCCGGACGCCAGCGCGCGCCGGAACGGGGGCAGGCCGGCGCTGGCGCGCAGCGCCAGCCAGCGCACCGGGCGCATCGCGGCGCGGTCGTCGGTGTACAGCTCCACCACCGCGCGGGTAGCCAGGAACAGCGGCAGGCTGCCGCGGCGGTGGCGGCGGTCGTAGCGCGCCAGCGCCTGCGGATGGGCCGGATCGGCGTGGCGCTGCAGCGACAGCCGCACCGCCTCGGCCAGGCGCTCGACCCCGGCCAGGCCGAGGTTGAAGCCGTGCGCGGTGACCGGGTGCATGCCGACCGCGGCGTCGCCGACCAGCGCGGCGCGGGTGGTCGCGAAGCGCCGCGCGAACACCGCCACCAGCGGGTAGCGGTGGCGGCTGCTGGCGGTGCGCATCGGGCCGAGGCGGCCTTCCAGCCGGCGCTCGACCTCGCGCGCGTAGGCCTCGTCGTCGAGCGCCTCCAGCCGCGCGGCCTCGTGGCCGGCGAGCGTCAGCACCACCGAGGAGGTGTGCGCGTCCAGCGGCAGCACCGCGCGCGTCTGCGCGTCGCCGAACCATTGCCAGGCCTCGCCCTCGTTGCTCACCTCGTCGTGGCGCATGCGGCACACCAGCATGTGGCGGCCGAAATCGTGCAGGTCCGCCTCGATGCCCAGCGCCTGCCGGGTCTGCGAGAAGCGGCTGTCGGCGGCGACCAGCAGCCCGGCGCGCAGCACGCGGCCGTCGGCGAGGACGACCTCGGCGGCGCGCTCGTCGGTGCGGACCGAGGCGACCGGGGCGCCGGCATGGACGCGCACCTCCGGCAGCGCCTGCACCGCGCGCCAGGCGGCCGCGCGGATCAGGTGATTGGCGACCAGGCAGCCGAGGCGGTCGTGGCCGCTGTCCAGTCCGTCCACGCGCAGCTCGCGCGAGACGTCGCGCTCCATCACCCGCGCCACGCGCAGCGGCCAGGCCGCGTCCTCGGGCAGGTGCGCCCAGATGCCCAGCTCGCGCAGCAGGCGCATCGAGCCGTGGGTGAGGGCGATCTCGCGGCCGTCGAACGCGGGCTCGGCCAGCGCGGCCTCCGGCTGCCGTTCGACGAGCTCCACGCGCAGGCCGAGCGGGGCCAGGGCGCAGGCGAGGGCGAGGCCGGCGGGGCCGGCGCCGATGACGACGACGTCGGTCGTCCAGGGGGAGGCGGATGCGGTCATGGGGGCAGAGTCTATGCCTTCCGGCGGACGGGCGGCTTGACCTGGCTCAAGGTGGGCCGGATCGCGCCCGGCGCGCCCGCGCGGTAGGCTCTGCGCCCCCAAGGCGGTGCGGTGAGGCGAATGGGCGACGACGGAGGATGGTGGCGGCGCGTCTGGTCGCGCCTGCGCGGGCCGGTGGACGCGTCGGGCAAGCGCCTGCGGCGGCCGTTCGTGCGCCGCTACGGGCGCTACGCCTCGCTGCAGTTCACGCGCCGGCAGACCCAGAGCCGGATGCTGGCCGAGGATCCGGACCGCCTGCTGATCGACTACACGCGCACCATGCTGGCCGCCCTGCTGTGGGCGCCGGCGCAGGCGCGCATCGGCATGATCGGGCTGGGCGGCGGTTCGCAGGCCAAGTTCATCCACCGCTACCTGCCCGCGGCGCGGTTGGAGGTGGTGGAGAACAATCCCTGGGTGATCGGGCTGCGCGGTGAGTTCGGCGTGCCGCCCGACGACGCGCGGCTGCAGGTGATGCTGGGCGACGGTGCGGAGTTCGTGGCCGCGCGCCCGGGCCGCTACGACGTGCTGCTGGTGGACGGCTACGACGAGACCGGCATTCCGCCGATGCTGGCCACCGACGCGTTCTACGCCGCCTGCCGGCGCGCGCTCGCGCCGGGCGGGGCGCTGTCGGTGAACCTGTTCTGCGCCGATGCCGACCGGCACCTGGCGCGGTTGCGCGCGGCCTTCGGCGCCGATCGGGTGCTGCAGGTGGAGGAGACCCGGATGCGCAACCGCGTCGCCTTCGCCTGGACCGGGGCGCGGCCGCCGGCGGATGCGGCGAAGCGGCTGCTGGCCGCTCTGCCCGCCGCGGCCGCGCCGCAGCTGGCGCCGGCGCTGGAGCGGGTGGCGCGGGCGCTGGCGGCGTCGGACGGGCGCTGACGGCGAAGCGCCCGGCGGGGCCGGGCGCTCGTGCGGACTCAAGGCGGAGGCTATTCCTCCTCTTCGCCCGGATTCGGCTCGCGGCGCGGCTCGCGGCCGCCCTGGCGGTCGGGATCCTGCTCGCGTCCGGGCGGCTGGCCTTGGGCCGGCGGCCGGCCCTGCGGGTGCTGTGCGCTCATCTGGGACTCTCCATCGTGTCGGGGGACGCGGCGTCCGCTCGGACAGCCGCGCACCGACGCTAGGCGCCGGCCGCGGCGCGGGACGTGAAATCGCGGTCGCGGCGGCGTGAGGAGGCTGAACCCTTCAGCGCGGTACCGGGGGCGTTACCCGATATGGGCGAGCACGTGCTCGGCGCTGGAAACCTTGAACTCGCCCGGCGCCTCCACGAACAGCTCGCGCACCACGCCGTCCTCGGCGTACAGCGCGAAGCGCTTGGCGCGCATGCCCATGCCGTAGGCGCTGGCGTCCATCTCCAGGCCGAGCGCGCGGGCGAAGTCGCCGTTGCCGTCGGAGAGCATGCGCAGGCCGGCGGGCACGCCGAGCTGCTCGCCCCAGGCATGCATCACGAACGGGTCGTTGACCGCCAGGCAGGCGACCTCGATCCCGCGGGCGCGGAACTCGTCGAAGCGCTCCACGAAGCCCGGCAGGTGGCGTTCGGAGCAGGTCGGGGTGAACGCGCCCGGGACCGCGAACAGCACCACCTTGCGGTGCTCGAACAGGGTCGGGGTGTCGATGGCCTGGACGCCATCGTCGAAGTACTTGAGCACCACTTCGGGGATGCGGTCGCCGGGCTGGATGGGCATGGGGGAAACCTCGCTGGGGGAGTGAACGCAGTCTAGCCGCTCTCCGGGCCCCTCTTGAAACCGGCGGCGCGGACGCTACATCGCCGTCATCCCGGGCCGCGCGATGGCGCCGGTCCCGTTACCAGGCGTATCCAGGAGGAGCACACGATGAGACACGTTGTCCGCAATCCGCTGCAAGGCGCCGCCGCGTCCGGCTTCCAGGACGAACTGCGGCAGATGTTCAACACCTTCTTCCAGGCCGACGACGACCAGGACGCTTCGTCCGTGGTGACCAGCCAGTGGGTCCCGCGGGTCGACATCAAGGAGGAGTCCAACCGCTTCGTGATCTACGCCGACCTGCCGGGCATCGATCCGGCCGACGTCGAGGTGCTGATGGACAAGGGCATCCTGAGCATCCGCGGCGAGCGCCGCAACGAGACCCAGGAGGAGAACGGCAAGTTCTCGCGCGTGGAGCGCCGCTACGGCAGCTTCCACCGCCGCTTCGCGCTGCCCGACAGCGCCGATCCCGATGGCGTGACCGCGTCCGGCCACAACGGCGTGCTGGAGATCAGCATCCCGAAGCGGCCGGAGACCACGCCGCGGCGCATCCAGGTCGGCAAGCCCGAGTCGATGCCCACCCGGCAGTAAGGGCGGGCGCACGCGTCGCCGACGCAATGCCGGGCGCCCGATGGGCGCCCGGCTTCGTTCCGGCCCCTTACACTAGGCGCGTGGGCGGCGGGCGCCGTCCGGGCCGCGAAGCCGCGTGTACGACCCATTCCTCCGCGCGTTGCCCCTAGACCCGCTACGGGCCTGCGCAGCGACGGACCGGGCAGCACACGGGCGGGCTTTACGCCTCGGGCGTTTCGGCCGCCCACGTTCCCAGGCCTCCGTGCTCGTCGGCGAGCCCGCCGGACCGTCCGGCGGGCCGCGCGAGCCATCCAGACAGAAGACGGGCGAATGCAGTTCAAGGATTACTACGACACCCTCGGCGTCGAGCCGGGCGCCAGCGAGGCGGACATCAAGACCGCGTATCGCCGGCTGGCGCGCAAGTACCACCCCGACGTCAGCAAGGAGGCCGATGCCGAGGAGCGCTTCAAGGCCATCAGCGAGGCCTACGAGGCCCTGCGCGACCCCGCCAAGCGCAGCGCCTACGACCAGCTTCGCGCGCGCGGCTACCGCCCGGGCGACGAGGTGCAGCCGCCGCACGGCGGCTTCGGCGGCGGCGAGGGCCCCGATTTCGACGAGATCTTCGCCGGCGGCGCGGGCGGCGGCTTCAGCGACTTCTTCGAGGAGCTGTTCGGGCGCCGGCGCGGCGCCTATCGCGGCGCGCAGGGCCCGCAGGCGCCGCGCGGGGATACCCGCGCGCGGTTGGCGGTGCCGCTGGAGGCGGTCTACCACGGCCGCAGCGTGCGCATCTCGGTCAACGGCAAGTCGCTCGACGTCAACGTGCCGCGCGGGATCCGCCCGGGCCAGGTGATCCGGCTCAAGGGCCAGGGCACGCACGGCGACCTGTTGCTGGAGATCGAGTACGCCGCGCATCCCGACTTCGAGGCCGACGGCGCCGACATCATCCACGTGCTGCCGGTGGCGCCCTGGGAAGCGGCGCTGGGCGCGACGGTCAGCGCGCCGACCCTGGGTGGCCCGGTGGAGCTGAAGATCCCGCCCGGCTCCGAGGCCGGCCGCCGGCTGCGCCTGCGCGGGCGCGGCCTGCCCGGCACGCGCGGCGCGCCGCCCGGCGACCAGATCGTCGAGCTGGAGGTGCTGGCGCCGAAGGCGGAAACCGAGGCGCAGCGCGAAGCCTATCGGCAGCTCGAGCGGGCATTCGGCAGCGACTGGCGGCGCTGAGTCGCGGCGGCCTCGCGCCCCTGGCGGTCGCGAGGTCGCTCCGCCGTAGCCGCGGCGACGGCGTGGCTCTCCCGCGAGCGGGCGCACGTCGTTCGTTCTGCCGCGAGCGGGTCCACGCTGTTTTTCCCTTCTCCCGCGAGCGGGTGAAGGTGGCGTGCAGCGCCGGACGAGGGCGCGTTCGGGACGTTCCCTCGCGGGCTGGAAGCGTCGGGAACTACGGCGCCGCGCCCAGGCTGCTGGCGATGGCGTCGGCGAGTTCGGTCTCGCTGAACGGCTTGGTCAGATAGCCGCGCGCGCCCTGGCGCATGCCCCAGATGCGGTCGGTCTCCTGGTCCTTGGTGGTCACCAGCACCACCGGGATGTGCCGCGTGGCCGGGTCGCGAACGATCGCGCGCGTGGCCTGGAAGCCGTTGAGGTTGGGCATCACCACGTCCATCAGGATCAGGTCCGGCAATTCGCGCTTGGCCGCGTCCACGCCGGCCTGGCCGTCCTCCGCGGTCAGCGCCTCGTGGCCCAGCTTCTCGACGATGCGGCGGATGCCGGCCAGCTGCGAAGGCGAATCGTCGACGATCAGGATGCGCGCCATGGAGTTCCCCGTGTCCTGCGCCCGATTGTAGCGGCGGGGCATGCCCCCGCAAGCGACGCGATGTGCGCTGCGTCGCGGCGTCGCGCGCGGTTGCCGGGCGCCGGCGCGGCGGAAGCCCTCCGGCGGCACGGCGCGCCGGGCGCTCCATGTCCGCGCCGCTGCGCGGTCGGCAGGCCCGCGACGGTCCCCCGAAGCGGCACGGGGCCGGGCGCGCCCAGCGAACCGGTCGCCCCGAACGCGTCTACCGCCCAGGCTCCGGGCCGATGCGCACCAGGGTGCGGCCGAGGCCGCCGCCGGCGAGCAGGCGCGCGAAGGCGTCGGGCAGGGTGTCGAGCGTGGCCTCGTGCTGCGCGATGCGGTCGAGGTGGCGCGGCTTCCAGTCGCTGGCCAGCCGGCGCCAGACCTCGTCGCGGATGTCGCGCGCGGTGCCGGCGGAGGCCACGCCCAGCAACGAGACGCCGCGGATGATGAAGGGCATGACCGTGGTCTCCAGCGTGGGGGAGGCGGCCAGCCCGGCGCTGGCCACGTTGCCGTAGGGCGCGGTCTGCGCGAGCAGGCCGGTCAGCATCGGACCGCCGACGTTGTCGAGGCCGCCGCCGAAGCGCGCGGACTCCAGCGCCCGCCGCACGTCCAGCGCCTCGCGCCCGAGCACCTCCGCGGCGCCGATCGCGCGCAGGTAATCGGCCTGCTCGGGCTTGCCGCTGATGGCGTGCACGGTGTAGCCGGCACGGTCGAAGATGTCGACCGCCAGCGAGCCCACGCCGCCGGTGGCGCCGGTGACCGCGAGCGGGCCGAGCGCCGGCGTCTGCCGGTTCTCGGTCATGCGCAGCAGCGCGAGCGCGGCGGTGAAGCCGGCGGTGCCCAGGATCATGCTCTCGCGCAGGTCGAGCCCTGCGGGCAGCGGCACCGCCCACTTCGCCTCCAGCCGCGCGTACTCGGCGTAGCCGCCGTCGCGGGTCTCGCTGAGGCCGCAGCCGGTGACCAGCACCGCGTCGCCCTCGCGGAAGGCCGGGTCGCGCGACTGCACGACGTGGCCGGCCACGTCGATGCCCCCGACCAGCGGGAACCGGCGCAGGATCTTGCCCTGGCCGGTGCCGGCCAGGGCGTCCTTGTAGTTGACCGAGGAGTAGGCGGTGCGGATCACCAGTTCGCCTGGAGCGAGGTCGTCCAGCGCGATCTCCTCGAGGCCGGCGCGGTAGCCGGCATCGTCGTCGTGGATGCGGAAGGCGCGGAAGCGGGCGGGGACGGTCATCGGCGAACCTCGTCGGCGTGGAAGAAAGCCGTCATGGTAAGCATCCAGGCAGGGGACGGAGGCGATCGAACGAATTCGAGCGTGCCCGTCCCGTCTGCCCGTTCGTCGTTCCCGCCGCGCGCCTAGCGCATCACGCTCCGGCGCTTCTCGTCGAGCCACTTCGACGCCTGCGCGGGCTCGTAGGCCCGCATCCACGCCAGCAGCGCGTCGATGTCGTCGCCGTACCAGAGGTCGGCGCGCTGCTCGGGGTGCAGGAAGCGCTCGGCGACCATGCGGTCGATCATGCCGATCAGCGGCGCGTAGAAATCCTCGATGTCGAGGAAGGCGCAGGGCTTGTCGCCGATGCCGAGCTGGCGCCAGGTGAGCATCTCGAAGATCTCTTCCATCGTGCCGAAACCGCCGGGCAGGGCGACGAAGCCATCGGCCAGATCGAACATGCGCATCTTGCGCTCGTGCATCGAGCCCACCACCACCAGCTCGGTCAGGCCCGGATGCGCGACCTCCCAGTCCACCAGTTGCTGCGGGATCACCCCGGTGACCTCGCCGCCGGCTTCCAGCACGGCGTTGGCCACCGCGCCCATCAGCCCGACGTTGCCGCCGCCGTAGACCAGCCGCAGCCCTTCGCGCGCGATCCGGTCGCCCAGCGCCATCGCCCGCTCGACGTAGGCGGGCCTGTTTCCGGGGTTGGAACCGCAGTAGATGCAGATGCTGTTCATGGCGTTGCGACCAGGGGCCGGAGGCCAGGGACCAGGGAGAAGCGGGCCGTGCTCGTCCCGGGCCTCCGGCGGCTGATCCCTGGCCCCTCCACCGTCAATTCGCCTTGTGGATCGCCCGCTTGTCCACCGCCATCGCGGCATCGTGGACGACTTCCGACAGCGAGGGATGCGCGTGGCAGATCCGCGCCAGGTCGTCGGCCGAGCCCTTGAACTCCATCGTCAGCACGCCCTCGTGCACCAGCTCGGACACGTTCGCGCCGACCAGGTGCATGCCCAGCACGCGATCGGTCTCGGCGTGGGCGAGCACCTTCACGAAGCCGGCGGGCTCGCTCATCGCGACCGCGCGACCGTTGGCCGCGAACGGGAAGCTGCCCGCCTTGTACGGGATGCCCTCGGCCTTGAGCTGCTGCTCGGTCTTGCCGACCCAGGCGAGCTCCGGCTCGGTGTAGATGACCCACGGGATGGTGTCGAAGTTGACGTGGCCGGGAAGGCCGGCGATCAGCTCGGCCACCGCGATGCCTTCCTCGAAGCCCTTGTGCGCCAGCATCGGGCCCCTGACGCAGTCGCCGATGGCCCACACGCCGTCCACGCCGGTGTGGCAGTGCGCGTCGACCTCGATGCGGCCGCGGTCGTCGAGCTTGACCCCGGTGCCCTCGGCGAGCAGGCCCTGGCTGGCGGCCTTGCGGCCCACCGCGACCAGCAGCTTGTCCACGGTCAGGGTCTGTTCGCCGTCCTTGTCGGCGTAGCTGACCACGACTTCCTTCTTCTTGCCCTTGCCGGTCACTTCGGTCTTGGAGACCTTGGCCCCGAGCCGGATGTCCAGGCCCTGCTTCTTGAACTCCTTCAGCGCGACCTTGGACACCTCGGCATCGGCGGCGGCCAGGAAGTCGGGCAGGGCCTCGAGGATGGTCACCTCGGCGCCCAGGCGCTTCCACACGCTGCCCAGCTCCAGGCCGATCACGCCGGCGCCGATGACCGCCAGGCGCTTGGGCACTTCGGCGAAGTCCAGTGCGCCGACGTTGTCGACGATGGTCTCGCCGTCGAACTTGGCGAACGGCAGCTCGATGGAGTCGGAGCCGGCGGCGATGATCACGTTGGTGCCGGTCAGCTCGACCTCGGCGCCGTCGTGCTGCTTGACCACCACCTTGCGCCCCGGGTGCAGCGTGGCGAAGCCGTAGTAGGGCGCGACCTTGTTCGCCTTGAACAGCATCGCGATGCCGCCGGTGAACTGCTTCACGATCTTGTCCTTGCGCGCGACCATCGCGCCGACGTCGATCTTGGCGTCCTTGAAGCTGATGCCGTGGTCGCCGAACAGGTGGCCCATGTTCCAGAACTGGCGCGAGGAATCGAGCAGCGCCTTGGACGGGATGCAGCCCACCCGCAGGCAGGTGCCGCCGAGCGCCGGCTTGCCGTCCTTGCCCAGCGCGGCGTCCACGCAGGCGACCTTCATGCCCAGCTGCGCGGCGCGGATGGCGGCGTGGTAGCCGGCGGGGCCGGCTCCGATGACGACGACGTCGAATTGATGGTCTGACATGGTGCGAGTCCTGTTGTGTACGGGACTCGGGACTCGGGACCCGGGACCCGCAAAGCCGCAGCCTGCGCGTCCCGAGTCCTCGCTTGATCTAACGCCGAGCCCCGAGTCCCGAGTCCCGAGTCCCGGCTTCGGGCCTTACAGCCCCAGCAGCATGCGGTGCGGGTTCTCGAGCTGGTTCTTGATGTCGACCAGGAACAGCACCGCGTCCTTGCCGTCGATGATGCGGTGGTCGTAGGACAGCGCGATGTACATCATCGGCGCGGCGACGACCTGGCCGTTGTCGACGATCGGGCGCTCCTTGATCGCGTGCATGCCCAGGATCGCCGACTGCGGCGGGTTGACGATCGGGGTCGACATCAGCGAGCCGAAGGTGCCGCCGTTGGTGATGGTGAAGGTGCCGCCCTGCAGGTCGTCCAGGCCCAGCTTGCCGTCGCGCGCCTTCTTGGCGAAGTCGGCGATGCCCTGCTCGATCTCGGCGAAGCTCATGCGCTCGACGTTGCGCAGCACCGGGGTGACCAGGCCGCGATCGGTGGAGATCGCCACCGAGATGTCGGCGTAGCCGTGGTAGATGATGTCGTCGCCGTCGACCGAGGCGTTGACCACCGGGTGCTTGGCCAGCGCGTTGGCGGCGGCCTTGGCAAAGAAGCTCATGAAGCCGAGCTTGATGCCGTGGTCCTTCTGGAACTGCTCGCCCAGCTCCTTGCGCAGCGCCATCACCTTGCCCAGGTTGACCTCGTTGAACGAGGTCAGCATGGCGATGGATTCCTTGGACTGCATCAGGCGCTCGGCGATGCGCTTGCGGATGCGCGTCATCGGCACGCGCTCCTCGGGGCGCGCGCCGCCGGACACGCCCTGGGTCTTGCCGGAGGCGTAGTTGAGCAGGTCCTCCTTGGTCACCGCGCCGCGGCGGCCGGTGCCCTCGACCTGCGACGGGTCGATGCCCTTGCTCTCGGCGGTGAAGCGCGCGCCGGGCGGCAGGTCGGCGGTCTTGCCGCCGGAGACCGGCTGCGGCTTGGTCGAGGCCGGCGCCTTGTCGTCGGCCCGCTTCGCTTCCGGCTTGGGCTGCACTTCCTCGGCGCCGGCGGCCGGCGCTTCCTTGCCCTGGCTGCCCGATTCGGCGGGGGCGGCCTCGGCGGCGGCGCCCTCCTCGATGATCGCCAGCACCTGCTGGCTGTTCACCGTGGCGCCTTCCTCGAACTTGATCTCCTTGATCACGCCGTCGACCGTGGAGGGCACTTCCAGCACGACCTTGTCGGTCTCCAGGTCGACGAGGTTCTCGTCGCGCTTGACCGCGTCGCCGGCCTTCTTGTGCCAGGTCGCGATGGTGGCGTCGGAGACGGATTCGGGCAGGACGGGGACCTTGATTTCAGTGGCCATGCGGGCTTCCTGGCGGTGTGACGTGGAGAGGGGTGGACCGGCATCCGGGATGCCGGGGGCGGATCGCCGTGGCGGTCCTCATGGGGTCATTCGGCCGCGACCTTGCCCTTGAGCGGGTTGACCAGGGCGTCGGCGACGAGCTGCTTCTGCTCCTCGACGTGATCGTTGAAGTGCCCGACCGCGGGGCTGGGCGAGCGCGCGCGGCCGGCGTAGTGCAGCTTCTGGCCCTCGGCGAGGCAGGCGTCGAGATGGTGCTTGATCTGGTACCAGGCGCCCTGGTTCTGGGGCTCTTCCTGGCACCACACCAGGTCGGTGGCCTTGGCGTAGCGGGCCAGCTCGGCGGCCAGCAGTTCGCGTGGGAACGGATAGAGCTGCTCGATGCGCAGCAGCGCCACGTTCTCCAGCGACTGCTTCTGCGCTTCCTCCAGCAGGTCGTAGTAGACCTTGCCGGAGCAGGCGATCACGCGCTCGACCTTCTTCGGATCGGCGGCGCCGTCCGGGATCAGGTGCAGGAACTCGCCGCGGGCCAGCTCCTCCAGCGAGGACACCGCCAGCTTGTGCCGCAGCAGCGACTTCGGCGTCATCACCACCAGCGGCTTGCGCGTCTTCATGCACAGCTGCCGGCGGATCATGTGGAAGGCCTGCGCCGGCGTGGTGGGCACGCAGACCTGCATGTTCTCCAGCGCGCACAGCTGCAGGAAGCGCTCCAGCCGCGCCGAGCTGTGCTCCGGGCCCTGGCCCTCGTAACCGTGGGGCAGGAACAACGCCAGCCCGGACAGGCGCTGCCACTTGGCCTCGCCCGAGGACAGGAACTGGTCGATGACCACCTGCGCGCCGTTGGCGAAGTCGCCGAACTGCGCCTCCCAGATGTCGAGCGTGCCCGGCTCCGAGGTGGAGTAGCCGTACTCGAAGGCCATCACCGCTTCCTCGCTGAGCAGCGAGTCGATGATGGTGGCGTCGTCGGGATTCTTCACCAGCTGCTGCAGCGGGACGTAGTCCTCGCCGGTCTTCTGGTCGTGCAGCACCGCGTGGCGGTGGAAGAACGTGCCGCGGCCGGAATCCTGGCCGACCAGGCGCAGGCGGTGGCCCTCGTCGAGCAGGGTCGCGTAGGCCAGGTTCTCGGCGAAGCCCCAGTCGGCGGGCAGCTCGCCGGCGGCCATCTTGCGGCGGTCGTCGTAGATCTTGGCCACGCGCGGATGCAGGCTCAGCGATTCCGGCAGCGTGGTGATCTTTTCGGCCAACTCGACCAGGCGCTCGGGCGCGACCCGGGTGTCCACCGGATCGGACAGCCGGCCGGACAGGTAGGGGCTCCAGTCGATGGTGAGGTCGTAGTCGTCCGGCCGCGAGTCGGCCAGCTCGGTGGTCACCTCGCCGGCGTCGAGCTTGTTGCGGTAGTCGTCCACGATCGCCTTGACCGCGGACTCGTCCAGCACGCCCTCGGAAACCAGCTGCGCGGCGTACAGCTCGCGGGTGGTCTTGTGCTTGCGGATGATCTGGTACATCAGCGGCTGGGTCGCCGCCGGCTCGTCGGCCTCGTTGTGGCCGTGGCGGCGGTAGCAGACCAGGTCGATGACGACGTCCTTGCGGAAGGTCTGGCGGAACTCGTAGGCCAGCTCGATGCAGTAGACCACCGCTTCGGGATCGTCCGCGTTCACGTGCAGCACCGGCGCGCCGACCATCTTGGCCACGTCGGTGCAGTACAGGGTGGAGCGCGCGTCCTGGCGGTCGCTGGTGGTGAAGCCCACCTGGTTGTTGATGACCACGTGCACGGTGCCGCCGACGGCGAAGCCGCGCGCCTGCGACATCTGGAACAGCTCCATCACCACGCCCTGGCCGGCGAAGGCGGCGTCGCCGTGCAGCAGCACGGGAATCACGGCCTTGCGCTCGCGGTCGCCGCGGCGGTGCTGGCGCGAGCGCGCGCTGCCGGCCACCACCGGGTCCACGATCTCAAGGTGCGACGGGTTGAACGCCAGCGCCAGGTGGACGGCGCCGCCGGGGGTCTGCACGTCCGCCGAGAAGCCCATGTGGTACTTGACGTCGCCGGTATGGGGACGGTCGCCGGCGACGTGCTCGAACTTGCCCTCGAACTCGTCGAACAGCTTGCGCGGGTTCTTGCCGAGGGTGTTGACCAGCACGTTCAGGCGGCCGCGATGGGCCATGCCGATCACCAGATCCTTGACCCCGTCCTGGCCGGCGCGCTGGATCAGCGCGTCGAGCAGCGGGATCAGCGAGTCGCCGCCTTCCAGCGAGAAGCGCTTCTGGCCGACGTACTTGGTGTGCAGGTAGCGCTCCAGGCCCTCGGCCGCGGACAGGCGCTCGAGGATGCGGCGCTTCTGTTCCGGCGTGCGGCGGAAGCGGCCGCCGTCGAGCTCCAGGCGGCGGTAGATCCACTGCCGCTGCTCGACTTCCGGGATGTGCATGAACTCCGCGCCGATCGGCCCGGTGTAGGTGGCCTTGAGCAGCGCGAGCAGGTCGCGCAGCTTCATGCGCTCGTTGCCGGCGACGCCGCCGGTGCTGAAGTCGGTGTCGAGGTCGCGCTCGGACAGCGAGTGGAACGGCAGTCCCAGGTCCGGCGGATCGATCGGCGTGGTCAGGCCCAGCGGGTCGAGCCGGGCGCTCAGGTGGCCGCGCGCGCGGTAGGCGGTGATCAGCCGGCCGACGTTGCGCTCGCGCTCGTCGCCGGCCCCGGCGACCGCCTGGCCGCGCAGCGCGAGGCGACCGGCCTCGGCCACCGCCGCCATGACCGCCGAGTGCGGCACGTCGCCGTGCTCGCGGCCCTTGAAGCCCTCGAACCAGGTTTTCCAGCGGGGATCGACGCTGTCGGGATCCACGAGGTACTGCTCGTACAGCTCCTCGATGTAGGCGGCGTTGGCGCCGAGTTGCGACGACTGGGCGAACTGCTTCAGAAGACTGTCCACGTCTGGTTTGGGGCTCGGGGAGAAGGGGGCTGCGCGGCCCGGACGTGGATCGAATCGGTCGCCCGGGCGCGGACGCATGGAAGATCCCGATTATAGCCTCAGCCGGCGGCGAGACGCGACCCGCGCGAGCCGCGGGCGCGCGCGGCCGGCCGCCATTCAGGATGCGTCGCGCGCGACGACCGCGGCGACCTCACCAGGCCAGCGCGCGATACTCGCTGCAGGGGCGCGCACGCGCCCACACCGTGTCGAAGGTCGCCGCGAGCTGGCGGGCGCGCGCGGCACCGTCCAGGTCCGCCTCGCCGTCGAAGCGGTCGCCGAGGCGCCGGAAGTAATAGCCGCGCTCGCTGATCGCGAATGCCGAGGCGTAGGCGCGATCGACCGGATCCTCGACGGCGCGGAAAGCGAACGCGCTGGGCAGGCGTTGCGCCAGCGCCAGCAGCGGCGCATGCGCGCGCTGCGGCGCGTTCGGCGCTTGCAGCAGCAGGCGCACCTCGGCGGCGCCGGCGGTGGCGAACCGGCGCAGCGCGGCCAGCACCGGCGCGGCGTCGAACAGCCCCGGGTCGAGGTCGCGGCTGTAGAGGCGCAGCCGGCGCCGCGCGCCCCGTACCAGCGCCGAGACCACCGCCACCGCGTCCTCGCAGGTGCGCACCGTCTGCGCGCGGCCGAGCACGCGCCGCATCGCCTGGTGCGCGATGCCCGCCTCCTCGAAGCGACCGCCCTCGGCCAGGAAGCCGTGGCGGGCGTAGAAGCCGATCGCCGGCGCCTGCGCGTGCAGGCGGACCTCGGCCAGCCCCTGCGCGCGGGCCTCGTCCAGCAGCGCCTGGAGCAGGGCGTCGCCGACGCCGCGCCCGCGCCAGGCGCGCAATACCGCCATGCGGCCGATGCGCCGGCCGGGCGCCAGCCGTGCGGTGCCGATCGGCGCGCCCGTGGCGTCGCGGGCGAGCACGTGGACGCTGAGCGCGTCCAGGTCGTCGCGTTCCAGCGCCTCCGGCACGCCCTGCTCGGCGACGAACACCTCGCCGCGTACCGCCAGCAGCGCGCCGGCGTCGCGCGGCCATTCGGCCCGGGCGACGCGGAACGACGGCGCCGCCGGCCCGCTCAAGGCGCGGTCTCGTCCTCGTCGCCGGCGTCGTCGTCGCCCGGCATCAGCAGCCGGTAGTGGCCGCCTTCGAGCAGCGCGATCGCCGCGTCGCGGCCGGCCGGCGACAGGCGCGCGTAGCGCTCGCCGTCGATCGCGGTCGCGGCGGCGAGCGCCTGCGCGTCGCGTACCGGCAGGGCGATGTCCTGGCCGGCGGCGTACAGGCGCGCGCCCTTGCGCGCGCGGCGCCAGGCCGTGCGCGTCCACGGATGCCGGTACAGGACGCCGCCGGCCTCCAGGTCCCGCTCCACCTCGGCGCGCGGGCGCGGGGCCTCGTCGGGCACCGCCTCGCCGCTGGCGCGGTAGAGGGTGATGAAGCGGCCGAACCAGTCGCCGAGCCGGTCGGGATCGTTCATGCGCAACCGGTTCAGCGCCTCGACCACGCGGCCCATCGCGGCGGCGTCGATCTCGTAGGGATCGCGCGCCGGCGCCAGGTCGGGGTCGCGGTAGCGCTCGGCCTCGTCGGCCTCGGCGATCATCGCATCGACCCAGTCGCCGAGCAGCTCCGCCGACGAGGGCGCGCGCATGCCCACCGAGAAGGTCAGGCACGGGTCCTCGGCCACGCCGTGGTGCGGCACCCCGGGCGGCAGGTAGAGCATGTCGCCCGGCGCCAGCACCCACTCGTGGCTCGGGTCGAAGCGCTGCAGCAGCTTCAGCTCCACGTCGGGGCGGAAATCCAGCGGTGGACCGGGGCGGGCGTCGATCGCCCAGCGCCGGTGGCCGTGCGTCTGCAGCAGGAACACGTCGTACTGGTCGATGTGCGCGCCCACCGAGCCGCCGGTGGCGGCGAAGCTGACCATGATGTCGTCGATGCGCCAGCGCGGCAGGAAATCGAAATGCGGCAGCAGCGCGGCCACGTCGGCGTCCCACTTGTCCACGTCCTGCACCAGCAGCGTCCAGTCGCGGTCGGGCAGGCCGGGGAACAGCGACTCCTCGAACGGGCCGTGGCGCAGCCGCCAGCGGTCGTGCCGGCGATCGTGCTCGACGATGCGGGCCAGCACGCCGTCCTCGCAGGCCAGGCCGGCCAGGTCCTCGGGGGCGATCGGCGAGACGAGGCCGGGGAAGGCGTTGCGGATCAGCAGCGGGCGCTTCTGCCAGTAGTCGCGCAGGAAGCGGGCGGGGGGCATGCCGAGCGGGCCGCGCGCGGCGGCCCGGCTGGCGTCGATCTCGATGGGGGGCGGGGTGCGGCTCATGGCGCGGGAGCCTACGCGAAAACCGCGCCCCCCGCGCAGCGACCGCGCGCGACCGCGGCGTGGCGCTCGCCGCGGGCCGCGCCGGTCAGACCTCGCGGGCCAGGCGCTCGGCCAGGCCGGTGTAGCCGGCCGGGGTCAGCGCGCGCAGGCGCTGGCGGGCGTCGTCGGGCAGTTCCAGCGATTCGACGAAGGCCCGCATCGCCTCGGCGTCGATGCCCTGGCCGCGGGTCAGCGCCTTGAGCCGTTCGTAGGGATTGGGCAGGCCGTGGCGGCGCATCACCGTCTGCACCGCCTCGGCCAGCACTTCCCAGGCGGCGTCGAGGTCGGCATCGAGCCGCAGCGGGTTCACCTCCAGCTTGCCCAGGCCCTTGGCCAGCGAATCCAGCGCGACCTGGGTGTGGCCGAAGGCGGTGCCCAGCGCGCGCAGCACGGTGGAGTCGGTCAGGTCGCGCTGCCAGCGGCTGATCGGCAGCTTGGCCGAGAAGTGCTCGAACAGCGCGTTGGCCACGCCGAAGTTGCCCTCGGCGTTCTCGAAGTCGATCGGGTTGACCTTGTGCGGCATGGTCGAGGAGCCGACCTCGCCCTCCTTGAGCCGCTGGCGGAAGTAGCCCAGCGAGATGTAGCCCCAGACGTCGCGCGCGAAATCGATCAGGACGGTGTTGGCGCGCCGCGTCGCATCGCCGATCTCGGCGATGGTGTCGTGCGGCTCGATCTGCGTGGTGTAGGGGTTGAAGACCAGCCCCAGGCCCTCGACGAAGCGGCGCGCGAAGGCCGGCCAGTCGATGTCGGGGTAGGCGGCGACGTGGGCGTTGTAGTTGCCGACCGCGCCGTTGATCTTGCCGGTCAGCTCGACCGCGGCGATCTGCCGGATCTGCCGCTCCAGGCGGGCGACGACGTTGGCCAGCTCCTTGCCGAGGGTGGTCGGCGAGGCGGTCTGGCCGTGGGTGCGCGAGAGCATCGGCTGCCCGGCCTGCGCGTGGGCGAGCGCGCGCAGCGCGTCGGCGATGCCGCGGTAGGCCGGCAGCAGCGCCTCGTCGCGCGCCTGCGCCAGCATCAGGCCGTAGGCGAGGTTGTTGATGTCCTCGCTGGTGCAGGCGAAGTGCACGAACTCCAGCGCCGGCGCCAGCCCGGCCTGGTCGCGCAGCCGCTCCTTGATGAAGTACTCGACCGCCTTGACGTCGTGGTTGGTGGTGCGCTCGATCTCCTTGACCCGCGCCGCGTCGGCGACCGAGAAGCCCTCGGCGAGCGCGGCGAGCGCGGCGCGGTCCGCCGCGCCGAAATCGGCCAGCTCGACGATGCCCGGCTCGGCCGCCAGCGCCAGCAGCCAGGCGATCTCCACCCGCACCCGCGCCCGGATCAGTCCGTATTCCGAGAAGATCGGCCGCAGCGCATCCACCTTGGCGGCGTAGCGGCCGTCGAGCGGCGACAGGGCGAGCAGGGCGGCTTCGGACATGGGGGTTCCGGCGTACGGTGGGCCGCGCATTTTAGGCGCGCGCGCCCCGCAGGCGCCATCGACGCGGCCCGCGGCGCACCGCCGCGCACAGGCGCTGGCGTATGCTGGCGGGCGTCGCCAGCGCCGGCGTCGCGACGCGACCGGCGGCCAGCCAGCCCTTCGACGCTTCCTACTGGAGACCGAGCATGCCGGAGTCCTTCCGCATCGAACACGACAGCATGGGCGAACTGCAGGTGCCCGCCGACGCCCTGTGGGGCGCGCAGACCCAGCGCGCCGTGCAGAACTTCCCGATTTCCGGCCGGCCGATGCCGCGCGGCTTCATCCGCGCGCTGGGCCTGGTCAAGGCCGCGGCCGCCGAGGCCAACGGCGGCCTGGGCCTGCTGCCCGAGCGCCTGGCCGCGGCGATCGGCAAGGCCGCGCAGGCGGTCGCCGACGGCGAGCACGACGCGCACTTCCCCATCGACATCTACCAGACCGGCTCCGGCACCTCGTCGAACATGAACGCCAACGAGGTCATCGCCCGGCTGGCCTCGAGCGAGCGCCGCCAGGTGCATCCGAACGACCACGTGAACCTCGGCCAGAGCTCCAACGACGTGGTCCCCACCGCGATCCGGGTCGGCGCGGTGCTGGCCGCCGAAGAAGACCTGCTGCCGGCGCTCAAGCACCTGCGCAAGACCATCGATCGCCGCGGCCGCGCGCTGGGCAAGGTGGTCAAGACCGGCCGCACCCACCTGATGGACGCGATGCCGCTGACCTTCGCCCAGGAGTTCGGCGCCTGGTCCGCGCAGCTGGACTCGGCGCGCGCGCGCATCGCCGATGCGCTCAAGCGCCTGCGCCGGCTGCCGCTGGGCGGTACCGCGATCGGCACCGGCATCAACGCCGATCCGCGCTTCGGCAAGCACGTCGCCCGCGCGCTCTCCAAGCGCACCGGCGTGCGCTTCGAGAGCGCGGCCGACAAGTTCGAGGGCATCGCCGCGCAGGACGATGCGGTGGAGCTGTCCGGCCAGCTCAACGCGCTGGCGGTGGCGCTGATGAAGATCGCCAACGACCTGCGCTGGATGAACTCCGGCCCGCTGGCCGGGCTGGGCGAGATCGAATTGCCCGCGCTGCAGCCCGGCAGTTCGATCATGCCCGGCAAGGTCAACCCGGTGATCCCCGAGGCGACCTGCATGGTCTGCGCGCAGGTGATCGGCCACCACGCCGCGATCACCGTGGCCGGGCAGAGCGGCAACTTCCAGCTCAACGTGATGCTGCCGCTGATCGCGGCCAACCTGCTCGAGTCGATCCAGTTGCTGGCCAACGTCTCGCGGCTGCTGGCCGACCGCGCGATCGCGGGCCTGCGGGTGCGCCGCGACAACGTCGCCGCCGCGCTGGACCGCAACCCGATCCTGGTCACCGCGCTCAACCCGGTGATCGGCTACGAGAAGGGCGCGGCGATCGCCAAGCGCGCCTACAAGGAAGGCCGCCCGGTGCTGGAGATCGCGCTGGAGGACAGCGGCCTGGACGAGAAGACGCTGCGCGCGCTGCTGGACCCGGCCGCGCTGACCCGCGGCGGCATCCACGGCGAGCCAGGCGGCGGGGGCGGCTGACCGCCCCTCAGGGTGCGTCGTCGAGGCAGGCGGCGCAGGCGGATTCGGCGAAGCGCCGCAGGCAGATGCCGCGGACCTGCGCCGGGTCCAGCCCGTCGGGCACCTCGCTGCGCAGGCCGTCGCGGAACAGCGCGCAGGTGCGCGCGCCGATCCGGGCGATCGCCGGTTGCTGCAGCGCGACCCGCTGGCCGACGCTCTGGCTCAGGCGGGCGCCGTCGCCGTCGGCGCGCAGCTCGATCAGCCCGTCGCCGTGCCAGAGCTGCAGCGCGGCCGAGCCGTCGGGGCCGGCCACGAACAGCGCGTTCTGGCCGCGGCGGCCGTCCAGGGTCAGGCCGATGTTGTCGCCCTCGTCCCAGGTGACGTAGCCGCCGCGTTCCTGGCCGCTGCGGTCGTACAGCACGACGCCGGCCGCCTTGCTGCCGCGCGGTACGCGGCGGCCTTCGATGACGGCGTCGGGCAGGTCGCCGCCGATGCGCACCCGCGCCACGCCCTGCGGGTCGGTCACCACCAGCTCGCTCACCCGCAGGCTGTCTTCGGGCGCGCGGGTCGCGAGCCAGGCGATCGCGGCGATCGCGGCCGCCAGCAGCAGCGAGGCCAGCGCCAGCCCGCCCGCGAGGCGGCGATGGGCGCGCTCCAGGCGCCGCAGGCGCGTCTGCAGTTCGGTTTCCAATGCGCCGTTCTCCCCGTTTGCGCGCATGGCGCGGTCGATCGCCCTGGGGACGCCGGCGCTCAGCGCCGGCGCGGCAGCTCGACGGCGCCGGTCACTCCGTCGTGGTCGACGTCGCCGCTGCCCTTGGCGCGCAGGCGCAGATCGCCGCGCACGTTGCGCACGTCGAGGTCGCCCGAGCCGAGCGAGCCGACCGTCACGCTGCCGCGCACGTCGGCCACCGAGACGTCGCCGGAGCCGATGGCGCCGATCTCCACCGGGCCGTCCACGCCCTGCAGCTCGAGATCGCCGGAGCCGACGTTGCCGACGCGGACCGGACCGGCCAGGCGCCGGGCGACGAGGTCGCCGGAGCCGAGCGACAGCACTTCCAGCGCGCCGGCGTCCTCGATGCCGAGGTCGCCCGAGCCGACCTTGGCGGTGACCCGGCCGCGGATGTTGCGCAGTTCCACGTCGCCCGAACCGACGTCGGCGCTGGCGGCGGCGGCGCCGCTCAGCCGGGCGTCGCCGGAGCCCACCTTCAGCTGCACCAGCACGCCGTCGGGCACGCTGCCGGCGATGTCCAGGTAGGCGTAGCGCCGGCCCAGGGAAAACCCGCGCGGGCGATCCTCGGCGAGCGTCACCACCAGCTTGTCGCCGTCGCGCCGCTGCGCGAGGACCAGGCCGTCGAGCAGGCCGGCGCTGGAGGCGCAGGCGCGGCCCTGCAGCGCGCCGTCGGCGCCGGCGGCCGCGTCCAGGCGCAGGGTGTGCCGGCCGATCTCGAACAGGATCGTCTTCGCCCCGGCCAGGTCGAGCTGCAGCTGGCGCGGCTCGGCGTGGCGGCAGTGCGGCGCCTGCGCGCCGCCGGCGAAGGGCAGGGCGAGGCCCGCGGCGAGGGCGAGCGCGGGGGCCAGTCGAACGGGAAAGGAGGGGCGAGCCATCGTTCAGCCCTCGTCCCGCCAGCGGCGCAGGCGCACCGCGCCGGCGATCATCGCGGCGCCGGCGATGGCGCCGGCCCACATCTTCGGCGACAGGAAGCTCGAGTACAGCATGCCCAGGCTCCAGAAGCCGCGTACGCCCTGCAGATCGACCCGGCCCGCGGCGGCGAGCGCCTCGACGTCGACGCTGTCCAGCCAGCCGAGCGGGACCACGCCCAGCAGCAGGCGGCCGACGATGTTCTTCCAGAACCATGCGGTCTCCGCGCCGAACAGCTGCATCGCGTTGAACCACCACACGAACAGGCCCAGCAGCACCGGCACCAGCACCGCCCACAGGAACGGCTTGTTGCGCGCCCAGGCCGAGCACAGCAGCAGCCAGCCGACGGTGGGCAGCGCCCAGACCGCGTAGACCGGGATCGCGGCGACGAAGTACAGCGCCAGCTTGAACGGCGCGCCACCGGCCCACACGAGCTGGAAGGCGTCGCCGCCGTGGCTGGCGACCAGCGCGGTCAGCAGCAGTGCGAACAGCAGCATCGTGGCCAGCGCCGCGACGGTGGCCAGTACCGGCGCCACCAGCAGCGCGCTCGCCACCTTGGACAGCACGGTGTCGCGGTCGGAGACCGGCATCGATTTCCAGAACAGCACGCTGCGGTCCTTGCGGTCGTCGTACAGCGCGCCCAGGCAGTAGAAGAACACCACGAAGGCCATGACGATGAAGGGCCAGCTGGAGGCCATCATCAGGCTCATGTCCAGCGTGGCCAGGAGCTCGCGCAGGTCCTCGCGGCTGAGCTGCTGCATCAGCAGGCTGAGGTCGAGCCCGTTGACGGTCACGCCGTCGATGACGATCCCGCCGTCGGCGGCGGCCCGGCGCGCGGCGACCAGCGCGACGACGGCGAAGATCGCGGTCAGGCCCAGCGAGATCGCGCCGGCGACCGCCGGCGCCCATAGGAAGCCGCCCTTGTGTTCCCAGAACTCCCGTCGCAGCAGCATCGCGAAGGGATGCCGCCGCAGCGGCCGCGGCGCCGGCGCCGGCGCGCGGGCGGGGCGGGTTTCGGTGTGCGCGTTCATGCGTAGGTCCCCTTCATCTGGGCCACGAACAGGTCGGCCAGGCCGGGCGTGCGCGTCTCGCCGTAGGGCGCCAGGCCGGCCTGGCTGACGCCGTCGAACAGCATCACGGTCTTGCCGAACGGCAGCGCGCGCTCGCTCATCGGGCCCAGGGCGCGGGCGTCGTCGGCGTGGGCGGCGTCCACCAGCAGCTCCACGAAGCGCTCGCCGACTTCGTCCATCGAGGCGTCCAGCACCACCTTGCCGTCGCGGATGAACATCACGTCGGTCAGGATGTGCTCGATCTCCTCGACCTGGTGGGTGGTGATGAGGATGGTCTTCTGCTCGTCGAAGTAGTCCTCCAGCAGGCGCTGGTAGAACTCCTTGCGGTACAGGATGTCCAGGCCCAGGGTCGGCTCGTCGAGCACCAGCAGGCGCACGTCGATGGCCATCACCAGCGCCAGGTGCAGCTGCACGATCATGCCCTTGGACAGCTCCCGCACCCGGGCGCCGGGCTTGAGCTTGGTACCCGCCAGGAAGCGCTCGCAGCGCGCGCGGTCGAAGCGCGGGTGCACGCCCTCCACGTAGTCGATGGCCTGGCCCACCCGCAACCAGCGCGGCAGCACCGCCACGTCGGCGATGAAGCAGACGTCGTTCATCAGCCGGTCGCGCTCGCGGCCCGGGTCCAGGCCCAGTACGCGCAGCTCGCCGTCGACCCGGATCAGGCCGAGCAGCGCCTTGAGCGCGGTGGTCTTGCCGGCGCCGTTGGGGCCGATCAGCCCGACGATGCGGCCGGGCGCGATCTCGAAGCTGGCGCCGTCGAGCGCCACCGTGTTCCTGTAGGTCTTGCGCAGATCGCGCGCCTCGATCACGTTGCCGTGCGCGTTCATTCCCCACCTCCGTTGCGTACCGGCTTCATCAACTGGTCCAGGCTCAGGCCCAGGCGCTGGATGCGTTCGAGCACCTGCGGCCATTCCTCGCGCAGGAACCGCTCCCGCTCGCTGGCGAGCAGCTTCTTCGACGCTTCTTCGGTCACGAACATCCCCAGGCCCCTGCGTTTTTCCACCAGCGATTCGTCGGCCAGTTCCTGGTAGGCGCGCGAGACGGTGATGGGGTTGAGTTGGTAGTCGGCGGCGACCTGGCGCACCGAGGGCAGCGCGTCGCCCGGCTTGAGGACGCCGTCGAGCATCATCGCGATGACGCGTTCCTTCAGCTGCCGGTAGATCGGCGCGCCCTCGTTCCACTGGATGTTGGCCATGGTCAGCTCCGTCCCTGGCGGGCGCCGTGGGAGAAGGAGAAGTAGGGCATGGCGATGGCCCGCCGCTTGGCGCGGGCGCGCCGTGCCGGCTCGGCATCGGTCTCGCCGGGGCGGGCGCCGTCCGGGGGGGGCGGGGCGTCCTCGCCTTCCAGCGCCGCCAACGCACCGAGCGCGGCGGCCGCGGCCACGAAGCCGCCGATCACGGACGCGGTCTCGGCGGGCGACGTCGCCTCGGCCAGCGCGCGCTCCAGCCGCTCGGCCTGGGCATCGATGGCCGCCTCGGTCGTCGGCGGCACCGGGGCGCTCCGCGCCGCGGCCGCGGGGTCGGCCGCCGGCGGTGCCGGTCGGAGGGCCAGCAGCCCGGCCAGCGCGGCCAGGCCGGCGAGGGAGAAAGCCAGTATCGTGTGGTGGAGCTTGCGGTTCATGCCGAACCTCCTGCCCTGGTTGATCGGTGTTGTATGTAACTATAACACCAGTTCGGCGGCGGTCAAGCGTTGCCCCAGGCCAGTCCCGGCCTGTCCTGCGATGCCACTCGAGATGGGGATCGTGATGTCAATCAAATCAATGTGTTGCTTGTTCTTGCTGATGGTGGTCGGCGCCTGCGCGCAAGCATCCGAAAGCGTGCTGGAGCACCGCTACCGCCCGCTCGCCGGCCGCGAGCCGGTCGATCTGCAGGCGACCTACGGCGGCCAGGTGCTGCTGGTGGTCAACACCGCGAGCAAGTGCGGCCTGGCGCCGCAGTTCGAGGCGCTCGAACGCCTGCACGCGCGCTACGGCCCGCAGGGGTTCTCGGTGCTGGGCTTCCCCTCCGGCGACTTCAAGGAGCAGGAGTTCGAGGACGAGGCGCAGATCCAGGAATTCTG
This sequence comes from Luteimonas huabeiensis HB2, assembly GCF_000559025.1. GTDB lineage: Bacteria > Pseudomonadota > Gammaproteobacteria > Xanthomonadales > Xanthomonadaceae > Luteimonas > Luteimonas huabeiensis. The sequence goes on along the minus strand of NZ_JAAN01000024.1, from coordinate 56,985 downwards.
CACCCTGACCTACGGGGTGCGCTTCCCGATGTTCGAGCGCGTGCACGTGATCGGCGAGCGGGCCACCCCGCTGTTCCGCGACCTGGCCGCGGGCAGCGGCGGGTCGGTGCCGCAGTGGAACTTCCACAAGTACCTGGTGGGCCGCGACGGGCGGGTGCTGGCCGACTGGGGCAGCCGCACCGACCCCGAGGATCCGGCGATCGTGGACGCCATCGAGCGCGCGCTGGCGCAGCCCGCGCCGCGCTGAACGCACGCGATTGCCCGCGGCCGCGGCAGCCCCGACAATAGCGGCCCGTCGCGCCGCGGTTGCGGCGTCACCTACCTGCCCGGAGTTTTCCACGATGAAGAACGCGATGCGCGGCGCCGCCGCGCTGTGTCTGGCCGCGGCCTGCGCCGTCGCCGTCCCCGCCCTGGCCCAGGTGAGCAGCCTGGAAGGCGAGCGGGCGCAGGTCAGTTACATGGTGGGCATGGATGTCGGCCAGTCGATCGCCCCGGTCGGTCCCGACATCGATTACGCCGCGCTCGAGCGCAGCATCCGCAACGCCTTCGAGGGCGGCGAGCCGCTGCTGTCGGAGCAGGAGGTGGCGCAGACCGCGCAGGCGCTGATGCAGCGCGTGGCGCTGCGCAACGGGCAGACGCCGCCCGGCATGCCGCCGGGCACGCCGCCGCCGGAGGTGGACCGCGAGAAGGTCGGCCTGATGGTCGGCGCCGACATCGGCCGCTCGCTGCTGCCGATCCGGGGCGAGTTCGATCTGCCGGTGCTGATCCAGGGCCTGCGCACGCGCGTGGAGGGCGGCGAGCCGCTGCTCGACCAGGCGCGCGCCGACGCCCTGCGGCAGGCCTTCTCGGCGCGGGTACAGAAGGAGATGGAGGCCGAGGCCGCGCGGGCCGGCGAACGCAACCGCGCCGAGGGCGAGGCGTTCCTGGCCGAGAACCGCACCCGCGCCGGCGTGCAGGCGACCGCGTCGGGCCTGCAGTACATGGTGGTGCGCCAAGGTTCCGGCCGGCGCCCGGTGCCCAGCGACCGGGTGCGCGTGCACTACGAGGGCAAGCTGCTCGACGGCACCGTCTTCGACAGCTCCTACGAGCGCGCGCAGCCGGCGGAGTTCGGGCTGAACCAGGTGATCCCGGGCTGGACCGAGGGCGTCGCGCTGATGCCGATCGGCAGCAAGTACCGGTTCTGGATCCCTGGCCACCTCGGCTACGGCGCCCAGGGCACCCAGGGCATTCCGCCCAATTCCACGCTCGTGTTCGACGTCGAGCTGCTCGACATCCTCTGATCGACCGCGCGCTCCCCGGCCGCGTCCATCCCCCGCAGGATTCCCCCAGGAGTTTCCCCATGAAGATTTCCCGCAGCGCCCTGACCCTGTCCGCGCTCGCGCTCGCCACCGCCGTGGGCCTGTCGGCCTGCAAGAAGATCGAGGACGGCCAGGCGCCGGCCGCCGATGCCGCCGCCGACGGCGCCGCACCCGCGGTGCAGGTCGAGGGCCTGAAGACCAACCGCGAGCAGGTGGGCTACGCCATCGGCCTGGATCTCGGCAACTCGATCAAGCCGATCCACGAGGAGGTCGACCTCGACGCCATGCTGGACGGCATCCGCGACGTGCTCGACGACAAGGACCCCAAGCTCAGCAACGAGCAGGTGATGCAGGTGATGCAGGGCCTGTCCGCCCGCATGCAGGAGCGCCAGGCCGCCGAGGCCAAGGCGCGCGCCGAGCAGGCGGAGAAGTTCTTCGCCGAGAACGGCGCGAAGGAAGGCGTGCAGACCACCGAGTCCGGGCTGCAGTACCAGGTGCTGACCGCCGGCAGCGGCCAGTCGCCCAAGCCCAGCGACCGGGTGCGCGTGCACTACGAGGGCAAGCTGCTGGACGGCACGGTGTTCGACAGCTCGATCGAGCGCGGCGAGCCGGTGGAGTTCGCCCTGTCCGAGATCATCCCCGGCTGGCAGGAAGCGCTGCAGCTGATGCAGCCGGGCGCGAAGTACCGGGTCTGGATCCCGAGCCGGCTGGCCTATGGCGAGCAGGGCACCCCGGGCGGCCCGATCCCGCCGAATTCCGCGCTCGACTTCCAGGTCGAGCTGCTGGACGTGTTGCCGGCCGGCGGCGAATGATGGCGGCGCCGGTCGCAGGCCGGCGCGCCGATCCGGCGACGGCACCGCGGCCGCGCCTGCGCGCGCGGCCGCAGGGGCGGTCGCGCGGCGTGGAGAGCGAGGGATGAGCCAGGAACTCGAGCAGCGGGTGGTGGAACTGGAGACGCGGGTCGCGTTCCAGGAACACGCCCTCAACGAACTGAGCGACGCGCTGGCGCAGGTGCGCCTGCAGGCCGCGCAGAACGCGGAACTGCTGCGCCATAGCCTGGAAGAGCTCAAGCAGGCGCGCGGCGCGTTCTACGCCGATCCGGCGGAGGAGCCGCCGCCGCCCCATTACTGAACGACCGACGATGACCGACTCCCTGCGCGACCAGTTGCTGAACCTGGGCTTCAAGGCCTCGCGCCCCGAGCGCAAGCCGTCGCCGCGGCCGCAACGCGCCGGCGGCGACGCGCGCCCGCCGCGCAAGGACGCCGCGCCGCCCGGCAAGGGGCGCAAGCCGCGCCCGCGCGAGGACATCGACCTGGCCAAGGCCTACGCGATCCGCGCGCAGAAGGAAAAGGACGAGCGGATCGAGGCCGAGCGCCGCAAGCAGGAGGAGGCGCGGCAGCGCCGCGAGGCGCGGGCGCGCCTGGCCGCGCTGGTCAAGGGCAAGACCCTGAACCGCGACGATGCCGATATCGCCCGGCATTTCGAGTACGGCGGCAAGATCAAGCGCGTGTACGTGACCGCGGAGCAACTGCGCGCGCTCAACGCGGGCGAACTGGGGGTGCTGCAGATCGACGGCCGCTACCTGCTGGTGACCGCCGCGCTGCTGGCCGAGGCCGAGCAGGTGTTCGCGCCGGCGGTGGCGCTCAAGGTGGATCCGCAGGCGCCCGCCGACGACGATCCCTACGCCGACCCGAAGTACCGGGTGCCCGACGACCTGGTGTGGTGAGCGCGCGCGCCGTGCGGCCGCGCGCCATGAGCCCGCGCGGCTGCGGCCGGCGGCGCGCCGCTACAATGCGCCGATGCCCCTGATCGTCCTCAACGCCGTCGACGTGGGCGTCGGCGGCCCGCCGCTGCTCGAACGCGCCGAGCTGGCCATCGAAGCCGGCGAGCGCATCGCCCTGATCGGCCGCAACGGCGCCGGCAAGTCCACCCTGTTGCGGGTGCTGGCCGGCGAACTGGACCCCGACGACGGCGCGATCCGGCGCCAGGACGGGCTGCGCGTCTCGCGGCTGGAGCAGGAGGTGCCGGCGGGCGCGGCCGGCAGCGTGTTCGACGTGGTCGCCGATGGCCTCGGCGCGCAGGGCGCGTTGCTGGCCGAATACCACCGCCTCGCCCATGCCTCGCCGGTCGACACCGACGCGCTGGCCGCGGTGCAGGCGCGGATCGAACGCGAGGGCGCGTGGGAGACCGAGCGCCGGGTCGGCGAGACGCTGGAACGGCTGGGCCTGGACGGCGAGGCCGCGTTCGCCGCGCTGTCGGGCGGGCTGAAGCGGCGCGTGCTGCTGGCGCGCGCGCTGGTGTCGGCGCCGGACCTGCTGCTGCTCGACGAGCCCACCAACCACCTGGACATCGCCGCCATCGACTGGCTGGAGGGCTTCCTGCGCGAATGGCGCGGCGCGCTGGTGTTCGTCACCCACGACCGCCGCTTCCTGCGCGCGCTGGCGACCCGCATCGTCGAGATCGACCGCGGCCAGGTGACCTCCTGGCCCGGCGACTGGGAGAACTACCTGCGCCGGCGCGAGGAGCGCCTGAACGCGCAGGCGCAGGAACAGGCCCGCTTCGACAAGCTGCTGGCGCAGGAGGAAGCCTGGATCCGGCAGGGCATCAAGGCCCGGCGCACCCGCGACGAGGGCCGCGTGCGACGCCTGAAGGCGATGCGCAGCGAGCGCGCGGCGCGGCGCGAGCAGACCGGCAACGTGCGCATGCAGGCGGCGCAGTCGGGCGCTTCCGGGCGCAAGGTGATCGAGGCGCGCGACGTCTCGTTCGCGTTCGCCGACGGCCGCCCGCTGGTGCGCGATTTCTCCACCACCGTGATGCGCGGCGACCGCATCGGCCTGGTCGGCCCCAACGGCAGCGGCAAGACCACGCTGCTGCGCCTGCTCCTGGGCGAACTGGCGCCGCAGGCCGGCACGGTGCGCCTGGGCACCCAGCTCGAAGTCGCCTATTTCGACCAGTACCGCGCCACCCTGCGCGAGGATTGGAACGCGCTGGAGAACGTGGCCGAGGGACGCGAGTTCGTCGAGATCGGCGGCGCGCGCAAGCACGCGATCGGCTACCTGCAGGACTTCCTGTTCACCCCCGAGCGCGCGCGGGCGCCGATCGCCCGCCTGTCGGGCGGCGAGCGCAACCGGCTGCTGCTGGCCAAGCTGTTCGCGCAGCCGTCAAACCTGCTGGTGATGGACGAGCCGACCAACGACCTCGACGTGGAGACGCTGGAACTGCTGGAGGAACTGCTGGGCGACTACGCCGGCACCCTGCTGCTGGTCAGCCACGACCGCGATTTCCTCGACAACGTGGTGACCTCGACCCTGGTGATGGAAGGCGACGGCCGGGTGGGGGAGTACGTCGGCGGCTATTCGGACTGGCTGCGGCAGCGGCCCGAGCCCGCCGCGGCGCCGCCGCGCGCGGCGCGCGCGACGTCGGCGGCGGAACCCGTGCCCGCGCCCGCGACGCAGCGGCGCAAGCTCAGCTACAAGGACGCGCGCGAACTGGAGGCGCTGCCCGCGCGCATCGAGGCGCTGGAGGCCGCGATCGCGGCCTCGACCGAGGCCATGCACGCGCCCGGCTTCTTCCAGCAAGGCGCCGAGGCGATCGCCCGCCACAACGCCGAGCTGGCCGCGGCCCAGGCCGAGCTGGACGCGGCCTACCGGCGCTGGGAGGCGCTGGAGGGCTGAGCGCGCGCCGGCGCACCTCGTCTCGACGCGCGACTTCCTAGAATCCGCGCTTTCCGCCTGCCGGGGTTGCGCATGATCGTCGTCCACCATCTGGAGAAATCGCGCGCCCACCGCATCGTCTGGCTGCTGGAGGAACTGGGCCTCGACTACGACGTGGTGCGCTACCGCCGCGATCCCGACACCCTGCTCGCGCCGCCGGAGCTGCGCGCCGTGCATCCGCTGGGGCGCTCGCCGGTGGTGGTGGACGGCGGCGACACGCTGGCCGAGTCCGGCGCGATCGTGGAGACGCTGCTGGAGCGCTACGACCCGCAATCGCGCCTGGCGCCGGCGGTGGGCACCCCGGAACGCGTGCGCTGGCACTACTGGATGCACTTCGCCGAGGGCAGCGCGATGCCGCCGCTGCTCATCTCGCTGATCCTCAAGCGCGTGCGCGAGGCGCGCATGCCGTTCTTCGCCCGGCCGGTCGCGCGCACGATCGCCGACCGCGTCACCGCCAGCCTGGTGGCGCCGCAGCTGCGCGCCAACGGCCAGTACATGGACCAGGCGCTGGCGGCCGATCCGTGGTTCGCCGGTGCCTCCTTCAGCGCCGCCGACGTACAGATGAGCTTCGCGGTCCAGGCGCTGGCCGCGCGCGGCGGCATCGACGACTGGCCGCACCTGCAGGACTGGCTGCGGCGCGCGCAGGCGCGCGAGGCGTGGCGGCGCACGCTGGCCCGGGTCGGCCCGCTGGAACTGGCCGGCTGAGGGGGCGTGCGCTGCCGGGCGCGGTCGGCGTCAGCGCTTGACGCAGTTGCGCTGCGGTTCGCCGGCCAGGGTCAGCTGCGCCTCGTCGCCGCTGTCCCAGAACTCGTTGCCGGCGTCGTCGGCGTAGCGCGCGCCGGAACCCGAGATCTGGTGCTGCAGGGTCAGCGTGCCGCCGGGGTGGTTCAGCGTGTAGGTGTCGGCCACCGGATCGTAGGCGACGCTGACGGTGACGTCGGCGCACGTCCAGGTGGAGGTGGCCCCGGCGGCGGGCTGCTCGCCGGCGGCCGCGTCCGGCGTCGTGCTCGCGGCCGGCGCCGGCAGCGCGTCGTCCACCGGCGGCGTGGCGGCCGGGTCGGGGCCGGAACGGTCGCCGCAGGCGGACAGGGCCAGCACCAGCGCGGCCAGCGGCAGCAGGCGCAAGGAAGTCGTCTTCATCGTCGTGCTCCTATGGGGGTTACGGAATGTCGGCCGCGCGGCGCTCAGGGCGTGCGCAGCATGCGGAACGGGGCCGTGCCCGCGCGTCCGGCCTCGACCGGCACCGGCGCGGCGGTGGCGAACATGCGCTCACCCTCGGGCGTGCGCAGCGAGGCATGCACGCCCAGGCGGCGGCCGGGCGGCACTCGGCCCGGGTCGTAGCGCAGGGCGAAAGCGTAGGGCGGGCCGGGCAGGGACGGGAACTCGCTGCGCGCATAGGCCTGGCCGCCGTCGAGGTCGACCAGTTCGACCGTCAGCACCGACCCGGCCGGCATCATCAGCTTCTCGTAGAACGTCGCGCTGCCCTCGACCACGGCCCCGGAAGGCGCCGGCTCCGGTGCGGCGGGGACGCCGTGGCAGCCGGTCAGCGCCATCGCGGCCAGGCAGGCCGCCATCCAACCTGCGCCCATCGCGCGCTCCTTCCGGGATGATCCGGCCCCGAGCCTAGCGCTGAGGGCATGAGCCGGGGGTCAACGCCCGCCATCGCCGCCGGATGCCGGCCCCAGCTCGAACTCGGCACGCACGCCGAAATGATCGGACGGCCAGGTGCCGTCGGCGCCGGGCCGGTCCAGGACCCGCTGCGCGGCGACGGCGCGCAGGCCCGCGCCGCGCGCGAACACGTGGTCGATGCGGCGGCCGCGCTCGAAGTAGTGCGGGTTGAGCGTGGTCCGGGCCGCGGCGGCGGGATCGATGGCGGCCAGCACGTCCACGTAGCCGGCCTCGCGCAGGGCGGCGAGCTCCGGTGCGCCGGCCTCGGCGTTGAAGTCGCCGACGATCGCGCTCGGGCCGTCGCCGGCCTGGGCGCGCACGTGCGCGAGCACGTCCTGCAACTGGCGCGCGCGGATCGCGCCGCCCTCGTCGGTCCAGTGCAGGTGGGTGGCGAACACGTCCAGCGCGCGGCCGCCGGCCTGCACGCGCAGGTGGGCCACGGTGCGGCCGTCGTCCAGCGGCGCCAGCCGGCGCTGGCTGCGCGCCAGCACCGGCAGCCGGGTCAGCAGCGCGTTGCCGTAGCGGCGCGCCTGGCCCTCGGGATCGGCGGAGACGAAGAACACGCTGTAGCCCAGCGCCTGCCCGATGTCCTCGGCCTGGTTGCGCAGGGCGTCGTGCTGCAGCACCTCCTGCAGCGCGACGACGTCCGCGTCCAGCGCGCGCAGGCCCTCGATCACCAGCGGCCGACGGCGTTCCCAGCGGTCGCGGTCGTGGTACAGGTTGAGCGTGACCAGCGACACGCGCGCGGCTTCCGCCTGCTGCGCGCTCGGCGCCGCGCGGGGCGCGGGCGCGCAGGCGGCGAGCGCCGCGGCCGCCAGCGCGAGCACGGCCGGCAGGATGCGGTTCAAGGCGCGGACTCCAGGCGGAAGACCGGGTAGAGCCCATAGCGCTCGTCCCAGGCCGGATGGCGGCGATAGAAGAAGTCCAGGCGCGCGCGCGGATCGGCGGCGAAGTCCGCGTCCTCGCGCAGGCGGCGCTGGAATTCGGCCGCCAGCGCGGCATCGGCGGCCAGCATCTCGCGCGCCACGTCCTCGGCGACGTAGGCCTCCATGTATTCCTTGCGCTCGAAATGGTTGTTGAAGCGGCCCCAGGCGGCGAACGAGTCCGGCGCCTGCGGCTCGAGCAGGGCCACGACCAGCCGTGCGGCCGGCTGCGCGATCGGCACGAACAGCGCGCCCGCCGGCACGTCGCGCGGCTCGTCGCGCCATTCGCCTTCGAGCGTCAGGCGCTGGTGGCCCTCGACGGTCGCGGCGGCCAGCGCCGCGCTGGCGGCGCGGAAGGTCCGCACCGGCGCGGCCGGCAGCGCGCGCTCCAGGCGGCGGTAGGCGATGCCGTGCAGGTCCAGTCGCTCGGCCACCCAGGCGGCGTGCGCGGGCGGCACCAGATAGCCGCCGCGCGGGGCGACCGCGGTACGCGCGGGCACGATCGTGTCGCGCAGCGGGACGCGCCAGACCTGCGGCGTGGTCTCGTCGTAGCGGGTCATCGTCGCCCCGGACACCTCGGACGGCGTGCGGGTGTAGGCGTAGCCGCGGAACTCGATGGTGCGCGCGGCGTCGGTCGCGCGGTAGTCCAGCGGCACCTCGGTGCCGCCGAGGGCGGCGGCGCGGCGGTCGGCCTCGCGGGCGATGCGCTGCCATTCGCGGCCGTGGCGGGCGATGCGCTCCAGCACCGAGACGATGGTGTTGCGGGTAATCCGCACCCGCACCGGGTACGCCTTCCAGGAGTGGGTCTCGACCAGCATGACCAGGCGGTTGCGCAGCGGGAAATAGCCGGTGGAGAAGCGCGGCGGCGCGACGCCGTCCTCGAAGCCGGAGGCCGGGTCGTCCTCGACCACGAACGAGGGGTAGAACGGCAGCGGCAGCGAGCCCTGCGCGGCGAGGTCGGCGAGGGTGCCGTCGCGCCACGCGCGCCCGGCCTCGCGCAGCGCCGCGTCGCCGGCGTGCAGCGGTTCGACCTGGATCGAGATGTCGTGCTCGAACTGCGCGCCGTTGGTGGCGTGCAGGTCCACGACCGCCAGCGGGTCCCAGGCTTCGACCAGGCGCAGCATCGCCTGCATTTCCGGCGCGTCGGCCTTGGCGTAGTCGCGGTTGAGGTTGTGGTTCTGCGCGGTGGTGCGCCAGCCCATCTCGCGCGGGCCGCGCTGGTTGGGGCGGTTCCAGGCGCCGAAGCGCTCGTGGCCGTCGACGCTGAACACCGGCACGAACACCCACACCAGCGCGTCCAGGGCGCCGGGCGCGGCCTCGCCCGCGAGCACCTGCCGCAGCGCCAGGAAGCCGGCGTCCTTGCCGTCGATCTCGCCGGCGTGGATCCCGCCCTGGATCAGCACCACCGGCAGCCCGCGCGCGCGCGCCGCCTCCGGGGTTAGCGCGCCGCTGCGCGAGACCGCCAGCGCCTTCATCGGCCGGCCCTCGGGCGAGACGCCGAAATCGAAGCAGCGCACCGCCTCGGGCTCGGCGCGCTGGAAGGCCTCGCACAGCGCGATGGTCTCGTCGTAGCGGCCGGTCTCGACGAAGCCGCTGCGCTCGGCCACGGTAGTCAGGTCGGCGGCGGACAGGAGGGCGGGGCACAGCGCCAGCAGGGCGAACAGCGGCAGGCGAAACGGCATCGGCGGGCATCCGGACGGGCAGCCGGCATGGTAACCGAGGGGCGCCCCCCGATCCGGCGGGCGACACGGCCGCCGGATCGGCTACGCTTGCGCGTCTTTCCGCCGCGAACCGTGCCGATGTCCCAGCCCAGTCCCGCACTCCCGAACCCGTCCGGCCGCATGCCCCGGCAGATCGGCTACATCATCGGCAACGAGGCCTGCGAGCGCTTCAGCTTCTACGGCATGCGCAACATCCTGGTGCCGTTCCTGATCAGCTCGGTGCTGCTGGCCTATCTGCCCGAGGGCGATCGCGACGGCGCCGCCAAGGACGTCTTCCACACCTTCGTCATCGGCGTGTACTTCTTCCCGCTGCTGGGCGGCTGGCTCTCCGACCGCTTCTTCGGCAAGTACCACACCATCCTGTGGTTCTCGCTGATCTACTGCGCCGGCCACGCCTGCCTGGCGCTGTTCGAGAACAACGCCACCGGCTTCTACACCGGCCTGTTCCTGATCGCGCTCGGTTCGGGCGGCATCAAGCCGCTGGTGGTGTCCTTCTGCGGCGACCAGTTCGACCAGAGCAACAAGGACAAGGCCAAGGTCGTCTTCGACGCGTTCTACTGGATCATCAACTTCGGTTCCTTCTTCGCCTCGCTGCTGGCGCCGCTGTTCCTGCGCCACTACGGGCCGGCGGTCGCATTCGGCATTCCCGGCGTGCTGATGTTCATCGCCACCTTCGTGTTCTGGCTGGGCCGCAGGCACTACGTCAACGTGCCGCCGGCCCGGCGCGATCCGCATGCGTTCTTCGAGGTGGTCAAGACCGCGCTGCGCGCCGAGCGGGCGGGCGCCGGCCGGCCCGGCCTGCTGGTCGCGTTGTTCGGCATCGCGGTGGCCGTGCTGCTGCTCGCGCTGTGGGCGTTGTCCGTGCTGGGGATCGTCCCGGCCGCCTGGGCGGAATCCTTCAACTTCGTGATCTCGGCCTGCCTGGCGCTGGGCGCGATCATCGTCGCCGGCGGCGTCGGCGCCTCGATGCAGCTCGAGCGCGCGCGCGGCCTGCACCCGGACGCGGCGGTCGACGGCGTGCGCGCGGTGCTGCGCGTGCTGATCGTGTTCGCGCTGGTCACGCCGTTCTGGTCGCTGTTCGACCAGAAGGCCTCGACCTGGATCATCCAGGGCCGCGAGATGGTGATCCCGCACGAGGCCGCCTGGTGGCCGAGCTGGCTGATCCAGGACGCGGCGCAGATGCAGGCGCTGAACCCGCTGCTGGTGATGCTGCTGATCCCGTTCAACAACCTGGTGCTGTACCCGGCGCTGCGCCGTCTCGGTTTCGAGCCCACCGCGCTGCGGCGCATGGGCTGGGGCATCGCGTTCTCGGGCGTGGCCTGGATCGCGGCCGGCGCGATCCAGCTCTGGATCGACGACGGCGAGCAGGTCTCGCTGAGCTGGCAGGCGCTGCCTTACCTGCTGCTGACCTTCGGCGAGGTGCTGGTCTCGGCCACCGCGCTGGAGTTCGCCTACAGCCAGGCGCCGCACGCGATGAAGGGCGTGATCATGGCCTTCTGGTACCTCACCAGCACCTTCGGCAGCCTGTGGGTGCTGCTGACCAACGCCGGCGTGCGCAGCGACGCGGCCACTGCCTGGATCGCCGGCAGCGGGCTGAGCGAGAACGCGTTCCTGATGTTCTTCTTCGCCGGCTTCGCCTTCCTCGCCGCGGCCGCGTTCGCGCTCTACGCGCGGCGCTATCCCATGCAGGACAATTACCGCACCGCCTGACCCCAGCGAGGACACCGCCCGATGATTTCCGGTCCCGTGACCATGATCCTGATCGCGATCACCGTGCTGGTGTCGTGGCAGGCGTTCAACAACCCGCGGCTGCTGGAGCGGCTGATCCTGTGGCCGCCGGCGATCGATCGCCAGCGCCAGTACGACCGCCTGATCGGCCACGGCTTCATCCATGCCGACTGGCAGCACCTGCTGTTCAACATGATCACGCTGTTCTTCTTCGGCGGCCTGATCGAGCGCGCCTTCGAGCCCTACATCGGCAAGCTGGGCTTCGTGCTGTTCTACCTGTCGGCGATCCTGGTGGCGATCCTGCCCACCTACCTGCGCCATCGGCACGACCCGCACTACCGCAGCCTCGGCGCCTCGGGCGCGGTCTCGGCGGTGCTGTTCGCGTTCGTGCTGCTCAGCCCGTGGTCGCTGATCTTCGTGTTCTTCATCCCCATGCCGGCGATCCTCTACGCGGTCGCCTACGTCGGCTACTCGATCTGGATGGATCGCCGCGGCGGCGACAACGTCAACCATAGCGCGCACCTGTGGGGCGCCGGCTACGGCGTCCTCTTCACGGTGATGATGGAGCCCAGGGTGATCGGCAGCTTCCTCGGCCGGCTCGCGAATCCGTCGTTCTGATCGCGCCAGCGCTCACCCGGACTGCATGGGGGCTGTGCTACTCCTCGCGGCCACCCCATCACCGGAGACGAGCCGATGCCGATCACCCGCGCGCGCGCCAGCGCCCTGCTCAACCAGAGGGAGATGGCGCTGTACGACGACAGCCGCGTCAACGTCCTGCGCAAGCTCGACGCCAAGGCGCTGGACAGCCGCATCGTGCGGGCGCGCGAGGCGCGCAACCGCGCGCGTGACCTGGTGCAGCGGCAGAAGCTCGCCTCGCGCGATCGCACCGGCAGCAAGCGCGGCGCCAGCGGCGCGGCCAACCAGCGCAGCAAGGACAAGGCCGAGCTGCTGGCCGACGTGCTGGCGCGGTTCGAGGATCAGCGCAAACAGGTCGGTCGCGCCGTCGCCAGGACGGCGACGGCTTCGGCCGCACGCAAGGCGCCGGCCAAGCGCGGCGCGGCGGCGAAGCCATCCACGACCGGGCGTTCGGGCACCGCGAAGAAAGCGGCTGCGAAGAAGACCGCCGTGAAGAAGACCGCCAGGAAGACGACCGGGAAGACCGCGAAGACGACAGCCGCGAAGACGACGGCCGGGAAGACGGCGGCTGGCGCGACCGCGGCCGGCCGCAAGATCGCGAAGACTGCCGCAAAGGCCGCCGGCGAGGCCAGCCGCGGAAGCAAGCCGGCCGCGAGCGGGCGCAAGCGGGCCGCCGCGGGATCCGCCGGCGGCGCCGCGGTGCCGCGCAAGGGCGCGACACGCCGTGCCCGCATCACGCCAGAGCAGGCGCTGGAGCGCACCCGCGCGCTGCTGGAGGCCAAGCAGGCCCGCGATCGCGAGCCCAAGCCTTGGGAGGCGGTCGCGCACGGCGAGGGCGGCGCGGCGCAGCCGGGCTACCAGTCCGATGCCGCGGCCCGGCGCGCCGAGCAGTTGCACGAGGCGGAGGCGCGACTGCCGGCGATCCACGGCAGCAACAGCACCCGCGACCGGCTCAACCAGGGCCGCCGCGACCATCGGCGCGCGCCGGGAGACGAGTGAGATGCGCATCGAGCACGATCCGCGCCGGGGCCTGTTCGAGACCGTGGTCGAGGGCGTTCGCGCGCATCTGGAATACGGGCGCGAGGACGGGCGCCTGGCGATCCTGCACACGGTCGTGCCCGAGGCCGTCGGCGGCCGCGGCATCGCCGGGGCGCTGACCGAGGCCGCGCTCGACTACGCGCGGGCCGAGGGGCTCAAGGTGGAACCGCGCTGCGCGTACGCCCAGGCCTGGTTCCGCCGCCACCCGGAGGCGGCGGACCTGCTGGCCTGAGCCCGCCGCATCTCGCGCCCCCTATTCACACACGAGCGCAGAAGTAGGGTATTGTGCAACCACTGTTCAAAGCCGGGATCACGGTACATCGTGGCTCCGATGCGGTAGATCGACGCTGTACGGTCCGGTGACCCCGGCCGGGGATCCGCTCCATCGCTTTCGCGTTACCCCTTGCTCGACAGTCTCGGTTCGCACCGCGGGCCGTGTCCAATCCAAAACACTGTTAGTTCCAAGGAGTAACACCAATGTCCGATCGTCAGACCGGCACCGTGAAGTGGTTCAACGACGCCAAGGGCTTCGGCTTCATCACCCCCGAGAGCGGCCAGGACGTCTTCGTCCACTTCCGTTCGATCCAGGGCACCGGCTTCAAGTCGCTGCAGGAAGGCCAGAAGGTTTCCTTCAAGGTCGTCCAGGGCCAGAAGGGCCTGCAGGCGGACGAAGTCCAGCCGCTGTAATTCCTGCCGCAAGGCGGAACGAGAAGCCCGGCCATTCGGCCGGGCTTTTTCGTGGCCACGGCACGGGCCGGCGATGGAGACGGCGGTGCCGCGGCGGCGTCGGGCGTTCGCGCGCGGGCGCCTTGCATGGCATCCTCACACCGCCGCGGCTAGCCTCGCGGCATCACGCATCGATGGGGAACTACCGAACATGAAGCTGTGGCGGCTGCGCCCGATCGCACCGGTGCTGGCACCGGCGTTCGTCCTGGTCCTGGCCCTGGCCGGTTGCCGGCGCGAAGAGGAACCGGCGCCTGTCGCCGGGAATGCGACGACACCGGCCGCGCCTGCGGAAACGCCCGCGGACGGGCCGGCGGCGCCGCCGGCGCTGGAAGATGTCATCGAGCGCACGCCGCGCTACGTGGTGGGCATCAGCTATCCGCCCGAGGCGAAGAAGTATCCGGGCCTGGCGGCCGAGCTGGAGCGCTACGCGCAGGCCGCGCGCGAGGAACTGCTGCAGGCCGCGGCCGCGGCCGGCGAGGGCACCGGCGGCGCCCTGTACGATCTCTCGCTGGAGTTCCGCATGCTGGCCGAGACCCCGCGGCTGGTCGCGGTGGCCGCCGACGGCAGCAGCTACACCGGCGGCGCGCACGGCAACCCGCTGGTCGCGCGCTTCGTCTGGTTGCCGGCGCAGTCGCGGATGCTGCAGGCCCGCGAGCTGATTGCCGACGAGGCCGGCTGGCGCGACGTTTCGGCCTATGTGCGCGAGGCGCTGTACGCGGCGCTGTCGCAGCGGATCGACGCCGAGGAGCTGGAGCCGGTCGAGCGCAGCCAGCTGCTGCGTACCGGCGGCCGGATGATCGACGAGGGATCGGCCCCGGCCGCGGACAAGTTCGAGCTGTTCGAGCCGGTGCTCGGCGCCGGCGGCCGTATCGAGGCGCTGCGGTTCGTGTTCCCGCCCTACCAGGTGGGACCGTACGCCGACGGCACCCAGAGCGTGGAAGTCCCCGCCGAGGTGCTGCTGCCGCACGTGGCCGACGAGTACCGCGACCTGTTCGCCGCCGCGCCGGTCGCCTGAGGCGCACCGGCGCCCGTTCATGGCGTAGACTGGCGCCGGGCCGGGCAAGGGCCGGCCGCTTCCGGGTCGTACCATGGCCAGCGCAGACCGTTTCCGGCGACGCGTGGAGGCCCTGCTGGCGGAAGCCGACGTGCGCGTCGACGGCGACCGCCCATGGGACCTGCGGGTCGAAGACGAACGCTTCTACCGGCGCGTGCTCGCGCAGGGCTCGCTCGGCCTGGGCGAGAGCTGGATGGACGGCTGGTGGCGCACCGAGGCGCTCGACGAACTGCTGCTGCGGCTGATCCGGTCCGGTCTCGGCGAGCGGGTGCGCGGCGCCGGCGAACTGGCCGACGCGCTGCGCGCGCGCTGGGGCAATCCGCAGGCCGGCCGGCGCAGCTTCGAGGTCGGCGAGCGCCACTACGACCTCGGCAACGATCTCTACGCCGCGATGCTGGGCGCGCGGCTGGTCTACAGCTGCGGGTACTGGCGCCAGGCCCGCGATCTCGACGCCGCGCAGGAGGCCAAGCTCGATCTTTGCTGCCGCAAGCTCGGCCTGCGGCCCGGCATGCGCCTGCTCGACATCGGCTGCGGCTGGGGCGAGATGCTGAAGTACGCGGCCGAGCGCTACGGCGTTGAAGGCGTGGGGCTGACGGTCTCGCGCGAGCAGGCCGAGTACGCGCGCGCGCTGTGCGCCGGGCTGCCGGTGGAGATCCGCCTGCAGGATTACCGCGCGCTGGACGAGCGCTTCGACCGCATCGTGTCGATCGGCATGTTCGAACACGTCGGGGTGCGCAACTACCGTACCTATTTCCGCGTCGCCCGGCGCTGCCTGGCGCCCGACGGCCTGTTCCTGCTGCATACCATCGGCGGCAACCGTTCCCGCAGTCGCACCGATCCGTGGATCGCCAGGTACATCTTCCCCAATTCGATGCTGCCGTCGGCGGCGCAGGTCACGCGCGCGCTGGAAGGGCGTTTCGTGATCGAGGACTGGCACAACTTCGGCGCCGACTACGATCGCACCTTGCAGGCCTGGCGCGACAACATCGAAGCGGCATGGTCGCGGCTGCCGGCGCGCTACGACGAGCGCTTCCGGCGCATGTGGCTGTTCTACCTGGCCGGCTCCATGGCCAGCTTCCGCGCACGCTCGATCCAGCTCTGGCAGCTGGTGCTTTCGCCCGGCGGCGTGCCGGGCGGCTACGTCGCTGCGCGCTGATCGTTCGGGAGGGCGCTGGGGGGAGGCGGTCGGTCCGCGCGCCCAGGCGTCCGCGCATCGGCCAGCCGCGCGACCTCGACGTTCAGCAGGCACCTGGCGAAAAGATAGAAGCGGTAGGCGTCCCTGAAGTTCGAGCCGAGCCCGAAGGAGACGCGGACGGCGCCGCAGTCGCCCTTTTCGAGAATCTTTTCGTCGAAGGCGGCGCAGTCGAGGATCTTCTCGGTCTTGTCGAGCTCGCAGTATTCCGTTCCGGCCGAGACGTAGGTGGCGTGCTGCACCGCGCCCAGATTGCAGAAGCACCCGTTGCGCAGCACGATGCCGAAGGGCTCGGCGAGCCGCTTGATCAGCGCGTGCGGGATGGGGGCGTTGTCGCAATCGAAGAAGTTCAGCATGACCGTCGCGCCCTTGTGCTCGGCCGGGGGGCCGTAGATGCAGCACAGCGGGGATCGGCTCCGGACGTCGTGCCGGAGCTCCGCCAGCTGCCGTTCCAGCCATCTCGCCAGCGTCGCCGAGCGCGCGCCGATGCGCTCGAGCCCCAGCCGGGAGACGAACTCGAAGCCCTGGGCGATGGCGTGGAAGGACGCGTAGTTGGGCGTGCCGACCTCGAAGCGCTTCCAGTCGTCGTGGTAGAGCAGCCGGTCCGTCGGCGACCAGGGGCCGGAGTAGTAGCACACGGCGCCGCCCGCGAAGGACGGCGGCGTCAGCTTGCGCAGGGACGATCTCCTCGCGAGGAGGCACCCGGCACCGGTGGGATGGCCGAATATCTTGTAGAACGAGACCGGCACGAAGTCCGGACGATGCACCGAACAGTCCAGTTTGCACTGGGGCACGAACGCCGCGGCGTCGCACAGCACCATGGCGCCGCGTTCCTGGGCGAGCCGGATCCACTTCAGATCGTGCCTGGCGCCGGTGGCGTTCGACTGCGCGGGGTAGGCCAGCAGATGCGGGCGGCCCGGCGGCAGCGTCTCGAGCGCGCGCTGCATCGAGGCCTCGACGATCAGCAGTTGCTGGTCCAACGGGACGTACTTCACCGAGGCCCCCTTGGCGCGCGCGTATTCGCGGATGCCGTGGACCGAGGTGTGGTTGTCCTTGGCGAGCAGCAGCTCCGAGCCGGGCTCGAAGGGGAAGGATTCCGCTACCAGCCGGATGGCGCCGCTTGCGTTGGGCGTGAACACGATTTCGTATTCGTCCGGCGTGCAGCCGAAGAAGCGGTAGATCGCCGTGCGGGCCCTTTCCAGGGCTGCGGCGGAGGGCTTCGAGCCGCTGTGCGGGTTCCCCAGGATGTCGCGCCGGAGCGCCCGATAGTCGTCCTCGAGCAGACACTCCGGGGGCAGGGCGGCGCCGACGTGATCCAGGTAGGCGACCTGGTGGGCGTCCAGCCGCGAAAACTCGCCGTTGCGCAGCGCCTCCGCCTCGGCGTAGGGGTAGGTCGGGCATTCGGCGAGGAAGGCCGCCTTCAGGGCACGGTAGGGCTGCAGCGATCGGGCGTCCTCGGGCGGCAGCGCCTCGTCCTCCCCGCTCTCGGCGCGCTCGGGCGCGAGCCGGATGAAGGCGCTCAGTTCCGAGAAGTCGGGCGCCCGGCTCGGCACGGCCACCGCCTCCTTGGCGGCCTCGTCGACCTGCGCGCGAAGCAGCCAGGCGCTGACCCGGTAGTGGCGGGACGGTACGTGCGCATGCAGTTCGCCGAGCATCAGATCGAGGTAGCGCTGCCGGGCAGCCGCGTCGCACTGGTTGAATTCTTCCAGGAGGATGCAGGCGTTGAAGAGGAACTCGCGCGTGTCGTCGTCGTCCAGGTGGAAGGTCAGGGGATGCGAGGTCGCGACCTCGTCGATGCCCCGGCACAGCCCTTCCAGGGAGAACGCCTGGATGATGGGAGCAGGATCGGCCAGGCTGAGGGCCGCGTTCATGATGGCCGACGGGGTCCCGAAGCGCTCCCGGGAGAGCTGGCGGGTCAGCTCGAACAGTTCGTTGTACTGGAACACGGTGCCGTAGATGCGGCCTCCCGGGCGCAGCACCCGCCTGAATTCCCGCGCGACCCGTGCCTTGTCCGGAGGAAACATCAGGCCGAAGCCGCAGACGATGACGTCGAAGCTGTCGTCCTCGAAGGGCATGTCGGCCATGTCCACGTCGGCGCGGAAGACGACGTTGCGCCGAAGCTCTTCGCTGACGGCCTTCTTCGCGATCTCGATGGTGATCTTCGACAGGTCCGTGGCCACGAGCCGCAGGTTCAGCGGCTTGGCCAGATCCTCGTAAAGATGCGTGGTGATGCGGCCGGTCCCGCATGCGACCTCGAGCACGTCGCGAGGGGGCGCGTCGGGACGGATGTCTTGTCGGATTTCCCGGACCAGGAGTTCTCCGTACGGTTTGAAGAGGCGGGGGCCGAGGACCCGCTCGTAGAACTCCATGTAGGTGCTCAGGGACCATTCCTGATCCGATACGGTCTTGCAAGCTTGCTGCGCGACGCTGGCCATTGCGGTCTCCTTGCGATTCGGTCCTGGAATCTCGAGTCAAACCGGGGTGCTGCTCCCATGGGGCCGACGGATGGATGCCCGCCCGCGCCGAGGACGGTGCGGCATCGCGCGCGCAGCGGCGGCGGTCGAGATGCCATGGAGAAGCGCCGGCGATCGCCCGGTCGGGCGCACCGTCGGCGCGTTCGTCGGATCGTGGCGCGGCGGGGGGACTGTCGAGAAACGGCGCGCATGGCGCCGGGCACGACGCCACCGGAGCGCAGGCGATACGGGGCGGGTCGCTGCGGCCTCGGATCGGCCGCACGGGCGGCGGGCCGCCACGGTCCACCCGGTATCGCGCCGGGCCGCTAGCGGCGCGGTTTCGGGTCCCGGTCCGGAGCGCCGGTCGCTCGCGACGGCGCCGTCCGGAGGGGCGAGCGGGCGTGCGTCGCCGTTGTCCATGTCCATCGGACGGCCTCGCAGATCGAAGTCTCCAGCTTCTCGGCGACGGCGTCGGCCCATTCAGCAGGCAACCGCGCGTCGCTGCCTGCCCGCACTTCTATCCCAGGAGACCGGTCGGGTCAACGTCCGGCGGGCGTCGCAAGGCGTGCGAGGGCTTCCGCGCCCGACGAACGGGCCGGCCGCGCGTTCGCGCCGGCCCGGTCGGGGGGGGCGGACGATCGAGCGGGCCCCGAAACGCGACAGGCCGCCCGGGTCGCCCCGGACGGCCTGCCGCGACACCAGTCCGCGGGCGTCAGTCGTCGTTGCCGGGCACGGGCTCGGCCGATTCCGGCGCGGCGGAGTCGTCGGCGGTGGCGACCAGGCCGCGCTTGACCAGCAGCGGCCGGATGTCCGGCTCGTGGCCGGCGAAATCGCGGAACAGCTGCAGCGCGTCGCGGCTGCCGCCGCGCGAGAGCAGCGTCGCGCGCAGGCGGTCGCCGTTGGCGCGGGTCAGGCCGCCGTGTTCCTCGATCCACTTCACCGTGTTGGCATCGAGCACCTCGGACCAGATGTAGGCGTAGTAGCCGGCCGCGTAGCCGCCCATGATGTGGCTGAAGTAGGGCGTGCGGTAGCGCGGCGGCACCGGCGCGTAGTCGATGCCGTCGGCGGCGAGCGCGCGCGCCTCGAAGGCGACCACGCCGTCGGCGTCGGGGATCTGCTCGGCCGGGGTCTGGTGCCAGCGCTGGTCGAGCATCGCCGCGGCCAGGTATTCGGTGGTGGCGAAGCCCTGGTTGAACTGGGCGGCGGCGGTCACCTTGTCCAGCAGCGCCTGCGGCATCGGCTCCCCGGTCTCGTAGTGCTTGGCGTAGTTGGCGAGGATGCTCGGCCAGTCCGCCCACATCTCGTTGACCTGCGAGGGGAATTCCACGAAGTCGCGCGGCACGCTGGTGCCGCTGAAGTAGGGATAGGTCACGTCGGAGAACATGCCGTGCAGCGCATGGCCGAACTCGTGGAACATCGTGGTGACCTCGTCCCAGGTCAGCAGCGTCGGCTCGCCGGCCGGCGGCTTGGGGATGTTGAGGTGGTTGGCCACGACCGGCTTGGTGCCCATCAGCGACGACTGCGAGACGTAGGAGTTCATCCAGGCGCCGCCGCGCTTGGACTCGCGCGCGTAGGGGTCGAAGATGAAGATCGCCAGCTGGCTGCCGTCGGCGTCGAAGACGTCGTAGACGCGGGTGTCGGGGTGATAGAGCGGCAGGTCGGTGCGCTGCTTGAAGCTGATGCCGTAGAACTGATTGGCGGCGTGGAAGACGCCGTTCTCCAGCACGTTCACCATCTCCAGGTAGGGCTTGAGCTGGGCCTCGTCGAACTCGTACTTGGCCTGGCGCACCTTCTCGGAATAGAAAGCCCAGTCCCAGGCGGCCAGCTCGAAGCTCGGCTCGCCCTTAGCGGCCTGCTCCTGGTCGATCATGCGCTGCAGCTCGGCGGCCTCGCGGCGCGCATTGGCCACCGCGGCCGGGGCGAGCTGCCCGAGCATGTCGTTGACCGCCTCCGGGGTCTTGGCGGTCTCGTCGGCGAGCACGTAGTGGGCGGTGGTGGGGAAGCCCAGCATCCGCGAGCGCTCCGCGCGCAGGCGCAGCACCTGCGAGACGATGGCGGTGTTGTCCCACTGGTTGCCGCGCGCGCCGCGGGCGACCGAGGCCTCGTGGATGCGGCGGCGCAGGTCGCGGTCGGTCAGCTGCGACAGCGGCGGCTGGCCGGTGGTATTGAGCAGGGTGATGACGTACTTGCCCGCCAGCCCGCGCGACTTCGCCGCCTCGGCGGCGGCGGCGATCTGCTGTTCGGTCAGGCCGTCCAGTTCCTCGCGGGTATCGACCACCACCGCCGAATCGTTGACCTCGGCCAGCACGTTCTGGCTGAAGGTGGTGCCGAGGGTGGCGAGCTCGGCGTTGATCTCCTTCAGGCGCGCCTTCTGCGCCTCGTCGAGCTGCGCGCCGGCGCGTACGAAATCGTTGTAGTACTGCTCGACCAGGCGCGTGCCCTCGGCGTCGAGGCCCAGCGAGGCGCGGGTGTCGTACAGGGTCTTGATGCGCGCGAACAACCGCGGGTCGAGCGAGATCGCGTCGCGGTGCGCGGCCAGCTTCGGCGAGTACTCGGCCTGCAGCCGCTTGCGCGCGTCGTTGGTGTCGGCGCCGACCAGGTTGTAGAACACGCGCAGCGCGCGGCCGAGCAACTGGCCCGACTTCTCCAGCGCGACGATGGTGTTGTCGAACGTCGGCGGCTCGGGATTGGCGGCGATGCGCTCGATCTCGGCCAGGTTCTCGCGCATGCCGGCGTCGAAGGCCGGGGCGAAGTGCTCGTCGCGGATGCGGTCGAACTGCGGGTACTGCAGATCCAGCGGGCTGGCCTGGAAGAAGGGGTTGTCCTGCTGCGCCTGCGCGGGCGCGGCCGCCTGCGCGGGCGCGGCGTCCTGGGCAAGGGCGAGGGCGGGGGCGCTGAGGCCGGCGATGGCGGCGGCGAGCGCCAGGCTGAGCGGATGCTTCATCGGCGAATCCTGGAACGGCGGAACCCCGAAGAATACCCCGCCGGCCGGGGCCGGGGCCCGTGACCATCGGCACAGGCGGTACCGGGGCGGGCCTCCGCGGGGGCGCACGGGCGCGCCTTCGCGGGATAGACTGGGCCGCCCGCCCGCAACCCGCCATGCCGACCCTCTACGACTTCGATGCCGTCGACCTCGAAGGCGGCCCCGCGCCGCTGGCGCGCTATCGCGGCCAGGTCGCGCTGGTGGTGAACGTGGCCTCGGCCTGCGGCTTCACCCCGCAGTACGCCGGGCTGCAGGCGCTGTGGACGCGCTACCGCGAGCGGGGCCTGGTCGTGCTGGGCTTTCCGTGCAACCAGTTCGGCGCGCAGGAGCCGGGCGACGCGGAGGCGATCCGCGCGTTCTGCGACCTGCGCTACCGGGTGGATTTCCCGATGTTCGCCAAGGTCGAGGTCAACGGGCCGGGCGCGCACCCGCTGTGGCGCTGGCTGCAGGACGCGCGCCGCGGCGTGCTGGGCACGCGCGCGATCAAGTGGAACTTCACCAAGTTCCTGATCGGCCGCGACGGCCGGCCGCTGCGCCGCTATGGTCCGGCGCGGCGCCCGCAAGCCCTCGCGGGCGCGCTGGAGCGCGCGCTGGCGCAGCCGCCGCCGGGCGCCTGAGGGCCGGCGGCGGACCGGCGCGGCTTCAGCGGACGATGGTCACCGGCACGTCGGACTGCGCCAGCACCTTGCCCGAGACCGAGCCCAGCAGCATGCCCTTGACCGCGCCGCGGCCGTGCGAGCCCATGACGATCAGGTCGGCGCGGCTCTTGTGCGCCACGTCGAGGATGGTGGCGGCGATGTCGCCGATCTCGCGCCGCTCGGTGAACTCGACCTTGGCGCGGGCCAGCGTCTTGAGCGCCGGGCCCAGCAGCGCGTCGTGCGATTCGGCGTGGTGGCGGGCGGCGGCTTCGGCGCCGATCTTGCGCTCCACGCCCGGGAACAGCTCCGGGTTCACCGCGACCACGGTGATCCGGGCCTTGGCGGTGGCGCGCGCGAGCTTGATCGCGAACTTGACGGCGCGCTGGCTGATTTCGCTGCCATCCACGGCGACGACGATCTTCATGTGGCGGTTCTCCCGGAAACTGTCCGGATTGTAGACGCCGCCGAGGCACTGTGGAACGGCGCCCCAGGCCGCGCCCGCGATCGCGGACCGCGCGGCGGGAACGCGGACGCCGCGCGTCGCCCGCGGTCAGCGCTCGACGAACGCGCGCTCGAACACGTACTGGCCGGGCGTGCCGATGCGCGGCGCCGGCGAGAAGCCGCGGGCGTCGAGCAGGGCGCGGAAGTCGGCCAGCATCTGCGGACTGCCGCAAATCATCGCGCGGTCGTGTTCCGGGTCCAGCGGCTCGATGCCCAGGTGCTCCATCATGCGACCGCTCTCCATCAGCGCGGTCAGCCGGCCCTGGTGATCGTGGCCGCCGAAGACGAAGGGCTCGCGGGTGACGGCCGGGTAGTAGCGCAGCTTCGCCGCGATCTGCTCGCCCAGGAACTCGTGCTGCGGCAGCTCGTTGACGAAGTAGTCGCGATAGGCGAGGTCCGCGGTGCGGCGCACGCCGTGGCACAGGATCACCCGCTCGAAGCGCTCGTAGGTCTCCGGGTCCTTGACGATCGACAGCCACGGCGCGAGCCCGGTGCCGGTACCGAGCAGATACAGGTTGCGGCCCGGGTGCAGGTCGTGGATCAGCAGGGTGCCGGTGGGCTTGCGCCCGACCACGATCCGGTCGCCGGGACGGATGTTCTTCAGCCGCGAGGTCAGCGGGCCGTCGGGCACCTTGATGCTGAAGAACTCCAGCTGTTCCTCCCAGTTGGCGCTGGCGATCGAGTAGGCGCGCAGCAGCGGCTTGCCCTCGGTCTCCAGGCCGATCATCACGAACTGCCCGTTGTCGAAGCGGAAGCCGTCGTCGCGGGTGGTGGTGAAGCTGAAGTAGTCGTCCGTCCAGTGGCGGACGTCGAGCACCGTCTCGGTGCCGAATGCGGAGGACATGCGCGGGCCAGATCCGGGAGAAAACCCGCCTATTGTAGACGATGAGAGCGGTTCTCATCGGAGGCGGTGCGCGCGCCCTCCACGACGGCCGTGGCAGGGTAGCGGCATGCGCGGCGCACCCCGTCTCTGGACCATCGGCCATTCCACCCGCCCCCTGGAGGTGTTCCTGGGGATGCTGTCCGAGGCCGGCATCTTTACGGTGGCCGACGTGCGGCGCTATCCCGGCTCGCGCCGCAACCCGCAGTACGCGGCGGAGGCGCTGGCCGCCAGTCTGCCCGGCGCGGGGATCGGCTACCTGCCGATGCCCGAACTCGGTGGCCGCCGCCGGCCGCGCGAGGATTCTCCGCACACCGCCTGGCGCAACGCTGCCTTTCGCGGCTACGCCGATTACATGGACACGCCCGCCTATGCCGCCGCGCGGGCGCGCCTGGGGGATGCGGCGCTGGAACGTCCGACGGCGGTGATGTGCGCGGAGGCGATGTGGTGGAGCTGCCACCGCAGCCTGATCGCCGACGACTTCAAGGCGCGCGGCTGGGAGGTCGTGCACCTGATGGCGCCCGGCAAGGCGCAGCTCCATCCGTACACGGCGGCGGCGCGGATCGTGGACGGCCGCCTGGACTACGGCGCGCCGGCCGGCGACCAGGGCGCGCTGTTCCCGGGCTGAGCGCGCGCGTCGGGACGGGCGCGGCGTGGCGCCCGTCCCGCCGCGGCTTCATCGCATCACCCGCAACACCAGCAGACGCCGGCGCGGTAGGTGCCGCCGAAGCCCTGGCAATCGGGCTCGCAGATGGAACTGCACTGGCGCGCCTGAGACTGCGAGGCGGTGCCGCTGGCCACGGCCTGGACGCCACCGAAGGCCATGACGCCGAGGAAGCCGGCGGCGAGGAGCGCCTTGCGCGGGGAGAACCTGGACTGCTTCATGGCGATGACTCCTGGGCTTGGGGTGCGGCCGCGGGCGGCGCGTCCGTGCGCATCGCGGCCAGCAGGGAACCGACCTGGTCCATGGTGTCGAGGGGGCCGGGGTGCGCGTGCTGCACGCGCCCGTCCGGGCCGATCAGCATCGCCAGCGGCACGCTGTCGCCGCGGTACAGCGCCAGCAGGCGGCGATCGCGCACCGCGGCCACCGGGAAGTCGAAGCCGTGTTCGCGGGCGTAGGCGGCGATCTCGGCGTCCTCGCCCTTGCCCAGGCCGATCATGCGCACGGTGCCGCCGAGGCCGGCTGCGCGGCGCGCCAGTTCGCGCACCCTCGGCGCCGATTCCAGGCAATACGGGCAGTGCGCATCGAAGAAGTAGAGGATCTGGAAGCCGCCCTCCGGCGCGCCCAGCCGCAGGCGCTCGCCGTCCAGCGCGGCGACCTCCACCACCGGCACGTACATGCCGTAGTAGGGCGCCGTGGCGCGCTGCAGCAGCCAGTCGTTGTCGGCGCGCAGGCGGTGGTTCTGCCAGCCCAGCACGGCCACCAGGGCCAGCGCCAGGCCCAGCGCGATCTGCAGGTACGGAATCCGCCGCATGGCCTCGCCGCCTCCCTTCGTCGTCTTCGGCCACGCTATCGGCGGCGACGCGCGCGCGTCAACGCGATTTAGCGGACGCGCAGCCCAGTTTCGGCATGAACGGGCGCGATGCGCCGTGCCGGGGCGCCGTCAGCGGTAGCCGGCCGCCTGCAGCTCGAACAGCTCCGCGTAGCGCCCGCCGGCGGCCATCAGTTCCTCGTGGGTGCCGCTGGCCTCGATCCGGCCCTGCTCCAGCACCAGGATGCGGTCGGCCATGCGCACGCTGGAGAAGCGGTGCGAGATCAGCACCGCGGTGCGCCGGTGCGAGAGCTCCTTGAAGCGGCCGAACACCTCGTATTCGCTGCGCGCGTCGAGCGCGGCGGTGGGCTCGTCGAGGATCATCACCTGCGCGTCGCGCATGTAGGCGCGGGCGATGGCCAGCTTCTGCCACTGCCCGCCGGACAGGTCCACGCCGGTCTTGAAGCGGCGCCCGATCAGTTGCTCGTAGCCGCCGGGCAGGGATTCGATCACCTCGTCGGCCATCGCCCGCCGGGCGGCGTCGCGGATCCGTTCGCGATCGTGCATCGCCTCGATCCGGCCCACGCCGATGTTCTCCGCCGCGCTCAGGTGGTAGCGCACGAAGTCCTGGAAGATCACCCCGATGTTGGCGCGCAGGTCGTCCAGGTCGTAGTCGCGCAGGTCGCGTCCGTCGAGCAGGATGCGGCCCTCGTCGGGGTCGTACAGCCGCGCCAGCAGCTTGACCAGCGTGGTCTTGCCGGCGCCGTTCTCGCCCACCAGCGCCAGCACCTCGCCGGCGCGCAGCTCGAAGTCCAGGTGCCGCACCGCCCAGCGCTCGGCGTCGGGGTAGCGGAAGCCGACGTTCTCGAACACGAAGCCGCGCTCGATCGGGCGCGGCACCGGGACCGCGCCGGGGCGCGAGCGGATCTCCGGCTCGATGGCGAAGAACGAGAACAGGTCGTCGAGGTACAGCGCCTGGCCCGCCACCTGCGAGAAACCAATCAGCAGGCCTTCCAGCAGCTGTCGCAGGCGCAGGAAGCTGCCGGCCAGGAAGGTCAGGTCGCCGATGCTGAAGTCGCCGCGCAGGGTGCGCCAGACGATGTAGGCGTAGGCGACGTAGTAGCCCAGGGTGCCGAACGCGGCCAGCAGCGCCCCCCACAGCGCGCGGCGCCGGGCCAGCGCGCGATTGGCGCGGTAGAAGCCCTCGGCCAGGCGCCGGTAGCGCTCGATCAGGAAGCGGTGCAGATCGAAGATCTTCACCTCCTTGGCGGTCTCGACGCTGGCGCCGGTCTGGCGCACGTACTCCAGTTGCCGGCGCTCGGGCGTCCACTGGAAGTTGAGCGAGTAGCCGAGCGCGTTGAAGTGCGACTCGCCGACGAAGGCCGGCACCAGCGCCACCGCCAGCAGCAGCATCAGCCAGGGCGCATA
The DNA here is from genome assembly GCF_000559025.1 of Luteimonas huabeiensis HB2. GTDB lineage: Bacteria > Pseudomonadota > Gammaproteobacteria > Xanthomonadales > Xanthomonadaceae > Luteimonas > Luteimonas huabeiensis. Next base: position 30,933 of record NZ_JAAN01000024.1, on the reverse strand, counting down.
GATCACCAGGCCGGCGGCGAAGCTCACCACGGTCACCGCATCCTGCGCCTGGCCGAACAACTGCCCCAGCAGGTTCATCCGCCCCATCGTCTGGCGGCGCGCGCGGTCGAGCTTGTCCTGCAGTTCCGGGTCCTCGAAGTCCTCCAGGTCGAGCGTGGCCGCGTGTTCCATCAGGCGCACGCTGGTGGCGTTGGTGAACAGTTCCGACAGCAGCGACTCGGCATAGGCCACCAGCCGGCCGAGCAGGTCGGACAGCACCGCCAGGCCGAACTCCGCCAGCACCAGCCACAGCAGCGGGTCCAGCCGGCCGGCGTGCCAGGCCGCGGCCAGGTCGGGCGCGCCCGGCCCGGCACCGGCCAGCCGCACGACCTCGTCGATGATCAGCTTGCCGACGTAGAGCATCGCCACCGGCAGCACCGCGCGGACCAGGCGCAGGCCCAGGCTGGCGGCGGTGAGCGCGGGGCTGGTGGCCCAGACCTGGCGCAGGAACGGCGGCAGGTTGCGCATCGCGGCGAAGCGCTCGCGCAGACTGGGCTGGGCGCGGGCGGGCGTGGGGCTGGGGGCGGCGGCCATCCGGGGAATTCTGCATGAATGCGTGCGCGACGCCGTGAGCGCGCCACCGGCCGCGATGGCCTGACCGGTGCCGGGGCGGGCGGCTATACTGCCGGACGACGGCGCCCTGGGTGGCGCCGTCGCTCAATGAAAACAACGACTTATCTGTCGCCGATGCCGGGGCCGGAGATCCGGGCCCTCACCTTGGAGCGGCCGCGCCCTGGCGCTGCGCCGCGAGGCTAACGTCCCTACGCATGCGCCTGTCCACGATCAAGCTCGCCGGATTCAAGTCCTTCGTCGATCCCACCACGCTGCACCTGCCGACCAACATGACCGGCGTGGTCGGTCCCAACGGCTGCGGCAAGTCCAACATCATCGACGCGGTGCGCTGGGTGATGGGCGAGAGCACCGCCAGCCGCCTGCGCGGCGATTCGCTCACCGACGTGATCTTCTCCGGCTCCACCGCCCGCAAGCCGGTGTCGCAGGCGATGGTGGAGCTGATCTTCGACAACAGCGACCACACCATCACCGGCGAGTACGCCTCGTTCAACGAGATCTCGGTCAAGCGCACGGTCAGCCGCGACGGCCAGAGCGCCTACTACCTCAACGGCACCAAGGTCCGCCGCCGCGACATCACCGATCTGTTCCTGGGCACCGGCCTGGGGCCGCGCAGCTACTCGATCATCGAGCAGGGCATGATCAGCCAGATCGTGGAGGCGCGCCCCGAGGACCTGCGCGTGCACCTGGAGGAGGCCGCCGGCATCTCCAAGTACAAGGAGCGGCGCAAGGAGACCGAGACCCGCATCCGCCACACCCGCGAGAACCTGGACCGCCTGAGCGACCTGCGCGAGGAGGTCGGCAAGCAGCTCGACCACCTCAAGCGCCAGGCGCGCCAGGCCGAGCAGTACACCGCGATCCAGGCCGAGCGCAAGATCCGCGATGCGGAATGGAAGGCGCTGGAATTCCGCGCGCTCGATCGCCAGTTGCAGGCGCTGCGCGAGGGGCTGGCGCAGGAATCGACCCGGCTGGAGCAGCTGGTGGCCGAGCAGCGCGAGGCCGAGCGCCGCATCGAGACCGGGCGCGTGCGCCAGCAGGAGGCCGGCGAGGCGCTGGCCCGTGCGCAGGCGGCGGTCTACGAGGTGGCCGGCGCGCTGGCCCGCATCGAGCAGCAGATCGCCCACCAGCGCGACCTCTCCGCGCGCCTGCACCGCGCCCGCGACGAGACCGCCAACGCGCTGGCCGAGATCGGCGCGCACATCAGCGGCGACCGGGCGCGGCTGGAAGCGCTGCAGGCCGCGATCCTGGAGGCCGGGCCCCGGCTGGAGTCGCTGCGCGCCGAGGACGAGGCGCGCCAGGAGGCGCTGCGCGAGGCGGAAGCGGCGCTGGCCGACTGGCAGCAGCGCTGGGAGGCGCATGGTCGCGAGTCGGCGGAGGCCGCGCGCGCGGCCGAGGTGGAGCGCACCCGCGTGGACTACCTCGACCGGCAGTCGCTCGACGCCGATCGCCGCCGCGAGCAATTGCTCGCCGAGCGCGCCGGGCTCGACCTCGACGCGCTGGCCGAAAGCTTCGCCGCCATCGAGCAACGCCACGAGGAGCAGCGCGCCGGGCTCGACCTGCTGACCGAGGACCTGGAGGCGCGCAAGCAAGAGGCGCTGGCGCTGCAGGACGAGCAGCGCGCCGCGCAGGAGGAATTGTCGGACGTGCGCAAGCGCGCGCAGGAGTCGCGCGGGCGCCTGTCCTCGCTGGAGACCCTGCAGCACGCCGCGCTCGGGCAGGAGCAGGGCGCGGCGGTGGCATGGCTGCGCCGCCGCGGGCTGGATTCGGCCGCGCGCGTGGGCGAGCGGCTGCAGGTGGAGCCGGGCTGGGAGAACGCGGTCGAGGGCGCGCTGGGGCAGCTCATCGAGGGCGTGCTGGTGGAGGCGCCGGAGACCCTGGTCGAGGCGCTGGGCGACCTCGGCGAGGGCCGGCTGGCGCTGGTCTCGGCCGAGGAGGGCGAGGCGGCGTTCGCGCCGACCTCGCTGGCCGCGCGGGTGCGCGGGCCGCTGGCGATCCGCCGGCTGCTGGCGCGCCTGCACGTGGCCGAGACCCTGGCCGAGGCGGTGGCGCTGCAGGCGCGGCTGCCGGAGGGCGATTCGGTCATCACCCGCGGCGGCGAGCGCCTGGGCGCCGGCTGGGTGCGGGTGCTGCGCTCGGGCGCGGCCAAGCAGGGCGCGCTGCTGCGCGAGCGCGAGATCCAGCAGTTGCGCGCCGGCATCGAGGCCCTGCAGGAACGCGAGGGCGAACTCGAGGCGGCCGCCGCGCAGCGCCGCGAGCGCCTGCTGGCCGCCGAGCAGGCGCGCGAGGAGGCCCAGCGCGCGCTGTACGTGGCCCACCGCGGCGTGTCCGAGCTGGCCGGCCAGCTGCAGAGCCAGCAGGGCCGGCTGGATTCGGCGCGCCACCGCATCGAACGCATCGACGCCGAGCTGGAGCAACTGATCGAGTCGATCGACAGCGCCGGCGCGCAGGCGCGCGAGTCGCGCGGCCGGCTCGACGACGCGGTGTCGCGGATGGCCGAGTACGAGCAGGCGCGCCGCGAGCTGGAAGCCGAGCGCGCGGCGCTGGTGCAGGCCCGCGACGCCGCCCGCGACGCCGCCCGCGCCTCGCGCGACGCCGCGCACGCGCTGGCGCTGTCGCTGGAATCGCAGCGCGCGCAGGTGGTGGCGCTGGAGCAGTCGCTGGAGCGCATGGGGCACCAGCGCGGCCAGCTCGATGCGCGGCTGGAGGAGATCGCCGGCCAGCTCGCCGACGGCGACGCGCCGGTCGGCGACCTGGAGGCCGAGCGGCAGGCGGCGCTGGAACAGCGCGTGCTGGCCGACAGCGACCTCGCCGCCGCGCGTTCGGCGCTGGACGGGATCGAGGCCGAACTGCGGCAGCTCGAGCAGACCCGCCAGCAGCGCGACGCCCACGCCATCGCGCAGCGCGAGGCCATCGCCCAGCGCCGGATCGACCAGCAGGCGCTGGTGATCCGCGCCGAGCAGCTCGCCGCCGCGGTGGCCGAGGCCGGCTTCGAGATGGAGGCGGTGCTGGCGAACGTGCCGGAAGACGCCAGCCCGGCGGCGTGGGAGCGCGCCGTCGCCGACTTCGACGCCAAGCTGCGGCGGCTGGAGCCGGTCAACCTGGCCGCGATCCAGGAGCACGCCGAGGCCGCGCAGCGCAAGGAGTACCTGGACAGCCAGGACGCCGATCTCAACGCCGCGCTGGAGACGCTGGAAGAGGCGATCCGCAAGATCGACCGCGAGACCCGCGGCCGCTTCAAGGACACCTTCGATCGCGTCAACGCCGGCGTGCAGGAACTCTACCCGCGCCTGTTCGGCGGCGGCCATGCCTACCTGGAACTGACCGGCGAGGATCTGCTCGACACCGGGGTGGCGATCATGGCGCGCCCGCCGGGCAAGCGCGTGTCCAACATCTCGCTGCTGTCCGGCGGCGAGAAGGCGATGACCGCGGTGGCGCTGGTGTTCGCGATCTTCCGCCTGAACCCGGCGCCGTTCTGCCTGCTCGACGAGGTCGACGCGCCGCTGGACGAGGCCAACGTGGGTCGCTTCACCGCGATGGTGTCGGAGATGAGCGAGAAGGTGCAGTTCCTGTTCGTGACCCACAACAAGGCGACCATGGAGGCCGCGCACCAGCTCAGCGGCGTTACCATGCGCGAACCCGGCGTCAGCCGGCTGGTCTCGGTGGATCTGGCCGAGGCCGCCCGCCTGGCCGGCGCGGCATGAGCGCCGCGGATCGCCCGCGGCCGGCGCCATCGCGCGCCGGCGCGCCCACTGAACTCGAGGGAGTGTTTCGATGACCGACATGTGGCTGATGCGGATCGGCATCGCAGTGGCAGGGGCGATCCTGCTCGCGGCGATCTGGTACTTCGGGACCCGGCCGCGCCAGGGCGGGCAGGGCCGCCGGGTACGCGCGGGGGACAGCAGCGGCGAGCGCGACCGCATGGAGCCCACGCTGGGCGCGCAGATCGAGCAGGAGCTCGATGCCGCCGGCGAGGCCGCGGACGAACCGGAGCGCCATGCGGAACTGGACCTGTTCGACGACGCGGTCGGCGAGCCGGCCACGCCCAACTCGGAGCTCGGGCGCCGGGTCAGCGACGACTTCGACAAGATCGTCACGCTCTACATCGCCGCCCGCGCCGGTCAGGTCCTGCGCGGTCCGGACATCGTGGTCGCCGCCGAGAAGGCCGGGCTGACCTACGGCCACATGAATGTCTTCCACCGCCTGGTCGAGGGCCACCCCGAGCGCGGGCCGATCTTCAGCGTGGCCAACATCCGCAAGCCGGGCAGCTTCGAGATGTCGGAGATCCAGTCGCTGGAGACCCCGGCGATCGCGTTCTTCCTGACCTTGCCGGCGCCCACGCCGGCGCTCGACGCCTGGGAGATGATGCTGCCCACCGCCCAGCGCATGGCCGAGCTGCTCGACGGCGTGCTGCTCGACGAACAGCGCAACGCCCTGGGCCGCCAGCGCGTGGCCCACATCCGCGACGAGCTGCGCGCCTGGGACCGCGAGCGCGAGGTGCCGCCGGTGACGCGCAGCCCGCGCTGGTAACCCGGGCGCGGTCGCGCACGGACGCTGGTTTCAGTCGGCGATGCCCAGCAGCCGCGCCCGTGCGCGCTTGGCCGCCGGCAGGTGCTCGAAGCCGGAAATCCGCAGCCGCGGACCGAAGGGGCCGTTGATGTAGGGCGCCACGAGCAGCTCGCCGTCGATCACGACCGCCATGCGCTTGCCGATGCGGGACTTGCTGAGCGCTTGCAGTTCGCGGCCGCTGTCCTCGTCGAGCACTACGTCGAGCAGCGGGCGCCCGTCCTCGTCCACGTCGACGATCGCCTGCTCGATTCGATCGCCCGGAATCCGCAGCGCGGGCTCCGGCAGGAACGCCGGCGCTTCGTCCCGATCGCGCGCATCGGCGACCAGATCGTGGAGGGTCAGGTCCCGGCAGCCGCCGGATGCGCAGCGCGAGGCGCCGTCGTCCACGAGCGGGGCCTGCGCGCAGCCGCCCAGAAGCAGGGCGGCCGCAAGAAGGAAAAGCCTGTGCATGGTCGTCTCCGGCTCACGGGCGGCGCAAGCATAGCGGGTAAAATCGCCCGATGACCGCACCGGCCGCCCGCATCGACGCCCTGCGTCGCCAGATCGAAGACGCCAACCACCGCTACTACGTGCTCGACGATCCGGCGATCCCGGACGCCGAATACGACGCGATGATGCGCGAGCTGGAGGCGCTGGAGGCCGAGCACCCGGCGCTGGCCTCGCCCGATTCGCCGACCCGCACCGTCGGCGCCCGGCCCGACGGCGGCTTTCCCGAGGTCCGCCACGCGATCCCGATGCTGTCGCTGGCCAACGCCTTCGAGGACCCGGACGGCGGCGACGACGATCGCCTGCGCTACCGCGAGGTGGCCGAATTCGAGCGCCGCATCGAGGACAGGCTCGGCACCCGCGCGCCGCGGTTCTCGGTGGAACCCAAGCTCGACGGCCTGGCGATCAGCCTGCGCTACGAGCACGGCCTGTTCGTGCAGGGCGCCACCCGCGGCGACGGCGCCACCGGCGAGGACGTCACCGCCAACCTGCGCCAGGTGCGCTCGGTGCCGCTGAAGCTGCTCGGCGGCGCCGCGCCGGCGGTGCTGGAAGTGCGCGGCGAGATCTACATGCCGCGCAAGGCCTTCGAGGCCTGGAACGCCCAGGCGCTGGCGCGCAACGAGAGACTGCTGGCCAACCCGCGCAACGGCGCCGCCGGTTCGCTGCGCCAGCTCGATCCCGCGGTGACCCGTCGCCGGCCGCTGGCCTTCTTCGCCTACGGCGTGGGCGAGGTGGAGGGCCTGGACCTGCCGCCGACCCATTCCGAAACCCTCGCGCTGCTGCGCGAGCTGGGCTTCCCGGTCGCGCCGGAGGTGGACGTGGCCACCGGCTTCGAGGGCCTGATCGCCTATTACCGCCGCATCGGCGCGCTGCGCGACACGCTGCCCTACGACATCGACGGCGTGGTCTACAAGCTCGACCGCTACGACCAGCAGCGCGTGCTGGGCTTCGTCTCGCGCGCGCCGCGCTGGGCGCTGGCGCACAAGTACCCGGCGCAGGAACAGGCCACCGTGCTGCGCGCGATCGAGATCCAGATCGGCCGCACCGGCGCCGCCACCCCGGTGGCGCGGCTGGAGCCGGTGCAGGTGGCCGGCGTCACCGTCACCAACGCCACTCTGCACAACGCCGACCAGATCGCGCGGCTGGACGTGCGCGAGGGCGACACCGTCATCGTGCGCCGCGCCGGCGACGTGATCCCCGAGATCGTGCGGGTCGTCGAGGACCGGCGCCCGCCCGGCGCGGTGCCCTGGTCGATGCCCGCCGCCTGCCCGGTGTGCGGCTCCGAGCTGGTGCGTGAGGAGGGCGAGGCCGCCTACCGCTGCACCGGCGGGCTGGCCTGCGGCGCGCAACGCAAGGAGGCGCTGCGCCACTTCGCCTCGCGGCGCGCGATGGACATCGAGGGCCTGGGCGAGAAGCAGGCCGATGCACTGGTGGAATACGGCTTCGTGCGCTCGGTGGCCGACCTGTACGCGCTCGACGTGCCCGACCTGGTACGGATGAAGGCCGCGCTCGACGCCACGACCGCCGCCGACCTGCTGCAGGCCGTGGCCGACAGCCGCGGCGCGCTGCGGCTCGACGACGAGGCCCGCGCCCTGCTGGAGCAGGACCCGCCGGACTGGCGCCGCGCCGAGTTCCTGCGCCGTCACCTGCAGGTGGACCCGGCGGCCGGCAAGCTGGCCACCAAGTGGGCGGAGAACCTCGTCGCCGGCATCGATGCCAGCCGTCGCACCACGCTGCCGCGCTTCCTGTTCGCGCTCGGCATCCCGCACCTGGGCGAGACCACAGCCAAGACGCTCGCGCAGTGGCTGGGCCGGCTGGAATTCGTGCGCGAGGTGCCGGCGGTGGTGCTGCAGGCGCTGCCCGACATCGGCGCGGAGGTCGCGCGCTCGATCGCGACCTTCTTCGAGCAGCCGGGCAACGCCGCCGTGGTCGATGCGCTGCTGGCCGCGGGCATCCGCTTCGAGGACGAGGGCCGGCCCGATCCGGCGCTGCGCGAGCGGCTGGGCCTGGCGCATCTGCTGGCGGCGCTGCCGGTGGCCAAGCTCGGCGACAAGAGCGCGCAGCGCCTGGCCGAGACCTACGGCAGCCTGGACGCGCTGCTGCAGGCCAACGCCAGCGGCTGGGCCGGTGCCGGCGCCTCGGCCGCGGGCGCGGAGAACCTGCAGGCCTATCTGGCCGATCCCGCGGCCCGCGCCGCGCTGGTCGCCGCAGACCGCGCCATGGCCCGCCTGCTGGAGGCCGCGCCCGCGCGCGAGCGCCGCGCCGCCGGGCCGCTCGACGGCAAGAGCGTGGTCCTGACCGGCACGCTGGCCTCGATGACCCGCGACGAGGCCAAGGCGCGGCTGGAAGCGCTGGGCGCCAAGGCCGCCGGCAGCGTTTCGGCGAAGACGAGCTTCGTCGTCGCCGGCGAGGCGGCCGGCTCCAAGCTCGCCAAGGCCGAGGCGCTGGGGATCGAGGTCTGGGACGAGGCGAAGCTGCTGGCGTTCCTGGAGCGCCACGCGTGAGGCGCGCGCTTGCGCGGGCCGCGCGCGCATGAGCTGGCGCCCCTCGGCCGCGCCCGCGGCGCTGCGCCTGCGCGCGCGGCTCAATGCCGAGATCCGCGCCTTCTTCGCCGAGCGCGGCGTGCTGGAGGTGGAAACCCCGGTGCTGTCGCAGGCCGGCAACACCGAGCCCAACATCGCCTCGTTCTCGCTCGAGTTCAGCGGCCACCGCGATGCCGGCGCCGCCCGCCGCTGGCTGCGCACCTCGCCGGAGTATCCGCTCAAGCGCCTGCTGGCCGCCGGCGTGGGCGATTGCTACGAACTCGGCCGCGTGTTCCGCGACGGCGAGGCGGGCGGGCGCCACAACCCGGAGTTCACCATGCTGGAGTGGTACCGGGTGGGCTGGGATCACCGCCGCCTGGCCGAGGAGTGCGCGCAACTGGTGCAGGCGGCGCTGGGCCTGGTCGGGCGCCGGGCGCGGCTGCGCAGCGTGCGCTACCGGGAACTGTATCGAGAGACGCTGGGCCTGGACCCGATGCGTGCCGACCTGCCGGCGCTGCGCGAGGCGCTGGGCGAGGTGGCGGTGGACGGGGAGGGGCTGTCGCGCGACGACTGGCTGGACCTGCTGATGACCCACCGCATCCAGCCCGGATTCCCGCCGGACCAGTTGCTGGTGCTGCACGATTACCCGGCCTCGCAGTGCATGCTGGCCCGCGTGCGCGACGACGACGGCGACGCCCACGATCCAGTGCCGGTGGCCGAGCGCTTCGAGCTGTTCCTGGGCCCGCTGGAGCTGGCCAACGGCTATCACGAGCTGGCCGACGCCGGCGAGCAGCGCGCGCGCTTCGGGCGCGAGCTGGCCGAGCGCGCGCGCCGCGGCGCGCCCATGCCGCCGGTCGACGAGCGCCTGCTCGATGCGCTCGCGCATGGCCTGCCGGATTGCGCCGGGGTCGCCCTGGGCGTGGACCGGCTGCTGATGGCGATGCTCGATACCCCGCGCATCGCCGACGTCGTCGCCTTCGATTTCGCCCGCGCCTGAACGGCGGCGGCGCGGCGCCGACCCCCCGTCGACTGCAGGCGTCACCGTCAGCGTGTAGATTTGGGCCGGGTTCGCAGTCACGAGGGGAAGGCATGTTGCGACGGGCCGTCATCGCGTTGGTCGCCCTGGCCTGCGGAGGCTGCGGGCTGACCGCGCGCCTGGGCTTGGGCGAACGCCAGCCCGCCGCCGACGCGCCGGGCGAGCCGCGCGTGTTCCGCTGCGAATCGCGCGACAACCGCCGCAACTATTGCCCCGCCGATACCCGCCGCGGCGTGCGCCTGCTGCAGCAGAACTCCTCGCACCCCTGCGTGCAGGGCAGTACCTGGAGCTACGACGACCGCGCGGTGTGGGTCGCGCGCGGCTGCAGCGCGGACTTCATCGAGGGCCCGGTGGACCTGGCTGGGCGCGCGCCGCCGCAGAAGGTGCGCTGCGAATCGCGCGGTACCCGGACCACCCGCTGCAACGTGGTGGTGGCCGACAGCGTGATCCTGACCCGCCAGCTGTCCGAGACCCGCTGCGTGCAGCGCCAGAACTGGGGCTGGGACCGCGGCGGCATCTGGGTCAACGGCGGTTGCGCGGCGGAGTTCCTGGCGCGCTGAGCGCGCCGCCGCGCCCGGCATAGAATGGGCGCATGAACGACGCCTTCGACTACGCCCGCTACGACCGCATCCGCCCCATCCGCTGGCTCGGCGACGCGCTGGAGCTGCTCGACCAGCGCCGCCTGCCGTTCTCGGTCGAGTACGTGCGCTGCGCGCGCAGCGACGCGGTGGCCGAGGCCATCCACGCGCTGACGGTGCGCGGCGCGCCGGCGATCGGCATCGCCGCGGCCTGGGGCGCGGTGCTGGCTGCGCGCGAGGTCGAGGCCGCCGACGGCGCCGAGGCCCTGCAGCGCCTGGAGCCGGCGCTGCAGCGGCTCAACGCCGCGCGGCCGACCGCGGTCAACCTGGCCTGGGCGCTGTCGCGCATGCGCAACGCGCTGGCCGGCGCCGGCGCGGACTGGCGGCAGGCGGCCGAGCGCGAGGCGCAGGCCATCGCCGACGAGGACCTGGCCGCCAACCGCCGCATGGGCGAGCTGGGCGCCTCGCTGATCGCCCCGGGTTCCGGCGTGCTGACCCACTGCAACACCGGCTCGCTGGCCACCGCCGGCTTCGGCACCGCGCTCGGGGTGATCCGCGCCGGCGTCGCCCAGGGGCGCATCGAGCGCGTGTTCGCCGACGAGACGCGGCCGTGGATGCAGGGCTCGCGGTTGACCGTGTGGGAACTGCAGCGCGACGGCATCGACGCCACCCTGATCGCCGACGCCGCCGCATCGCACCTGCTGCGCAAGGGCGAGGTCGACTGGGTGGTGGTCGGGGCCGACCGCATCTGCGCCAACGGCGACGTCGCCAACAAGATCGGCACCTACCAGCTCGCGATCTCGGCGCGCTTCCACGGCAAGAAGTTCATGGTGGTGGCGCCGTCGTCCACGGTGGACATGGCCACGCCCTCGGGGGACCGCATCGAGATCGAGGAGCGCGACCCCGGCGAGCTGCTGGGCGTGGGCGGCGCGCGCACCGTGGCCGAGGGCGTGCGCGCCTGGAACCCGGTGTTCGACGTCACCCCGGCGGCGCTGATCGATGCCATCGTGACCGAGCGCGGCATCGTCGAGGCCCCGGACGCCGCGCGCATGCGGGCCCTGTTCGGGCCGCCGCCGGTCGCCGCGTAGGGGAGGGCGCGGCCCCTCGATGCGCCGCGCCGGCGCGGCCACGCGGGCCGGCGGCGCATCGCACCCGCGCGGACGGAACGGGCGATCCGGCCGGCCGGGCAGCCTGCGGCCTAGCGGGCGAAGGCGGTGTCCTGTTCCTGCGCCTGCTGCGGCGACGGCTGATCGAGCGCCTGGCGATGCGCCTGCACCCGGGCGTCCCACTGCGCCTGCCGCTCCGGCGAGATCTCCAGGCCCGGCAGGGCCGGCGGCTGCGCGGCGGCGCCCTGCACGGCGGATTCGCGCGCCGGGTCGCCGAAGCGCTCGTGCAGGCCGGCGGCGCGCTGGGCGTCGATCACCGCCTCGATGTAGTGCAGGTCCACGCGGTGCATCAGCATCTTGCCGGGGATCAGCCGCTGGCCGAAGGACAGCGGGTCGGGATCGGGCAGCTGGATCGCATGCCCCGGCGCGTCCGGCATCAGCCGGTTGATCAGGAACGCGTCTTCCTGCAGGTGGGTCAGCACCTCGTTCCTGACCTTGTAGGTGCGGACGAGGCCTTCGCCGGCGTACTCCTTGGCCGCGGCCGGGTCGACGCCCTCGCGCTCCAGCGTGCGGTCGTGCACGCCGGACGCGTTGTAGGTGACCGCGGGGGTGTCGGTGATCATCGCCGAGGCCGCGGCCAGGCCGCCGCCGAGCGAATGGCCGGTCAGCACCAGGTCGTCGCCGTAGGCGGCGCGGGCCTTGCGCGCGACTTCGAAGGCCTGTTCGTACTGGTCGCTGGTCAGGCCCAGGCCCTGGCGGAAGTTGTGCTTCCAGTCCTGGCCCTCGTTGGTGCCGGCCATGACCAGCACCACCTGGCCGTGTTCGCCGCGGTAGAAGCCGGCGTCGAAGCCGTTGCGGTCGCTGCGCAGCAGCGCCGGGTCGATGCCGGTGGCGCGCAGTTCGTCGTCGGGGATCCGCGACCAGCCGGCCGGCACGTCGTCGGGCGGTGGGAACGGCTGCCCGGCGCGGCGGGCGTCGGCGACGTCGTAGAGGTCCTGCACCAACCCGGGGAATTGCACGTCCTCGGCCCGCGGCTCGGTGCCCCGCATCCGCTCCGAGAACGAGCCGCCGTCCTGGATCGCCTGTGCCTGGTTCCCTGCCATCGTCTCGACTCCCTTGGATCGTCAACGCTGTTCGGCCCGGCGGTCGCCGCCGGGGCGGTGGTCATTTCGCTTCGAGCGGTATCCCGTTGCGGGCGAGCCATTCGGTGACCTCGCGCCGCCCCGCCTTGCCCTGCGGGTTCATGATCCGCTCCGGCGTCATGTAGAAGTACGCCTGGAACGTGGCTCCCTGCGCGTTCTCGTGCCGGGGATCCACGCCCGCCTCCAGCAGCCGCAGGATCGTGCCGGCGTGGTTGCCGGCCACGTGCAGCAGCGAGTTGCCGGTGCGGTCGGTGCGCCGCAGGTCGGCGCCGGCGTCGACCAGCAGGTCGATCTGCGCGCGGCGGTCGTTCTGCACCGCCTTGAAGATCGGCGTGCGGCCGGTGTCGACGGCGGGCTCGTCCACCGGCGCGCCGCGCTCGACCAGGATCGCCAGGTACTGCGGGTCCTCGATCGCCGCGGCCATGTGGGCGACGGTCTCGTTGTCCATGCCGATCTGCGCGGGGTCGGCGCCGGCGTCGAGCAGGGCGCGGAACGCGCCGGGCTGCTGGTGCCAGATCGCCCATTCCAGCAGGGTGACGTTCTGGTCGCCGCGCGCGGACAGGTCGGAGCGCGGCGCCAGCTCGCGCACGCGCGCCTCGTCGCCGCGCCGGATCGCCTCGGCCAGTTCGGCCACCTCGGGAGGGAAAACCTGGCTGATGTCCGTGGTGGTCACGCGTGCGGGCTCCTTTGCGCCGGTGGGGATGCCGGCCGAGGCGACGACGGCCATGCCGAGCGCCACGGCCCCCAGATGTCGGGTGGTCCTGTTCAATTCGCGTCTCCTGACGGGCGGGCCGCGCGGGGGCGGCCCGGTCCGGATGGCATGGGGCGCAGCCTAGCAGGCTGAACGGGTCGAGTGGACTGCGGGAATGTGACCGGAGTTGCACGCTCCGCGATGCGCGCCGGTTCCCGACGAGCGGTCGCGCTTGGCGCGGCGCGGGCCACCGGCGCCCGCGCCGGTGGCGGTGCGTGGGCGCGATGTCCGGCTAAGTGCTTGTTTTTACGCTGGATCGGTTTGGGATGAACGGGGCCGGCGTGGTATGATTCGATGTCTTTTTCCCACGCGTTGCCGGCGGCCGGCGCGCGGGCCGCCCGGCTTCCGGCGCGGCCGTCCGTCCCGCGCCGCGCCGCGCAGCCAGGATGCAAGCCCTCTCGATGGTCGATTCCTCGAACGAAATCATTCCCGTCAACCTCGAAGACGAGATGCGCCGCAGCTATCTCGATTACGCCATGAGCGTGATCGTGGGCCGCGCGCTCCCGGACGTGCGCGACGGCCTCAAGCCGGTCCACCGCCGCGTGCTGTACGCCATGAACGAGCTCGGCGCGCACAGCAACAAGCCCTACTACAAGTCGGCGCGCATCGTCGGCGACGTGATCGGTAAGTACCACCCGCACGGCGATTCCGCGGTGTACGACACCCTGGTGCGCATGGCGCAGCCGTTCTCGCTGCGCTACCTGCTCATCGACGGGCAGGGCAACTTCGGCTCGGTCGACGGCGACTCCGCCGCGGCCATGCGCTACACCGAGGCGCGCATGTCGCGCCTGTCGCACGAGCTGATGGCCGACATCGACAAGGAGACCGTCGATTTCCAGCCCAACTACGACGAGAAGGAACTCGAGCCCTCGGTGCTGCCGGCGCGGGTGCCGAACCTGCTGGTCAACGGCTCGGCCGGCATCGCGGTGGGCATGGCCACCAACATCCCGCCGCACAACCTGTCGGAGGTGATCGACGCCACCATCGCGCTGATCGACGATCCGCAGATCGACATCGACGGGCTGATGGAGCACATCCCCGGCCCGGATTTCCCCACCGCCGGCATCATCAACGGCGTGGGCGGCATCCACCTGGCCTACCGCACCGGCCGCGGCCGCGTGCGCATCCGCGCGCGCGCCGCGATCGAGGTGGCCGACAACGGCCGCGAGGCCATCGCCGTCACCGAGATCCCGTACCAGGTCAACAAGGCGCGGCTGATCGAGAAGATCGCCGAGCTGGTCAAGGAGAAGAAGCTCGAGGGCATCAGCGAGCTGCGCGACGAGTCCGACAAGGACGGCATGCGCATCTACATCGAGGTCAAGCGCGGCGAGTCGGCCGAGGTCGTGCTGAACAACCTCTACCAGCAGACCCAGATGGAGTCGGTGTTCGGCATCAACATGGTGGCGCTGGTCGATGGCCGCCCGCAGCTGCTGAACCTCAAGCAGATCCTCGAGGCCTTCGTGCGCCACCGCCGGGAGGTGGTGACGCGGCGGACGATCTTCGAGCTGCGCAAGGCCCGCGCGCGCGCCCACGTGCTGGAAGGCCTGACGGTCGCGCTCGCCAACATCGACGAGATGATCGAGCTGATCAAGACCTCGGCCAACCCCAACGAGGCGCGCGACCGCATGCTCGCGCGGACCTGGGAGGCCGGCCTGGTCGCCACCCTGCTGGAGGCCGCCGGCGCCGAGGCCTCGCGGCCGGAGGACCTGCCGGCCGGCGTGGGCCTGGTGGAGGGCGGGCGCTACCAGCTCACCGAGACCCAGGCCCAGCAGATCCTGGAGATGCGCCTGCACCGCCTGACCGGGCTGGAGCAGGACAAGCTGACCGACGAGTACCGGCAGCTGCTGGAGGCGATCCGCGGCCTGATCGAGATCCTCGAGGATCCGGACGTGCTGCTGGAGGTGATCCGCACCGAGCTGCGCAACCTCAAGGAGGAGTTCGGCGACGCGCGCCGCAGCGAGATCCGCGCCAGCGAGGAGGATCTCGACATCCTCGACCTGATCGCGCCCGAGGACGTGGTGGTCACCCTGTCGCACGCCGGCTACGCCAAGCGCCAGCCGGTCACCGCCTACCGCGCGCAGAAGCGCGGCGGCCGCGGCCGCAACGCCGCGGCGACCAAGGACGAGGACTTCATCGACCAGCTGTGGCTGGTCAACACCCACGACACCCTGCTGACCTTCACCAGCGCCGGGCGCGTGTTCTGGCTGCCGGTGCACCAGCTGCCCGACGCCGGCCCGCACGCGCGCGGCCGACCGATCGTCAACTGGATCCCGCTGGAAGCCGACGAGAAGGTGCAGGCGGTACTGCCGGTGCGCGAGTACACCGAGGGCCACTACGTGTTCTTCGCCACCCGCAACGGCACGGTCAAGAAGACCCCGCTGACCGAATTCGCCTTCCGCCTGCAGCGCGGCAAGATCGCGATCAACCTCGACGAGGGCGACGCCCTGATCGGCGCGGAGCTGACCGACGGCGCGCGCGACATCCTGCTGTTCGCCTCGAACGGCAAGGCGGTGCGCTTCGACGAGAACACCGTGCGCCCGATGGGCCGCACCGCCACCGGCGTGCGCGGCATCCGCCTGGCCGAGGGCGAATCGGTGGTCAGCCTGATCGTGGCCGAGCTCGCCGGCGAAGCCGCCGACGACGCGGTCGAGGAGGCCAACGGCATCGAAGGCAACGGCCACGACGACGGCGAGGCGGTGCAGATCGAGCACGAGGACGAGCCGGACGCCTACATCCTCACCGCCACCGAGAACGGCTACGGCAAGCGCACCCGCCTGGCCGAGTACCCGCGCAAGGGGCGCGGCACCCAGGGCGTGATCGGCATCCAGACCACCGAGCGCAACGGCCGGCTGGTCGCCGCGGTGCTGCTGAGCCGGCGCGACGAGGTGCTGCTGATTTCCGATGGCGGCACCCTGGTGCGCACCCGCGCCGCCGAGATCTCGGTGGTGAGCCGCAATACCCAGGGCGTGACCCTGATGCGGCTGTCGGAGGGCGAGCGCCTGCAGGCGGTGGAGCGGGTGGATGCCTCCATCGAGGATGCCGCGGCCGAAGGGATCGCCGACGACGCCGGCGATAGCGCGCCCGGCGCGGAACTGCCGGCGGTCTGACCGCCGGCGCACGGCCCGGGCCGTCCGGCGGCCGTCCCAGGGCCCGTTCACGCCTACCGTCACGCGAGCTGTTCGTTCTCCGGCAAGCGGGGGCCATGCCGTCCCTTCACCCGCAAGCGGGTCCATGTCGTCCCTTCTCCCGCGAGCGGGCGCATCTCGTCCCTTGGGAAGGAAAAAACAGGATGGTCCCCGCTTGCGGGGGAAGGAAGAACAGGATGGCCTCCGCTTGCCGGGGAAGGGAAAAGCGGGATGCTCCCCGCGCGCGGCGAAAGAGGGCCTTTCCCGCGCCGAATGTGGATCCGGCCTAGCCTGGCGCGGTGGCGCGGCCGACGCGGCTGCCGGTTTCGCGTCCCAGGCGCGCGGCCAGCCAGCGGCCGGTCTCCGACAGCGCCGCCAGGTCCACGCCGGTCTCGAGTCCCAGCCCGTGCAGCATGTACACCGCGTCCTCGGTGGCGAGGTTGCCGCTGGCGCCGCGCGCGTACGGGCAGCCGCCGGTGCCGGCCACGGCCGCGTCGATCACCCGCGCGCCCAGGTCCAGGCAGGCCAGCACGTTGGCCAGCGCCTGCCCGTAGGTGTCGTGGAAGTGCAGCGCTAGCGCCTGCACCGGCACTTCGGCGGCGACCGCGCGCAGCATCGCCGCGGCTTTCGCCGGCGTGCCGACGCCGATGGTGTCGCCCAGCGACACCTCGTAGCAGCCCATCGCGTGCAGCGCGCGCGCCACCCGCACCACGTCGGCCAGCGGCACCTCGCCCTGGTAGGGGCAGCCGAGCACGGTGGAGACGTAGCCGCGCACGCGCACCCCGTCGGCGCGCGCGCGCGCCATCACCGGCGCGAAGCGCTGCAGCGATTCGTCGATACTCGCGTTGATGTTGCGGCGGTTGAAGGCCTCGGAGGCGGCGGTGAACACCGCGATCTCCTCCACGCCCACCGCGCGGGCGCGCTCGTAGCCGGTCTCGTTGGGCACCAGCACGGGGTAGGCGATGCCGGGGCGGCGCTCGATGCCGGCGAACACCTCGGCGGCGTCGGCCAGCTGCGGTATCCATTTCGGGCTGACGAAGCTGGTCGCCTCGATCGTGCGCAGGCCGGTGCGCGAGAGCCGGTCGATCAGCTCGATCTTCACCGCGGTGGGCACGATCGCGGATTCGTTCTGAAGCCCGTCGCGGGGCGAGACCTCGACGATGCGCACCGCATCCGTCACGGCGCGGGCTCCAGCTCGGCCAGCACCGTCTCGGCCTCGACGAACTCGCCCACCGCCACCGCGACCGCGGCGAGGGTGCCGTCGCGCGGCGCCTTGATCGCGATCTCCATCTTCATCGCCTCCATCACCAGCAGGTCCTGGCCGGCGGCCACGGCGTCGCCGGCCGCGGCGCGGACCACCACGATGCGGCCGGGCATCGGCGCGCGCAGGCGGTCGCCGGCACCCGCGTCCGCGCCGTCACCGCGCGCTTCGTGCAGCACGCGGGCCACCTCCAGGCGGCGTTCGCCGTCGTGGACCAGGCGCACGTCGCGGTCGCCGCCGATGCGGAAGCGACGCGCGGTACCGTCGAGCCGCAGCGACAACCAGGGACCGTCGCGGTGCGCGCCCTCGGCGAGGACCGGCGCGGCATCGTCGAGCGCGATGCGCCAGGCGCCGCGCCGGCCCTCGGCATGCGCGTCGAAGGCGCCCTGCGCGTCGCGCAGGCGCAGGCGCACGCGGCCGGTGCCGGCGCCGTGCCAGCCGTCGCCGGCCGCCCAGGGCGAGCCGGGATCGCCGGCGTCGGCGCGCGCGGCGTCGTCCTCCAGCGCCAGCAGTTCGTCCACCGCGGCGGCGATGCGCAGCATCGCGTCGGCCTGCGCATCGGCCGGGCGGCGCAGCGCATCCGGTTGGCGATCGAGGTAGCCGGTGTCGATGCGGCCCTCGACCACCGCCGCATCGCGCACCAGACGCTCCAGGAACGCCACGTTGGACTTCGGGCCGCCGATCTCGCAGGCCGCCAGCGCCTCGCGCAGCCGCGCCAGCGCGCGCGGGCGGTCGGCATCGTGGACGATCAGCTTGGCGATCATCGGGTCGTAGAAGATCGTCACCGTGTCGCCCTCGACCACGCCCGCGTCCACCCGAACGTGGGCGTCGGGCGCGGGCAGGCGCAGCCGGGCCAGCCGGCCGGAGCCGGGCAGGAAGCCGGCGTCGGGGTCCTCGGCGTACAGCCGCACCTCGATCGCATGGCCGCGCGCGGCGATGGCCTCCTGCGGCAACGGCAGCGGCTCGCCGGCCGCGACCCGCAGCTGCCACTCCACCAGGTCCAGCCCGGTGACGAGCTCGGTGACCGGGTGCTCCACCTGCAGGCGGGTGTTGATCTCCATGAAGTAGAACGCACCGTCAGGCGCGACGATGAACTCCACCGTGCCGGCGTTGGCGTAGTCGATCGCGCGCGCCGCGGCGACCGCCGCCTCGCCCATGCGCGCGCGCAGCGCCGGGGTGAGGAAGGGCGAGGGCGCTTCCTCCAGCACCTTCTGGTAGCGGCGCTGCGCCGAGCACTCGCGCTCGCCCAGGTGAATGGTGCCGCCGTGGCGGTCGCCGAAGACCTGGATCTCGATATGGCGCGGGCGCTCGATGTAGCGCTCCAGCAGCACGCGGTCGCGGCCGAAGGCGTTGGCGGCCTCGCGCCGGCAGCTCTCCAGCGCGGCGGCGAACTCGCCGGCCTCGCGCACGATGCGCATGCCCTTGCCGCCGCCGCCGTGCGCGGCCTTGATCATCAGCGGATAGCCGACGCGCGCGGCCTCGCGCGCCAGCGTTTCCGGCGCCTGGTCCTCGCCGGTGTAGCCCGGCACCACCGGCACCCCGGCCGCGGCCATCAGGTCCTTGGCGCCGGCCTTGCTGCCCATCTTGCGCATCGACGCCGCCGACGGGCCGATGAAGCGGATTCCCGCGGCCTCCACGGCCTCGGCGAAGTCGGCGTTCTCGCTGAGGAAGCCGTAGCCCGGGTGCACCGCCTGCGCGCCGCGCTCGCGCGCGACCTCCAGGATCGCCTCGCCGCGCAGGTAGCTGTCCTGCGGGCGCGGCCCGCCGATCGGCCAGGCTTCGTCGGCCAGGCGCACGTGCCGGGCGCCGGCGTCGGCCTCGGAGTACACCGCGATGGTGCGGATGCCGAGCCTGCGGCAGGTGCGGATCACGCGGCAGGCGATCTCGCCGCGGTTGGCGATCAGGACGCTGGAAAACATTCGGTCAACCTTTCCCTTCGGGGCCGGCCGCCCAGGCGGGCGCGCGCTTGTCGAGGAAGGCCGACAGTCCCTCCTGGCCTTCGGCGGAGACGCGCAGCGCGGCGATGAGCGCGGCGTTGTCGTGGTCGCGGCGGTCGCGGTCGGGTTGCGCCAGCACGTCGCGCACCAGGCGCTTGGCGTCGGCGGCCGCGAACGGACCGGCCTTGAGCAGCAACGCGATCTGGCGCTCGACCGCGGCATCCAGCGCCTCGGCGGGCACGACCTCGTGCAGCAGGCCCATGGCCAGCGCGCGGCCGGCGTCGAACACCTCGGCCGTGGCGAACCAGCGGCGCGCCTGGCGCGGCCCGATCGCGGCGATGACGTAGGGCGAGATCACCGCCGGCAGCAGCCCGAGCCGGCTCTCGGTGAGCCCGAACTTCGCCTCCGGCACGCCGATGGCGATGTCGCAGCAGGCGACCAGCCCGACGCCGCCGCCGAACGCCGCGCCGTGCACGCGGGCGAGGGTGGGCTTCGGCAGTTCGTCCAGGGTGCGCATCAGGCGGGCGAGGGCGAGCGCGTCGTCGCGGTTCTCGGCCTCGCTCGCGCCGGCCATCGCGCGCATCCAGTTGAGATCGGCGCCGGCCGAGAACGAGGCCCCGGCGCCTTCGATCACCACCGCGCGGATCGCGGGATCGGCGGCGGCGCCTTCCAGCGCCGCGGTCAGTTCCGCGATCAGCGCGGCGTCGAAGGCGTTGTGCAACTGCGGGCGGGCCAGGCGCAGGCGCAGCGCGGCGCCGTCGCGGAGGATCTGCAGGGAGGCGGTCATGCGCGCGGGACGCTCCGGCAGGAAGGCCCGCCATGATAGCGCCTCGCCCCTCCGCGCCCCTCCGCGCCCCGCGGCCCACCGCCATGCCCGCGGCGGGCCTACAATGAGAACCATTCCCGTTGCCGCCGGGCAACCGCCACCGATCCTGGAGTTCCCATGTCCGTTCGCCGCCGACTGCCCACCCTGGGCGCCGTCGCCTCGCTGTTGCTGCTCAGCGCCTGCGCCCGCCAGCCGGAGGCGCCCGCGGCGCAGGCCGCGGATGCGGCAAAGCCCGCCGACGCCGCAGCGCCGCCCGCCTACCGCGCCCAGCTCGACGCCTACCGGGCCTGGGTCCTGGCCCAGATCGAGCAACTGGAGCGCGACACCGTCGCCTTCGTGGAGGCGGTCAACAGCGGCGAGCTGGACGCCGCCGCGCGCCTATACGCGCCTTCGCGCCAGGCCTGGGAGCGGATCGAGCCGGTCGCCGGCCTGTACCCGGCGCTGGACCGCGGCATCGACGCCCGCGCCGACGACTTCAAGCAGGCCGAGGCCTCGCCCGAATTCGGCGGCTGGCACCGGCTGGAATACGCGATCTTCGTCCAGCGCGACGTCGACGGCCTCGGGCCGGTGGCCGCGCGGCTGGTCGCCGACACCCGCCAGCTGCGCGAGGAGGTCGCCGCGCTGCGCTTCGACGCCGAGACGGTGGTGGCCGGGGCCGCGGAGCTGATCGAGGAAGTGGCGGCCACCAAGGTCGGCGGCGAGGAGAACCGCTACGCCGGCACCGACCTGTGGGACATCCACGCCAACCTCGAGGGCGCGCGGCGGATCGTGGATCTGTTCCGCGAGTCGCTGGCCGCCGCCGATCCGGCGCTGCTGGCGCAGGTCGATGCGGACTTCGCGCATTTCGACGCGCTGCTGGGCCGCTATCGCGAAGGCGAGGGCTGGGCCCGCTACGACCGGGTCGGCGCCGCCGATCGCAACGAGCTGAAGGGCGCGAGCGCGGCGCTGGCCGAGTCGCTGTCGCGCCTGCGCGGCGCGCTGCGCCTGGGCTAGGAGCGCGCGCATGGCCGGCGACGAAGACGGCGAGGGCGGCCGCGGCGGCTGCCCGATCTCCCGCCGGCAATTGTTGCGCGGCGGGGTCGCGCTGGGGGCGGCCGCCACGCTCGCCGGCCTGGGCGGTTGCGCGCGCGGCGACGGCGATTCCGCGACCCGCACCGCCGCCGACGACGGCACCCGGCAGCGGCAGCCGTTCCACGGGCCGCACCAGGCCGGGATCGTCACCCCCACCCAGGCCGCCGCGCTCGTCGCCGCATTCGACGTGCTCGGCCGCGACCGCGAGCGCCTGCGCGAGCTGCTGCGGCGCCTGACCGGACGCATCGCCTTCCTGACCCAGGGCGGCCCGGTGCCCGCGCTCGACCCGCGCCTGCCGCCGGCCGATTCCGGCCTGCTCGGCCCGCAGGTGTTCCCGGACAACCTCACCGTCACCGTCGGCGTCGGCGCCTCGCTGTTCGACGACCGCTTCGGCCTGGCCGCGCTGAAGCCGCGGCACCTGGTGGAGATGCCGGCGTTCCCCAACGATGCGCTCGACGCCGCGCGCTGCGACGGCGATCTGCTGCTGCAGATCTGCAGCAACACCGCCGAGACCAACCTGCACGCGCTGCGCGACATCGTCAGACACCTGTCGGGCTTCGTCGGGCTGCGCTGGACGCAGGGCGGCTTCCTGCCGCCGCACACCGTGCAGAAGCTCGGCCGCGACTCGATCATCAACCTGATGGGCTTCAAGGACGGCACCGCCAACCCGGACGCCGCCGACGCCGGCCTGATGGCGCGCCTGGTGTGGGTGCAGCCGGGGCAGGGCGAACCGGCCTGGGCGACCGGCGGCAGCTACCAGGTGGTGCGGATCATCCGCAACTTCGTCGAATTCTGGGACCGCACCCCGCTGCGCGAGCAGGAACGCATCATCGGCCGGCACAAGGACAGCGGCGCGCCGCTGGGCATGCGGCGCGAACACGACGCGCCCGACTACGCCGCCGATCCCGACGGCGCGATCACGCCGCTCGACGCGCACATCCGGCTGGCCAACCCGCGCACGCCGGGTACCCGGCGGATCCTGCGCCGTGCCTTCAACTACGCCAATGGCGCCACCCGTTCCGGCCAGCTCGACATGGGCCTGCTGTTCGTGTGCTACCAGTCGGACCTGGCGCAGGGCTTCGTCGCCGCGCAGACGCGGCTCAACGGCGAGCCGCTGGAGGAATACGTCAAGCCGGTCGGCGGCGGCTACTGGTTCGCGCTGCCCGGCGTGCCCGAGGCCGACGGGTACCTCGGCCAGGGCCTGTTCGCGGGCTGAGCGCGATCCCCCGGCCGCACCGATCCGGGCTGCATCGGTGCCGCGGGCCGGGCCGCCCGCGGCCAGGGCCCGAGCGTCGCCAGCACGTCGTGGCCACCGGATCGCCCGGGGCCGGGCGGTCGAGCCCCGCGCGCCGCGGACGCGCCCGGATCGAAGGTCGGGCGCGGGCGGAGGGCGGCAGGGACGGGCATCGGACGGTCCGCCGGCGCGGGAGTCCCGGAGCGGGCTTCAGTGCCGCAGCCCGGGCCGCTTCGGCGGGCGCCGGGTGTCGTGGGTCGGGGTGACCTCGACGGTCAGGCTGAAGGTGCGCACGTCGCCGCCGAACAGCGCGCCCACGCCCACCACCTGGCGATTGATCTCCTTGCCGTCCTCGTCGCGGATCACCAGCACCACCGCGTACTCCCAGGCGCCGCCCTCGGCCGGGTGGCGGATGGTGCCCTCCACCTGCAGCGCGTTGCTGCTCGCGCCCGCCACGCTGGCGGGCGCGTCGAAGCGCAGGTAGTGCCGGCACGACGGACAGATCGTCGCGCTCTGCAGGATCGTGGTCTTGCAGTGCGGACAGGTGCGGGTCGCGCCCGCCGCGCCGGGCCGGGAAGGGCTCACGAGGCGAGTTCGGCGTCCGCCTTGGCCGCGGCGCGAGCCGGCTTCTCCGCGGCCGCGGGCGCGCTCTCCCAGCCGCACTCGACGTGCCCGCGGATCTTGGACCCGGAGGCGACGGTCAGGGTGCCGGCCTTGAGGTCGCCGCTGAGCACCGCGCTGTCCAGCAGCTCGACGCGCTGCGCGGACTCGATGTTGCCTTCCAGATCGCCGGCCACGATCACCTTGTCGGCGCGCACCCCGCCGTTGAGCTTGGCGCCGCGCTCGATGGTCAGGTCGCCCTGCACGTTGACGTCGCCCTTGAACCTGCCGGCGATGCGCACGTGGCCGGTGCCCTCGATCTTGCCCTCGATGGTCAGGTTCGAGGCGATCAGCGATTCCTGGACCTGGGGCGCGGCGGGCGCGCGCTGGGCCTGCACGGGCGGTGCGCTCTGGGTCGGGCGGAAGTCGGCGGCGGCGGGCGGGGCCGGCGGCGGGTTGTCGCGCACGGACGGGGCGGGATCCTGGGCGAAGGAGGGCGTGTCTTTCTTCGTGGAACCGGGCGGGGTGAAGATGGCCATCGTAAGACTCCTCGGCAGAGCGTTTGAGCGGAACGAGAAAGCGCGAAAGGGCGCCACGGCAGGAGATCTGCCGGCCGAGACTAGCATGCGGATGGGTCCGGCCCGTTGTGACCGGCCTCACCGAATCTCCCTTGCGCTCAATGCCTTACGCGGGGCTGTTGAGCCGCAGGCTGCGCTGCGTGCACGCCGCCTGCACGGCGGCCGCAGGCGCGCGGCTCACATCCGGAAGACGCCGAACCTCGCCGGCTCGATCGGCGCGTTGAGCGAGGCCGACAGGCCCAGGGCGAGCACGCGGCGGGTGTCGGCCGGATCGACGATGCCGTCGTCCCACAGCCGCGCGGTGGCGTACCACGGGCTGCCCTGGACCTCGTACTGCTCGCGGATCGGCGCCTTGAACGCTTCCTCGTCCTCCGCGCTCCAGGTGCCGCCCTTGGCCTCGATGCCGTCGCGCTTCACCGTCGCCAGCACGCTGGCGGCCTGCTCGCCGCCCATCACGCTGATCCGCGCGTTGGGCCACATCCACAGGAAGCGCGCGCCGTAGGCGCGGCCGCACATGGCGTAGTTGCCGGCGCCGAAGCTGCCGCCGATGACCACGGTGAACTTCGGCACGCTGGAGCAGGCCACCGCGGTGACCATCTTCGCCCCGTCCTTGGCGATGCCGGCGTTCTCGTACTTGCGACCGACCATGAAGCCGGTGATGTTCTGCAGGAACAGCAGCGGGATGCCGCGCTGATTGCACAGCTCGATGAAGTGCGCGCCCTTGAGCGCGCTCTCGGAGAACAGGATGCCGTTGTTGGCGATCACGCCAACCGGGTAGCCGTGCAGGTGCGCGAAGCCGGTGACCAGGGTCTTGCCGTAGCGCGCCTTGAACTCCTGCAGCTCGCTGCCGTCGACGATGCGCGCGATCACCTCGCGCACGTCGAACGGGCGGCGGGTGTCCTTCGGCACGATGCCGTACAGCTCCTCGGCCGGGTACAGCGGCTCGCGCGGTGCGCGCACGGCCAGTTCCACCCGCTTGCGGCGGTTGAAGCCGGCCACGATGTCGCGCGCGATCTGCAGCGCGTGGCGGTCGTCCTCGGCGAAGTGGTCGGCCACGCCGGACACGCTGGTGTGCACGTCGGCGCCGCCCAGCGATTCGGCATCCACCACCTCGCCGGTGGCCGCCTTCACCAGCGGCGGCCCGCCCAGGAAGATCGTGCCCTGTTCCTTGACGATCACCGACTCGTCGCACATCGCCGGCACGTAGGCGCCGCCGGCGGTGCACGAGCCCATCACCACCGCCACCTGCGGCACGTTCTCCGCGCTCAGCCGCGCCTGGTTGTAGAAGATGCGGCCGAAGTGCTCCTTGTCCGGGAACACCTCGTCCTGCAGCGGCAGGAACGCGCCGCCGGAATCGACCAGGTACACGCAGGGCAGGCGGTTCTCGCGGGCGATCTCCTGCGCGCGCAGGTGCTTCTTGATCGTCATCGGGAAGTAGGTGCCGCCCTTGACGGTGGCGTCGTTGGCCACGATCACCACCTCCAGCCCGGCGACCCGGCCGATGCCGCAGATCAGCCCGGCCGCCGGCGCGGCGTCGTCGTACATGCCTTCGGCGGCCAGCGGCGCGATTTCCAGGAACGGCGAACCGGGGTCGAGCAGGGCCAGCACGCGCTCGCGCGGCGGCAGCTTGCCGCGCGCGGCGTGGCGCTGCTGCGCGGCCTCGCCGCCGCCGGCGCGCGCGCGCGCCAGGCGCCGCGCCAGCTCGTCGGCGAGCGCGCGGTGATAGGCGGCGTTGTCCTGGAAGTCGGGCGAGCGGGTGTCGAGGCGGGTCTCGATGACGGGCATGGGCGGGCAGGGCGCTGAAAGGCGACAGGATACCCGGGCGGCTGCGGGCGCGTGGGCGACGCGCGTTCCGGGGACCGCACCGCGCACCGCTCGCCGCGATCCCGGGGCCTCGCCGGCGTGCCAGCGGCCCGCCGGATCGGCGCGGCGAAAAACAAGAAGGCCCGCGGCGGGCGCGGGCCTTCGGTGGGAGCGCGACGCGAACGATCAGTGGTCGTCGGTGCGCGCATCCTGGGCGGTGTCGTCGGCACGCTCGGCGGCACGGTCGAGCGCGTCCGCGGTGTTGCGCGCGGCCTTCGCCGCGGCCGCGGAAGTCTCGGCGGCGGCTTCGCGGGCCGCGGCCTCGCTGCGCTCCGCGGCGCGGCGCGCGGCCTCGCGGGCCTCCTCGGTCGCCTCGGCGGTGCGCGCGGCGGCGGCATCGGCCCCGGCCGAGATCGCCTGCCCGGTCTCGCGCAGCGCATCGCGCGCGGAGTCGCCGGCGCGTTCGGCGGCGGCCTCGGCCTCGGCGGCATCCTGGCGGGCGGCGGCATCGTCGGTGCGATTGCACGCCGACAGGGCCAGGGTGCAGGCGACGGCGAGCATGAGCAGTTTCTGGTTCATCGGTTTCTCCAGGTGCCCGCGAACGGGCGTGGTCAAGACCGGCGCAGTTTGGCAGGCGGCGGTGAAGGAGGCGTCGAAGGGCGCGTCCCGCACCCGCGGGCCGGCCGGGCGCCGGGCGTCTTGCGGGAGGCAGCCCGTCCGTCGCGGCTCCGGCGCACCGCTCGCGCGCGCGGACCATTCGCCAGTCGAATACCGCAGCGAGTATCCCGCTCCCGGAGCGGACAAAAAGAAACCGCCGCAAAAGCGGCGGTTTCCATCGCAACATCGGCGCGGGCGCAACGCCCGCGACGCGATGGCCGTTACGGCTGCTCGTCGGCGGCCTGCTCGGCGTTGTCGGCGGCGTCTTCCGCGACGTCGGCCGCGGCCTCGGCGGCGTCGGCAGCGGCGTCGGCGGCCTCGTCGGTCGCAGCGGCGGTCGCGTCGCTCGCGGCGGCGGCAGCGGTCTCCGCGGCCACGGCGGCGGTGTCGGCGGCCTCCTGGGCGGCGGAGTCGAGCGGCGCAGCAGCGGCGTCGGCCTGGGCCTGCGCCTCGGCGGCGGCGTCGGCGGCGTCGGCAGCGGCGTCCTGGGCGGACTCCTGGTTCGAGCACGCGGCCAGGGCGAAGCCCATGGCCAGAGCGAGCAGAGCCTTGTTGATGGACATCGGTGTATTTCCTCGTCGTAGTTGAACAAACGCGCCAGAAGTGCGCGCCGGGCTACATCATGACAAGCCCAAGAAGACTGTCAAGCGGGCGCTTGATTTTTTTCGTAAAGAGCTCGTTAACCCCTTTTAGGCGAGTTCCACCGCGATCGCCGTCGCCTCGCCGCCGCCGATACACAGGGAAGCGATTCCACGCCGGAGGTTGCGCGCTTTCAAGGCGTGCAGCAGGGTCACCACCAGGCGCGCGCCGGAGGCGCCGATCGGGTGGCCCAGGGCGCACGCGCCGCCGTTGACGTTCAGCTTTTGGTGGGGGATTCCAAGATCCTTCATCGGCGCCATGGCCACGCAGGCGAAGGCCTCGTTGACCTCGAACAGGTCGACGTCCTCCACCGACCAGCCCGCGCGCTGCAACACGGTGCGGATCGCGGCGACCGGCGCGGTAGTGAACCACTCCGGCGCCTGCGCATGCCCGGCGTGGGCGACGATGCGCGCCAGCGGCGCCAGGCCGCGGCGCGCCGCCTCGTCGGCGCTCATCAGCACGGTGGCGGCGGCGCCGTCGGAGATCTTCGAGGACGAGGCGGCGGTCAGCCGGCCCTCCTTGCCGAACGCGGCGCGCAGGGTGGGGATGCGCGCGAGGTCGATCTTGCCGGGCTCCTCGTCGGTATCGACCACGGTCTCGCCCTTGCGGCCCTTGACCGTCACCGGCACCACCTCGTCGCGGAACGCGCCGCCCGCCACCGCCTCCTGGGCGCGGCGCGCGCTCTCGGCCGAGAACGCGTCCAGGTCCTCGCGGCTGAAGCCGTACGCCTCGCAGGTACGGTCGCCGAACACGCCCATGGCCAGGCCGTCGTAGGGGTTGGTCAGGCCGTCCCAGGCCATGTGGTCGAGGAACTCGGCGCTGCCGTAGCGCACGCCGGTGCGCGAGCCGTTGAGCAGGTGCGGCGCGTTGGTCATCGATTCCATGCCGCCGGCCACCACCACCGACGACGAACCGGCGCGGATCAGGTCGTGGCCGAACATGATCGACTTCATGCCCGAGCCGCAGACCTTGTTGACGGTCGTGCAGCCGGCCGCGTCGGGGATGCCTGCCGCGCGCGAGGCCTGCCGCGCCGGCGCCTGGCCGAGGCCGGCCGGCAGCACGCAGCCCAGGATCACCTCATCGACCTGGTCGGCGCCCAGCCCCGCGTGTGCCAGCGCGCCCTGGATGGCGGCCGCGCCCAGCGTCGGCGTGGGCACCCCGGTGAACTGGCCGAGGAAGGAACCGATGGCGGTGCGCTTGGCGCCGACGATGACGACATCTTGCATGGCGGACTCCGGAGTCTGGCCCGGGCGGGCAGCGGGAACGCCGATTATCCCGCCGCGCCGGGGGGCGCGGCAAACGCCCGGGCCGAGCGCGCGAGAATGCGCACGAGGCTGGCGCGCGCGCGCGCCAGCCGGTATAGAGTGCCGGACGCGCGGTGGGCGCGAGGGGTTCTAGGGAGAAGGAACGTCATGACGAAGACGATGCGCGGCGCCGGCTGGCGCCATCTGCGCCGGTCGCTGCTGGCCGGGTCCGTGAGTGCGGTGCTGGCGGCCTGCGGCGGGGGCGGCGGCGGCAACCGCGCCGAACCGCCGCCGCCGTCTCCCCCGCCGCCGCCGTCCCCGCCGCCGACCGTCGTCGAGCCGCCGAACCCCGCCTACAGCCGCCACCTGGAGCTGACCAACGCCTACCCGGCGCTGGACGCCGGGCTGACCGGCAAGGGCGTGGTGGTGGGGGTGGTCGACAGCGGCGTCAACCGCAAGCACCCCGCGTTGAGCGGGCGGGTGAGCGCGAACCTGATCTACATCGGCAGCCAGGGCAACGACCTCAGCGTCGACGACAAGGTCGGCCACGGCACCGCGGTCGCGCAGACGATCGCCGGCACCCCGTTCGGGCAGTGGCCGGGCGGCCTCGCCCAGGGGGCGACCCTCGTCTCGGCGCGCATCATCAACGACGAGCCGCCGGACGACGACGGCAGCGGCGACGGCAACGCCGTCGGCGGCGCGCTGGGCCTGGCCCCGGTCCACCAGGATCTGATCCAGCGCGGCGTGCGGGTGATGAACAATTCCTGGGGCGGCCTGTACTGGGACGACGCCAACGCCACCGCGCCGATCGCCGCCGAGTACCGGCCCTTCATCGTCGACCACGGCGGTCTGGTCGTCTTCGCCGCGGGCAACCGCGAGCCCGGCGACGCGCTGGCGCTGACCGACATGGCCGGTCTGCCCAGCCAGCAGGGTCCCGGCGGCAGCACGCCGGCGGCGGACCTGGAGCGCGGCTGGCTGGCGGTGGTGGCGGTGGATACCGATGCGCCCACCCAGCTCGCCGAGTACTCGCGCACCTGCGCCTACGCCATGAGCTACTGCCTCGCCGCGCCCGGCGACGTGGTGGTGACCGGTACCGACGACGCGCCGGACGCGCCCGAGTACTGGCAGTGGAGCGGCACCTCGTTCGCCGCGCCGCAGGTCTCCGGCGCCGCCGCGCTGGTGTGGGAAGCGTTCCCGTACTTCGACAACGACCTCGTCCGCCAGACCCTGCTCGGCACCGCCACCGACATCGGCGCCCCCGGCGTGGACGAGGTGTTCGGCTACGGCCTGCTCGACGTGGGTCGCGCCATCCAGGGTCCGGCCCGCTTCGACTGGGGCCGGGTGACGGTGGACTTCGACGGCCTGGAATCGGAGTGGTCCAACGACATCGCCGGCGCCGGCGGGCTGACCAAGCGCGGCGACGGCCGGCTGGTGCTCTCCGGCGACAACAGCTACTCCGGGCAGACGCGGGTGGAGCAGGGCAGCCTGCACCTGACCGGCACGCTGCGCAATTCCGACGTCGCCATCGCCGCCGGCGGCACGCTGGGCGGCGGCGGCCGGGTCGGCGGCGACGTGTCCAACCAGGGCACGCTCGCGCTCGACGCCGGCGAGGGCTTCACCATCGGCGGCGACTACGTGCAGGGCGCGAGCGGCCGGCTGTCGGTCACCATCGGCCACGGCCTGCTGCACGTACAGGGCGACGCCAGCCTCGACGGCACCCTGCACGTGGCCGGCGTGCGGCCGGGCTACGTGCGCCGCGGGCGCGAGGACATCCTGAGCGTGGACGGCACCCGCAGCGGCCGCTTCAGCCAGCTCACCTACGACGAAAACCGGATCTTCTTCGACGGTTCGATCCGCTACGGCACGCAGACCGCCTGGCTCGACATCGTCCGCCTCGACGTGCGCTCCACCGCGGCGGCGCTGGGCGTTGCGACCCCGGCTTCGCTGGCGGCGGCCGAGCGCGTCGAAGGCGCGTTCCGGCGGATCGACGATCAGCTCGACCAGGGCCGGGGCCCGGTGGCCGAGGGCTTCATCCGCACCGCCGGCGAGTTCCAGCGGATTCCGGATGCCGAGGCCGCGCGGACCGCATTGTCGAGCCTCTCCGGCGAACTGCACGCGGTGGCGTCCAGCATCGCCTTCGACACCGTCGACATCGGCCGCCGCGCGCTTTCTTCGCAGCTGGCCGAGTCCCTGGACCGGCCGCAGGCCACGCGCAGCTGGCAGCGGCGCCTGGGCGCGGGCGGGGAGGGCGGTTTCGCCACCGGGCAGTCCGCGCTCGACGGCTGGATGATCGGCCAGGACGTCCGCCTCGCCGACGGCACGCTCGCCGGCTTCGCCTTCGGCGAGGTCCACGCCGACAGCCGTCGCGAGGGCAGCGGCGATCGCGGCCGCGACCGCCAGCTGCAGGCGCAGCTGTATGCCGGCAAGGCGCTGGGCGATGCGCACCTGAGCGCGCAGCTCGGCGTGGGCCGCTTCGAGCGCGACCTGCGGCGCGACCTGTTCACCGGCGCGCGCTGGTCCGGCGTGCACAGCGCCTACTCGGGCGACGTGTTCAACGCCGCGGTCGAGGGCGGCTATCGCCTCGGCATCGGCGCCGATGCGCACCTCATGCCCTACCTGGGCGCGGAGTACACGCGGCTGGACAGCGACGGTTTCCAGGAGCTGGGCGCCGAGGGCTTCGGCCTGCGCGCCGACGCCTGGACCTCGAGCCGCAGCCAGGCCATCGCCGGCCTGCGCGGCGGCTGGGAACTCGGCGCGTTGTGGACGCTGCGCGGCTACGCCGAGTGGCAGCAGACGCTGTCGGCCGACGGGCTGGACCTCGACGCGTCCTTCGTCGGCGCCGAGGCCTGGTCCTCGCTCGGCGGCCTGCAGCCGGGCCGCTCCGGCGGGCTGTTCGGCCTCGGCATCGACGCCTGGGCCGGCCGAGACGCCACCGTGAGCTTCGGCTACGACCAGCGCTTCGGCCCGCGCGGGGAAGACCGCATGCTCTCGCTGCGCTACGTCCGCGGCTTCCGCTGACGAGCGGGGAGCATTCTGTTTTTCCCTTCCCCCGCAAGCGGGGGCGCATCTTGTTTTTCCTTCCCCCGCAAGCGGGGGCCATGCTCTCTTTCCCTTCCCCCGCAAGCGGGGGAAGGTGCCGAAGGCGGATGGGGGCACGCCGCA